>NZ_JBIPCR010000001.1:0-774229 GCF_044007335.1 Flavobacterium sp. FlaQc-48 | reverse complement strand
CTTTTCCTCCCGAGCAATCGGGAGGAAGAAACTTTCTAAAAATACTAAATAAAAATACTTTTCTTTATCTCAGTATGTTAAGATATTTGCCCGTCGCGGGCAGTCTTTTAGTCAAAAGATAAAAGTCATAAAGTCGAAAGTCTTTATAACTTTAAGACCTTAGACTTTAGACTAACAACCTTAAGGTGGTTATTGCGGCGGGGCTCACCTCTTCCCATCCCGAACAGAGTAGTTAAGCCCGCCTGCGCAGATGGTACTGCAGTTATGTGGGAGAGTATGTCGTCGCCTTTCTTTTAAAAACCCTGTTTCTAACGAAACGGGGTTTTTTGTTTTCTATGGGTTTGTGATTTAACGGCAAGGTGCGCAAGGTTTAACTTTAAAGCTTTGCGAACTTTGCGGTTTTACTTTGCGGTAAAAAAAAAAACTATTTATCACAATTATGACCATAGATTGTGCGCTCCCATGCTTGAAACCACTGCCAACGTTTACGAAATTCTATAAATCGCCTGGCAAGCTTTTGCAGGCGTAATATTTTGGGATTTTTAAAATTTGGATTTTCTTTTAAAAATAATACTTCTCTTTATTTGTGGCTGCGTTAGGGATGGCAGCGGTATCCTTTTGCGATATCCTAATCCCCTTGGTCTTAAACAAAACCACTCTCGCAAAAGATTTAGCGTACAGCCCGGCCCGGAGGGAAACGCCAAAAATAATATGATAAGGATAGATTCTGTTAAAATACAATCAATTCCTATAACTGTTTTGTTTGATATAAAATTGTGTTTTTTAAGCACAAAATTGGCAAGCTGAGAATCCGTTATTTGAAAAGTATTTAGGATTTACCCCGATAAATGGATTCTCAGAGAAGTAATAATAGAGTTTTTAAATTCCTTTTTATTCTAAAATGAAATTATAAATTATCTGGTGGAATGAATGATAATTTTTTTTAGTTTTGAATTTATATTAGATTCGTACTTCTAATTTATCAGTATTATGAAACTTCACATTATAATTTTATTTCTTTTAGGACTTTCTGTTAATGCTCAGAAACAAGATGTTCAGAAAAGTATTGAAATCTTTTTTGAAGGATTTCATGAAAAAGATACGCTAAAGATGCAATCAGTTTGCTCTTCAGGAATTATTTTACAATCTATTAGTGAAAGCATTTCTAAGGGAAATAAACTATCAGATGAAAGTTCAGAGAAATTTTACAGATCTATCGCCTCAATTCCGTCAAGTACAAAATTTCAGGAGAAAATCTTAAGTTATACTATTCAAATTGATGGTTCAATGGCTCATGTCTGGGCTCCATATGAATTTTATTTGAGTAACAAATTGAGTCATTCAGGTGTAAATACCTTTACTTTGTTTAAAGATAATAATATATGGAAGATTATTTATTTGATTGATACCAGAAGGAAATAATCTTTTTAGATTACTTCCGTGAGATAATAATGGCAAATGTCAGTTAACAAACATTCTTCACATTTTGGTTTTGGCCTGCAGGTTTCTCTTCCTAAGAAAGAAATTGCCATTCCAATTTCTGACCAAATATTTTTTGGCAACACTTGCATGAGATCTTTTTCTATTTTATTTCCGTCTTTGCTTTCTTTTACAATTCCAATTCTGGGGGCTACACGAATAACATGTAAATCTGCGATAATACCTTCAGCAGGTTTGTTAGTTTCCCTTAAAATAACATTGGCTGATTTTCTGCCAACCCCTTTTAATGCTGTTAAGCTTTGCATTGTTAAAGGAATAGCGTCATCGTTTTTGATGGTTTTAGCAATTTCCAGAAGCCATTCTGCTTTCGTTGGATAGTTTCTAACCTTACTAATATATGTTTTGAATGTTTCGGAATCAGTTTTAGATAAACTAGTAAGTGTTGGGAATTTAGCAAACAATGCAGGAGCAATAGTATTGATATTAGCATCTGAATCCTGGGCTGACAAAACTACCATCACTAATAATTGATAGGTATTTTGATACTCTAAAGGATGTTTTTTACCCTTATACTTTTTCAAAATGGGTTTTAACTTAGTTTCCCAATTAGATGTTTCTCCAAATAAATCCATTTTTATTTTTTTTATTGAATAGTAAAAATATAACTATCACAAAATTAGATACTTTTGATGAATTCAGTGATTTTTTTGATAACATTTTGATTTCCCAGAATTTTTCTGTGACCCAAACCATGAGTTATAAATAAGCTTCCATTTTCTAAATGTTCTTTGATATGGATTCCAGCTTTTACAGCAACCTCCGGATCATCTTCATCATGAATAACTAAAACAGGAATTTTAACTTTTTGAGCTGCAACATAGGCTGAATAATCATTCATCTTTATTTGATATTTGTTTTCAAACTGATCACGTAAACGGGTACTTATTTTTGAATTTAAACCCAATTTTGCAATAAATTCGTCCAGAATATCCTGTACAATATCTCCGCTGCCAATTATAATAGCTTTCTTTACCTGTAAACCATCTTTTATAGCATTGAGAACAGACATTCCTCCTAATGAATGTCCGATAGCAATTTCAAAAGGCCCAAACTGTTTTTCGATTTCCAGAATAGAATAAATAAAGTCAGACATTATAGTCGTTTTTCCTTGCGATTTTCCATGTGCAGGGGCATCAAAACTAATAGTGGCATATCCGTCTTTTAATAACTCGTCGGCTATTTTAAATAACTGAGTTCCACGCCCTGACCATCCGTGAACTAATAAGATTTTACGATCACTCTTTCCATATTCATAAACCACTACGTTTTTTTGAATAGCAGGAACAAAAATTGTTTTTTGTGTGCTGTTGCGATCCATTTCCAATTCTCTTTTTGGAACCTTATGTTTTATAGGTGTTGTAAATAATCTGGCAGCATAGGAGGTAACTAGTTTCGTCGAAATTAAAGCGCATATTTTACAGGATAGTACTATAAACTGTGGAATTTTTAAAGATTGTGTAGGATTGTTAACCTTTTTTGCCATATCACTAATTTTTTTTTGAAGCCTTAATTTCACTTATTTTTTCCTAAATTTAGGAAACATAAAAGTAGCATATTAAGAGATGTTTACTGTAAAAAATGATTCAAAGTTTAGTTTTAATAATACGTTTATAAATTCTTCAATGGAAATATTTCATATCAGCGCAGAATGTTATCCTATGGCAAAAGTAGGCGGTCTTGCCGATGTTGTTGGGGCATTACCTAAATATCAAGCAAATGCAGGTCATAAAGCAAGAGTTGTTGTGCCTTGTTATGATACCCAATTCCGAAAAGAGAATGATTTTGAATGTGTTCACTGGGGAACTGTTAAATTAGGGAATTTTGATTTCCCTTTTAGTATTTTAAAAGAAAGCACAGATAAGCTTGGGTATGAATTGTATCTCGTAGAAATTGATGAATTGTTTAATCGCCCAAATGTCTATGGATATGAAGATGATATAGAGCGTTTTTTGTCTTTTCAGATTGCAACATTAGATTGGATATTGGCCCGAAATACAATTCCGGATGTTATCAATTGCCATGATCATCATACGGGAGTAATTCCGTTTTTGGTAAAGTATGCTTATAAGTACGAAAGTTTGCGGACTATAAGAACTGTTATTACCATTCATAATGGCTTATATCAGGGTTGGTTTGGTTTTGATAAATTGCATTATCTGCCGGAATTTGATTTGATGCATGTTGGATTTTTGGAGTGGGATCATTCTATTAATTCTTTGGCTGTAGGAATTAAATGCGCTCATGCGGTAACAACGGTTTCTCCGAGTTATCTGGATGAAATTAACCATTCAGCAAATGGCTTGGAATCTTTATTTAATTCAGTTCGCAGCAAATCAAAAGGAATTTTAAACGGAATTGATTTTGAAGTTTGGGATCCTGCTAAAGATCAAATGATTTCAGAAAATTATTCTATAGATGGTTTTGAAATCGGTAAGCAAAAGAATAAAGAGAAATTATGCGAACAATTTGAGTTAGACGCAACAAAACCTTTGTTTAGTTTTATTGGGCGTCTATTTGAAGAAAAAGGCGGTGATTTATTGCCCCACGCTTCCGCACTTGCATTGTCTGAAAATTTCGCAAATATTAACATCCTGATTCTGGGTTCAGGAAATGCTGTCATAGAAGAGCAGTTAACTCAATTGCGAAAGGATTATAATGGAAATTATAATGTTTTTATTGGTTATAACGAACAATTAGCACATTTGATTTATGCTGGTTCAGATTACATATTAATGCCATCAAGAGTTGAACCTTGTGGTTTAAATCAGATGTATGCTTTGAGGTATGGTACAGTTCCAATTGTAAGGAGAACTGGAGGTTTACGTGATACTGTAATTGATTTTGGCGATGATGGAAATGGAATTTGTCATGATCAGGCGTCCGTTGGTGATATTTGTTATTCTATAAATCGTGCTGTTAAGTTGTATAATGATAAAGTAAATTTTAATAAAATAGTAAAAAAAGGAATGGCAACAGATCATTCCTGGGAAAGTGTGTGCCAAGAATACATCGAGATATACAACCTAATAATTGAGAAAAATGAAATTTAAAAAGAAAAATGTAGTTGCTATTATTTTAGGAGGAGGACAAGGATCACGTTTGTTCCCATTAACAGAAACAAGATCAAAACCTGCAGTGCCAATTGGCGGCAAATACCGACTGGTTGATATTCCCATTTCAAATTGTATTAATTCCGATATTTTTAAAATATTTGTCCTGACGCAGTTTAATTCAGCTTCTTTGAATGCACATATCAAAAATACTTTCAATTTTAGTATTTTCAGTCAGTCTTTTGTTGATATTTTGGCAGCTGAGCAAACGCCTGATAATCCAACCTGGTTTCAGGGAACTGCAGATGCCGTTCGTCAATGTATGTCACATTTTCTAAAACACGATTTCGATCATGCCTTAATTCTTTCGGGTGATCAATTGTATCAAATGGATTTTAATGAAATGCTGGAAGCTCATATTGCGGCCAATGCTGAAATTTCTATAGCTACTTTGCCTGTAAACGCTAAGGATGCACCAGAATTTGGAATTCTTAAAACGGATCATGAAAATAATATTCATGCTTTTATCGAAAAACCAGATGCTTCATTATTACCTGAATGGGAATCCGAAGTGAGCAAGCATATGCAGGAAAAAGGTAAAAAATACCTTGCTTCAATGGGAATCTACATTTTTAATAAGCCATTGTTGGAAGAGTTAATGGCAAATCCCGACACAAAAGATTTTGGAAAAGAGATTATTCCCCATGCTGTTGGAAAGCATAAAATTTTAAGTTATCAATACGAAGGATATTGGACAGATATTGGAAATATTGAATCCTTTTTTGAGGCTAACATTGGTTTAACTGCTGATATTCCGGAGTTCAATTTATTTGATAATGAGAATAAAATCTTTACAAGACCAAGATTACTGCCACCATCAAAATTTAGAAATTCTATTATCAATCAATCGTTAATTTCTGAAGGATGTATTATTAATGCCAAAGAAATTAAAAGTTCGGTAATTGGTATCCGTTCCAGAATTGGAGTGGGAACCGTACTTGAAAACTGTTACGTAATGGGGAATGATTTCTATCAGGATCTTGACGAAATGAATCATGAAAGTACGATTAGTAAGATTCATGTTGGAATAGGCGAAAATTGTTTTATAAAAAATGTTTTAGTAGATAAAAATGTTCGTATAGGAAACAATGTTCACATTAACGGTGGCAAGCATTTAGATAATTTTACTAATGAATTGTACAGTATAAAAGACGGAATTGTCGTGATTAAAAAGGGAGTTGTACTCTCAGACAATTTTAGAATCGAATAAAAGAATTAAATTAATGTATTGCCTTAAAAACCAAATATGAATAAAGTAATCACGCATTCTCTATTTACTGATTTTGATATAGATTTGTTTAAAGCCGGAAAGCATTTCAAATTATATGAAAAATTAGGAGCGCATTTAGTTGAAGTTGATGGAGTAAAAGGTGTTTATTTTGCGGTTTGGGCTCCAACTGCACAATCGGTTTCTGTTGTTGGCGATTTTAATTATTGGACACAAGGCGAGCATTTACTGCAAGTGCGTTGGGATTCTTCCGGAATCTGGGAGGGTTTTATCCCCCATATTGAAAAAGGTACATTGTATAAATACAAAATACAATCATCAATTGACGGAATTGTAACAGAAAAGGCAGATCCTTTCTCTTTATATTGCGAAAAGCCGCCGCATACAGCTTCTGTTGTATGGGATTTAAATTATAGCTGGAAAGATGAAAACTGGATGAAGTCCCGAAAAGAAAAAAATGCACTTGATAAGCCTTATTCTGTTTATGAAGTACATTTAGGTTCCTGGAAACGTGGAGATCATAACAGATTTTTGACTTATTTGGAACTTGCAGAAGATTTAGTAAAATATGTAAAGGAAACAGGTTTTACACACGTAGAATTTATGCCGGTTATGGAGTATCCTTATGATCCTTCATGGGGATATCAATTAACCGGATATTTTGCACCAACGTCCCGTTTTGGAAAACCACAGGATTTTATGGTTTTGGTTGATAAATTGCATCAGGCTGGAATTGGGGTCATTTTAGACTGGGTTCCTTCACATTTTCCTGATGACGCGCATGGTTTAGGATTTTTTGATGGTTCACATTTATACGAGCATCCGGATCGCCGAAAAGGGTATCATCCGGACTGGAAAAGTTTAGTTTTTAATTATGGACGAAATGAAGTACGCGCTTTCCTTATTAGTAATGCCGTTTTTTGGCTGCAGCAGTATCACGTAGATGGATTAAGAGTTGATGCAGTCGCTTCGATGCTTTATCTGGATTATTCCCGAAAAGAAGGGGAGTGGGAACCGAATATTTACGGAGGAAGGGAAAATCTGGACACCATTAGTTTTCTTAAAGAATTTAATGAAGTAATCTATGCTAATTTTGATGGAGTTCAGACTATTGCTGAAGAAAGTACTTCTTTTCCTATGGTTTCCAGACCAACATTTACCGGTGGTTTAGGTTTCGGAATGAAATGGATGATGGGCTGGATGCATGATACTTTAAAGTACTTTCAAAAAGAAACTGTCTATAGAAAATACCATCAAAACGATTTGACTTTTTCGATGACGTATGCTTTTACAGAAAATTTTATGTTGCCCTTTTCACATGATGAAGTAGTGTACGGTAAAAAATCTATTGCCAATAAAATGCCTGGAGATGAGTGGCAGAAATTTGCCAACTTAAGGTTGTTGTACGGCTATATGTTTACACATCCCGGAACGAAATTATTGTTTATGGGTTCTGAATTTGGACAAAGTAACGAATGGAATTTTGAAAATAGTCTAGATTGGCATTTGCTTCAGTACGATTATCATTCCGGAGTTAAAAAGTTGATTACAGATTTAAATCAACTTTATAAATCCCGCCCGGCTTTGTATGAAAAACAATTTAGCGGAGAAGGTTTTGAATGGATAAATTATTCCGATCATCAAAATGCTGTTTTGTCTTATATCCGAAAAGGTACTAATTCAAAAGAAGATGTAATTGTCGTTTGTAATTTTACACAAGTGGTAAGAGAGAATTACAGAATAGGAATTCCGAAAAAAGGTAAACTGGAAGAAATTTTTAATAGTGATGCAGTCATTTATGGCGGTAGTGGCATAGAGACCCCAAAATCCTTACAAATAGAATCAATACCTTATGATGGCAGAGATTTTTCAGCCGAATTAATTTTGCCTCCATTGGGTGTCATTGTTTATTCATTCCTGTAAAAGATACAGGAATTATTTTCTACAATATCATTTTATTAGTTTAACGTCCTTAAATTATCGAATTCCTGATTTTTTGAGATGAAATCCAGCACTCATTCAGAAAAAACGTTTTCGTGAATAATCCTTTTATTCATAGAGGTTTATACAGTTTTTTTGTATGTTTGAAATTGAGATTAGCGTTATAAAAATTAAATCATTAGCAATATGATTACAAATACATCATTAGAATACAAAGGAGATTTATATCCATCAAAAATTGTTTCGCATGAGCATGAAGGTGACACAATATTATTTAATACAGACAATAAAGTAATATTAAAAGTAACCATTCTTAGAGACAGCTTAATACGATTTCGTTTTACTACAAAAGGTTATTTTAGTAATGATTTTTCGTATGCAATAGATAAAACGCAGCTTCACGGTTATAATTTTCTTGAACTGACCGAGGAAGAAACTTATTTTCAGATCAGAACCAGTAAAGTAAAATGCAAAATTCAGAAGGCAGATCTTCGTTTGTCTATTTATGATTTAAATGATCTTTTAATTTTGGAAGATGAACTTGGTTTTCACTGGGAAGAAAGTTATGAGTATGGTGGTAATATCGTAAAAATGAGTAAATCTTCGAAAGATGGAGAATGTTTTTACGGTTTAGGTGACAAAGCCACTCAAATGAATTTAAAAGGCAAAAGAGTTGAAAATTTTGCTACAGATCAATATGCTTATCAAAAAGAACAAGATCCATTATATAAAGTAGTTCCTTTTTATATAGGCTTGCAAAACAAACAGTCCTACGGGATTTTCTTTGATAATACTTTTAGGACTTTCTTTGATTTCTGTCAGGAAAGAAGAAATGTGACCAGTTTTTGGGCAGAAGGAGGAGAAATGAATTATTATTTCATTTACGGGCCACAAATGCAGGATGTTGTAACGACTTATACAGATTTGACCGGTAAACCGGAACTGCCGCCACTTTGGGTTTTAGGGTATCATCAATGCAAATGGAGTTATTATCCGGAAAGCAAAGTAAAGGAAATTACGTCGAAATTTAGAGAACTCAAAATTCCGTGTGATGCCATTTATCTGGATATTGATTATATGGAAGGTTTTCGATGTTTTACATGGAATAAAAACTATTTTCCTGACCCCAAAAGAATGGTTGCCGAATTAGCTGAAGATGGTTTTAAAACCGTTGTGATTATTGATCCGGGAATCAAAATTGATAAAGATTATTGGGTTTATCAGGAAGCTTTAGAGAAAGATTATTTTTGCAAAAGAGCAGATGGACCTTATATGAAAGGAAAAGTCTGGCCAGGCGAATGTAATTTTCCGGATTATACAAATCCCGTAGTTAGAGAATGGTGGGCAGGATTATTTAAAGAATTAATTTCAGATATTGGCGTAAAAGGTGTTTGGAATGATATGAATGAACCAGCCGTTATGGAAGTCCCAAATAAAACTTTCCCAATGGATGTTCGTCATGTTTATGACGGAAATCCTTGTAGTCACAGGAAGGCTCATAATATTTACGGAACGCAAATGGCGAGAGCGACTTATCATGGCGTAAAACGTTTTGCTTATCCTAAACGACCTTTTGTAATTACAAGATCTGCCTATTCAGGAGCGCAACGTTATACCTCTTCCTGGACTGGAGACAATGTAGCAACCTGGGAGCATTTATGGATTGCCAATATTCAGGTACAGCGAATGTCGATTTCAGGAATGGGCTTTACCGGTTCTGATATTGGAGGTTTTGCAGAACAGCCCACTGGAGAATTGTATGCACGCTGGATTCAGTTAGGTGTTTTTCATCCTTTTTGCAGAACACACTCTTCAGGAGATCATGGTAATCAGGAACCATGGGCGTTCGATGAAGAAGTGATTAATATTACCCGCAAATTTGTGAGTTTACGTTATCAGTTACTCCCTTACTTATACACCATGTTCTGGCAGTATATTGAAGAAGGAATACCAATGTTAAAACCTTTGGTATATTATGATCAGGACGATACACAAACACATTATCGTAATGATGAATTCATTTTTGGAAATCAAATTTTAGTGTGCCCAATACTTGAACCTAATGCTATAGGCAGACGTATGTATATTCCAAGAGGTGAGTGGTATAACTATTGGACAAATGAGTTTTCTACAGGAGGAAGAGAGGTTTGGGTAGATACCAAATTTGACGAAATTCCGGTTTTCGTAAAAGCTGGTGCCATTATTCCAAAATATCCTGTTCAGCAATATGTTGGTGAATTAGAGTTTGATGAATTAACTCTTGATTTGTATTTCAAACATGGTAAAGAAAAATCGGTAGTATATGAAGATGCGCAAGACGGTTATGATTATAAAAAAGGACGTTATAGCTTTTTATCTTTCAGAACAATAGGAAAAGAAAAAGAACTTATTGTACAATTACATAAAGATGGAAAATTTGATACGCCTTATACTAAATATAAAATCAACTTGATCGGATTGCCTTTTAAAGTTTCTGAAATCGAAATAGATAATGAAAAAGTATTATTTGATCAAATTGCCTTTGAAGAAAATAAATTCTTAATCGTTGATAAAGAGTTTAATGAACTTCATATTATTGGCGAATAAATAAATTCTGATAAATTTTAAGAAAATTATATAAAAATTAAAAATAATAATATTTGTATTTTTGTGTGTTGTTAATATCAAAATCATGAAAAAACATTTAATAATTGGACTTTTTACAGCTGTGTTAGTTTATAGTTGTGCAACAAATCCCGTTACCGGAAAGAAAAATTTAAACTTTGTTTCAAATAGCGAATTATTTCCTTCTTCGTTTCAGCAATATAGTCAGTTTATATCTGAAAATAAGGTGATAACCGGAACAACAGACGCTAAATTGGTAGAGAATGTTGGGATTAAAATTAGAAAAGCTGCAGAAAAATATTTAACTTTTTTAGGGCAATCTCAATATCTAAACGATTATCGTTGGGAATATAAACTTGTCGATAACAAAGAAGTTAATGCGTGGTGTATGCCAGGAGGAAAAATAGTAGTGTATTCCGGAATTTTGCCGGTAACACAAAATGAATCAGGTTTAGCTACCGTTATGGGACATGAAGTATCACATGCATTAGCCAATCATGGTGCTCAAAGAATGAGTGCTGCACAATTACAGCAAATTGGCGGAGCAGCTTTGGATGCAGCTACAAGTACTAAATCTGAATCAACCAGACAAATATTTGCACAAGCCTACGGAGTAGGTTCTGAAGTAGGAGTAATGCTTCCTTTTAGCAGAAGCAACGAAAGTGAAGCTGATAAAATAGGATTGACCCTTATGGCAATTGCGGGTTATAATCCAGATGATGCTATTGCATTCTGGAGTAGAATGTCTGCAAAATCAGGCGCTGCAGGAACACCGGAGTTTATGAGTACGCACCCTTCTGATGCGACAAGAATTGCAAATTTAAAAGCTTTAATTCCAGAGGCTAAAGCCACGGCACTTAAAGTTGGGATTATTAAATAAAGAGAATAAAATAATTAAAATATAATTTCAAAAGCTATCCATTTCAGGATGGCTTTTTTTGTGCAAAATAATGGTGGAGAATGTTGATAATTTATTAATATACTATTTATTAAAATTCTATTTGATTATGATAAAAATTAGATAAATTCGTAGCCTGTTAACAAAACCATATCTATGAAAGATTTACAAAAAGGAGATAAAAAATTATTAAATGCGTGGGCTTTTTATGATTGGGCCAATTCAGTTTATCCCCTTACTATTGCATCAGCGGTATTCCCTATTTTTTATGAATCCTTATTTGCAGAACGTGACCATTATATTGATTTTTTTGGATTGCACTTAAAAAACTCAGCTTTAATTAGTTTTACCACTGCCGTAGCATTTTTGGTTGTTTCGTTTACCTCTCCATTCTTATCCGGAATTGCGGATTATGTGGGAAACAAAAAATCATTCATGAAATTTTTCTGTTACGTAGGAGCTTTATCCTGTATTGGTTTATACTGGTTCGATCTTGAAAATATTTATATCGGATTACTCTTTTATTTTTTTGGACTTATTGGATACTGGGGAAGCTTAGTATTTTATAATTCTTATTTGCCGGATATTGCCTTTGAAGAGCAACAGGATAAAATTAGCGCCAAAGGATATTCATTAGGATATATAGGAAGTGTTATTTTGTTGATTATCAATTTGGCGATGATTATGAAGCCAGAGGTTTTTGGTATTGTTGGAAATGAAAGAGAAGGAGCTGCAAAAATTGCCATGAGATATTCTTTTGTTATGGTAGGAATTTGGTGGATCATATTTAGCCAGTATACGTACTATTACTTGCCAAAAGGACGCAAAAAATCTAGTAAAAAAATATCTAAAGATGTCATATTTAATGGCTTTAAAGAACTAAAGAAAGTTTGGGCATTATTGCAAGAAAATATTCCGTTAAAGCGTTATTTGGGAGGTTTTTTTGTTTCCAGTATGGCGGTACAAACTGTAATGCTGGTAGCCACTTATTTTGGAGCACAGGAAATTCAGTGGTCATCAAAAGAAGAAAGTACTATCGGGTTGATTATTTGTATTTTATTGATACAGTTAGTCGCTATACTTGGCGCTGTTTTGACTTCTAGAGCATCTGCAAAATTTGGTAATATCCCAACATTGATCGTTATAAATGCTGTTTGGGTCGTATTTTGTATAATTGTTTATTTCATTTCATTACCGATACATTTTTATGTAATGGCTACTATAGCCGGATTAGTAATGGGAGGAATTCAGGCTTTGTCCCGTTCTACTTATTCAAAATTATTACCCGAAACAGAAGATACTGCATCATTCTTTAGCTTTTATGATGTAGCAGAAAAAATAGGAATTGTAATAGGCATGTGTGTTTACGGGATTATCGATCAAATTACAGGAAGCCCGCGTTCAGCCATTGTAGTTTTAGGTATTTTCTTTATAACCGCTATTTTTCTATTAAGAAGGATACCAAAAAAAGGCACTTTAAATTAATAAAGCGCCTTTTTTGGATTTTAAGTTATCACAATGTGATAAGCTTATTGATTTTGATTGATGATGATTTTAGTTCTTTCGAATTAAGCTTTCGAGATATTTCCTGATCCGGAAACTTTTACATCTCTTTTTTCAGGATTTCCGCTGTATTTTATGTTTCCTGAACCTGAAACCCTGGCCGTTAAGCTTTCGTTGCAAGTAACACGGCTATTTCCTGATCCTGACACATTCACATCAACATTTTTTGATTTTAAATTTACAGCATCAATTGCTCCTGAACCTGAAAGTTTTGTGGTAAAATTAGTAGTAGTTCCTTTTAAGTGTACATTTCCTGAACCACTTAAATTAAGGTCTAAAGCATTTGTATCTACAGCTAAATTAAATTTTCCTGATCCTGACAGTTTAACTAGAAATTTATCATTTTTAATAACATCTTTCGATTGAATGTTTCCTGACCCTGACAAATTCAGTTCTGAAATTTTCTCAAAAGGAATAGTGATCAGAATCTTTTTTCCAATACGAGGCCGGATACCGGCTCCTTTTTCAATGTAAATTTTCAATGTATTATCTTCTACTTCAACCTTTACGGAAGATATTAGATTTTCGTCTCCTTTAATAATGATTTTACCTTCTTTACCCGCTACTAAATCCACATCAAAAGAACCGGATACTTTTATTAAATCATAATCAGGCGTAGTTCTTGTTTCAGAAACTACATTGCCATTTCCTTTGATTGTATTATTTGAGGACCATTGTGCACTTCCAATAAAGCTTATTAATAATGCGCCTAAAACGAATAATTGAATTGTTTTTTTCATTGTTTTGATTGATCTGATTATTATTTGATTGATTTAACTTTTATTTTTTGATTAATGTTACATTCCCGTAGTTAGAGGTAATGATTACTTTATTCTGCCCTTTTTTCTTGTTATAGCCACTTATCTTTTTCGAACTACTTTTGATTTCACTGACTAAAACATCTAAAGAACTATCATTTTTTATGTTTCCGTATTTCGTATTAATATCAAAATCAAAAGCAAAGTTGGCATTATAACCTAAAGAGATATTGGTATACCCTGTATTAATATTGACATTCTTTGATTTTTCAGTCATTGATTCTACGTTTAATTTAGAATAGGTACCATCAATAGTTAAGTTGTTCGAAATTTCAGCAATAGCTATTGTTAAGTAATTACTGGTACCCACAAGCGAATTTATTTTTTGAAATTTAAAGCTGCCGTAATTACCTTTGCATTTAATATTTTGACCTTCCTGTAAAGACACATCCGTATAATTTGCATCAAGATTTAAATTTCCTGCTTCATTTATTTTTATTCCGGAATAGCGCGCTTCAATGCTTCCGTTTTTGATATAGTCAATGCTTGAGTTCTGGCTATATCCAATTTCGATTCTATTACTGTCACCGTTAAGTTTCCCTAATATAATTTTTCCATATTTACAGGAAATGTCAGTGGTCGATTCTAAATTGACCGTTGTAATATTCCCATATTTGTTATTAAGTTTTACAGTTCCGTTTTTAGGGATTTTAATAACATAATTGATTTCAAAACTATTGCTGCTTCCTTTGCTTTTCAGAGAAGAGTTGCCTATGTTGGTAATGGCCGAAACTAAAGATTTAAGAGCAGTAATATCTACGTCAATACTGCTTAACCTTTCGTTTACCCAATTTTCATTTGCACCCGAAACTTTAATGGTGATGTCTAAGTCAATTTTGTTTTCATCCCAGGTACTTACTGTGATGTTTCCATATTTATTATCGATATCGATTCCCGCAGTTGAATTAACGATAAAAGTCTTTTTTATGTTTTTTTCTTTGGCAACAAAAGTATCATCATTTGAGAATCCTAAAAATGGAATCAAAATGAATAAAATGAGTATGTTATAATGTTTTTTCATTGGTGGTATTTTTAAATTTTTCGTTTTCTTCAATACGTTGCAAAACCGTTTGTAAAAATGAGATTCGGGTTTGCAGATTGCTAATCATGGCATAAATAATTTGTTTGTTTTCGCCATTCTTTTGAACTTCTTTTAGGATTTTTGTATAATCTGCATCAAAAACCTTCATTTGTTTTAAAGCATCATTTATAATTTGTTCATTTTCGGGCGAACTTTTTTCTTTTAATTTAACTAGTTCATTATCAATTAAAATGCTAAAAATCGAATCGGTTCTTTGGGTTTCTTTTGATGCAAATTTGAATTCTTTAGGTTTCTGTGCATTGTTGTAAAATAAAGACACACCCAGCAATACGACAATTGAAGCAGCAATTGCCCATACCGCATAATTTTTTTTCTTTGGCTGTTTTCTGTTTAGCTTAGTTAAGAAATCAACCTGATGATCGGAACTCATTTCCTGCACATCCCATTGATTTTCAAATTTTTCAAATAATTGATCTAAATCGTCATTTTCCTTTTTCATATATCTAACATTTATTTTTTAAGTGGCGATAGAAAGCATGTCTTTTCGCTTGTTTTTTGTGCGCACAAAATTCCAGTTGATGACTGTTTCATATTTCCTCTAGTTTTTTTCTTAAACTGTCCTTTGCTCTGCTTAGCGTGGTCCGGCAATTAGCATAACTAATGTTTAGAATTTCGCTAATTTCTTCCTGATCATAACCTTCAATATAAAAAAGAGTCAAAACCATACGATAATTATCTTTCAGGCTTAGGATGGTATCTAAAACCTGTTTTACTTTTAGCGAATTTAAATCCAGATTTTCAGTAAAAAAACCTTCATTTTCTTCTATTTTATAAAGTGTCTTGCTCAGATCTTCTACCTGAAAAGCGTTATTCTTCTTATAAAAATCAATACTATAATTGATAATTATTTTTTTTAACCATGCTCCAAATGCAACTTCCTGTTTATAGTCATTTATTTTTGTAAAAGCTTTTAGAAAACCTTCCTGCATGACGTCTTGTGCAAAATGTTCATCTTTTACAATGCGATAAGCCACATTGTACATTGCTTTACAGTAACGATTGTAAACTTCGAATTGTGCCTTTTGGTTGTTTTCTTTACAAAGCGCGATTAATTCTTCGATATTTTGGTTAGTTATACTCAAGTAATTGTTGCTAGTTTTTTATAATGACTTTGCTTTTTTTAGTTTGTTACACTTTTGCTAAAAATAATTGTATTTTTTTTGAAAAATAGTTCATTTTGGATATTTATTGATTGGGATGGCTTAATTTCAAAAGAGTCTTTTTGTTTTTGGCATAATGATTGTCTATTTTTACGGCCTGTCTTATAAATAAGTTGTGGCCTTTTATTTTAAACCAAAGGGACATTACCAGACTTGTTTTTTAGATTGATTATGAATTTTAATGACAAAACGACTTATATATTATTATGTCAAACCATAAAATACTTACAATTGACAATCTGTCACTTCAGGAATTCGATTCAGAAGCAGAATTAATTCCATTATTAACTCCAGAGGATGAAGAAGAAATGAACAACGAAGAGCTTCCGCTTTCGTTGCCTATCTTGCCTTTGCGTAATACAGTTTTATTTCCGGGAGTTGTTATTCCTATTTCAGCCGGAAGAGATAAGTCTATCAAATTAATTAATGATGCCAATGCAGGCGGAAAAATTATAGGAGTAGTTTCTCAAATTAATGAAGAAGACGAAGACCCATCAAAAGAGGATATTCATAAAATAGGAACTGTAGCGAGAATTTTGCGTGTTTTAAAAATGCCTGACGGAAATGTTACGGTTATTTTACAAGGTAAAAAACGTTTTGAAATTGATGAAGTGGTTTCAGAAGATCCTTATATCACAGCTACCATCAAAGAAGTTTCAGAAGAACGTCCGGAAGAGAACGATACTGAATTTACGGCTATTTTAGATTCAGTAAAAGAACTGGCGATTCAAATTATCAAAGAAAGCCCAAACATCCCTTCTGAAGCTACTTTTGCGATTAAAAACATTGAAAGCCAGTCGTTTTTGATCAATTTTGTTTCTTCTAATATGAATTTATCCGTAAAAGAAAAACAAGGTTTATTATCCATAAATGGCCTGAAAGACAGAGCGCTTGAAACTTTACGTTATATGAACGTGGAGTTGCAAAAATTAGAATTGAAGAATGATATTCAGTCTAAAGTTCGTTTTGATTTAGACCAGCAACAACGTGAATATTTCCTTCATCAGCAAATGAAAACCATTCAGGAAGAATTGGGTGGCGTTTCGCAGGAGGAAGAAATGGACGAAATGGGGCTGAAGGCGAAAACCAAAAAATGGGACGAAAAAACGCAAAAACATTTCGAAAAAGAATTGTCTAAAATGCGTAGAATGAATCCGCAATCACCTGATTTTGGCATTCAGCGTAACTACTTAGAGTTGTTTCTGGAATTGCCGTGGGGCGAGTACTCTAAAGACAAGTTCGATTTAAAACATGCGCAGAAAATATTAGATAAAGATCATTTTGGACTTGACGAAGTAAAGAAAAGAATGATTGAACATCTGGCTGTTTTAAAACTGCGTAACGATATGAAATCGCCAATTATTTGCCTGACAGGACCTCCGGGAGTGGGTAAAACATCTATTGGCCGTTCTGTGGCAGAAGCTTTAGGACGCGAATATGTTCGTATTTCATTGGGTGGTTTACGTGATGAAGCTGAGATTCGCGGACACAGAAAAACCTATATTGGAGCCATGCCGGGAAGAATTATTCAAAGTTTAAAAAAAGCCGGAACTTCAAATCCTGTATTTATCTTAGATGAAATTGACAAGCTTTCAAGTGGCAACAGCGGTGATCCGTCTTCTGCTTTACTAGAAGTTTTAGATCCGGAACAAAACAATGCTTTTTATGATAATTTCCTCGAAATGGGTTATGATTTGTCAAAAGTGATGTTTATTGCAACTTCAAACAATATGGCGACCATTCAGCCGGCATTGCGTGACAGAATGGAAGTAATTAAGATGTCAGGTTATACAATTGAAGAAAAAGTCGAAATTGCTAAAAGACACCTTTTTCCAAAACAACTGGAAGCTCACGGATTAACCACGAAAGATTTGACAATTGGTAAAAAGCAATTGGAGAAAATTGTAGAAGGTTATACACGTGAATCCGGAGTTCGTAATTTAGAAACTAAAATCGCTCAGGTTATTCGTAACGCTGCCAAATCTGTGGCGATGGAAGAGGAGTACAATAAAAAAGTAACAGACGAAGATATTCTTAAAGTTTTGGGCGTACCAAGACTGGAACGTGATAAATACGAAAACAATGATGTTGCCGGAGTAGTTACAGGTTTAGCCTGGACCAGTGTTGGTGGCGATATTTTGTTTATAGAATCCTTGATTTCTGAAGGAAAAGGTTCTCTGACTATTACCGGAAATCTGGGGAATGTCATGAAAGAATCTGCAACAATTGCATTAGAGTACATTAAAGCCAATGCTAAGAAATTAGGGTTAGATGTGGCATTGTTTCAAAAATACAACATTCATTTGCACGTTCCGGAAGGAGCAACACCAAAGGACGGACCAAGCGCAGGTATCGCAATGCTAACCTCCTTGGTTTCATTGCTGACTCAAAAGAAGGTAAAGAAAAGCTTGGCAATGACCGGAGAAATCACACTTCGCGGAAAAGTTTTGCCGGTTGGAGGAATCAAAGAAAAGATTTTAGCTGCAAAACGTGCCAATATTAAAGAAATCATTTTATGTCACGAAAATAAAAGTGATATTGACGAGATCAAAGCAGAATATCTGGAAGGTTTAACTTTTCACTATGTAAAAGAAATGAGCGAAGTCCTGACTTTAGCTTTGACAGACCAAAGCGTTAAAAATGCAAAAACATTGAAATAAGCTTTAATTAAAAGTTTCAAAATTTAAAATCCGAATTCCAATTTTAGCTACGATTGGAATTTGGATTTTTTTTTGCCGGAATTTAATTTTAATTTTATTTTATAAGTTATATAATTTTATCTTCGCAGTTGCGTTATTCCCATATAGGAATCGCCCCAAAAGCATGTTAAAACGATTTGTTTTACTTTTTTTCATACTGGTTTGCTCGGTTTCTTTCGGACAGATTGGAGGACGTTACACCTATCAATTTCTTAATTTAACGACTTCGCCAAGGCAGGCAGCGTTAGGAGGGAATATAATAACGATTTATGATGAAGATGTTAATCAGGCAATGTCTAATCCGGCAGCTTTAAATGAAGATATGGACAATCACCTCGCGATGAATTATGGCAGTTATTACGGAGAGGCTTCTTATGGAACTGCTTCTTATGCTTATACTTACGACAGACATGTTCAAACATTTTTTGCCGGAGTAAGTTATGTTAATTATGGTTCGTTTGAAGGATATGACGAAAACGGCCAGGCAACTTCAGATTTTACAGGAAGCGAAGGTGCGTTATCACTGGGATACGCTTATAATATTCCTTTTACAGACTTGCATATTGGAGCAAATGCGAAGCTAATAACTTCGACTTTAGAAAGTTATAATTCTATTGGTGGTGCAATTGATGTGGGAATTATGTATCAAATTGAAAAAAATAATGTAAATTTGGCGCTAGTATTTCGTAATATAGGAACTCAGTTTACTACTTATTCAGGAATACAGGAGAATTTGCCCTTTGAAATTACAGCTGGTGTATCGCAAGAATTAGAGCATGTGCCTTTACGTTGGCATCTTTCATTAGAAAATTTGCAACAATGGAACCTCTCTTTTTCTAATCCTGTTCGTGGTGGAACTAATATTGACGGATCGACCAGTAGTGAGAAAGTTTCATTTGTAAATAACGCTTTAAGACATGTTGTTTTTGGTGTGGAACTTTTTCCTCAAAAGGCATTTAATTTACGTTTAGGGTATAATTTCAGAAGAGGTGAAGAATTAAGAGTAGAGGAGCAACGTAATTTTTCAGGAGTTTCATTAGGATTTGGTTTAAAGATGAACAGATTAAAATTTAATTATTCATATTCTAGATATACATTGGCAGCAAATACAAGTCTTTTTGGTTTAATTTTAAATTTTCAATAGTTGTATGAAGATATTTACCCTCTTTTTGTTGATGACTATGGGTGTTTTTACGGGAGCAAAACACTACTATAAAGAAGAGTCTACTATTACCAGCCTAGAAATAGAAAGGATTAATACTAGAGTAAGCGAAATAAGAAACATGATTAGTATTGACCCTAAATACAATACTAAAATCGCCTTTTTTGTCGATATGAGAATACCTTCGGGTAAAAATCGTTTCTTTGTTTACGATCTTGTAAACAATAAAATTTTAGATCAGGGGCTGGTAGCCCACGGATCCGGTTCAGAAACAGGAATAAAAGGGAGTTTGAAATTCAGCAATGAACCTAATTCTAATTGCACGGCATTAGGAAGATATGCAATTGGAAAATGCTATAAAGGCGGATTTGGAAAATCATACAAACTAAGTGGTTTAGACCAAACTAATAATAATGCCTTATCCAGAGCGATTGTTTTGCATTATTACTCTGCTGTTCCTTATGATGAACAGGATTACTATATTAGCAATAGTCACGGATGCCCAATGGTTAATGAACAATTCTTTAAAAGGATAGAAAAGTATATTGACACTTCAAAATCAAATATTATCCTGGATATTTACTACTAGAAAACATTTCAAAGCAGTATTTCCTAATATTTTAAATTACCCATTGAGATAGTTCTAAGTCGTAGAATGTATTCTGCATGGTTTGTTTTACTCTTTTTTTATCTATAACATTTAATCACAAGCATAATATGAGGAAGATCTTTTTTGTTTTTCTTTGTTTTTTGCTCGTTTTTATTGGATACAAAATTATTCTTAATACCAAGAGTTTTGCTTCTTCAGATACAGAGAGTGTTGATATTGCCCAGGTCAATGCTGTAAAAAGAATAATTAACAGCAATTCAAAGTACAATAAAAGAATCGCTTTTTTTATTGATATGAAAATCCCTTCAGGCAAAAATCGTTTTTTTGTTTATGATTTAAAACGCAACAAAATTATTGGTAAAGGATTAGTTGCACACGGCTCCGGATCGGAAACCAAAGTCAAAGGAAAATTAAAATTCAGTAATATTCAAAATTCGTTAAGCACTTCATTAGGAAAGTATTCCATTGGTAATTCTTATAACGGAAAGTTTGGAAAGGCTTATAAACTGTACGGACTGGACGCTACTAATAGTAATGCTTTTAATCGGGATATTGTATTTCATTATTATTTTGATGTTCCGTATAAAGAACAGGATAACTATATTTGCAATAGTTATGGCTGCCCGATGGTCAATAAAATATATTTTGAAAGAATGGCAAAAATAATAGATCGCTCTGAATCAAGTATTGTGATGAATATCTATTATTAAAATAAAGGTGTAGTAGTAAAGAAATTAATCTTAAAAAAATACAAATTGAAAAAAATTACCATTGCAATTGATGGATTCTCATCAACAGGAAAGAGCACTTTAGCAAAACAATTAGCAAAAGAGCTGGAATATGTTTATGTAGATACCGGAGCGATGTATCGTGCTGTAGCCTATTTTGCGATGCAGAACCAGCTTATTGGAGCTGATTTTTTTGATAAAAAGGCCTTAATAGATGCTTTACCAAAAATTCAATTAGAGTTTAGATATAATGCAAGTTTAGGTTTTGGTGAAATGTATCTGAATGGAGAAAATGTTGAAACGCCAATTCGAACAATTGAAGTTTCTAATTTTGTTAGCAGAGTGGCAGAAGTTTCTGAAGTGCGTTCAAAATTAGTAGAACAACAACAAGAAATGGGAAAAAACAAAGCAATTGTTATGGATGGAAGAGATATTGGTACAGTTGTTTTTCCGAATGCCGAACTTAAAATTTTCATGACAGCCAGTGCCGAAACACGTGCTCAAAGACGTTTTGATGAATTGCAGCAAAAGGGCGATACGGTTTCGTATGAAGAAGTTTTAAAAAATGTTGTAGAAAGAGATCACATAGACACACACCGGGAAGATTCTCCTCTTGTAATTGCTGATGACGCTATTGAAATAGATAATTCTTACTTAAATAAAGAAGAACAATTTGCAGCAGTACTGGAATTAGTAAATGATGTTGTTAAAACGGTTTAATTTTTTGTAGATATTATTTTTAATGTTAGTTTTACCACTTCATTTTTACTAAAAAGACAATTTCATCATATGGGAATTAAAAACAGGTTGATTATAATGAGCTTTCTTCAATTTTTTGTTTGGGGAGCCTGGCTTATAACAATTGGAAATTATTGGTTTGGAACTAAAAATTGGGAAGGAACCCAGTTTGGTCTTGTTTTTGGAACCATGGGAATTGCTTCTTTATTCATGCCTACATTAACAGGGATTATTGCTGACAGATGGGTAAATGCTGAAAAACTATATGGTTTTTTGCATATTATTTATGCAGTAGTATTATTTGGTATTGCGCATGTAACTACGCCTGATAATTTTATTTACGTAATGTTTGCTGCGATGTGTTGCTACATGCCAACGATTGCTTTAAGCAATTCGATTTCGTATACTTCGCTTAAGCTGAATAATAAAAATATTGTAAAAGATTTTCCGCCAATTCGTGTTTGGGGAACTATTGGTTTTATTGCAGCAATGTGGATTACTAATTTAAGCGGAAGCAAAGCGACTGAATATCAGTTTTACATTGCGGGAGTAGGTGCTTTAATTCTTGGAATTTATGCTTTTACACTGCCTAAATGTAAACCACAGCGTTTGACTAAAGAGGACGCTACATTAGTTGAAACTTTGGGCCTGGAAGCTTTTAAGTTATTTGGAAATTATAAAATGGCTTTGTTTTTTGTGTTTTCTATGTTTTTAGGAGGCGCGTTGCAATTGACAAATGCTTATGGAGATGTATTTTTAGATGAATTCAAACATTTTCCTAAATATGCAGATTCATTTGTGATTCAGTATTCGACTATTATTATGTCGATTTCTCAAGTTTCTGAGACTTTGTTTATCTTAGCGATTCCGTTTTTCTTAAGACGTTTCGGAATCAAACAAGTTATGCTGATCAGTATGCTGGCATGGGTACTGCGTTTCGGATTATTTGCTTTTGGAGATCCTGTTGGAGGATTATGGATGATTATTCTATCCTGCATTGTGTATGGAATGGCATTTGATTTCTTTAATATCTCAGGTTCATTATTCGTAGAAAGCAATACAGATTCTAAAATTCGTTCGTCAGCACAAGGTTTATTTATGATGATGACCAATGGAGTAGGAGCTGTTTTAGGAAGTTTAACTTCGGGTTGGGCTATTGATCGTTTCTTTACAAAATCTTTTACTAATACAACTGAATTGGCCGGATTTTTACAAACAGATACTACAAACTCTAAAATGCTGGAATTTGTAAAAGGACAAGGGAATTCAATTTCTACAGACGGAATTTTTTCAAATCCAATTCTAATGAAAGACTGGCATACGATCTGGTTATCATTTGCTGCTTATGCGTTGGTTATTGCAATTGCTTTTGCCGTTTTGTTTAAACACAAACATGACCCCAAAGAGATTGAAAATTTGAGTCATTAACGACTTTAAATATATTAAAATCCCGTTTTTGATTTATGGAAAACGGGATTTTATTTTTTTGTTTATCCGTATATTTGATTATTCATGTTTAGTGTTTAATATGCAAAATCAACAAAAATCAATTCCACCATTTAGACCCATTAGCTCAAAACCAATGTTGCTTCCAAATCTTATACTTGGCTTATTTTGGGTATCTTTTGCATTGTTTTTTGTGGGAGGAATAGTTTTTTTGGCAACAAACTCACTGGAGGAAAACGGACTAGATGAAATAGCTACTGGAGTTTTATTTTTTGTGTTTATTACTGTTGTTTTAGGAATAATATTATTACTGATGTATTCCAGAAAAAAAATGTCTACCACTACTATAATTGATGAAAAAGGAATTCGTTATCTGAATACATTTAAGAATAGAATTGTCAAAGATTTACCGTGGAGCAGTTTTGAGAAAAGAGAAAAATTGGAGCATTATTTCGAACCTCCAAAATACGATATAACATCAACCAGACCATCGAAATCTTTTTTTGAGCAGTTCTACTGGCCTGTTTTGGTCGATAATAAAGTAATAGCTCACAATGATGCCTTTACAGGAAAGCATTTTTTTGTGATGCTGTATGCGAATCGACCGGAGTTAATCAGAACTTTTTTATTGGGTGTAAAGCATTACCGGCCAGATATTACGATTGATCCCATTATATTTGCCAACAATTATATTGATCCGGAAAGTTTTGTAATTAATCATGGTCTGCGCAGACGTCTTGAAATTATCGGGACATTGCTTTTTATTTTGATTCTGGTGATTGTTTATTATTTTGTCGAGAATAGATAAAAGGAACTTATTTTGAATTTTATCCAGGAGATGCAATTAAATCCTCTACCTGCTTTTTCTGATTAGCGTATTTTTGTTGAAGTTCAGAACCTTCGCCCATTCGGTTATAGTATTCAAGGCCTTTGTTGGTGAAGAATTTTTTATGAAAATTGGAAATTTCAGGAACTTGTGGAAATAAATTGTGAAAGTTCATTTCATAATACGCCTGCCATTCTCTTTCGTTTTTGTCTAAAACATATGGTTTTTGAGTTTTTTGAATAACATGAACCATTTCGTGAACAATAAGAATCAGCATAAGTTCTAGTGGAAACTCAAAAGTGTTTTTCGGAATTCTGATAATTTGTGGTTGTCCAAAATCGCCTTCAGTGGTCATTAAAATAAAATCCGGTTTTGCTTTTTCTCTGAATTCGAATCCTTTTAAGTTTTTGTTTTTGAGATTGTACTTTTTTAAAAGCCAGTAAACAGCATTGATCACTTGTCCGTTTTTATGGAAAGTTTCTATTTTTAGTTTTATTTCTTCGAGAGTTATAAGCATTAGATAAAAGTAAGAATTTTGAAATTTTCTATTATCATTTAGAGTATTAAAACTTATTATTTAAATCCGCTTTATTAGTTTTAAATTAAAGAAAAAATATGAAGTACGAATTAGTTTTTGATGAAGTTGTTTATAATAATCAAATGGATTTATTGTTTGATATTACCTGGAAACGAAAGATTTTATGTTATAAAAACTACCAATATTTAGGTGTTCTTTTGCTTGTGGTGGGAGCTGCTTTAATTTATAATCGACCTAATATATTTGGAATTGGTTATGCTTTTTTGTTTTTTGGATTGTCTAATTTTGTTCCGTTTGTTTATTATTATTTCAAAATCAGATCACAATACAAGAAATTTGAGAGTGCTAAAATAAGAGATAATGAGAGTTTTAAAGATGTAAAGATCGCTACGTTAGAACTGACAGAGAAATCCTGGATAATGAATGTTGAAAATAATATAATAGTTACCGATTGGGAAAATTTTGCTGCTCATTTAGTAAAAGAAGATAACCTAATTCTAATTACTAAAGATTATCGGCCTTATATATTAGGGGAGATTGAAGTAGGAGTAGAGAACTTTCGACAAATAATTTCTTTTGTAGAGGAAAAAATTAAAAGTAAAAACAGGTAATTACTAATATAGCCGCGCACAGTAAACCTAACAGGTTTCAAAAACCTGTTAGGTTTGTTACGAATTAAGCGACGAATCTAAAGTTCTAAAAACAATAAGCCTCTAATCTAGCCCCGATAGAGCGGATATCCTTTTTCCGGCTACTTTAACCGGAAAAAGACAGGAGCCAAAGCGGAACTTCAGGCCTTGAAAACCTTTAAATTTGCTGCTCCTGAACAATACACTCATAATCATATAGAATTGTTTTGCTATTACAAATAAATGTATTAATTTTGCAAACCTTTTGGCAGAGAAGAGTTTCCATTAGGTATCAACTATTTATGTAAAACAACTTCTGTTTTTTCTATCGCTTTATGAAACTCAAGAAAAGCAGAATACAAATTTTTTATCAGCATGTCTGAACAATTAAAATCACAAGAAGAGTTTTTAGCAAATTTTAACTGGCATAACTTCCAAGAAGGAATTGATGCAGTTGATGAGAAAAACTTACAAGAGTTTGAAGAACTAGTATCTAAAACTTTCATCGCTACAGATCAGGAAGAAGTAGTTGAAGGGGTTGTTGTTAGAATTACAGATAGAGACGTTATCGTTGATATCAATGCTAAATCTGAAGGTGTTATTTCTTTAAACGAGTTCCGTTACAACCCAAACTTAAAAGTTGGTGACAAAGTAGAAGTATTAATCGACATCCGTGAGGACAAAACAGGTCAATTAGTATTATCTCACAGAAAAGCACGTACTATTAAATCATGGGATAGAGTTATTTCTGCAAACGAAACAGGAGAAATCGTTAATGGTTTTGTAAAATGCAGAACTAAAGGTGGTATGATCGTTGACGTTTTTGGAATTGAAGCTTTCTTACCTGGTTCTCAAATTGACGTTAAGCCAATTAGAGACTACGATGTATATGTAAACAAAATGATGGAATTCAAAGTGGTAAAAATTAACCACGAATTCAAAAACGTTGTTGTATCTCATAAAGCGCTTATCGAAGCTGATATCGAAGTACAGAAAAAAGAAATCATCGGTCAATTACAAAAAGGACAAGTATTAGAAGGTGTTGTTAAAAACATTACTTCTTATGGTGTGTTCATTGACTTAGGTGGTGTTGACGGATTAATTCACATTACTGACCTTTCTTGGAGCAGAATCAACCACCCAAGTGAAGTTCTTGAATTAGACCAAAAATTAAACGTTGTAATCCTTGATTTCGATGATGAGAAAACAAGAATTCAATTAGGATTGAAACAATTAAACGCTCACCCATGGGATGCTTTAGATGCTAATTTAACTATTGGTGATAAAGTAAAAGGTAAAGTAGTTGTAATCGCTGATTACGGTGCATTTATCGAAGTTGCTGAAGGTGTTGAAGGTTTAATCCACGTTTCTGAAATGTCATGGTCTACTCATTTACGTTCTGCTCAGGATTTCGTAAAAGTTGGAGATGTTGTTGAAGCTGTTATTTTAACTTTAGATAGAGATGACCGTAAAATGTCATTAGGTATCAAACAATTGACTCAGGATCCATGGACTGACATTACTTCTAAATACCCGGTAGGTTCTAAACATACAGGTATCGTTAGAAACTTTACAAACTTTGGTATTTTCGTAGAATTAGAAGAAGGAATTGATGGATTAATCTACATCTCTGACTTATCTTGGACTAAGAAAATCAAACACCCATCTGAATTTGTAAATGTTGGTGAAAAACTTGATGTAGTAGTATTAGAATTAGATGTTGAAGGACGTAAATTATCTTTAGGTCACAAACAAACTACTGCTAATCCTTGGGATCAATACGAAGATTCTTTCGCTGTAGGAACTATCCACAATGGTGAAATTTCTGAAATCGTTGACAAAGGAGCTACTGTAGAATTCGGAGATGATATCGTTGCTTTCATTCCTACTCGTCACCTTGAAAAAGAAGACGGAAAGAAATTGAAAAAAGGTGATACTGCTGATTTCAAAGTAATCGAATTCAACAAAGAATTCAAAAGAGTAGTTGCTTCTCACACTGCTATCTTCCGTGAAGAAGAAGAGAAAAACGTGAAAGCTGCAACTGAAAATACTTCATCTAACTCTACTACTAATGCACCAGCTGCAACTTTAGGAGATAACAATGATGTATTAGCTGCATTAAAAGCTAAAATGGAAAAAACAGAGAAAAAATAATTTTCTAAGTTTCCTCTAAATAGAAAGTCCCACAGCAATGTGGGACTTTTTTTTGTTTTATAAATTTAATTTTAAGAAATTTTAACAAATAAAGTTGTGTTATTATCTCAAAAAGTTATTTTTGTGGTAAAATCTACACATATGAAGAAAATCTACTTTTTGGCTCTGGCTTTATGCTTTTTTAATGGTTTATATGCTCAGAATATTATTTTTCCAGATATTAATCTTAAAATGAAGTTGATATCATTAAATGTTGATACAAATTCAAATTTTGAAATTGAAGTTAATGAAGCCTTAAAAATTACCTTTTTAGATCTGAGCAATTCAAATATTGGTTCTTTAAAAGGATTAGAAAATTTCACTAATCTCCAATATTTAAATTGTAATAATAACCAAACTTTTTGGGATCTTGATATTACAAAACTAAATAATCTTCAATATTTGAATCTGTCTAATAATCAGAAAATTACTTATTTGTATATTCAAAATTCTAACCTTTCTTCACTAGTTTTAGAAGGCCTGACTAATTTAACTTATATTGAATGTACTTTAAACAAAAAACTTACTTCATTAAATATTAGCGGGGCAGTAAATTTAACAGAAATGCTGGTTTCAAATAATAATCTAACCTCATTAAATGTGGATGGATTAATAAATATAAAGAAACTATATTGTCAGGTTAATCAATTACCAAGATTAGATATCGATAATTTAACAAGCCTTGAAATTTTAGATTGCAGTGGTAATTTATTAACAGGACTAAGTTTAACTAAATTAGCAAATCTTAAGAGTTTATCGTGCCGTAATAATAGATTGTTCAAATTAGACGCCAGCAATTTATCAAAACTTACTGATTTAGAATGTGGCTCTAATGAAATATTTGACTTGAAATTAGTTGGACTGACTAATCTGAAAAGTTTAATTTGTCAAGCTAATCAATTGACAGTATTAGATACCCATGATTTAATAAGCCTGGAATCCCTTTGGTGTGGTGTAAATCAATTTAAGACATTAGATTTAAGCAGATCAACAAGACTTGTAGATTTGAGATGTGCTGATAATCAATTAACATCCTTAGACCCGAAAGGATTAGCCAATATTACCATTTTAGAATGCTTTCTTAATCAGCTCAAAGCTTTAGATTTAAGTGATTTAAAAAGTATTAAACGCTTAAGATGTGATCAGAATCAACTGACCACATTATTTATTAAAAACGGCAGTAATGAAGCGGATCTGAATTTCTCAAAGAATCCTGATTTGAAATATATTTGTGTTGACGAAATTCAAACAGAACAAGTTGAACAATTAGTTGATAATTATGGCTATACGAATTGTAATGTAAATTCATACTGTTCATTTACACCCGGCGCTAATTACTATACAGTTCAGGGAAATAATAAATTTGACAGCAATAATAACGGCTGCGATGCTTTAGACTCAAATTTTCCAAATTTGAAGTTTGCTTTATCTGACGGTAGCAATACAGGTAATTTAATTTCAGATAAAAACGGAAATTACACTATTTCTTTGCTGGCTGGTACACATACAATAACTCCGGTTTTAGAAAATCCAACTTATTTTTCTATTTCACCCGCTACAGTAAATCTTACTTTTCCAACAGAGATAACTCCATTTGAACAAAATTTTTGTACTACTGCAAATGGTACTCATCCTGATTTAGAGATCGCAATTTTACAAATTGTTCCGGCAAGACCAGGATTTAATTCGGATTATAAAATTATGTATAAAAACAAAGGAAATACAACAGAATCAGGTACTGTAAACTTAATTTTTGATGATTCTGTTTTAGATTTTATTACTGCAAATCCTATTGCAGTTACTCAAAAAACAAATAATTTATCGTGGGATTTTTCTAATCTAAAACCTTTTGAATCGGGAGAAATTAATTTTAGATTTACAGTAAATGCTCCAACGGCAGTTCCTCCGGTAAACAATGGTGATATTTTATCTTTTAAAGCAACTGTATCATCTACTAATACAGATGAAACTCCCATAGATAATACATTAACATTAAATCAAAGGGTTGTAGGTTCTTATGATCCAAACGACAAAACCTGTCTGGAGGGTTCGGTTATCACTCCAAATTTAATCGGAGAATATGTGCATTATATGATCCGTTTTGAAAACACCGGAACCTATCCAGCTCAAAATATTGTAGTAAAAGATATAATCGATTTAGCAAAATTTGATATTTCAACTTTAATTCCAACGAGTTCAAGTCATGCTTTTGTAACAAAAATTTCTGATGGAAATAAAGTAGAGTTTATTTTTGAGAATATTAATCTTCCTTTTGATGATGCGAATAATGATGGTTATGTTGCTTTTAAAATAAAAACAATACCAACTTTAAAAGTTGGAGATACCTTTGAAAACGAGGCTAATATTTATTTTGATTATAATTTCCCTGTTTTAACCAATAAAGCCACATCAAAATTTCAAACTACCTTAGGAACTTCAGATTTCGAGTTTTCTAATTATTTTACTTTGTATCCAAATCCTGCCAGTGATATTTTAAACTTTACTGCGAAACAAGATATCGAAATACAATCGGTTGCGATTTATGATGTTTTAGGGCAAGTGGTAATCGCAGTTCCAAATGCAAAAATGGTTTCTAATATTGATGTTTCAAAGCTTAGAACTGGTAACTATTTTATAAAAGTAAAATCAGATAAAGGAAGTTCAAATATTAAATTTATTAAAAAATAACAATTTAATTTAAATAGAAAGTCCCACTGTAATGTGGGACTTTTTTTATCTGTTTTGTTTCAGATTTTTCGTTGTTTCAGGTTTCAGGTTGTCACGGTGAGCGAAGTCGGGAACATTTTAATATTGGAGTTTGGACTCGGTCAACAACTAATTGGAGAAGCAATTTCGCACTGGAATTTTCAGGAACTGTTTTCTGTTTTTTCCTGCATAATGAAGCCGGAACTTTCTATTTCAAAGCCAACAAATTAGATTCTTCTTTAGTATAATAGTCATTAATACTGTAGTTAGTGATACCTGTAATTCTCATTTCATCAAGAATATCAATTAAGTTTTTGTAATTACATTTTTTACTTGGCTTTATAATTACGTAAACTCCTCTATCTGGTTTGCCAATACTGGCTGAATATGCCAGGATCTTTTTATTAATGTTTAGTAATTCCTGACGAATACCATTTTTGCCATACTTCACTTCTTTGGGATCTTCCAGAGGATAGGACAATAATCCGGCATAGGATATCAATCTATCATCCTCACCTAATAGTAAGGTATAAAAACGATCTGCTTTATAGCATCTAATCGATCCGTGACAATCTCCATAATCAGATAAGCTTAAGTCTACTGCTTTAGGTTTCGCCAACTCAATTGTTACCATAAAAAATACAATCAGCAAAAAAGAAACGCTCACCATTGCTGTCAAATCGACTCTTGTATTTGACTTTTTACTTCTCACTTTTTTAGGTAGATTGTGCATAGAACAACAATTTAATTATGCTGAAAATTATGTTTTAATTGGAAGCTAATAGTTTAGTTTCTTCTGATAAAAAATCATTTACAATTACATAAGTGTCAATATTTACAATTGCCATTTCGTCCAGGATATCAATTAGATTTTTAAAATTACTTTTTTTACCAGGTTTTATGATTACGATCGGACCATTTTTCGGCCTTCCTATTGCTGTAGAATATTCCAAAATTGCTTTCTTTTGACTAAAAAGTTCTTTTCTGATTCCGTTTTTTCCATAATTTACTTCTTTAGGATCTTTCAGGGGATTAAATAAATAGCCAGTATATGTAATGATTTTATCATTTTCATCCAATAGAACTGTTATAGTACGTTGACCACCGCCACCACCACAAACGATAACATGATTCCATTCATCGTCGACATATTTTTCCGGTAAACTTAAATCCATGATTTTAGGCTTAGCCAATTCATTTACAACCATAAAAAATATAATCAGCAAAAAAGAAACACTGACCATTGCTGTTAAATCAACTCGTGTATTTAACTTTTTACTTCTGACTTTTTTAGGCAGGTTTTCCATAATGAGTTAATTTTTTACTAAAGTTAATAATAAAACTAACATAGATGAGAGGCTAATTTCAAAAATAATTAAAAATAATTTCAGGCATTAAAAGCTTGTTTTACAGGTATGTTTGAACATATTCTAAGTTTTTTTTATTTTTTTTAAAGATTTAATAAAACCAAAACAATTATTACCGCGTAAATGAGCTTATAACTTAAAATATTAATTATGAAAACTAGAAAATTTTTAGCCGTAGCAATCTTAGCATTAGGATTTGGATTTACATCATTTGCACAAAAAACTGTAATGGTTGGTGGAGCTGCAATGTACCCAAACAAAAATATTATTGAAAATGCCGTAAATTCAAAAGACCACACGACATTAGTAGCTGCTGTAAAAGCTGCCGGACTGGTTGAGACACTAGAAGGAAAAGGACCATTTACCGTTTTTGCCCCAACAAATGCTGCGTTTGATAAATTGCCAAAAGGAACTGTTGAAACATTATTGAAACCAGAAAACAAAAAAATGTTGCAAACGATCTTAACCTATCATGTTGTTGCAGGAAAACTGAACGCTTCTGATATTGCTAAAGCAATTAAAGCCGGAAAAGGAAAAGCCACTTTTAAAACAGTTAGCGGTGGTACTCTAACTGCCTGGATGAAAGGAAAAGATTTATACATCAGTGACGAAAGCGGAAATAAAGCTAAAGTTACGATAGCAGATGTAAATCAATCTAATGGTGTGATTCATGTGGTTGATACTGTATTATTGCCAAAAAAATAATTAAAGTATATTTTGAGACCCAAAAAAGTCCTGTCATGCAGGACTTTTTTATGTATTTTTCTTTTTTAGAAAAGTAGACGATAACGCCACAAAGCAGTACAATAATTTGAGTTGAAAATAAAAATATTGACACAACTACTAATGTTTTGTTATCCGTTGTTGTAGATTTAAACCAGAAAAGCATCCAGATAAAAATTAAATAAATGCTATTACTAATTTTAATGAATTCCAGAAAATCTTTTTCATTTGTAAATTTATCTTTTAGCTGTTAGTGTTGAACCTACAGAAGCTATTACAACACAACCAACCGCCAGAATTTCATAAAAATTTAAATACTCCTGTAAAAATATAAAAGCACATATAGAAGCCGCCGCAGGTTCTAAACTCATTAAAATACTAAAGGTACGGGGAGGAAGCTCTCCTAAAGCTTTCATTTCTAAGGTAAACGGAATAGCACTTGATAAAAGAGCCAGTGCGGCTCCCATACCAAAAAGTTTCGGGGTAAGATTAGCCAATCCGTTTTCGTAGAAACCAAACGGCAGAATTAAGATTGCTGCAAATAGCATTCCTGTTGAGACAGCCTGTCCGTCATTCATGATTTGAGAAATTTTCCCTCCCAAAACAATATACGCTGCCCAAAGCGCGCCTGCTAAAAGAGCAAAAAATACCCCTAGTGTATCTACACGATCATTGGTCCAGGGAGCAATTAAAACGATCCCAGTAGCGGCCAGAAAAACCCAGCAATAATCAACTAAACGTTTTGAGCCAATGATCGCAACGAGTAAAGGCCCTATAAACTCTAAAGTAACCGCTAATCCAATTGGAATTCTTTCTATTGCCAAATAAAAAATTAAATTCATAGCTCCGAGGACTAAACCGTAAGGAATCACAATTTTCCATTGGTTAGGAGTAATGGCTCTTAAGTTTGGGCGGTACGCTAGTAATAAAATGATTGCCGAAATTCCAATTCGTATTGACGCAGTTCCTGCAGCGCCAATGGCAGGAAATAAGCTTTTAGCAATTGCAGCTCCGCATTGTACACTGATAATTGATAATAGCACAGCATAAACAGGAGGTATATTGAATTGTTTATTTTTCATGAGAAATAGCGAATGAAGTGAAAATACATGTAGAAACAAGTATTTTTTACTTCGTAAAAGTATGACTGAATTTTACTTCAGTTATTATCCAAAAGATGTCTAATTATCCTAAAGCTCTTTTAGTTACATAAGCACGATAACCAATAATAGCCATTTGCCATTTTTTTGCTTTTGAAATATCTAAACCTTGTTTGGTAAAACTGGGTAAAAGAATTTTATTTAGTTTGGCTAAAATTTTATACATGGCGGATCAATTTTGCTCAAAGATATAAAAAAAGACCTTGCGATTAGGCAAAGTCTTTTTTGAGTGTTTCTACTATAATAAGTATGAATGTATTCGGTTTTATGAAGATTGATTTACGATTTTTTAGTTAAAATTTTTTCGATCTTTTCCAGCATTTCTTTGGCATTAGAGTTATCCTGTTTTAGTTCTAATGACTTTTTATAATTTTCTTTTGAAGCTTCGAACTGATTATTTCTAAAATAACCGTCAGCTAAACTGTCAAAGGCATTTCCGGATTTTGGGTTTTCTTTTGTGTTTAATTCTAAAAGCCTGATGCCGTCGTTTAGTCTTCCGTAATCGATCAGGGTATAAGCAATAACATTTAATCGGTATTCAAAATTCCAATCCGGATTACTATTTTTTATATTTTGGTAATTTTGTTCTGCTTTTGCGATGTCGAGTTTTAAAAAATCCTGATTTATTTTTTCACCGGCAAGATAATACTCATCTGTCAAGGTTTTGTCTACAATGGAAGCAACATGGTTGATAACCTGACTTTGAACATACAAAGCAGAATATTTATGTCCGTTTGATAAAAATATAATCGTTAAATTATGGTCAGGGAATTTTCTAAAAGCCGTTTCATTGCCTCCGGTAAAACCATAAGACAAAACTTTGTTTACCGGAACTATTTCCCAACCATAAGCGAAACGATCGGTGTTGTTCGTAAAAGTAAAGGGTTTCCACATCGAATATTTCGTTTCTGTTTTGATATAAACCTCTTTATCCAGATTATCATTCCAGCGAATAAAATTTGGCAATGTAATATTTAAACCGTTAGCCGAATGAGCATCAAATCCAAAGTTGGAAGTATTTTTTATGTACTTATTGGTTTTGCTGTTATAATTATACCTGGGAGTGCTATAAGGTAAATTTTCCCCGAAGTTTGAGGAAAAATAAATACCTGATTTCATCGATGGAAATTGGTTTTTTAAGATGTAGTCATCAAAAGTGAAACCTGTGATTTTCTCGATGATTTTAGTCAGGAATAAGTAATTGGTCTGATTGTATCGGTATTCACTTCCTGTTACAAACTCCATTGGTTTTGTGGATAGTATGGCTAGTTTTTTGTCGAATGGCAATGTAATGGCGATATCTTCGAACATAATAATATTAGGTAAGCCAGAAGAATGTGATAGCAAATTTTTTACTTGGATAGTTTGCCATTCTTTTGGGAGATTGTCAATGTATTTAGAAAGAGGGTCTTCTAATGATAATTTTCCTTGTTCTATCAGCTGAAACACACCAACATTTGTAATGAGTTTTGTAGTAGAGAAAATTTTAAAAGCAGTGTTTTTATCCACTGCTTTATTTTCTTCCAGAGAAGCTTTTCCATAATATTTTTCATAAATGATTTTTCCATCTTTGATAACCGCCAATGCGACTCCTGGAATTTCATTTATAGCTATTACTTCCTTAATGTATTGATCAATTTTTTGTTCAATTAATTTATTCTCCTTTTTTTGGCTAAAAGACCAATTAACAACAAGTAATAATAAGGCGAGAAGAAAGGATTTTTTCATCTGTAAATTAGAATTAATTAGGATCTTTTACTCTCTCTTTCGTTTCTTTTTAGATCTTTTTCATGAAGTTTCATTTCTTTTTCATGAAGTTTCATGTCTTTTTCATGAAGTTTCATTTCTTTTTCATATTGCTTCATATCTTTTTCGAATTGCTCCATCTTTTTTTCAAAATCAGGTCCAAATTGCTTTTCGATACTGGCGCTGTATTTGTCCATATCTGCTTGAAATTTTTCCATTGCAATTTCGAACTTTTCCATTTCTTTATCGTAACCAAGCTCACGTTTAGACATGATTTCATCTACCTGTTTCTCATAAGCAGCTAATTGTGGTTCAAAAGCTTCCATTTTCTTATCAAATTCTTCCATCTTTTTTTCAAAATCTTTCATCGCAACTTTATCTTCATGATTTTTTGGAGGTACCGGTGGCTTTGGCATTTTTGACCTATTTGGCGGAGGAGGAATCATTAGCTCTTTTGGTAATACAGGTGCTATCGGAGCAATCGGCGCCGGTGGTAATGATGCTGTTGACGGAGGTGTGGGCGGAACAGGCGGAGTTGGCACTGTCATCGATTCAGGAACATGGGTTTCACTAACTTCTACAATGCGATTTCCTATTGCCGTGGGTTTGTCATCTGTAAGGATTCCCACTTTTGCAGAACCATTTGCTTCAGATGAAACTACAATTCCACAATTTTTAATTGGGTGATTTCCTTCAATCTCAAGAGTTTGAGCATCTCCGGTTCCCTTTTGTATTTCAACTTTAATCGCTGTTAACTCATTATTAGAGTTTCTTTTTACATTTGACACCACCATATCAATGTTATGATCTTTTTTTAATTTTTCAGCAATTTCTTTTAATTCCTGATCAGTGGTATTTTTTTGAATTTTTAAAACATGAATTGGATCTTCCTTTTCAACAACTTCCTGATTTTCTTTGCGTTCTTTTTCTTGTGCAACAGTTTTAATTTGAAATAAAAGCACAAAAGCTACAAGTGCCGGAATTATGGCGTAATATTTCCAGTAATTTCGTTTTTTTGATTGATTTTTGTTTAACATGACAATTCGTTTTTTGATTAATGATTGGTAAAAATGATTGGTGATGGCAACACAGCTTTCATGTGTTGTAATTTTTAAAAGCGTGTATTGATACGCTTTTTTGTCTGATATGTTTTTGGCAGCTTCGCTATCAGCAATAAATTCAAGGTTTTGCAGAATCGCTTTTTTATACAGCCAAATAATAGGATTGAACCAAAATAACACACAGAACACTCTCGAAACCAATACGTCTACGGTATGATTTTGATCGCTATGTACTTTTTCATGTTCAATAATATTTTCTAATTCTGCGGCCGTGTACATTGATGAATTGTATACGATATAGTCAAAATAAGAAAACGGGGCAATATTTTCGTTAATGTCTACAAATTTAAAATCGGCTTGTTGTTGTATTTTTTTACCTTTTAAAACGGAACTTAAACTATAAAAATCAACTGCAAATTTTATAACCAGGGCAGTAAAACCAAGAATATAAACTGCAAGCAGAACGTAATTCCAATTAATTTCAAAGGCTTCATTTTGAATATTATGCGGAATATAGGCATGAGAATAGTTTAAAGCCGAAACTGCATTGGTCATAATTCGGGCAGGAACAGGAGCAGGTTCAATCCAGATAATTTTTGTATAAAACAAAAATGGTAAAATAACTGAAGTAATGAGACCTGCTAATAAAAACCATCTGCTGCTATTAAAAAAAGTTTCTTTACGAAGTAAAAAATAATAAGCACAATAAAACAATACTAACAATAAACTTGATTTTGCGATAAAAATGAAAAGTGTTTCCATGATGATTATTTTTCTTCTTGTATTGGAGATTCGATCATAGCTAAAATCTCGCGCAATTCAGCTGCTGAAATTTTTTCTTCCTGAGCAAAAAACGAAACCATATTTTTATATGAACTATTAAAATAGTTGTCAATCGCAGTATTCATATACTTTTTACTGTAAGACTCTAATGTTACCACCGGATAATACTGATGAGTGTTTCCAAAAGCATTATGCCCTACAAAGCCTTTCTCTTCAAGATTACGTACTATGGTTGATAATGTATTATAGTGTGGTTGATCTTCAGTAATCTCTGCCTGAATTTCTTTTACGAATGCTTTTTTAAGCTTCCATAAAATATGCATGATTTCCTCTTCTTTATTGGTTAGCTTTTGCATGATTTATTTTTTTATGCAATGAAATCATTTTTTAGTTTCAATTACAATTACACCATTTTTCCCTTGCTCACCAAATTTAACAATGGCCTGAGAACCTTTGTAAACATCCATTGTTTTGATATTTAATTCTTCCAGTTCTTCAATGGTTACCGGTTCAGAAATTACCACACCATCAACAACAACTAATTGCGTTAGCTCTTTTGTGTTCCCGTCTTTTTTAGAAGATACCTTGATAACTGTACCTGTTTTGGTGTCACTATTTACATGGACAGTAACAGAAGTATTTGTGTCAGTATTTATAACATTTGTACTAGTACCTGCACTAGCAATTTTATTAGGATTACGATTAGCTTCAGCATTATTATCTTGATTTGCGTTAGTGTTCTTGTTTGAATTATTATGAGGATTTGGGTTTGAATCCTCCTTTTCTTCAGCTTTAAGCTGTTGCGTTATTTTTGTAGCGCTGATATCATTATCGGTCATAAAACTAATCTTGTTAGAACCATCATGATTAGTTGTTACAATTATTCCGCAGTCATTAATAGCTTTGCTTCCACCAATTTGAAAAGTTTTTGACAGTTTAGAACCTTTTGTAAGATCTAATTTGAAGGAGGTTAATTCATTATCTGCATTACGTTTTAAATCAGATACCACTACATCAAAACCATATTTCTGCTTTAAGGTTTCACTCATTACTTTTAATTCCTGATCTGTTGTGTTTTTCCTGATTTTGTAAACATCTGTAGCAGCAATTTTTTCTTTGGAAAGTTTTATTGAAACTTCTCTTTTAACTAATTCTTTTTCTTTTGCAATTACTTCGACCTGAAATAAAAGCACAAAGGCTGCAAGTGCGGGAATGATAACTCCAAATTTCCAGGAATTTCTCTTTTTTGATTGATTTTTGTTTAACATAATGATTCGTTTTTTGATTAATGATTGATAGAAATGATTGGTAATGGCAACACAATTTTCATGTGTTGTTATTTTTAAAAGCGTGTATTGATACGCTTTTTTATCGGCTATTTTTTGAGCAGCTTCACTATCAGCAATAAACTCAAGGTTTTGCAGGACAGATTTTTTGTAAAGCCAGATGATGGGATTGAACCAAAACAGAACACAAAACATTCTGGAAACCAAAACGTCAATCGTATGATTTTGTTCACTATGTACTTTTTCATGTTCAATAATACTTTCTAATTCTGAAGCGCTGTACAATGATGAGTTGTAAACAATATATTCAAAATAGGAGAAGGGGGCAATGTTTTCTTTTACGTCTATAAATTTAAAATCGGCTTGCTGTTGTATTTTTTTACCTTTCAAAACAGAATTTAAACTATAGAAATCGAAAGCAAGTTTTATCATTAAAGCCAGAAAACCAATACTATAAATAACGATTAAGGCGAGATTCCAATCTATAACAAAAGGGGTACCCGGATTAGCCGGTGGAGCGTAAATTTGATAGTTGTTATCTGAAACCGGAGCCGGATCAATCCAAACCGTTTTGGTATAAACAATAAAAGGCAAAATTACCGATGTAAACAAACCGCCTAGCAAGAACCACCTGTTACTATTAAAAAAAGTTTCTTTGCGCAATAAAAAATAATAAGCACAATAAAACAATATTAGCAATCCGCCTGATTTAATGATATAAGTAAAAAGTGCTTCCATAAGTATTATTTTTCTTCTTGTGGATTTTCAATCATGGCAAGAATTTCCCGTAATTCGTCTGCTGAAATTTTTTCTTCTTTAGCAAAAAATGAAACCATATTTTTATATGAGCTATTAAAATAGTTGTCAATAGCAGTTTTCATGTATTTTTTACTGTACGCTTCTAAAGTAATTAGAGGATAATACTGATGTGTGTTTCCAAATGCATTGTGCCCCACAAAACCTTTCTCTTCAAGATTGCGCACAATAGTAGATAATGTATTGTAATGCGGTTGATCTTCCGTGATTTCTGCCTGAACTTCTTTTACAAATGCTTTTTTAAGTTTCCATAAAATGTGCATTATTTCCTCTTCCTTGTTCGTTAACTTTTGCATGTTTTCTAATTTTAATTCAAACCTACAACTATTTTTTTAGTTACACAACTATAAATATAGTTATTTAACTAAAAAACGCGTTTGTTTTCAATTTAGTATACGGAAAATCGATTCGAATTAAAGACTAATTAATTGAATTGTAGTGATTTGTTATGATAAAAAAGATACTAAGAAACTTTCTCGTCGCGTAAAGCTTTTTTAATCCAGATGCAGCAAAGTGTTGCAACAACTCCGATAGAAGCCATAAAGAGCCAATTGATTTGGTATCCTAAACGGGAAATAATTTCGAATCCAACTTTTGAACTGATGATATGGGCGAGACTAAAACTCATGGTATAAAGTGCCATGTAACGGCCCTCCTGACCGCGCGGTGCACGGCTTAATGCAAATGCATTTGAAAAAGGAAAGGTAAGAACCTCTCCAATCGAAATACAAATCATACTGATAACAAGCATTCCGGCCCAAACGTTAATTAATAATAGAAAGAAACTCAACGCCATTATAAAAGATCCAAGAATGATAATCCGTATTTTGGCAAAGGCTTTTCTTTCCATAAAACCCACAATTGGCATTTCTAAAGAAAAGATCAAAAGCCCGTTTAATGTCATTAATAAACCGGTCTGAAATTCACTCAGGCCAAATTTCTCGTTATGATATAAAGGTAATGTTGTAAAAAGCTGAAAGAAAATCATTGCGGTAACAAAACTTACAAATAAGAAAACCCAAAAGATTTTATCATGAAAAACCGATTTTATTTCTGCTGCACTTTCTGTTTTATCTTCGTGAATAGCTTTTTTCTTTTCCTTAACCAATAAAGCGAAAATTGAAATAGAAACGATACAGGAAGCACCATCCACCCAAAATAGACCAGAATATCCAATTCCCATAATAATTAATCCTCCCAAAGCCGGACCGGCCGCGAAACCAAGATTTACCGCCAAACGCACTAAAGTTAAAGCACGGGTCCTGTTTTCGGGTTTAGCATAAGCACCAAGCGAAACAAACATAGCAGGTCTAAACATATCCGCAATGGCCATTAAGATAAACATTGCAATACACAAAGCCCAGAAAGTAGTGATATACTGTATGAAGAATAGCGAAACCCCACTGGTAAACAAACTAAAAATCATGATTTTGTAAAACCCAATCTTATCGGATAATTTTCCACCCAACCACGAACCTAACATCGATCCTAAACCAAATGCGACCATAATCCAGCCTACCTGATTATAAGTAAACTGAAGATCTTCTTTTAAATATTTGGATAAAAAAGGAAGCACCATTGTGCCGGCACGATTAATAAAGGTAACAATAGCAAGTATCCAAATTTCTCTTGAAAATCCTTTAAAATTATTGATGTAGTGACCAAAAGCGGTTTTGAGCATTATAAATGAGTTATTTGCAACAAAGTTAGGAAACTTTGTAGTGATCTGTGGTTGTTGCTTTGTTACTTTTAAACTATTTTTGCTCAAAATTTCCAAGATGAAAAATGTAATTGCTTTTTTAGTGTTGCTGATTGTTAATTTCTGTTTTGCTCAAAATAAATTTGATCAGAAAGAAACTGAAAAATTTCAAAAGACAATCAATGGTGAATATGCTGATCCTAAGACAAGTCCGTTAATGGAAGAAGATTTAAAAACTTTTCAAAGTTTAGATTTTTATCCTGTTAATGGGAAATATTTTGTCAATGCAAAATTTGAAAAAGCAAAAAATGAAAAAGTTTTCGAAATGAAAACTACCGGAACAAGAACACCAAAATATATTAAATACGGAACATTATATTTTACAATAGATGATGTGCCGATTAAGCTTAATGTATATCGTAATATAGAACTTTCGAAAACCAAAGAGTATAAAGATCATTTATTCCTGCCTTTTTCAGATTTAACGTCCGGAAAGGAAAGTTACATTGGCGGAAGATACATCGACTTGAAGATCCCGAAAGGAAACACAATTGCAGTTGATTTTAATCAGGCTTACAATCCGTATTGCGCTTATAATCATAAGTATTCCTGCCCGCTTGTTCCTTTAGAAAATGATTTGAATGTGGAAATAAAAGCAGGGGTTAAAACATTTCATTAATGGAATTCTTTAATTGTCATACCCATCAATTTACGAATCAGTCTAATATTTTAGAATTGGTGAATCAGTATCCGCAAGAGTTTGATGCTTCGATTCCTTTTTATTCGATTGGAATTCATCCCTGGTATATAAAGCAAGACCAAATTGATACTGATTTAAAAATTATCGAAGAAAAACTGCAAACCGTAAATTGCCTCGCTATTGGAGAATGTGGTTTGGATAAACGCATTGAAATTCCGTTGGAAGAACAAATTGTAGTTTTCGAAAAACAATTGGCTTTAGCCGAAAAATATAAAAAACCTGTCGTTATACATTGTGTTGCCGCTTTTCAGGAAGTGATCGCAATCAAAAAGAAAATGAAAATTTCAGTCCCGATGATTATTCACGGTTTTTCGAAAAACAACCACATTGCCAATCAGTTAATTACAGCAGGATTTTATCTTTCATTTGGAAAATACTTATTAAGAAATCCGGATTTAAAAACTGTTTTTCAGCATATTCCAAACGATCGTTTTTTTCTGGAAACGGATACCATCGAAGAAGGAATTAGCGAAGTTTATAATTTAGCATCAGAATATAAGAATATAACAATTAAAGGGTTAAAAGAGCTTATCTCAAGTAATTTTGCAATTGTATTTGAGAAATAAATGTAGAAGCTATAGATCAGAACCTGAGACCTGAAAATTGAAACAATAATAAAAAAACAAACAAAAATAACAAAAGAATATATATGGCAGAGTGGACAGAAAGAGCCGAGCTTTTATTTACAAAAGAAGGATTACAAAACTTGCAAAACTCAAATGTTTTGGTAGTGGGTTTAGGAGGAGTCGGATCATTTGCAGCTGAATTTTTAGCAAGGGCAGGAGTAGGGAGTATGACTATTGTAGACGGAGATGTTGTAGACATTACCAATATCAACAGACAGTTACCGGCTTTGCATTCGACTGTAGGACAACCAAAAATTACAATTGTTGGCGATCGTTTAATGGATATTAATCCGGAATTGAAACTAACCCGTGTACAGGAATTTTTATCTCCTGAAAGAGCCTTTGAAATCGTTTCACCTGAATTTGATTATGTATTGGATTGTATTGACAGTATTACTCCAAAATTAAATTTAATCATAGCAGCAAAACGCAAAAGAGTTAAAATTATAAGCAGCATGGGCGCCGGAGGAAAAATGCTGGCTTCAAAAGTAAAAGTGACGGATATCTCGAAAACGATTAACTGCTACTTTTCTAAAACCATAAGAAAACGCTTAAGAGCAGAAAAAATAAACAAACTAAAAGTAGTTTTCTCCTCTGAAATACAGGACGAAAAAAGCTTAAAGCTAACGGATGGGAAAAATTTCAAAAAATCATTCTACGGAACGAATAGTTATATGCCGGGCTTATTTGGTCTTCATGTAGCCGAAACCGTGATCAGACATTTGCTTAAAAAAGAATAAAATTTTGTTTCAAGTTTCTGGTTTTTAACAGGCATTTTTCAAAGTTGTAATAACAGAATAGTTTGAAAGCTGAATAAAAAGAAACTTTGAACCTTTGTTGCTCAGAACCTCAAGTACCTTTAAAAGAAAAAAATGATAAAAACAGTAATTTTTGATATGGATGGTGTAATTGTAGACACTGAACCAGTTCACCGTTATGCCTATTACAAACAATTTTCAGAATTAGATATCATCGTAAGTGAAGAGATGTATACTTCGTTTACGGGATTTTCGACCCGAAATACATTTCAAAGCCTGAAAGGATTTTTTCCAACGATAGAACATGAAGTAGAGGATTTGATCCAGAGAAAAAGAAGTATTTTTAATGATGCTTTCGACACGAAAGAAGATTTATATTTACTGGAAGGCGTTGAAGATTTGATTCAAGATTTATACGCTAACGGAATACAATTAATTTTAGCTTCTTCAGCTTCAAAAGTGACTATTGAAAGGGTATTTACAAGATTTAATTTACATCAATATTTTACAGCTATTGTTAGTGGAGAAGATTTTCCGCAATCAAAACCAAATCCGGCAATTTTTAACCATGCAGCTTCTTTATCACTTGCTCCAAAAGAAAATTGTATTATCATTGAAGACAGTACAAACGGTGTAAAGGCAGCAAAAGCGGCAGGAATTTATTGTGTAGGATATAACAGTCATCATTCTAAGTTGCAGGATTTGTCAGAAGCGGATATGATTATCAATCATTTTAGCGAGCTAAACGCTCAAAAAATATCACAGTTAAAGGACTGAATTATATAAAATTTAACATTTGTTCGGTAATTGAATTTGTAAATTTGAACAAAAACAAATAAACTCCTAAATAATGAAAAAACTACTTATTGCATTCGCCATTATTCTGGCACCTTTTGCTACAGAAGCACAAATAAAAACGCCACAAGCGAGTCCAAAGGCTTATATAAAGCAAACTGTTGGATTAACAGATGTTGAAGTAACGTATTCAAGACCCGGTGCAAGGGGAAGAGCGGTATTTGGAAACCTGGTTCCGTTTGGAAAATTATGGAGAACCGGAGCTAATGAAAATACCATCATTAATTTTAGTGATGATGTGGTGATCGATGGTAAAACATTGAAAAAAGGGAAATATGCAATTTATACTATTCCTAAAATCGAAAGCTGGGAAGTTATTTTTTATCTTTCTACTGACAACTGGGGACTGCCTGAAAACTGGAGCGATGCTTATGTAGCATTAAGAACTACTGTAAAAGAAGATGCTTTACCAACACCATTAGAGACATTTACTATCGGAATTAGTGGCATCGATCCTAATTTTGCTTACCTGGATATGGCTTGGGAAAACTCACATGTTGCTTTAAAATTTGAAGTTCCAACAGCAAAAGTAGCTACTGCAAGTATCGAAAAAACGCTGGCCGGACCAACTTCAAATGATTATTTTGCTGCGGCTACGTATTTGTTTCAATCAAACGGAAATATCGAAACAGCCAGAACTTATGTAGATAAATCTTTAGATATGAGTACTGACAAACCCTATTTCATTTTAAGGCTAAAATCACAAATCCAGGCAAAACAAGGCGACAAAAAAGGAGCGGTAGAAACTGCAAAAGCTTCTCTTGCTGCTGCTGAAGTAGCTAAAAATCAGGATTACGTAAAATTGAATAAAGACAGTATTGCTGAATGGAGCAGATAATAATCCTCTGAGTAAAGCCATTTCGAATATTCTAAAATCCAAATTCCAAAACTTAAATAAAGTTTTGGAATTTGGATTTTTTTTTAGAAAAAATATAGACAGACTTGTCTGTATTTTTAAGCAAAATACCTATATTTGCTATTCTAAATATAGCAGGAATGCAGCCCAAAGAAAGAATTTTAGATACAGTCTCTGTTTTATTTCATAAGCAAGGATATAATGCCACCGGTATCAATCAGATTATTGAAGAAGCAAAAGTGGCAAAGGCAAGTTTTTATCAGCATTTTAAATCTAAAGAGGATTTATGTGTTGCTTTTTTAAGTCAACGGCATTTGTTTTGGTTCGATGCGCTGGAAAAATTCAGCAGTAAGGAGAAAGATTCAAAATCAAAAGTTTTAGCTTCGTTTAATTTTTTAATTTTCATGAATCAGAATGAAAACTTCAGAGGATGCAGTTTTTTAAATATTCTTTCTGAGATCCCTTCGGATAATGTAAAAATAATACAGGTTATTCAAAGTCATAAAACAGACCTGCAACATTATTTTAGGAACATTATAGCTGATCATCTTTTGGCAGATCATATTTATCTGCTGTTTGAAAGCAGCATTATCGAAAGTCAGGTATTCAAATCCAATCAGCTTATAGAACAATCAAAAAAAATCATTCAAACTTTAATTTCATAAAAATGGAACAAAAACTGCCTTTGCCACCCTTCACATACGAAACGGCACTAGAAAAAATTAAGTTGGCCGAAGAGGCCTGGAACAGCAAGGATCCTGAACGTGTTTCCAAAGCTTATACTCTTGACAGCGAATGGAGAAACAGAAATGAATTTGTAAACGGAAGAGAAGAAATCGTTCATTTCCTGACCCAAAAATGGAAAAAAGAGCACCATTATAAGTTAAAAAAAGAATATTGGGCCCATACTGAAAACCGAATTGCGGTTCGATTTGAATACGAATATCAAAATCCGGACGGGCATTGGTTTAGGGCTTATGGAAACGAAAATTGGGAATTTGATTCTAATGGCCTTATGCAAAAAAGATTCGCCAGCATCAATGATCTTTCTATCCTTGAAGAAGAAAGAAAACTAAAGTAAACAGCAGGTATAGAAAGTTAATTTAAACTTGGGGGTTCCGGAATTTTAATATTTCTTTTTATCTTTTTGACAATAAGCAAATAAAAAGTAATGCCGCCTAAAATGATCAGTAAGGCAATTTGCAACTGTCCCAGACTATTATTTTTGTTGTACATCGCATTTGCGCTTGCCAATTTCGCTTTGCCTTCCTCAATCTGAATTTGTGATAAAGATTCTAAAGTTTTTAGTGCATTAGCACTTGAAATCGCAATCTGTTTCCAGTTTTTATTTTCGACCTGATTGTTGATTTCTTTGCAGGAACTTAGAAAGACATCGAAATATTGTTTTTCTTTATTCGTCAGGACAGTTTTAGCGTACAGATCATCAATATTGTGAATAATATCTAAAGTATGATTGATTTCATTTTTCTTGATTTCATCACTTAGGTTCATTTTTTCGGCATCTGCTTTTATAAAATGAAGTTCTTTTGAATATTTAAAAATGTAATGTGCAACAACAAGGCGATCATTGTAAATTTCATTAATATTCTTGTTTACATTTTTGGAATTGAGTAGTGTATTAAAGTTTCCCAGTAAAATTATAAGCATTACAATAAGTAAAATAAAAGCAGCTTTGGTTTTATTGCTGTATTTTTTCAGATCTTTCATAAGGCTAAAAGTTTAAGGGTATCTTCTCAAAGATAGAGAATTTGAAAAGAATTTACAGCCTTTTGAAAACTCAAATTTAAGACCGGATATTAGAACTTTACGTCTTGATTTTTTGTAGCTGTTCCTGCTGTATGCTCTATCTTTTGCGCCGAACCCCGGCAGAAAAGGATGCCGCTTCCATCAGGGCTAATTTATCCCTAAAAAGAGAGATATTATTTAGAAGAAGCTTGTTTAATTAAGAGCTCGGTTTGTTTATTTACAATTTCCGCAGCTCTGGTTAAGTAATAAGGATTTGTACATTCTCCGTAACTAATGTAGACAATATGATTATTGTCTTCCAGATTTTCATTTTCCTTTTTTACCCATAAAAAACTTTCCATTCCCATAACCAGATTAACCGGATTTCCTTCTCTAAACAATTGAGTTGCAATTCCTGTTAATCTATTCTCCCCTGCAATTTGTATATCTTTTTCCTTATATGAAAGCAAAAAGCTACAGGTAATGATGGAGCAAAAAGGATTATTTTTTAGTGCGGGATATTTTTCAAATATTTCGGCCCCCTGATTTAAATTCTCGAAACATTTGGTATAAAGCTGGGTGGAGATCGAATTATCTTCAGTTACATTATTTCCTGTTTTGGGTGTGTTTCGAACATTTACATATCCATCTGCATCATGAACTATTGCAAATTGAGAGAAGCATAAGTTAGAGCTTAAAATCAAAAAAAAATAAAAAGTTTCCTTCATAAAAATGAATAAAAATGGTTACTCCAAAACTACTTCCTCAACATCCGGCTCTTTTCTAAAAAAGACAATTTGTATAAACAACGCAAGAATAATAGTTAACATGGCCCCAATGAAATTCAGCCATAAATAACCTAATTTTTCCTGTCTGTAAATCATGAAATAATAAATGATAAAAATGGTAGTCTGGCTAATGATAGCGCTGTAAAACATTGCTTTTGCCTTGACACGACGAAGATAGAATCCAACCAGGAATATTCCTAAAACAGTTCCGTAGAAAATAGAACCAATGATATTCACCAATTGAATTAAGTTTTCAAACAAGGTTCCAACACAGGCAAAAAGTATTGCCACAACTCCCCAGAACAGTGTGAAAAATTTAGTAGCATTGAGATAATGTTTCTCTGATTTTACAGTTTTTAAGTTTCGCTTGTAAATGTCTATTGCTGTAGTTGAAGCCAAAGCATTTAATCCCGAAGCCGTTGATGACATTGCTGCAGAAAGAATTACAGCCAATAATAAACCAATAAGCCCTTTTGGTAAATAGTTTAGTATAAAGTGAAAAAAGACATAATCTTTATCATTGGTTTCGCTGTTGCTGTCAGCTCTTAAAATAATTTCTTTGGCACGATCGCGTAAATCTTTTTCTTTGTTAGATAAAGTCACTAATTCTTTTCGTAAAATCGGATTGTCGAAATCCTGATTCAACTGGTCGATGTACAAGAGGTTAATTACCTTTTTATCTTCAGAAAGGGTACTTAATTTTTTCTCTAAAGCATGATATTCTTCTTTATATATAGATTTTTCAATGACAATTTTATTATTCGGATTAAAATTTAAAGGCACCGGATTGAATTGAAAAAACACAAAAACCATAACTCCGGTTAACAGAATAAAGAATTGCATGGGTACTTTTAAAAGTCCGTTCATGATTAGTCCCATTTGGCTTTCACGAATCGACTTGCCGGATAAATAACGTCCAACCTGAGACTGATCAGTTCCAAAATAGGCGAGGGCAAGAAAAAATCCACCAGTAATACCACTCCAGAAAGTATACTTTTCTTCAGGGTCGAAAGAGAAATTTACAATATTCATTTTATCATTGGCACCTGCAATATGCATCGCACTTGAAAAAGTCATATCGTTTGGCAAATAGTGTAAAATCAGAAAAAAGGTAATAAACATCCCCGACATGATTACAAACATTTGTTGTTTCTGGGTTACGTTTACGGCTTTTGTTCCTCCTGAGAACGTGTATATGATTACGAGAACACCAATAATGATATTCATTAGAGTTAAATTCCAGCCTAAAAGCGCTGATAAAATAATTGCAGGAGCATAAATAGTAAGTCCGGTCCCTAAACCTCTTTGTACCAAAAACAGAATCGCTGCCAGAGAACGTGTTTTAAGATCAAATCGTTTTTCTAAAAATTCGTAAGCGGTAAATACTTTGTTTTTATGATATAGCGGAATAAAAGTCACACAAATCACAATCATGGCGATTGGTAATCCAAAATAGAATTGCACAAAACCCATTCCATCATGATACGCTTGTCCCGGAGTCGACAGAAAAGTAATAGCACTGGCCTGTGTTGCCATAACCGAAAGCCCAACGGTGTACCAGGGCGTTTCGTTGTTTCCCAGAATGAAATCCTCGACATTCTTACTTCCTTTGGTTTTCCAGGAACCGTACCCAACAATAAATAAAAGTGTAACAATAAGTACGATCCAATCAAATAGTTGCATAGGTTATGAGTATAATTGCATGATTAAGAAAAAAATCACAATGTAAATAGCATTGGCCACCAAAACATAGGTGTAGCTTTTTTTCCATTTTTTTGTTTTTTTAGCTTCCATATTTTGAATGTTTATTTCTTTATTTCCTGTTTTGGCGCTTCGACAGGTTGCTTTAACGAAATCATATTCGATAATAATCGATAAGCTCCGGCAACGCCTTCGGGTAATTCCCTGAAAAAGCTCAAACCAGTGTAAATATAGTATCCTTTTCCGTATGGAGCGACCAATAGGGCGCCATTTTTAGGAGATTCACCTTTGTCATGCGATGATATAACAGGAGTAAAGGCAGGATCGTATTGATCCGGATAATATAAACCCTGTTCTTGTGTCCAGCCTTCAAAATCTTTCGGGCTAATTTTGTTTGGCGTGTTCAAAATAGGATGATTAGGAGCCAGGAAGGTGATTTTTGCATTTTCTTCGGTCACACGGTCATTTGATATTCTTAACGGATACGGTGCAATCTGATCCGTTACCGTTTTGCCATAAGTATTGTATTGTACAATCATATTCTTTCCGCTTTTGACAAAATTAAAAAGAATGTTTTGTTTGTGTGCCAAAGCGTTTACGGTATTGTAAGCACGAATCCCGGTCATTACAACATTGAAAGAATCCAGTTTTTCAGGAGTGATTTCTTCGGGTTTAATAATCGTAACTTTATATCCCATTTGAGTCAGGCTTTCAGGAACTTCGTCGCCCGCCCCCATAATGTAAGCAATGGCATCTCCATTTGTTTTTAAGTCAATTCGAATGCATTTTGATTCAGCCGGTTTTAAAACCATTTGCTTGGTAATATGGCTGTAATCAATAATGGTCTGGTCTTTGTCAAAACGTTTATTGTCAACAATTGCAATGCTTTTGACAACGGCTTCTTCCGGATTTACAGGTGGCGTTATTTCAAAATAAAAGATCTGCTCGTTTCCTTTTTTTTCTAAAGTAAAAGAAATCTCTTTTGGCGAAACATTCCAGCTATTGGGTAAGTCCAATTGTAAGTTTCCTTTAATACCGTCTTTTCCTGCACGAACTTTTACAGGAATCATTTTACTTTTAGTACTTCCAAAAATTAAAACTTTTTCCAGTATTGAAGTGGTAACTTCCGGAACGATGTCCAGAAAATTATACATTTCGCCCTTTACACCATCGTTATATTTATAAACAATAGTACGTTCAAACGGGATTTCAATACCCTCTATTTTAACATTAAAAATAACTTTTGCTTGTCGGATGATATCCGGAATTCCAATGTTTTCCTGATTTGACACCGTATACATTCCTACGCTTGCTTTTTCTTTTAACCAATAAGGCTGAGTATATTCAATCGTATTTGGAAGCTGAACATTGAGGACTAATTTTTGGTCGTTGTTATTTTTTAACAGAATGTTCTGAGCTGTATTTTTATTGTCCGGCAATGATGTTACACTCGTCAATTGCATTTCAAGAGGAGATCTGTTAATCGCTTCAAGACTTACTTTGATTACACTTCCGGGAGTTGCTTCTTGCTCACTTGCAACCGCTTCAAGATACAATCCCGAACAAGATGCGATGATGTTTTTTACTGCAGCCGATTTTAAAGGTTTCCAATGATCATCATCTAAGGCTTCAATCAGGCTGTAAACTTTTACTAAATCAGGAATACTGGCAGACGGATTACTAAAGTCATACTTTGCAATAATAGTAGTAATTAAATCTCCAATTGGTTTTCCGTTTTTAACACGGTTCCAGCTCGTATCAATTCCGTCAAATAAATTGTCACGCGCTACAGGATTGTCACCATTAATTAATTCTAAATATTCCGTTTCTTCACCTCGCGCTCCGGTACTTCCGAAACCTTGTGACTGATGACGGCTTCGGCTTAGAGCTGCAATTTCCTGATTTGATTTTCCAATTCCGGAATAATAAACGCCTGTTTCCAATTTGGTAAATCGTGATTTATTAGCAGCATCGAATTTCTCCTGGCTTCCGTAAAACCACCACGATGGATTAAAAAACTGACGTTTTACCTGCCATGGTTTTACATATTTTAATTGTTCCGGATATATTTTGGGATCATTTGTCAACTTAAAACTTTCTACACTTAACATGGCTGAGGATGTGTGATGCCCGTGTGTTGTACCCGGAGAACGGTGGTCAAATCGATTTATGATTATGTCCGGCTGAAATTTTCTAATCGTCCAGACTACATCAGCCAATACTTTGTCTTTGTTCCAGATTTCTAAAGTTTCATCCGGATTTTTTGAATAGCCAAAATCATTAGCTCTTGAAAAAAACTGTTCACCACCATCAATTTTTCTGGCTTCGATTAATTCCTGAGTACGTATAACCCCTAATAGCTCACGCAATTGCGGACCAATTAAGTTTTGTCCTCCATCACCACGAGTCAATGATAAGTATCCTGTTCTGGCATTCATTTCATTTGCCATATAGGTAATTAAACGGGTGTTTTCGTCATCAGGATGAGCCGCAACATACAATACAGAACCTAAAAAGTTTAGTTTTTTGATTTGATTGTAAATTTCGACTGAACTTGGTTTTTGTGGTTGTTGTGCAAAAGAAATGGAAATTCCCGTTAAAAAAACAATAAGAATTTGAATCTGAATTTTTCGCATGGTGTAGTGAAATGTTTTTGAAATAGCTTCAAAAATACTAATTATATCTTTGAACAATGTTTAAATGAAATGTTAATGTTTGGTTATTGATTTCCTTTTTTAAGAAAATTGATTCCAAAAAAAAAGAGAGTATCAAAAAAATGATACTCTCTTGTATTGAAAATTACGATCTTATAAAATTATCTTCTTCCTCCACGGTGATCATCATGGTCGTGTCTGTCATCATGATCATGTCTATCGTGTTTGTCGTGTCTGTTATGACCTCTGTCATCGTAACGTTTGTAATCTCTGTGATCATTGCGACGTTCGTTGTAACCATAAACTTCTCTTGGTCTGTATGGTCTTTGTGGGGCACCATGATATCCTTTGTAATATTTTACTCTGTGACGATCAAAATAGGCGTAAGGTGTTCTTCCATGGTAATCATTTAAAACTACTTTATAACCTCCGTACAAATCATAGTTTCTGTATTGTCTTGGTAAATAAGTGGTTCTAACCCATCTTCCTCCACCGAAATAAATAAACTGAGAAGCCCTAACATCATAATAAGCTTCAATGTCCGGCAGATAATAATACTCCATTTCAGCATATCCCGCAGGTCCCCAGGCCGGAGGTGTTCCTATGTTAACATTTATAGATACTTGGGCTTGTGTGGCATTTGCAACGATCAGAAATAATCCTACGATTGCTATTTTTATTGTTTTCATTTTTTTTAGTTTTAATATTAATGTTATTCCTGTTTAGGGATATTCATATACTGTGCCAAAAATGAAAAACCTATGCAGTTCGTCGAGTAAATAAGTTTTTCGACGATTAAGTTAAAGTTATTTTTGTTTGTAAATAATTGATTTTTAAAACGTTTTGTAATGTTTGAAATTTTAAAAAAAAATGAAGTTTATTTTATTATCTATAGTCAACGGCCCTTGGTTTTGCCAATTCAAAACTTTGTAAACCATAGTCCGTTGTTTCAAAAGTATTTGTTTTAAATACATTATCTCCCTGATAAGGAATTGTGGGATAATAGGAGATAGAAAGCTGAAAGGAACTAAATACCAAATAGTCATTACTAATCAATAAGCCTAAGGTTACTTTTTGATAGGCTTTATTATTGCCCATTGCATTATGCGGACTTCCTAAACCGGCAATTGTATAATTAAAGAATGGATTCATACGAAAACCCCAAAGCGCATACGGAGAGTAGGTTTGGGTCTGAAGCGACAAGACCATTTTATTTGTTCCGTAAATGGCACTATTGAAACCTGCTAAGCCATTTTGCTCATTGATATTAAGCTCATCACCAATAATATTCTCCCGGTTTATACCAATTATCAATTTAGGATTCACAAATTGTCTCAATTTCCATCTTCCTATACTATATAACTTTGTAAAGTAATTGGTCTCCATCGAAAACGCTGTCTGATAGGTTTTGGACTGATGAAAGAAGGTTCCGGCTTCAAAATTCATACTTAAAAAACCTAATCGGTAGTAATTTCCAAAAGAAAATTGGGCACCAACATAAGGGCGCCAAAAGGTGTTTTTATATTGATAGCCTAATGTTATGCCATAGATTCTTCCAATGGGCACATCCTCCGTTTGTCCATTTCTGAAAATATAATTGTCTTTTATAAACTTACGTCTGTTAAGTCCAATTCCGGCTAAAATAAATTTTTCATCAGAATAAAAATGTGTTGGATCGTAGAGATCTGTTGGCGACTCACCATAATTAACATTCAAAAAACGTCCGGTAGCTACCAAATTCGTGATACCATTATCGTCTTCAAATACTTTACTGGCATGTCCGGCCCACAGATCCTGAAAGTTATTCTTAAAAGGCTGATAAGCGTAAGACATATCAGGTGCCTGCAAAGTATCTTTTCTATAAACCTGACCTACATACACACCGCCTGCCCATTTGGTCAATGGAGAGTAGAAGAGACGCTCTACATTGATGCTTTTAATGTAATTGTTGTCCAGGTCCATTTTATAATACAAGGTAGTTCCTATATATGTATTTTTTATATTAGGCACAGTATACGTTACTTCATTTGCATTTCTTCCGTCGTCAAACCTGTTGGCAAACCGGTATTCAAGTTGCTGACCTGAACCAAAAAAATCTTTTTCTTTTATTCCCAAAGAAACCTGATTACTGGAAATGGAAAATTTGGGAATAGTACTCCATGAATCTAAAACGCGAATGGTAACATCAACGGAGTCCGAAGCTACACCTGCAACCTTATTTGTAATTCTTACGGCTGTTACATATTTCTGGGATCGTATTAAACGCTCAGATTCCTGTACTTTATACGTATCATAAATACTATTTTTTTTAAATAACAGTAAGTTAAGAATTGCTATTCTTTTGGTTTTTAAATGCAGTCTGTTTCCTGTTCTTTCTCCCCAGTTTCTGGGCATTTGGGTAGTATCGGTAATAGAGTGCCCAAAAGGGTCTAAAGTTATAATATTGATGTTACGAATGATTTTTCCACTAAAATCGGTAGTATCGTTTTGTACCAGGATGGTTTCTTTTTTTCGTGGTTTATTAGTCCTGAATAATAGCTTATGAAGTGTTTGTGTAAATTTATTCTTTTTCGAGTAATTTTTTATTTTGGTATAAACTTCTGTACTGTCTTTTTTTTCTTTGGGAGCTGTTTTTGGCTTATTAATTTGGGCATAGGTGCCTTGTAAGCAAAAGCATAATAAGATAAAAAGGACTATTTTTTTATTTACAAACATTAGATACTCGATGACTCGCTTTAAAGTTGATTATACTATGAATATAAGGAATTAATGGGACTATTTTAGAAAATGGTATGCTATTTAGTTTTCAACCTTCAGTTTTCTAATTCTCCAGGTAAATTTCTTTGGCATGTGGTTTCCCATTAAATATCCCCATGGCTCCAGCGATTCAATTCTTTCAAATATAATTTTTAGAATGGCTAAAAGTGGAATGGCCAGAAACATACCCGAAATTCCAGCTGCCGCACCTCCAACAATAATTCCGATAATAGAAACAAAGGCATTAATTTCTACTTTTGAATTAATAATTAAAGGGACAAGGATATTATTGTCAATTAACTGAACAATAATATTGACAATCAGAATACCAAGGATGATTGATGTTTCAGGTGTTCCGGTTAAAGAAGCTAAAACAGTGATGATACCTGCAATTAAGATACCGATATACGGAATCATATTTAAAATTCCGGTAATCAGACCTAACAAAATAAAGTATTTAATACCAATAATCCACAGCCCTAAACTGGTTAAAACCGAAACTACAATCATTTCAAAAATCAAACTGATAATATAATTATTTATAGAAACTTTTATTTGTGATAAAATATCTTTTAAGGCAGGATGATCTTCTTTATGAACCAATTTGGCCAAAAACAGGATAAAATGATCCTTATATAAAAGGAATAAAAAGGTATAAATTGGGATAATGGTACAATCTAAAAGCAAATCTGATATCGATATGATGGCAGAGCCAATGGTAGCTTTCCCGTTTTGAACAGAATCTTTGGCCACATTATCAAGATATTTTTTCTGTTCACCAATACTTACATGAAAATATTCTTTTATAAATTTATGAATATCAGTGATAAAAGAGTTTGCATTCTTTTTTATGGTATCAAAATCATTCGCAATATCACTTACCTGATAGGATATAAACACCAAAATACCAACAATGCACAAGGCAAAAAGTAAAATGCAACAACCGGCAGCAAGATGTCTTGGAAATTTTAATCTGGCATGAAGAAAAGTGAAAACAGGGACTAAAAGTACAGCAAACAAAAACGCCATTAATACGGGAGTAATAACATCTTTTCCGATATAAAATATAAAAGCAAAACTAATAAAGCTAACTAATATCAAGGCAAGTTTAGCATAAAACGGTAATTTTATGGAATGAATCATTTTATCTGGTGATTTAAATAAACTAGAAATTTGGTAAAGCAAATATTATATTTTATTCAAAAATTAACGTTTTAGCTTTTTCTTAATAGTTTATAAAATTCCCATTCTAAAAATCAGGCTGTAAATCTGCTGTAAAATTTGGAGCGGATTTTAAATAAAATAATTTTAATCAAAAAACTCCTTATCCTCGTAGTGCGAAGGCATAATTGAGATCCCTTTTTGCAGTAAGAGGTTGTTTGGAAAGATAATTCGTTCGCCTTCTTTTGTTCTTAGGTTAACGTGAAAAGCACTTATATCTTCAATTTCTGCTTCTATCGGAAAATCTTTGTCATGAATCTTTATGGTATCCCCAATTCTGAAAGGAAATGAAAAAAATAAAATCATCCCGGAAGTAATGTTACTTAAAATAGACCATTGCGCAAACATGGCCACTCCAATAACGGTTGCAATTGAAGAAACAGTAATAAAAATGTCTTTTGTATCTACGCCCCAGATTACGATTAAACTAATCGTAACCAAAATATTCATTAAGATATGAATGTATTTGATAACCAGATTGGTCCGGTGTTCTAATAATTGGCTTGTACTGGCGTAACGACGGATTAATTTTGCAATAATAATCCGTAACGCTACTAAAGCGAAAAGAAGAACTACGGTGCTTAATATTTCCTGGCTATATTCTTTAAACGAAAACATAAATATTTTTTTTACACTAAAGTACTCAAATATTCGTAAACTTTAGCTGTTGGCAACCCCATAACATTGGTATAAGAGCCATCAACTTTTGCCACTGCCATAAAACCAAACCATTCCTGAATACCATAAGCACCGGCTTTGTCGTAAGGCTTGTAGTTTTCGATATAATATAGGATAGCCTCATCAGATAAATCATTAAAAGTTACTTTTGTGACATCATTTATTACAGTAGAAGTAAAGTTTGTCCTAAAGCATACTGATGTGAAAACTTCATGTGTGGCACCGGACATCGATTTGATCATTTCAAAGGCTTCTTCCGGATTTTTCGGCTTTCCTAAAGCTTTGTTTTGATGCCAGACTATTGTATCGCTGGTTACTAAAATTTCATTTTCGTTAAGCTCCCCTTCAAAAGCACTTGCTTTTAGTGCTGCTAAATAATCGGTAATTTCAACTGCTTTTAATTCCGGCGGGTATATTTCTTCAATTTCCTTTAATCTTATTTCAAAATCAAGATCCAGATCTTTAAAAAACTGTTGTCTGCGAGGCGATCCCGAAGCCAGAATTAAAGTATATTTTTTTAATTTTTCTTTAAGCATTGTATTTGATATTTAAATTGATAACCAAAATAGATAGAATTCCGAAGAATAAAATTAGTTTTAAAACAGTGCTTAAATGATGGAAATCTTTTTTAGATTTTGCAGAAAATATTTTTACAATGAAATATAAAAGAGGAGCCAAAACAAAAGCAAAAGCATAAAAAGCAGCTACAAAAAGACCATGTTTAATAAAGTAAGTATTGATATAAAGCAAACAGGAGATAAACGGAATGATAGCAAACCCTAAGGCTATTTTTGCAGCTCTGTTAATTCCAATTGCAATTGGTAAAGTATTCATCCCTTGATTGTAATCTCCGTTTACATCTTCAATATCTTTAATAATTTCACGAATAAAGTTAACCATAAAAGCAAACAAAGCATAATCAGTCAGGATAGAAAAAAGACTTGCCATTTGCGCCTGATTCTCTGAATTCGTTACCGGAAAAAGATCAAAAACCCCAATGATAAGAACGCTTACAGCAAGCAAGATAGCCACCACAAGATTCCCTAAAATCATGATTTGTTTCAAGGTTGTCGCGTAAAAATAGAGCAAAGAAGCAATCAGTATAAAAAGGGAAGCAAAACCGGGTTTTAGTATCATGTTTGATAATAGAAAACCAATTGCTACTCCTGTTATATTTAATCCGATATATATGTTATAACCGGCTGTTTCAGAAATTCCCTTTCCGATCACTACATCTTCCGGTTTATTAATGTTATCCGTAGCAACATCATAAATATTATTGATTACATAACCGGCGGCAGCCAATAAAACAGTACTTAAAACCAATAATCCGTATTGCCAATCGTTTAAAGCTAAAGGAATATTTTGCTGTTTTAGAAAAGCATAACGAAATAATACCTGCATAAAAGCAAGCATGAGCAGGTTTTTGTACCGAATGAGTTTGAGGAATTTCATTTTTTTGTAAGTTACAAAGGTTTAAAGGGGGCAAAGGCTCAAAGGCTTTTATTGCCTGAAAATCTTTGTCAAAGTTTAAAGCCCTGACAAAGATAGTTTTACATTTTATTACCGAAAACTAAAACGGAATACTGCCAAAATACATTCATATATAACAGTCTAAAATCAAAAATTATTTAGTCGTGTTTTCCACTAAAATGTTCCATCCATTTTTCCTGTACCTTCATTACTTGTTCAATAACATCGCGTGCAGCACCTTTACCGCCTTTTACGTGAGATACATAACGACAAATATTTTTGATTTCCGGGCTTGCATCTTGCGGACAAGTTGGCAAGCCAACCAATTTCATCACATGAAAATCGGGAATATCATCACCCATATACAATACTTGTTCCGGTTTGATATTATAAATCTCAGTATATTCTTTGAAAGTTTTTACTTTGTCAGGAGTTCCTAAATAAATGTCTGTAATACCTAAATTTCTTAGTCTAACGCGAACGCCTTCATTGCTTCCGCCAGAAATAATGCAAACATGATAACCACTTTCAACAGCTGCTTTCATTGCATAACCGTCGCGAATGTTCATCGTACGAAGTATTTCTCCTTCATTGGTTACAAAAACCGAACTGTCTGTAAGCACGCCATCAACATCAAAAACAAAAGTGGTGATGTCGTTCATTATTTCTTTAAAATGTTTTTCTATCATCTTGAATAGATTGTGTTAGGAGTTTATAGATATTTTTTTGATTTTCACGGGTTAAATAGTCTAAATGCGATTCAATTGTATTAGAATCATGACGTTTGGCAGGTCCCGTTTGCGCATCAACCGGACTTAAAGTATTTATTTTCTCAGCGGTTTCCCGGATCAAAGGTTTTAAAACCTCAAAAGGAACCTGATGTTCTTCACAAATTTCCTGTCCAATCTGATACAAATGATTCGTGAAATTATTCACAAAAACAGCCGCAACGTGCAATGCTTTTCTTTTATCAGAATTAATTGGGAAAACAGCATTAGAAATACTTTTGGCCAGAGCTTCGAGAACACGAAAATCAAAAGTATTTTCAGCTTCCAGACACATCGGAATTGTTGAAAAATCGAGATCTTTCTTTTTAGAAAATGTCTGAAGAGGATAAAAAACACCTTTCCTGTTTTTAGAATCTAAAACATCCAGTGAAGCCGCCCCAGAAGTATGAACCACAATCCGGTTTTGAAAAGGTAATTGTCTGGAAACCTCCGAAATAGCCTTATCAGAAACTGCGATGATGTATAAATCGGCTTCTTTTAATTCCTGAAAATCGTTTACAATTTTATCATAATCAAGTAAAGAAGCTAAGTTTTCTTTTTTTCTGGAATATACCTGTACAATTTCTACAAGTTCACTTTTAGTGAAAGCTTTTATCAAATGTTGTGCAACATTTCCGGAACCAATTAGGGTTATTCGAATCATAGCGCAAAATTAGCATTATTTTTTTTAAAGAAAATACTCAAAATAGAGTTTACCTCCAGATTACTGTGATTAAACTTATTTTCATGAATATTATTTTGTTAATGATATTTAAACGACATCTAAACCGGGATTATTTTTCAGGCTTTGATTTTAAAGCAGAAGAGAAGACTTTAATAATTAGAAAATCAGTTCAATCGTTTTATTCTGTAGGGTAATCCTAATTTTAAAAATAATCACAGCTGTTATTGATCTATAGAAATCAGCGTACGTTTTTAAGAATTTGATGGATTTCGAGCTCTTTTTTAGTTTTTATTAACAAACTTCAAATATTGGAACTCAACATTTTTAAGTACTTTTGTCCCACTTTTATACAATGTAATTCCTCAGAAATGGATAAAAAAATATTCTCTTTTTTGTTTTCTACACGATTAATGTCTGTTCTTTTTTTAACATTTGCAATCGCAATGGGTATTGGTACTTTTATCGAAAGTAAATACAATACAGACACAGCCCGAATTTTAATTTACAATACCTGGTGGTTTGAAGCAATAATGGTCTTTTTTATGATCAATTTCTTCGGAAACATCAAACGTTACCAATTACATAAAAAAGAAAAATGGGCAACATTAATACTTCATATTGCCTTTATTTTTATTCTTTTAGGAGCCTTTATTACACGCTATATCAGCTACGAGGGGATGATGCCCATTCGTGAAGGTGCTGCCGAAAACCAAATTTACTCCGATAAAACATTCTTAACTGTTTTTGCAGACGGAGAATATAAAGGCGAGATGAAACGCAGGGTTTTCGAGAAAAGCCTGTTGTTTTCGCCAGTTACCAATAATGATTTTACGATTTCAGGAAAATTCGATGAAACCCCCTTTGAAGTAACCTATGTAAACTACATTATGGGCGCCAAAGAAACAATAAAGCCAACGGCAAACGGAACTTTATACCTTAAACTGGTTGAAGCAGGAGCAGGCGGACGTGAAGAGCATTTCCTGAAAGAAGGAGAAGTACAAAACATTCATAATGTATTGTTTGCTTTGAATAAACAAACAGATGGCGCAATCAACATCAATACGAAAGGTGAAAAATATACCATTCAGACACCTTTTGAAGGGGAGTTTATGAGAATGGCAGATAAACTAAAAGGAACTGTAACCAAAGATAATGTACAGCCTCTTATGATGCGTTCGTTATATAGTATTGGTGATATCCGAATTGTATTTCCGGATCCTGCAGTAAAAGGAATTGTTGATTATGAATCAAATAACGATTACAAAGCAAAATCACATCATGATGCTTTAATTGTAAAAGTTAAAGCAGATGGCCAGGAAAAAGAAGTGAGACTTTTAGGGTCTAAAGGTAGTGTAGGGGAGCCTCAAACCGTAAAAATTGGTAAAATCGAATACAGCTTATTCTACGGAAGCAAAGCATATATCCTGCCATTTAAAGTAAAATTAAACGATTTTATTGCTACAAAATATCCGGGAACAGAGAAAAGTTACTCCTCTTTTGAAAGTAAAGTAACCGTTCAGGATTCTACCGAAACTTTTGATGCCAGAATTTATATGAACCACGTTTTAGACCATAAAGGATATCGGTTTTTTCAATCTTCATTTGATCCGGATGAAAAAGGAACTGTATTATCTGTAAACCATGATTTCTGGGGAACCTCAATTACATATTTAGGTTATTTTATGTTGTTTTTTGGTCTAATGGCAATTATGTTTACCAAACATTCCCGTTTTGCCGATTTGAAACGCAAATTAGAAGGTGTGAAAAAGAAAAAAGAAGCATTAATTACCATTTTGGTTTTGATGATTAGTATGAGTGGTTTTGCACAAGCAGCGCACGTTCATACACCAGGCCATGATCATAATCATACCGCAGATCCAAATGATCATGCCAATCATGTAACAGCAGCACCAAGTCAGAAACAATTGGATTCTTTATTGACTATCTATAAAGCACCGGAAGCACACGCTGCCAAATTTGGGCGTTTAATTATTCAGGATGCAGGAGGTAGAATGAAACCTATTAATACTTTCTCATCTGAGCTATTGAGAAAAGTAAGTCAGAGCGATACCTACAACGGAATGAATTCGGATCAGGTATTTTTGTCCATGACGCAGTATGCTCAGGTTTGGATACAGGTTCCGCTTATTTATTTAAATACAAAAGATGACAGTATTCGTAAAATCATTGGCGTAGACAGAAAAGCAAAACTGGTACCGTTTGTAAAATTCTTTGATGAAAACGGAAATTATAAATTATCCCCTTATCTGGATGCAGCTTACAAAGCAGGGAATCCAAATAGCTTTGAAAAAGATTTTATCGATACCGATAAAAAAGTAAACCTAATGGAATCTGCTTTAAGCGGAAGTATCCTGAAGATTTTCCCAATTCCGAATGATCCAAACAACAAATGGATTTCGTATTTGGAAATTCAGAATGCAGGATTAAAAGGAATGGATTCTACTTATGTAAAGCAAATTTTACCAATGTATTTTAGTGCTTTAAATAACGGTTCAATCTCTAAAAACTTTAATACAGCCGATCAGCTGGTGGAGAGCATCAATGGCTTTCAAAAGAAGTTTGGAAGTAAAGTACGCCCAAGCGATAAGAAAATTGATCTGGAGATCGCGTATAATACCTATAATATTTTACCAAAAATGTTCTATTGGTATTCTCTTGCCGGAATCTTCATGTTGATTTTTACACTTTTCAGTATCTTTTTCGATAAAAAGTTTTTACGAATCACCGTAAATGGTTTTCATATCTTAATAGGTGTAATATTTGCTTTTCATACCGTTGCATTAATCGCACGTTGGTATATTTCAGGTCACGCACCGTGGAGTAACGCCTATGAAGCAATTGTTTACGTTGCCTGGGCAACCATGTTCTTCGGACTGGCTTTTGACCGAAAATCGAAACTTACCGTTGCATCAGCAGCCTTCGTAACATCGATGATTTTTATGGCGGCAAATGCCAACTGGATCGATCCTGAAATTGCAAACCTGCAACCGGTGCTTAACTCATATTGGTTAATGATTCACGTAGCAGTAATTGTAGCCAGTTATGGTCCGTTTGCACTTGGAATGATTTTAGGCTTGGTTGGATTGATTTTAATCTTCTTTACCAATGAAAAGAATAAAGCCAAAATGGACCTGAACATTAAAGAAATTACCTATATCAATGAGATGGCGTTAACCATTGGTTTGATTATGCTGACCATTGGTAACTTCCTTGGAGGACAATGGGCCAACGAAAGCTGGGGACGTTACTGGGGATGGGACCCAAAAGAAACCTGGGCTTTAATCTCGATTATGGTATATGCCTTCGTAATTCACGCTCGTTTCGTACCTTCATTAAGAGGACAATGGTTCTTTAATTTAATGAGTATGTACGCTTTCGTTTCAATTTTGTTTACGTATTACGGAGTAAACTTCCACTTAGTTGGATTGCACTCTTATGCAAGCGGAGACGCACATTCATTAAGCTGGACCTGGTATTCGTTAGGAACAATCTCTCTTATCGGAATCCTGACCTATCCAAAGTACCGTAAGTATTATAAAAAGAAAAAATAATTAAATAAGGAGTTTATTAATTCGTAAAAAAGGTTCAACTAAATTTAGTTGAACCTTTTTTTTGTGACGAATACGAAGTATAAATTCCGAAATTTTCGTCTGTTAATCTGAGTCTCCCGAAGCTTCCGGGGAAGAATTAGGAGCTATTTTCTGCTATCCGCTTGTATCTTTTCCTTGCTAAAGAAGCAAGAAAAAGGATACTGCTTCTATCAGGGCTAAGACCTCTGTTTTCAAAATATCATTATTAAAGACAAAGGAATAATACAAAAAGTATGAAGCTTTAAAATCAAACTAATAACTAATAGTGGTCATAAATGCAAATATCAGCATTCAAACATAGCGAATGGTTTCAACCGTTTGGAGATCAATAATTATAGACAATTCATAATATTCATTGTTTTTTTTTAACGCGATCCCAAGGTTAAAACCTAGGGCTATGTTTGATTACGAAAAAAAACTTAGCAACTTAGAATCTTAGCATCTCAGCAACTTTTAAAAAACTCTCTTTCGAAACCAGAAAGCCACATTAACCAAAGCAATCAAAGCAGGAACTTCGACCAGAGGACCAATTACGCCCGCAAAAGCCTGACCGCTATTGATACCAAAAACACCAATGGCAACAGCAATCGCCAATTCAAAATTATTTCCAGTTGCGGTAAAAGCGATTGCGGTACTTTTAGAGTAATCTGCCCCAAAATATTTTCCTGTAAAAAAGCTAATCATAAACATTAATAAAAAATAGATTGTCAAAGGAACTGCGATCCGGACCACATCCATAGGAATCTCAACGATTAATTCTCCCTTTAAACTAAACATTAGGACAATGGTAAATAATAGAGCGATTAAAGTGATAGGGGAGACAAAAGGAATGTATTTAGTTTGAAACCATTCTTTCCCCTTACATTTTATCAATACATACCGACTTGTAATACCAAGCGCAAACGGAATTCCTAAATAAACCCCGACACTTTTTGCAATCTGAAGAATACTAATATCAACATTGAACCCTGTATATCCAAAATAGGGAGGCAAAACAGTTATAAATATATAAGCATAAACACTATAAAGTAAAACCTGAAAAATACTGTTTAAAGCAATTAATCCGGCAGCATACTCCCGGTTGCCCTCAGCAAGATCATTCCATACTACAACCATGGCAATACAGCGCGCCAGTCCAATTAAAATTAACCCAATCATATATTCAGGATAATCTTTTAAGAACAACAAAGCCAAAGCAAACATTAAAAAAGGACCAACGATCCAGTTTAAGAACAGGGAGGCCCCCAAGACCTTTGTATTTTTGAAAACTTCGCCCATTTTTTCATAATTTACTTTGGCCAGTGGCGGATACATCATTAATACAAGACCAATGGCCAAAGGAACATTAGTGGTTCCGCTGGAGAACGAATTAATGAAATTTCCGCTTGACGGAAAAAAGGATCCTATAGAAACACCAGCACCCATGGCCAGAAAAATCCAAAGTGTTAGAAAACGATCCAAAAAACCTAGTTTTTTTCTTTCAGCGACAGGATGACAATGGTCTGCAATCATATTATTTTTTTATTTGAGAAAAAACGTAAAACATTTCGGTTGCAATCTGCAGACTTCTTGCATGATATTTTTCTGTTTCTTGTGTAGTACCATCAAAAGATTTTGGATCATCATAGGTTACTGCAATTCTTTTCTCTGCTCCGGCAATAAAAGGACAGCCATCGTCGGCTTGTGAACAGGTCATGATAGCTGCAAATTCATTTTGAGGATTAAAATCAGCATCATACGTTTTAGAAAAACCTATCACTGGAGTTTCATTTTCAGAGAACTTTATCATGTAAACAGGATTATTTCCTTTAGAAAGCGTTTTGATTTTAAAACCTGATTTTTCTAATGTTTCAGCCACTTTAGGATATAAAGCAGTAGCTTCGGTTCCGCCGGAATAGCAAAAAACATTTTCAATTCCATAATAATGTGCTGCTGTTTGCGCCCAAGCTTGCGCTAAATGACTTCTTCTGGAATTATGTGTGCAAATTAAATTCAATCTTATTACTTGCTGATTCTCAAGTTTCAATTGAATAAAATCAACAAGAAGTTGCAGGGTGATTTTGCGATCTTTAGAAATTGCTGCAAAATCAAAAGACTGAACTAATGATTGAATATTGGGAAATAAAGTATTTTTATCCGACATTTTATATTCTTTAAAATTTAGCAACAAGTGCCGCCAGGTGTACAAGAATTAGCATCATCAGTATGTAACTGAGTCAGTTTTAGTTTTGGTTTTTCAGACGGAATTCCGCATTGATCCTGAGCTAAGCAAGCTGTCGTTTTATTCAACAGAAGAAAATCTTTTCCGTTAAAGCCTAAATCATATTTACCAATGGTGGTATTCTGGTATTCGACTTCGATTTCAAAATCTTCAATTCCCAAAACTTTTTCTGAAAGCTCAATGATATGAATTAATTTTTGAGGTTTTAAACGGTGCTCATAATCGTTGGCATCCCAAAGCTGGAAATTGACAACAGTTTCTTTACGAACAACTCCGCCACAATCAATAAAGTTTTTGGTCACCAAACCCACTTCAGTTACGTGAAAATATTCAGGAACAAATTTTCCGTCCGGTAATTGAAAATTTACGGCTTCAACAGTAGTAAGTATTTCTTTAATTTCTGATAATTTCATGATAATTGATTTTAAGGATTAACAACATTCGTTTTTTCTTTTCTCTAAATGAAGGTCTATTTGATTGAATAAAACTTTTATTTTTTTAAAACCCACTTCGTTAATACAATAACAAATAGCGTTTCCTTCAATATTTCCTTTTATTAACCCCGCGTTTTTAAGCTCTTTTAAATGCTGGGAAACCGTTGGCTGAGATAAAGGAAGTTCGTTTACGATATCACCGCAAATACATGCATTAACTTTCAATAAGTACTGAATAATAGCGATTCGTGCCGGATGACCTAAAGCTTTTGTTAAGATAGCCAATTCGTTTTGGTCGTCTGTAAAATGATCTGTTTTAGTAGCTCCCATTGTTTTATTTTTATATTGCAATACTACGATATAGATTTATTAAAAAAAAGAAAATGGTTTATTATTTTCTTTTTTAAGGTTTTTAATCAGAAAGTTTTCCTGATAACAAAAGCACAATAGCTAATACCAATATAAAACATACTAAAAATATAATATGGCTTAACAAGGATAAAAAGAAAGCTTTTGCCTTCGACATTTTATTAAAAAACTGAATGTTGGTCCAGAATATCAATACTATGTCAATGGCATAAATCAGGCTTGTAATCTTTTGGATTTCTGGTGTGCCATTAAAATATATTAATAACGGAAACGATAAGAGATGTGCAAAAAGCTTTTGTGAAGCTTTAAAAGTATTCAGAACAAAAAGCTCAACAAAATTATATCCTTGCTTTCTAAAACAAATATACGTACCAATAGTAAACAAGGGAATAGTCGCAATAGTTACCCATGAAAAATGAGTAGACACCCATTCGTTAAATTCGGTATAATTTAAAGTACTATCTGATGTAGTCAGAAATAAATTAATTTTAAAATAATGATATAAAACACCATAAAGAGTAGCTAAAACCACAACCAGGGATAAAGGTTTAAAATGTTTTACCCTTTTCCCTTCAATAAACTCACGAACAGAATGCCCGGGTCTTGTAAATAATTGTTTTATCGAATAAGGAATCCCCTGATCAAAATGCAATAATCCATGCTGAATATCATGCCATAAAAAATGCCAGTTTATTTTGTGCGTTTCAGCAGGCTGGCCACAATTATTGCAATAATGCCCTTTGTAAGTCTGATGACAATTTTTACAGGTTATTTCCATCTTTTTTAATTCTTAATCACACTATTAAACCCCATTCTTTTTAAATCCGTTTGGATACATTATAGCAAGTAAAACCATAATGAGTAAAAAATTGTATTCCATTCCGTTTCTACCGCCCCCTACAACAAACCAGCCTTCCTGAAAATGAACCAGAATAATACCCATGATCAGAACAAAAATGGTTACAAAACCAGCCAGCTTAATATACTTGTTTAATATTAAAAGTACAGCAGCCACTACATGTGACAATTTAATTGACCAGGCTATAACAACGCCAAAAGGAGCAAAGCCAATCTGATTCAGATATAAATTTCCAAAGTCATTAACTCCGTTATCGAACATTCCGAATACAGAATGGGTTAATAGAATAATAGCAAGTGTTAGTCGTAATAGTAAAGTTCCGTTCATGGTTAATTTATTGGTTTATTTTGATTTATGGTTCTTATCCGAATTAAAAATAATAAAAAAACGCATATTAATTTATTTTAATATGCGTTTCAGGTTTTATGCTAAATTTAGTTTTATACTTTTCCTAAAGTGTACAATTGTGTCATTGTAGGCGTTAAGCTTCCTCCCGCAGGTTCCAGTGTAATTCCAAAGGCTTCTGCTGAATCTGTCTGGCTAACAGCAAAGATCTTTTGTGTATTTCCTTCAAAATTATCCAGTAAACCTATACTTGTCGGTGTAAGTACCGGGCTCAATTTTAAAGACCAAACCTGATATACCATTCCTTTTGGAGGTTTTGGCAAGCCAGCCGCATCAATGTACGTTGTTTTGGTATCTTTATTCCAATATACTTTTGCAAATGAAGTAGGGGAAACTGCTTGGCCACCAAGTGTTACACCAGTATTTTTAATATCTCTTACGATTGTTAAATTTTTCTCAGTTTCTTTATTCTGCTGGTCTAAAAAAGCATAATCTCTTTGAATTTTATTTTTTTCAGTACCAACTGTTGCAATAGCTTCTTTTGTTTTTGTAAGTTCTAAAGTTTGGTACCCAAAACCTAAAAGTAAGAGTACTGCAGCGGCCCAGCCCACGTATTGAGACCAGTTTGATGCTGGTTTCATATCAACTACTTTGCCATGTTTCAGTTCTAAACGGGCTTTTATCTTTTCGAAATTGGCTACCGAATGAAAAGGTGAAAAACTGGATGACAAAGCTACAATAGCTCTTTCTATCGAAATAATTTCCTGATCAACGTCGGGATTTTTCCTGGCCAATTCGGCTATTTCCAGATTTTCAGTTTCGGTTAATAAACCATAAACGTATAATTCCAGAATTCCTGATTCTATATATTCTTGTGCTTCCATTATATTTTTAGATAATTTCTTAAATCATTAATACAGTTTCTGTTTTGCGTTTTGATAGTTCCCAGTGGCATTGCCAATTCTTCTGAAGCTTCTTGTTGGGTATATCCTTTAAAAAATAATAAATCAATAATCTCAATACATTTTGGTTTCAGTTTTTTGACGAATTCCTGAATTCCAATCGTGTCAATTCTATTAGTTAATTTATTGCTGTCGTCTAACAGATTTACGAAATTATCTGAAGAAAGGTTTTTTTGACTGTTATTAAAATTTTTAGATCTTAACTTGTCAATAGACGTATTCCTTGCTATATTAAGGATCCACGTATAAAACCGCCCTTTACTTTCATTATACGAATCAATATTTTTCCAGATTTTGACAAAAACTTCCTGCAAAACATCTTCGGCTTCTTCGCGGTTTTTTATGAGAACATTAATGACCGAAAATAAACTTTTCGAATACATATCGTACAAATGGGTAAAAGCTCTTTCGTCTTTCTTGTAAATTAAAACTAATAATTCTTCTTGACTCATACATTTTGATTTTAAGCTTAAACAAAATTTTTGGAAGCATTTTCATGCAATGAGATAAAGATAATTTATTTTTTTGTGAAAAACATAATTTTTTTAGCAAGCTCAACCCCAGTAAAACAAGGGAATTAAAAAAAATATTACTTTTTTTTCACTTTTTTAAAACCAAAAGCAATCCAGTTACGTAAATGCTATTATAACATCAGCCAATAATTTTAGATAATAGCAGGTAAAGATAAAAGTAGCCGAAAATTCTGATATTAAAAGTTTAGATAAAAAAGGAGGATTTAGATTTATTAAAAAAGAGCTGTAAAGTAAATCTCAATAAATTAAAATTTAATGTCATGAATAACATCTGTAATTTACGAATATTGATAGTGGGATTAACGACAGTTTTGTCCTTAGCCAGTTTTAATAAAAGTGATTTTTGCCATGGCATTATTCAGCATAAGGAATATCAAAATATTCATTTAGTTGAATAGATCGTTAAAAATAATAATTCAATTTCAGATATAAAATAGTTGATGTCTTCGGACTTCCAACCGAAAATTAAAAGACGGGGTTAAAGTACCGGATTCATCTTGTTATAAGAATTAGTAACTTTTAAGATATAAGCGCCAGAAAAAAATACACAGAACTATAGGAGGTACTAAGATTCCATTGACAATTTTCAATATAACCGGGGCATCAACTATAATTTATAATAAGAAACAAAATAGTATAACAATTAATTCATGGTTTGATTTGTTTGTATGGGGGGAAGCCTAGCGTCTGATTAACGCTAGGCTTCAATTTTTTATTTAACTTATGTTTAATAAAAATAAAGTCCTGAAAGCCATTCCGTAAAACAGATTTTAACTAATTTTATAAAAAAATATACAATGAAAAAAATAGCATTTATAGCATGTAGTTTTGTTCTTTTAGTAAGTACACAAATTCAGGCTCAAACCAGTAAAAATAAATTATCTAAAACAGATAAAGCCATGGCAAAAGAAACCATTTATCAATTTAAGGTTGAAGATTTATCAGGAGATACTTTTGATTTTGCTTCTCTAAAAGGTAAAAAAGTAATGATTGTAAACACCGCTTCAAAATGCGGATTAACGCCTCAATACAAAGATCTTGAAGCAATTTACAAAGAATACAAAGACAAAGGTTTTGTAATTGTAGGTTTTCCGGCTAATAATTTTGCATCACAGGAACCGGGTACAAACAAAGAAATCGAAACATTTTGTCAACAAAATTACGGTGTAACCTTCCCAATGATGGACAAGGTTTCTGTAAAAGGAGATGATATGTGCGAGGTTTACAAATTCCTTACACAAAAATCTAAAAATGGTTTACAGGATTCTGAAGTAGAATGGAATTTCCAGAAATACTTAATCAACGAAAAAGGAGAATTGGTAAAAGTAATTAAGCCTAAAACATTGCCAACTGATCCTGAAGTGATCAACTGGATAAAAAGTTAAATAACTATCTAAACCAAAAAATCCACAAATTTGAATGTAAGATTCAGGTTTGTGGATTTTTTATGCATCATCTTTAAGGTAATATCATGAAATACTTAATTGTATAGATTTCAATAAAGAAAAAACTTAAATTCATGTAAATCATTAATTTAACTATGTTGAATCCTTATTGATCTGTTGTTATTTTACTTTAATATCAATTGCATGAAAACCAAATCAAGCCAATGATCAAACTTATAACCAACCTCACGAATGGTTCCGGTGGCTACAAAGCCAAAACGTTCATGAAAGGCAATGCTTCCCGCATTATCAGCATCTATAGCGCCAATCATAACATGATAACCTTGTTCTTTGGCCAAACGAATTAATTCTGTTAACAATTTAGACCCAATACCTTTTCCAATTACGTTATCGATCACATAAACAGAATGCTCGACTGTATACTGATAACCAATTTTTTCACGGAATTGCCCATAACTTCCAAACCCAACAACTTCGCCATCTAAATCAGCAACAACAATAGGCAGATTTTTGGCTGTTTTGTCTTCAAACCACTTGGTTTGTACTTCAATAGTCTGAATTTCGTAACTATAATTTGCGGTTGTATGTAAAATCGAGTGGTTTACAATTTCAAGGATTTTTTCCAAATCCTCTACTGTTGCAGGTCTAAGCGTTAGGTTCATGATATTTAGTGGTGTTTTTTTAGGTTATTTGCTGTTGAGTTCTGCTAACAAAGCATCAGCGTCTTTGGTACTCCAGGTCATTTCAGTACCAATAGTTTTGGCATCTTTGGCATACTTCAGCGCTGATTTTTTATCCTTTATTTTATTATAAAGTCTGGCCAAAAGAAGATTTCCATCATAGGAATTATTTAATTCTATAGCATGCCCGACCCAAAGAATAGATTTTTTTAAACTCTCTGTATCTGAAATGTGTTTTAAATACGTTTGCCCGATATCTTTTAAGAAACTTGCGTCATTCCAGGCTAATTTTTCAGTGTTTTCAAGCGTAATTTTTTTATAAAATTGCCATTTTTCTGTTCTTTCGGCCAGGGTCAAATCAAATTTAAAAACTAAGGAATCTGTTTTCTGCAATCGAATAGATTTTGCAATTTCTCTTTGCTTATAGTAGTTTATGGTGTCTAAATTGTCAACATACGGACGGAGTAATTCTGAAACAATACTTTCTATCTTACGATCGACACGATTTTGAGATGCTACAGCAGCAAACTCTTTCTGATGGTTTAAAACATATTGAAATTCCCTTGATTTGATATCTGTAACTCCATTAGCAATAACGCGCCAGTTGGTTTCGCTTACTAGCTGGGCATCAGATTGTGTATTAAGATAAATATGGGTCGGGATTGACAAATCGGTTCTGTCTTTTCCTTTTTTTAAAGTATTAAGATAGGTGAAAAATTTATTGGCATCACTTGGGTCGGCCAGAAACTGTTTCTCTAGGTACGGCAACTGCATTTTAGGATTCAGCGCATAATTAACTTCTGTCATAAACTCTTCTTTCTTTGATTCCCCTTTTAAAGCATACAAAAGCGTTTCATTGGCAGGATCTATAAACAAAAAAGTAGGTAATGATTTGGTATTGTATTTGTCCCTAAGCGCAATTCCTTCTTCTTTTTCAATATTTTTCCAGGAACACACATAATTCTTCTTTAAAAAATCCATTACGACAGGATCACTAAAAACTTCTTTTTTCATTTGGTTACAATGCGGGCACCAATCGGCATACAGCATTACAAAAAGAGGTTTTCCCTGCGTTTTAGCATTTTCTAAAGCCGTTTTATAAGGCACATCATCCGGAACAAACTGATTTTGTGCATGTATGGCCTGTAATGTGATAAATAGGAGTAATGTATATAAGAAACGCATACAGAGTTTAGTTTTATTAAAAAATCGCTTTTACAAATATATCTCCTTTTTCTAAAAACCAGCCTTAATATCTTCCTATTTATAAGTTAAATCCAACCCGAAGTTCGTAACTTTGTAGTATCAAAAAAAAGAAATCTGAGCCTTTGGATTCCTTTCAAAATAGTAATACGCCATTATAATGATTTACCCCAAAATAGCGCTTGCACAAAGCATTATCGAAATTTGTTCAGCAAAAGGAATCACTAATATTATCATTTCTCCGGGATCAAGAAACGCACCTTTAACAATTGGATTTGCACAAAATCCAAACTTTAAGTGTTACAGCATTGCAGATGAACGTTGCGCTGCTTTTTTTGCCTTGGGTATTGCACAACAAACCAAATTGCCAACTGCAATTGTCTGCACTTCCGGATCAGCATTATTAAATTATTATCCGGCTGTAGCCGAAGCATTTTACAGTCAGATTCCGTTAATTGTGATTTCGGCTGATCGTCCGCAAAGCAAGATTGATATTGGTGACGGACAAACCATTCGCCAGGAAAATGTTTTTCGGAACCATGCTGTTTTTAATGCTAATTTAGTAGAAGAAGCTTCTGTTGAAAATGATTTAAAAATCAATAAAGCGATCGAAACAGCGATCCTTCAAAAAGGGCCGGTTCATATTAACGCCCCTTTTGAAGAACCTTTATACGAAACTGTCGAAACCCTTTCGGTAACATCAAAAATTACCCATTCAGAAGAAATCATCGGAACTAAAATCATTGAAAATATCGCTGATTTTGTTTCAGTTTGGAATTCGGCCAAAAAGAAATTAATTGTAGTAGGAGTAAATGAAGCAAATTCTATTGATCAGGAAGTAATCGAAAATCTTGCCAATGATCCGTCAATAGTAGTCCTGACAGAAACCACTTCCAACTTACACCATCCTAATTTTATTAATAGTATTGATACTTTAATTACCCCCTTTGAAGAGATTGATTTTAAAGCTTTTCAGCCTGAAATCCTGATCACTTTTGGAGGTATGATTGTGTCTAAAAGAATAAAAGCTTTCCTGAGAAAATACAAACCAAAAGAACACTGGCATATTGATACTTTACGTGCTTATGATACTTTTGGGGCTTTAACGCAGCATTTTGTGATGCAGCCCAATGATTTTTTCACTGATTTATTGACTAAGACTACTTTTGCAGCGAGCAGCTACTTTTCAATTATCAATGAAATTTACGATTTACGAAAAATAAGAAGACAAGAATATCTGGATAAAATTTCTTTTTCGGATTTTAAAGTTTTTGAGAAAGTAATCGAAACTTTACCTGTAAACAGTCAGTTGCAAATTAGCAACAGTTCTGCAATTCGATATGCACAACTGATTGATATTGATGAATCGATTGAGGTTTTTTGCAATCGTGGAACCAGCGGAATTGACGGGAGCACATCAACAGCCATTGGAGCTTCAGTAGGCAGCGGAAAACAAACTGTTTTTATTACCGGGGACATCAGCTTTTTATATGATAGTAACGCATTGTGGAATGCGTATGTTCCAAAAAACTTTAAAATTATTTTAATCAATAATGGAGGAGGAGGAATTTTCAGGATTTTGCCCGGACACGAAGAAAAACCGGTATTTAATACTTATTTTGAAACCTCTCATCATTTAACAGCCGAGCATTTAGCTAAAATGTACAAAATGAATTACCTGTCGGCTTCTGATGAAGATTCATTAGCAAAAAGTATTGAGGATCTTTATGCAACAAATGACGAACCAGCAATTTTAGAAATTTTTACCCCAACTTTTGAAAATGATGTTGTTCTAAAACAATATTTTAAAGAACTGATTTAGTTATAGTCTCTACTTAAACAATAAAAGCGCCCATTGAGGCGCTTTTATTGTTTTATAATTATTTAATAGGAATAGGAAATACAGGTAAACTGGCATGTCCTAAAGCATCGACAGCCTGAACAGCAAAAAAGTAATTGTCTTTGGAATAAGGTATCTCAGCTTTGGTTTCTTTGACAAAAAAAGTTTTTTCCCATTGAGAAGAAGAAGTTTCTCTCATCAAAATCTGATAACCGTATGGCGCTGTTCCTTCAGGCGCACTCCAGGCCAGTGCCGAAGAATTGGAAAGCTGTTTTACTTCGATTCCCACATTCACGGGAGCTTTTGGCGACCATGCCAAATTAGCCAGAGTCGCTAAATTAGAACATACATTTTTTCTTAGGTAATCAAAATCCATGAATTCAACCAAATCACCGTATTTAATATTATTTTCTGTTCTTAAATCCTGATGTTGATGATCAAAATTTTCATTCATCTCACAAAAACGAACTGCTGTGAATCCGTTTTGACTGAACGGAGTATGATCACCGCCACGTAAAAAACGATCGTTTCGGTAAACCAATTTCACTTTAAGCTGGTCAACATATTGTTCTGTAACCGTTTTTATATAACGGGCCAGTAATCTCGAGGGACTATCGTTATCACGACTTGTCGCTTTACGCATTTTAGCTTCATCTTCTGTTTCCAGAAACGGAATAGTTTCGCTAAAAACCCTGATTTGTGTATTATCTCTTAGATTCGTTCCGCTGGATAAACTGTTTCCAATCATGTCATTGTTTAGCATTGCAACGATATTCCAATTCGATTCTTTGGCGTATTCTGCAAGATGTCGCGCACCAATTAAGCCTTGCTCTTCACCAACAACAGCAACAAAAATAATGGTTGCCGGAAAAGATCGTTTGCTCATTACTTTGGCCAATTCTATTACGGCAGCCACTCCGGATCCATCGTCATTTGCGCCGGGTGCGTCAGATTTTATATTCATCACATCAGAAACCCTGGAATCCAGATGTCCGCTTATAATAAGTATACGATTGTCATTGGGATCCGTTCCTTTTAAAGTAGCCATCACATTTCCAAGCTGGCTGTCTTTATTGATTCGCTTTCCATCGGCTTTAACGTCAAAATAATCAATTACAGAACTTAACCTTCCATTTGATTCCAATGCAAATTTGTCAAACTCAGATTTCACCCATTGCTGAGCAGCCCCAATTCCTTTTGTTTTGCTTTTAGTATCACTTAAAGTATGCCTCGTACCAAAAGAAACTAATTTTCGAACCGTAGCCTCCAGATTTTCAGCTTTAATTTCGGTAATCATTTTTTTTATTTCAGGATCTTCAACAACCTGGGAAATTGACATCTGTGTAAAAAACAGAAAGGTAAAAACGGAATAAAATAAGGTCTTTTTCATTGATTTGAGATTAATTTCGGATTCTCAAATTTAATTAAAAATATGTCAAACCGGGAAATGAGAGGCATTACTTTTTTATTTAAAACATTTTCACCGTACCATTTTCAAACTTCGTACATTTGCACTTTAAAAACTCAGCTACTTTATAGCTTAGAATCTCAAGAATATGATTGAAATAGGAAAATACAATACCCTAACTATATTACGTGATACCAAAGTTGGTTTATTTTTAGGAAATCCTGAAAAAGACCCGGAAGGAATTCACGACATTTTATTACCAAACAAATACGTTCCTAATGAATTTGAAATAGGCGAAGAACTTGTTGTTTTTGTTTATCTGGACCACGAACAGCGTCCGGTTGCCACTACACTTGAACCTTATATCTTATTGAATGAATTTGCCCTTTTAAGAGTAAATTATATTAATCAGGTAGGCGCTTTTATGGATTGGGGAATGGAAAAAGACATTCTGGTGCCGTTTAAAGAACAAGCCCGCCCGATGGAAAAAGGAAAACGCTATTTAGTTTACCTTTATATGGATGAAAAGACCAATCGTCTGGTAGCTTCAAGTAAATTGAACCAATTTTTAAACAATGATCAGCTTACGGTTGAAAAAGGAGAAGAAGTTGATTTGATCGTTTCTCATATTACCGAATTAGGAATCAACGTGATCATCAACGAACAACACAAAGGGTTGTTGTACAAAGATGAAGTATACGATGACGCAATAAGAACCGGAGACAGAATGCGTGGTTATATAAAAAATATCCGTCCTGATAATAAAATAGATGTGGCACTGCAAGTTCAGGGATACCAGAGTATTGAGCCAAATGCAGAAAAAATACTGGATGAATTAAGAGCCAATCGCGGTTTTTTACGTTTAAACGACAGTTCGCATCCTGAAGATATCAAAACTGTTTTAAAAATGAGCAAAAAGACCTTCAAAAAAGCCATTGGAGCTTTATACAAAGACAAACTAATAGAAATTAAAGACGACGGGATTTACCTGGTACAGGGGAATTAAAGATTTCTTTAAAATATTGGATTTTATATAATTATAACAGGAAAGGCTGCTCATTACAAGCAGCCTTTCCCTTTTTATTCTAGTTTTAAAAAAAATTGTAATTAAAAAAAAACAGAAATAAAATTATTCGAATCCATTCAAAAAATAATAGCTTTATGAATTTTAGAAACTACTTTCTGAATCGGTATGTCTTTAAACAATTTATACATTCATATTAAAATCAAAAATTCAATTTCACGGCTAGTCCATTTGGTTTGATAAAATAACTTATAGAAAGTTTAGTTAGCATTTTTTCCTCTTTTCGTAATCAATTTTATACTAATTACTAAACAATTCCAGCGTTTAACCTTAGGTGTTACTGTCTCCTTTTTGAAGTTTCAACAAACGAATAAATCATTTGCTCATTAATCAGGGGCTTATGAATAAAAACCGTAAAAAAATGAGCGACAAATTTTTTAAATTTTCTCAAAAAAATCATTTTTTAGGTTAATAAATCAGTGAAAGAAAATCAATCCAAAATCGATAAAATAAAATGTATCTCATTGATTTCTAGGATGTAAAATTACTTATTATTTTTTGAAACTAATGTTAAAAAATGTTATTTTTTGTAAGGGAGTGCCAATTGTTAACATTAGAAGTTATTTTCTCACAGACTTAAAGCAAATAGAGTAGGTAAAAATGTAAAAAATGGTTTATTTTTACACTATAAATTTTTAAAATAAACAAATAGAAATGGATTGGATTACTGCCAGAGAATTCGAAGATATAACGTATAAAAAATGTAACGGAGTTGCCAGAATCGCTTTTAACAGACCAAATGTTAGAAATGCTTTTCGCCCTAAAACAACTTCAGAATTGTACCAGGCTTTTTATGACGCACAAGAAGACACCTCAATAGGAGTTGTTTTACTTTCTGCCGAGGGGCCATCTACTAAAGACGGTGTTTATTCTTTTTGCAGCGGAGGTGATCAAAATGCCCGCGGACATCAGGGATATGTGGGCGAAGACGGACAACATCGTTTAAACATCTTAGAGGTTCAGCGTTTAATCCGGTTTATGCCAAAAGTTGTTATTGCAGTTGTTCCGGGTTGGGCAGTTGGCGGCGGACACAGTTTACATGTAGTCTGTGACATGACACTGGCGAGTAAAGAACACGCTATTTTTAAACAAACAGATGCTGATGTAACCAGTTTTGATGGTGGTTACGGATCTGCTTACCTCGCTAAAATGGTAGGGCAGAAAAAAGCACGTGAAATTTTCTTTTTAGGAAGAAACTATTCCGCTCAGGAAGCAATGGACATGGGAATGGTAAATGCAGTTATTCCTCATGATGAGTTAGAAGACACAGCGTACGAATGGGCTCAGGAAATTCTTCAAAAATCGCCAACTTCTATAAAAATGCTGAAATTCGCTATGAATTTAACAGATGACGGAATGGTAGGACAACAAGTTTTCGCCGGAGAAGCAACCCGTTTAGCCTATATGACCGAAGAAGCAAAAGAAGGAAGAAATGCCTTTTTAGAGAAAAGAAAACCAAACTTTGGAGAGAACAAATGGCTTCCGTAAAGAAGTTATAAAAATAGTTTAAAGTTTCAGGTTCTTAACCTGAAACTTTAAACCTTAAACTAAAAAAACTAAATTTAAAATGAAACATTGGATTGAAGCCGCCAGATTGCGCACATTGCCTTTATCAGTTTCGGGAATTATAGTAGGAAGTATTTATGCGCTATCAAACCCAACAGAAACAATTAACACGCCAACAGAAGTATTTAGCTGGAAAATATTTGGTTTTGCTTTATTAACAACATTAGGGTTACAGATTTTATCCAATTTTGCCAATGATTACGGAGACGGAGTAAAAGGTACTGATAACGAAGACCGAATAGGGCCAAAGCGCGCCATTCAGAGCGGTGTTATCACGCCTCAGGCTATGAAAAAAGCAATCATTATTACATCAGTATTGACTTTATTATCAGCTATAATTTTAATTTACTTTGCATTTGGAGAATCCAATTTTGGATATTCCATCTTTTTTCTTTTGCTTGGAATAGCAGCAATTGCATCGGCCATTCGTTATACAGTTGGAAATTCAGCTTATGGATATAAAGGATTTGGAGATGTATTTGTTTTTGTTTTCTTCGGACTGGTGAGTACATTGGGGGTTAACTTTTTATATTCTAAAGAAATAGATCCACTATTGATTTTACCTGCGGTTGCCATTGGTCTGCTAAGTGTTGGCGTTCTAAACCTAAACAATATGCGTGACGAAGAATCAGACAAAAAATCAGGAAAAAATACAATTGTAGTACAAATAGGAGGTCCAAAAGCTAAAATTTATCATTTCACATTGATTATTACGGCTATGGTATCTGTAGTTGTTTTTGCCATTTTAAGCGATTACAATTTTGATCAGTATCTGTTTTTATTAGCATATATTCCTTTAACCAAACATTTAATTACTGTTTATAAAAATCAGGATCCTAAGCTTTTAGATCCCGAATTAAAAAAACTGGCACTAAGCACATTCTTGCTTTCCATATTATTAACAGTATGCATGATTTCATTAATTTCAGACATTATCGTTAATCTTTTCCTGGGCGGAAGATAAAACAAAGTTCAACTTTAAAAACGTATCAAGATGAAAATTACATTTTACGGACACGCGTCATTAGGCATAGAAGTAGGAGGGAAACATATCATTGTGGATCCTTTTATAACAGGAAATCCACTAGCCGAAGCAATCGACATAGAAACATTAAAAGCCGATTATATTTTGCTTACACACGCTCATGGAGACCATGTGCTGGATGTTGAAGCTATTGCAACCCGCACGAACGCAGTAATTGTTTCGAATGCAGAAATTACAAGCTATTACGCAAAAAGAGGCTTTAACGCACACCCAATGAATCACGGTGGAAGCTGGAGTTTTGATTTTGGAAAAGTAAAATATGTAACTGCAATTCATTCCAGCTCTTTTCCTGACGGAAGTTACGGTGGAAATCCGGGAGGTTTTGTAATCGAAGGCGAACATAAAAACATCTACATTGCAGGTGATACAGCACTTACAATGGATATGAAGCTAATTCCTTTGAGAACAGAACTGGACCTGGTGATTCTTCCAATAGGAAACAATTTCACAATGGATGTTGAAGATGCAATAATAGCTTCTGATTTTGTAGAATGTGACAAAATTCTCGGTTACCATTTCGATACTTTTGGTTACATCAAAATTGACCATGAAGAAGCTATTCGCAAGTTTTTTGACAAAGGAAAAGATTTAATGCTCCTTGAAATCGGAGAATCAATAGAATTGTAATTTACAGATTAGGCATTTTGGAATTGGGATTTCTAATATTCGAATTTTAAGAAGCTGTTTCCCGCTATCCGCTGTATCTTTTGTGGCGAACCCCGCCACAAAAGGATGCCGCTTCTATCGGGGCTAATACATTAATTTTCATAAGAAAAGTTTTTATGGATACTATCACTAAATTTATTTGTGCGTGCTGCGGTGAAGAGCATGAAAGCTGGCCGGCAATAGGCTATAATTCTCCGGGCATTTATAACAATCTTTCGCCTCAGGAAAAAGAAGAAATTGCAGTTATCGATGAAGATTTTTGTGTAATAAAACATCCTAATGATCATGTTGACCGATTTGTCAGGTGTGTCTTCATTCAAAAAGTAAATGATCATTGTGAAGATCTCGAATATGGTTTCTGGGTATCATTAAGCGAAAAAAGTTTCAAAGATTATCTCGAAAACTTTGATAACGAAAATCATGAAACCCAATATTTTGGCTGGCTTTCCAATTATATTCCGCAATATCAATTTGCAGAAAGTATTCCAACAACAGTTGTCACTAAAAGCGGGAACGACAGACCGGAAATTTTCCCTCATAAAGATTTTGATCATCCTTTTGTAAAAGATTATTATGAAGGAATTACGAAAGAAGAAGCAGAAAAAAGGATTAAGGAAATACTAAAAAATTAGGCTTGAAATTTGTACGGGATATTTAAAATAAAATTTCTAAAATGAATTTAAAAAGATTTACTCTATTTCTTTTACTTACAGTTTCGTATACCGCTTTTGCACAAAGAGACGGTTATTGGGACAAAGAACGTGCTACAACAAAAGAAATTATTGTTTCTGCACGTGATCGAATTAGTTTAAAAACAGAAGATTTACCTGTTGGAACCACTGAAATTGTCTACAGAATTACACTTTTAGATGAAAATCAGGAAATGACAAACAGTTTAGTTTCTGTTTTAAAATCAATTCCGGATCCAACCGGAATCAGCCAGGGATCAGCCGGCGCTGTTTTTATCATGTCTAAAATTTCCGGTGACGACACTTGTACATACGCCCTTTTTACTTCGGCCGAAAATGCAAAAAAATACATCGATGATGGTAAAACGGATAAAGCCTGTTATGCTCAGGAAGATCCCGTAAGCAAAGATGCAAAAAGATTATCTCTTGATAAATCGTCTTGTTTAGGGCAAAATATAAATACAATCTGGTTTGGTATTCACAGTAAAAACTGGGTTTTGAATCAAAAAGTAGTTTTAGAAGTAGTGCCCTGGGTAGATACAAAATTAAATCGTGGCTGGAATCAGGACAACAAAAATGAAATCATAAGTCTTTGCAAAACGTCGACTATGGCTCAAAAAATGGCCAATTCTGATGATTTTTGTGTTTGCATCCTCAATAAAATCATGAAGCAATATCGCTATGCCGAGTTTCAGAAATTATTGCCTATAGAAAAAACTAAAGTGTACAAGGATTTTGGAAATACCTGCTATAAAGATGCTGATATTTCTAAGAACGTTTACAATGACCTCAGAATTCAGGCTTCTGCTTTAATAAAACTTCAAAAATACAACGAAGCAATTCCTAAATTGAATACTATTATCAACGACGGAAAGGCAACAGCATTAGATTACAGTTCCATTGGTTATTGCTATATTTTAACGAAGCAGTATGCTAAAGCAATTAAATTTTTGAAAGAAGGCGAGAAATTAGATGACACTGAATTATTGGTAAAACTAAATTTGGCCCATGTTTATTTGGTAAACGATGATTATAGTGAAGCAAAAGCAATCTATAAAAAATATCAAACTCAAAATGTTACCGACAGCCTGAGCTGGAAGGAAAAAACACAACAAGACTTTATTATTTTTCAAAAAGCAGGATTACCATCAAAAGACTTCGAAAGAGTTTTAAAGCTATATAACTAGTACTGATCTGGTTTAAAAAAACATGAAAGCAACTTACCATCAATACATGTTGGAGTTCAAACGCCCTTCCGGAACTTCCAGAGGCGTTATGACCGAAAAAGAAACCTGGTTTATTGTCCTTGAAGAAGAGGGCAAAAAAGGAATAGGCGAATGCGGAATCCTTCGCGGTTTAAGTGCAGACGACAGGGCAGATTATGAAGAAAAATTGCAATGGACATGCGAGAATATCCATTTGGGAGAAAAAGCACTTTGGGAAACTCTTTTAGAATTTCCGTCTATTCAGTTTGGGATCGAAATGGCTTTTTTATCCTTAAAAAGTCAAAATCCATTTCTATTATTTCCTTCAGATTTTACCAATACTGTAAAATCAATTGTCATAAATGGTTTAGTCTGGATGGGAGAAGCTTCTTTCATGAAACAACAAATTGAAGAAAAATTGGCTGATGGGTTCAATTGTATCAAACTTAAAATTGGTGCAATAGATTTTGAAAAAGAATTAGAGTTATTACATTTTATCCGAACACATTTTTCTGCCGGACAAATCGAAATCAGAGTAGATGCAAACGGCGCTTTTGCTTTAAATGAAGCTTTAGATAAACTAATTCAATTAAATCAATTTCAGCTTCATAGTATTGAGCAGCCAATAAAAAAAGGAAATATTGAAGCGATGAAAGCTTTATGTGAAGCCACTCCTTTTCCAATCGCATTAGACGAAGAGTTAATTGGCGTATTTTCTTTAGAAGAAAAAGAAAGGCTACTTCAAAAAATAAGGCCACAATATATTATTCTGAAACCAAGTTTTGTAGGCGGGTTCAGAGGAACTCAGGAATGGATTACTTTAGCCGAAAAATACAATATAGGCTGGTGGATCACATCGGCATTAGAAAGCAATATAGGACTTAACGCTATTGCACAATGGACTTTTCTGCAAGACTCAAAAATGCCTCAGGGTTTAGGAACCGGAGCACTTTACACCAATAACATCGATTGCCCACTTGAAGTTTCACAAGGACAATTATGGTACAATAAAGCTGTAAAATGGAATTCAATTTTTTAAAGGCTCAAAGTTGCAAAGGTTCAAAGTAACAAAGGTTCAAAGTTGGAAAGGTTCAAAGTTGCAAAGATTCAAAGTTGCAAAGATTGAAAATTTAAAGTGAAAAGGTACAAAGCTGCAAAGACTTTATACCTTTGCAAATTTGTACCTTCTAAAACCTTTGAATCTATTCTTTACTCTTTTCCTCCAAGTAATCCTTGTTGCCAGTCTTTCAATTCCTGCCATTTCCCCTCATAAGCCAGCAATGCTTGTTTTGCCCAGGTACTCGGATTGTGAATGGCATAATTTTCTCCTCCCGAATCCAGAATAGATTGTAATTTTTCTGTTGGAGTTTCAGATAGTGTTTTCCAGGTAGTAATTCCGGCATCATGGAACAAAGCCTCTATTTTAGGGCCGATACCTTCCACAATTTTTAAGTCATCTTCTTTTATTTTTTTACCAAAAACAGTTGCAGCCAATGCACTATCAAATAGTAAAGCGGGTGTTACATTTGATGTAAAAGATTGCGGGGCAGTTGCCTGTATTTTAGCTTTAGCAGCCAACTCAGCTTCTAATGAGGCAATCTTAGTATTTAAATTCCTCGTATTAGCTTTACAGGCATCTAAATCAGCTTGTAAAGACAAGGCAAGGGAATCGTCTCCTTTTGAATTCATTTTTCCCAGTAAGTAACCCAAAATTCCACAGATTAATCCCACTAACGCAGGTATTAAGATACAAGGTATATTCATAATAGTATATTTTTGATTAATTATTTAATTGTTATAACGGTTCTTCTATTGCTGGCCTTCCCTTCGGCAGTAGTATTTTCCCCAATTGGTTCGTCAGGACCTTTGGATTCGGTTGTAATGCGGCTGTTTTCAATACCGTTTTTAGACAAATACTTTTTAGAAAATTCTGCACGTTTTTGTCCAAGAACAAGATTAGCATCCCGGTTTCCAACATTATCACTATGCCCGACAGCCAAAATAACGGCATCTTTAACATGGTTCATATATTTAACCAAATCGGTGACTTTTTGCTTCTCGGCATCACTCAGCTGATCACTTGATTTATTGGTATTAAAATGAAGAATTAAAGGATCGCCATTGATTTTATCTTTCAAAATAACCCATTCATCTTTTACAGCCGGAGCAGCCTCTAATGCTTCAAATTTATAATCAGCCGGCCCTAAAATAGTATCGGCTTCTTTTTTCCATTTGTCGGTAACTTCGCCTTTTGTATTAAACTGAGAAGCAGATAAACCTTTAGATACTAAATATTTTTTGATCTCATCTGCCCTCGCAAGTCCCAGATTTTCAAAAGTAGAGGAATTGGTTTCATCAGAAGTCGCATAACCTGTTATGGTTACTTTTTGCTTGGGATTTGCAATTAAAAATGTTTTAAGATTTTCAACACCAATTGACACAGAATCACTAACAGGCAAAAGTACCGTAAAACTGTTTTTAAGGAACTTGATATTATCATGGGTATGATAATCAATTCCCGAACCATTAAGAATAAAAGGGACAAAAAGAGCGTCCTCAGCCACAACTACCGATACTTTTTCAGTATCAGTCACAGGCGTTTTTATAGTACAATTGCAACAAAATTTCACATACAAAAACGTACCTAAAATAATTGTTATTGCAATGCCTAAGAGATAAAGTGCTTTTTTAGACATAAGTAATGGAGTTAAGATTCTATCAAATTTAACAAAAAAATAAATACATAATGCATTAATTAGTCGTTATTTTAAAGTTATATCGTTAATTATGAGTGTGTTATAAAAGCAAGGATCCCTGTTAATGATTATCAAATTTCGATTCTCTGGCCAAATTAAATTGAGTAACTTGCATAAAAATTAAATTTAAACTTCAAAATGCTCGAAATAGAAAGAAAGTTTCTGGTAAAATCAGACGATTTTAAGAAACAAGCTTTTACCCAAAATAATATAGCTCAGGGATATCTAAGTGCTGTTCCTGAAAGAACCGTTCGGGTTAGGATCAAAGGAAAAAAAGGCTTTATAACCATAAAAGGAATAGGGCAGCAGGGCGGAATGTCGCGTTTTGAGTGGGAAAATGAAATACCGCTGGACGAAGCACAGGAACTGCTCAAATTGTGCGAAAAAGGCAAAATAGAAAAAACACGTTTTGAAATAAAATCAGGAAAGCACATTTTTGAAGTTGATGAGTTTTATGGAGAAAATGAAGGCTTAGTTATGGCTGAAATAGAATTGGAATCTGAAACAGAACCCTTTGAAAAACCCGAATGGTTAGGAGAAGAAGTAACAAATGACCCCAGATATTACAATGCCTATTTGAGCAAAAATCCTTTTAAAGAGTGGGAGAAATAAAAGATATGAAGGACTACGATTTAATAATTGTCGGGGGCGGGCCAATAGGTCTGGCTTGTGCAATTGAAGCTCAAAAGAAAAATTTAAAGTATCTTATTATAGAAAAAGGCGCTATCGTAAATAGCATTTTCAACTATCCATTGTACATGACTTTTTTCTCAACGGCCGAAAGACTTGAAATTGGGGATATTCCATTTAATTGTCTAGCTCCAAAACCGGGACGTCAGGAAGCATTAGAATACTACAGAAACATTCACCGTTATTTTAATTTCTCCATTCACCTGTTTGAAAAAGTAACACAGGTCCAGAAATTAGAAAATGCTGTTTTTAAGATTACCACTGATAAAACTGTTTATGAGTCAAAAAAGGTCATTATTGCCACAGGCTTTTATGATATTCCGATTAAGATGCATGTAAAAGGAGAAGAATTAACTAAAGTGCGCCATTATTACAAGGAAGCACACGAATATGCCTTTAGAAATGTTTTGGTGGTAGGGGCTAATAATTCATCTGTTGATGCTGCTTTGGAATGTTGGAGAAAAGGGGCAAACGTGACTATGGTTATTCGAAAAAACGAAATCAATAGCCGCGTAAAATATTGGGTAAAACCGGATATAGAAAACAGAATTGCCGAAGGAAGCATTACAGCCTATTTTGAATCGAATATTACTGAAATTCAGGAAAATGAGGTGGTTATAGAAACGCCAAATGGTAAAATAACCATCGAAAATGATTTTGTTCTCGCCTTAACAGGCTACAAACCGGACTTAACTTTTCTGGAGAAAATGGGAATTCAATTGTCTGAAGATGAGCTAAAAACGCCAACTTATAATCCGGAAACTATGGAAACAAATGTTGAAGGCTTATTTTTGGCAGGCGTTGTTTGTGGCGGAATGCAAACCCATAAATGGTTTATAGAAAATTCCCGCATTCATGCTCATATGATTGTCGATTATATTACTTCTAAGTAAAAGGGTGCCACGAATTTCATGGATTCATTATCTAAAATAACAATAACGAATTCGTGAAATTCATGGCAAAACTATATTAAGAACTACAAGAAAGCATAGAACATCCTACTTTAGATCTAGCCCAGTCAGGTCGTTTTGCAAACCATTTCTCATACTCAGGCTGTTCATCATACGGCTTTTGCAACAGGGTATGTAATTCATCGATTAAAGAATAATCTTCCTGATCTGCGGCATCTATGGCTAATTGCGCCATATAATTTCGCAACACATATTTAGGATTTACGGCGTTCATTTTCTCAGAACGATTTTCATCGGATAAACTTTCAGTATTCAGCCTTTCGAGATAGACTACAAACCATTTTTTCCAGGAATCCAGAATATCTCCTGAAATTTCTTCAGGAATATAAAATGAATCTTTTATTCTTTCTATTGCTTTTTCAACTGTATCTGACTTTTGAATTTGAGCCAAATTTCTAAAAAAGATTGTCATATCAGTTTCTGATAATGGTAAAACTGCTTCTAAAGCAGTACTTATTTTATCATCAGTTTCAGTTGAAGTAAACAAACCTAATTTACTTAAAAACATTATTTTATAATCTGCATTGAAATCTGAGATAAAAGATTCCAGTATATCTTCCAGAGGCTTAGCTTCATTAATTAAAGGATAGATTGCATTTGCCAGTTGATACAAATTCCATTGTGCAATTTGAGGCTGATTGCCAAAACGATATCGTCTGTTTTGACTGTCTGTAGTATTTGGCGTCCAGTCTGGGTCATAATTTTCCAACCATCCGTAAGGACCGTAGTCAATTGTGATTCCGTGGATCGACATATTATCAGTATTCATAACGCCATGCACAAAACCTACCCGTTGCCAATGCAAAATCATTTCGCGGGTTTTATCTGCAACGGTTTTAAAGAACGCTAAGTATTGTGCTTTTGGTTCGCCTTTAATTTCCGGAAAATAGTGTTTGATGGTATATTCTACAAATTGCTTTAAGTTTTTAAGTTCATTTCTGGCAGTCAGCATTTCAAAACTTCCAAAACGAATAAACGATGGCGCAACACGGCAAACAATCGCCCCTTTTTCGTAAGCAGGATTTCCGTTATACAAAATATCGCGTAAAACCTGATCACCGGACAACATTAAAGAAAGCGATCGGGTAGTAGGAACTCCCAAAGCATACATGGCCTCAGCGCAAAGATATTCTCTGACAGAAGAACGCAAAACAGCCAGACCATCAGCGGTTCTCGAATAAGGTGTTTTTCCCGCACCTTTTAACTGAAGTGTAAAAAAGGCATTATTGTGCTCAACTTCTGTTAGATTAATGGCGCGGCCATCACCTAATTGCCCGGCCCAATTTCCAAATTGATGTCCGGCATAACACATCGCATAAGGGCGTGTTTCCGGAAGCACTTCTTTTCCTGAAAAAGTATTCAAAAATGCTTCAGATCGAATTTCTTCTTTCGAAATTCCAACCTGTTCCGCTACTTTTTCAGAAGCATGGATCAGTTTAGGATTTGAAGGCTTTGTTGGATTTACATAAGAGAAAAGCGCATTCGAAACAGGACGAACTTCATTTAGTTCGCTGGGATCTGCAGGTAATTCAGCGGTAAATCGATTATTTATTTTTAGATTTTTCATTTGAGTTTTATTTTTTTGCCACAGATTACACAGATTGAAATGATTTTTTATAAATCCCTGCCAGATAAGAAGTAAAAGAGAAAAAATCTTTTTTAACCCTTTTAACCTGTGACAAAACTTTATTTAACCAACTAACTTATCCGCGTACATCTTTTTTAGTTTTTGCACTTTCGGATCAATTACAATCTGGCAGTAACGTGCTTCCTGATTGTTGTTGTAGTAATTTTGATGATCTTCTTCGGCTTCGTAGAACACTTCAAAAGAAGTCAGTTCAGTAACAATGGGATCATCGTAAAACGCTTTCACTTCATCAAAAACCTGTCCGGCAATTTTCTTTTGTTCTTCATCATGGTATAAAACAACAGAACGATATTGCGTGCCGCTATCGGCTCCCTGACGATTTAAAGTAGTTGGATCATGACTTGTCATGAAAATAAAGATTAGATCGTGATATGAAATTATGTCAGGATTAAAGGTAACCTGTATCACTTCAGCATGACCAGTCCTGCCGGTGCAAACCTCACGATAAGGCGGATTTTTTATAAAACCTCCGGAATATCCTGATTTTACAGATTCAATTCCTTTTAAACGCTGAATAACAGCTTCTACACACCAAAAACATCCACCACCAAAAGTGGCTACTGATAAATTTCCCATAAATGTCATCGTTAAAGTTTACATGCCCTATTAATCCTATAGAATATTATGATAATTTGCTAAAAAAAAGTCTTTTTAGTTAAATATAATAATCGGTTGTTTAAAGTTTGAAGTTTACAATTGATAAATTCGCAATTTTATAAAAAAGGAATATATTTGCAATCAAACACAGGCACACTAATGAATAGCAAAAATAATACCATCACTTTAGAAACCTATTTTCAGGATTTTAGACAGCATATTGTTGGAATTGATCAGGAATTTACCTCTCCATACGGCAAAAAACAGATTATTTATACTGATTGGACTGCCAGCGGAAGGCTATACCGGCCGATTGAAGAGAAACTTCTCAATGAATTCGGGCCTTTTGTAGCGAATACCCATACTGAAACGACTGTGTCAGGTACTGCCATGACAAAAGCGTATCATCATGCCAGAAATATCATCAAACGCCATACTAATGCAAATAATGATGATGTTTTGATTACAGATGGAACGGGAATGACAGGAGTGGTCAATAAATTTCAGCGTATTTTAGGACTTAAAATTCCTGAAAACCTAAAAGATTTTATCACGGTTCCTGCAGAAAAAAAGCCAATTGTTTTTATTTCACACATGGAACATCATTCAAATCAAACTTCCTGGTTAGAAACGATTGCTGATGTTGAAATTATTCCTTCCTGCGAAAAAGGCCTTTTTTCTCTGGATAATTTAGCCTTGTTATTAGAAAAATATGCTGACCGAACCATCAAAATAGCCTCGATAACTTCATGTTCTAATGTTACGGGGTTGAAAACGCCTTTTCATGAAGCAGCAAAATTAATGCACCAGCATCACGGCGTTTGTTTTGTGGATTTTGCCTGCTCAGGACCTTATGTAGAAATCGATATGCATCCGGAAGATCCTGAAGCGTACCTAGATGCTATTTTCTTTTCGCCTCATAAATTTCTTGGCGGGCCGGGAACTTCCGGTGTTTTGATTTTTAATAAAAAATTATACCATAATATGATTCCTGATTGTCCGGGTGGAGGAACAGTAAGCTGGACAAATCCCTGGGGAGAACATAAGTACATTGATAATATCGAGGATCGCGAAGATGGCGGAACCCCTGGTTTCCTTCAGGTTATCAAAACAGCTTTAGCGATTGAGCTAAAAGAAGAAATGGGAATTGAAAACATCCTGCAACGTGAACATGAAATTGTAGCGTATGTTTTTGATCAATTAGACCCTGTTGAAAACATTAAGATTCTGGCAGGACAACATAAGAACCGTTTGGGTGTGGTTTCGTTTTTTATCGAAAACCTTCATTTTAATTTAGGTGTAAAATTATTGAATGATAAGTTCGGAATCCAGACCAGAGGAGGATGCAGTTGCGCCGGAACGTACGGGCATTTTTTATTACACGTAGATCAGGAAACTTCGAATAAGCTGGTAGATGAAATTACGATCGGTGACCTGATCAAAAAACCGGGATGGATCAGAATGTCTATTCACCCAACCACTACAGACGAAGAGATTGCTTTTGTTTGCGATAGCATTAAAGATTTGGCTAAAAATCACCAGGACTGGGCTTTAGATTATTCTTATAATAAAAACACAAACGAGTTTATCCATAAAAATGCAAATTCATTTGAAGATGAATTGGTAGCGGGCTGGTTTAAAGCGTAATCAGCTTCACTTCTAAGTGCGCAACGTTTTAAGAAGAATACAAAAAGCTCGTTTTACATAAAATAATTTCTATATAACCCCGACAGATTTAAACACCTGTCGGGTTTGTTATTTTTTATGAAAATGTAAATTTCTTCTCTAGCCCCGATTGCAGTGATATCCTTTTATGGCAGGGTTTGCCATAAAAGATATAACGGAAAGCGGGAGTAATGGTACTGAAAAAACAACTATTTCTGCTTCTAAAAAAACTACATAATCAAACGCACTCCTCCGAGGTCAGAAACGCGATAAGAGAATTTATTTCCGGGTGAGCCTATAAACATGAAGTTTTTAGGAATTTTCCATTTTTGAGATAATTCATCGATAATTTCAGGTCCAAAAACACCTTGTATTTCAAGGTATTCAATATCGATATCGTCGTAAGCACGATCTAAAACTTCAAGATCCTTAATCAGGGCCTCATTGCTTAACGAGTCATTTTTGACGTGAACAATTTTAAGTTTTTTAGTAGTTTCATTTCCCTGAACATATTGTAAAACTTTGTTCAGAATTGCAATATCGTCGCCTTTGGTAAAAAAAACAAATTCCTGCGAATTGATCTCGACACTCATTTTTTGTAAATAGCGATTGCTAAGAATCACTAGTCGGCGTAGTGGCTGATAAAAATATTCAAGTGCTTCTATTAAAAGTTTGATCAGAATAACACGATTTAACATGATACCGATAAAAATCAAAGACGGTACCATATATTTTAAAAAGGTGTAAAAAGCATTGATATTAAGCTGCATGTTTCCTATAAAAGCAGCAATAATAAATGAAACTGCAATTACGACAGAAATACCACGTGCACGTTCCGGTCTTGGTAGTTTTCGGCGTTTGAATTTTAATAACAAATTACCAAGTCCAAAGAGCGCCATTACTGCCAAAAACGAAAAAGTATACACTCCGGCCAACGATTCTAAATGCCCTTTTGTGGCAAATAATACGGAAATACACAGAACCAGAAAACTGATCACAATACGATAATGAGAACCTCTTTTGTTTTGCTTTAAAAAGAAATTGGGCAAAATACGGTCTAATGTCATTCGGTTTAATAATCCCGAAACCCCGACAAATGAAGTTAAAACGGCTCCGCATAAAACTAAAACAGCATCAATAGAAATTAACCATGCCAGCCAGGACCCACCAGTTGTCTGACCTAAATGCGCCAGAAGAGATTCTTTATTCTCACCCACTTCGGTCAACGGAATAACGCTTATTAAAAGTATGGCAATTACAGGATTGAAGAAGCTTACAATTCCCCACATGTTTAGTAGTGTCTTGGGGAAAACGCCTTGTTCTTGCTCTTCTACAAAATTGGCAGAACTTTCAAAACCTGAGATGCCCAGCATAGCAGTAGAAAACCCGAGAAAGAGCGCTGTTTTTATATTTCCGTAAGCGATGGGAGTTTGCCAATTGACATGAAAAGTATCTAAACCATTATTGAACACAAAATACATTGATGCTAAAACAAGTAAACTTAAAGTTGCAATATGGGTAATGAAAATGATAACAGCCACAAATGCCGATTCACCGATTCCTAAAATAGCAAGTCCGGTAAATAAAACCAAAACAATTACTGTAGCGATGGTCACATTTAATCCGTCGAAGATTCCGTGTAGATAATGCATTCCTTCTGATGCCGAAATTACTGCTGTTGCCATATAAGACAAAACCGTTAATGTAGCGGCAAGAGAGGCTAAACGTTTGGTTGACGTATTTAATAAAACATTGTAAGCGCCTCCGTTTAGAGGAATCGCACCAACAACTTCGCCATAAATTTTTCTAAAAAGATACAAAACAACTGCCACAATCAATAAAGAAATCCATGCATATTGGCCCGCATATAAAATAGTCAATGCCGAAACGTACAAACAGGATGAACTAATATCATTGCCACAAATTGCTGTTGCCTGTAATTGATTTAATTTTTTGTGTATAAGTTCTTTCATAGTTATTCAAAAATTAAAACACGATTAACACAACAAAGAGCAGTAGCAAAAAAGCAAATTCTTTCAAGAAGGCAAATAGAAAAAACGAACTAAAAATATCTTTTAGTTAATGTGAAGTTTTTGAATTTCTAATTTAACCAAATTATTTGGATTCCTGAAACTTTTTAAGTGACAATAACGCCTGTTCCTGAATTTTACTTTGAAAAAAACCGGTCCAGCCTAATAAATAACCTGTTACGCCAAAAGCCTGTTTAGACCATTTCCATACATCAAAACTATCTGTATGCTTGATGATTAATCCGTCCTGAAAAGCAAATTCAGCAGAAATTCTATTGATCACATTTCTATTGGTTTTGCTAAAATTATAAGTGGCAACCCATTTAGCAGTACCAGTAAAATCATCTGCCTTAACATTTGAAAACTCGATTTTAAGTTTGCCTTTGCTTTTTAGAATCAGCATTTCCCACATTTGAGAAACCTGTTCTTCTTTAAGTAAACCAAAAGCAGGATCTATAAAATGAATTTTTGGATGATAACATTCGCTCATGGTTTTTGCATCAGCATTAGCAAAAGCGGTATAGAATTTTGTAATTAGAGCCTCGTTAGGATTCATATAATTGGAAAATTAGAGTATAAATATAAGATTTATTATACTAAACTATATATTATAAAGCGGTAATTGCAGCAGCCGTATCAAATGATTTTTTTGATTTATCGAATGCTGTCGAAAAATAAGACATTTTATTTGAGGCTGTAAAATATCCGGTCTGATCTCCAAAAGTATTAGACCCGCCTGTAATTATAAATCGAATACCTTTTATATCCGTTTTTTTAAGTTTTGCAAATTCAGCAGGAGTAAAGTAATAATATGAAGAGGTTTTGCCATCTGCAGTTTCTTTTACATTTTTATCCAGACAGGCAATTACATCCGCATTAGCCAAATCGACATAAAGTCCACCAGCAATTCTGGTTTTATCGTTTGTAGTAGCAATTGTTATTTTTAAAACACCGCCTTTATCTGTTTTTGCAATCTGAATATTTGCTTCACCTGTATAAGCATATTTTTCACAAATAAATGTATAATTCTGAGTCGCCGGAAACGGCTGAGAACCTTTTACACTCATAGTTTCCTGTGCATTTGCAAAAGTCGTTATAAACAGTAATAAAAGGAGTGGCATTTTTATTTTCATAAGTTGTACTTTATTGTTCGGTTAGTTTAGCGTCAAATTTTTCATCCCAATCCATTGATTTTATGGCAGAAATCAAATTATCCCCGTTCACAAAAATGCGCAATTCTTTATTGGCTACTTTTTTTGTATACAAGGCACGATAACGGTAAATGACTTCTTGTTTAGATTTATAAACCCCGTCTAATTTTAAATCTATAAAACTTCCGTAATATTGCCTAAATCTCTGACACGTTTTAGTCAATCGTTCTTCAGTTGTATTTTCCATAACTGAGGGCGTAACTTCTGTATCATTAAAAGGTTTAAATTTTGATGTATTACAGGTTTCTAAAACCCGTTTCCCTAATTCGTACGCTTTTTTCTGTTGACCGGCATTTACTTCGGCGCCTGAAACTTTCTTGATTTTTAAATCTTCAGTGTCTCTGCTTATGTTTTTCGATTTACATCCAATTAACAACAACAAACATATAATCAATCCTGCTTTCTTCATAACTATTTAAGTAATTTTTAATAATAAGTTGGGGTCAGGACAGTTTTCTATATAAAAGTTCAGGTCATTTGTATTGCAGACTCCGGGATAATCACCAGAATAAGATTCAATATTTTTTATAATCTGAAAATGCACATGGGGCGCATAATCTCCGTTGACAGTTGAATTTCCTAAAGCCCCAATCTTTTCACCTTTGCTAAAAAATGTCCCAACGCTAAGGTTTTCTATACTTTCTAACGATAAATGTCCGTATAAAGTATAAAAAATTTCATTTTCAATTTCATGTTCTAAAATTATTGTAGGTCCGTAATCTCCCAATCCGACATTATTTTTAAAGCTGTGCACTTTTCCGTCCAGTGGAGCCAGTACAGCAGTTTCTGCTTTTGTCCATAAATCAAGACCAATATGAATATTGCGCTCCGGAATTGAATCGTTTTTAAAAATAGTGCTTCGCTGGTACAAAGTCCTTCCTTCAATATAACCGCCATAGGCTACGTTAGCATTATTTCGTTCTAAATATACTGAAATAAATTGTTCGAATTCTGCGGCATTTTCTGGTTTAGAATTAACTAATTCCTGATTCGTAATCGATAAGTCCAAAGGAACGTACTGATCAAAATTAATACTGGAATCAATTACTTTAGCAGGTGGCAAGGCTTTTAAAATAGAGGCAAGGGGTTTCATATCTAGGCTACTTTTTCTATAATTATTAATTCGTTATGAACTTCTATGCGGGGCAGCATTTTTGAAGTAAATAAGTTTGGGTTTATTTCAGAAATATATTTTCTATTTCGAACGTTATGGGCTTCATCTAAAATCATCGTGTTGAAAAGAACAAAACCTTTATTATTTAAAAGAGAGCAAACGCGTCCGCTAAAAAAGCTTTCAAACAAAAAGTTAGGCATTTTGATATCTTCAAAAATGTCAATAATGATTAAATCGTATTTTTCTTTTGTTTTTAAAACAAATTCAAAAGCGTCATCAATAACAACTTCAAGTTGTTTTATCTGATTAAGGTTAAAATATTCATTTGCAATTTTGATCATATCCGGATCTATTTCAACACCTGTAATCTTACCTTTATATTCAATTTCATCAACCAGTGTTTTGATCACGCTTCCACCTGCAACTCCCAGTAATAAAATATGATCCATTTGAAGAATAGCCTCATAACCAATATTCCGAAGTCCGTATCTTAATATACGTTGTAAGCTTCCGTAAGAATAATTTGTGTTTTCAGAATCCAGGACTAATTCGCCATTATTCCAGGTAACTTCAATCATTTTGCTTCTTTGTGATTTTTTCTTAAATATTTTTATTGGAATAATATAACTGAATAATTTTTGAATCATTTTTAAATGCTTTTACTCAAAAATACCACTTTAAATCTTTTATTTTGCATTTAAAAATAAATTTTAATGAAGAAACAACTGTATAAATTCATCTTTTTTAAGCTAATGGGCTGGAAAATAGTAGGATTGGAGAATGCTGAAGTAAAAAAATGTATTTTAATGGTTATGCCGCATACGAGTAATCACGATTTTTACTTAGGAATTTTTACACGCGGAATTTCAGGACTGGAAATGAACTGGGTGGGTAAAAAAGAATTATTCAAATTTCCCTTTGGATATTATTTTAGAAATGTTGGCGGTGAGCCCATCGATCGTACAGGCGGATTAAATAAAGTTGATTCTATTGCAGCCATTTTTGACCGTAAAGAAGTTTTTCGTTTAGCAGTAGCCCCTGAAGGAACCCGAAAAGGAGTAAAGGAAATTAAAAGTGGTTTTTACTATATAGCACTTAAAGCAAATGTTCCAATTGTTCCCGTAGCATTTGACTGGGGCAAAAAAGAAGTCAATTTAGGAAAACCTTTTTTTCCTACCGGAAATTACGAAGCAGATCTTCAAATTTTAAAACAACACTATAAAGGTGTTTTAGGTAAAATTCCTGAAAACGGAGTTGAGTTGTAAATTTTCAATATTTTTTCAACGGCGTGAGAATCCCTTAAATCGAAATTATTTTTAAAAATTTTCAAATACGCCAATTTTTTAAATCACGGATGATATACCTTAAAGGTTCCGTTTTTGTAAAAAAAGACTATTTTTTCAATTTCCTCTTCATCGGGATTTAAATATGATTTTTTTATTTCTGCAGGATTTCTGTTTTGAGGTTTTATTTCTTCAGGATCACTAACGCTGGAAAATAAATCTACACCAATCAGATTTTCATTTGGAGAAATAGGAGTAATGGGTTTTACAAAATCTGAAACAGTATCATTTCTTTTCAGAGCCTCTTCTTTTTCGATTTTAGGAAAACTTCCCTGTCCGTTTAAAATCCAATACAAATCTACATCAGGAAAAACCTCCAAGATTTTCATGACAAAATCTAAACTTGGTTTATTTCTCCCAGAGAGCAGGTGAGACATACTTGATCTTTGAACACCAATTTTATCAGCAAAGGCAGAAGCATTTAAGCTGTAATAATCAAGTATAATTTCAAGACGTTTTACAAAATCATCGATGTTTACCATTGTAAATTATTATTTGAAAAGTGACTGTTTACAAATGTAACGAAAAGAATCTAATAAAGCAATTTTACAGTTGTAAATAGTAGAATAAAGACAAAATGTATAGTATTAAAACTTTACATGATTCAATATAAAACATTGAATAAGTATAGATTGCGTTTTTATACTTCAAGTAATAACAAATGTTAACCCGTTTAATGACAATACACCATTAAGGATCTAAAAAACTGTTTACAAAACTAAATTTATCTTTTTTTTACTTGTTTACAATTGTAAAAATAAAGATGTTTACTTTTGTAAACTAATCAAAAGACAATGAATTTAGAAGAATTATTCAGCCAGTACAAAGAACAAACCATAGAAGGTCGTTATCTTACTTTAGATCATATTCAGCCTTTATTAGACAGATTAAATACCAATAATAAGATAGAAGTTATTGGTCAGTCAGTTTTAGGAGAACCTATATATAGTTACCAAATTGGAACCGGAGGCATCCGTATTTATTTATGGTCTCAAATGCATGGAAACGAAAGCACCACCACGAAAGCCTTATTTGACTTTATAAATGTTTTAAACGTCGCATCTGATTTTGCTGAAAAAATGCTAAAAACGTTTACATTTTACTGTATCCCGATATTAAATCCTGACGGGGCAAGACTTTATACGCGGGAAAATGCCAATAAAGTGGATTTAAATCGCGATTCCCAGAATCTTACCCAACCGGAAAGCAATGTATTAAGAACTGTTTTCGAAACTTTTAAACCCCATTATTGCTTTAACCTGCACGATCAGCGTACTATATTTGGAGCCGGCGTTACCGGAAAACCCGCAACGGTTTCTTTTTTAGCACCTTCTTATAATGAAGAGCGTGAGATAAATGAGAATCGGTTAAAAGCTATTAATCTGATTGCAGGAATTAATGATGAATTGCAAAAATACATTCCGGGACAAATAGGCAGATTTGATGATTCCTTCAATTTAAACTGTATAGGAGACACTTTTCAGTTTCTGGGAGCGCCAACAATACTATTTGAAGCCGGTCATTTTCCGAATGATTATGAAAGAGAAATGACCAGAAAATTCATCTTTTTCTCACTAATTACAAGCTTTAAACTCATTAGCGAAAACGATTTAGTTGATAACAGAATTAATGATTATTTGAATATTTCACAAAATAAAGTGGTTTTTTATGATTTTATGTATAAAAATATCAAAATAAATTATGATGGTATCGAAATTATTACGAATTTTGTCGCACAATACAAAGAAGAATTGATTGAAAATAAGATTCATTTTAACGCTTATATAGTTGAAGTGGGCGAATTGGAAAATTATTTTGGACATTATGAATACGATGCAAAAGGAGCTATTTATTCTGATGACTTTAGTAATTTTCCGAAATTGAATCAAAAAGCAGATTTTTATTTAAATAAAAATGTTAAATTTGTTAACGGATTGATAAAAAGTTAATTTTTATGTGAATTTGTTGTTTTTTATATATATTTTTATACTTTGTAATAGCAATTAGTAATATTAATTAAAGAATTATGAGTAAATTTCGTTTAGATGAAGTAGATCACCAGATTTTAGATATGTTAATAGACAATACGAGAGTTCCGTTTACTGACATTGCAAAAAAACTATTGATATCTGCAGGTACAGTGCATGTTAGAGTAAAGAAAATGGAAGACGCAGGGATAATAATGGGATCTTCATTGGCTTTGGATTATGATAAATTAGGATACTCATTTATTGCATATGTGGGTGTTTTTCTTAATAACACGTCTCAAACTAAATTTGTATTAGAGCGAATCAATCAAATTCCATTCGTAACAGTAGCTTCTGTAACGACAGGAAAATTCAATATTTTTTGCAAAATCAGAGCAAAAGATACTAAGCACGCAAAAGAAGTTATTTTCATGATCGATGATATCGATGGTGTTTACAGAACAGAAACTATGATTTCATTAGAAGAAAGTATAAACGATAAGAAGCGTTTGATGCATACTATTTTTAAAAATATGTAATAACTTTCTTGAATGCTATATTTAAATATAACCTCAAGTTTATTCTTGGGGTTTTTTTATGACTAATTAACCAACCAACTACAACACGATTATGTACACGTTGCCAAAAATTGAACGTTTTAATCAGGACGTTCTCTCAAAATACCACATTTACAATAGTGTTTTTATAACATTACCATTTGATTCTATAGACAATACCGGGGTTTTACTGCCTTTGTTTACGGAAACTTGCGAAACAGGGTTTAAAAAACAGGAAACACCAAAAGAAATTTTTGATTTCTTTTCTAACCGATACTTAAATAATGCCTCTGAAACAGAGAAAATCGATCTTATGTTTCGATTTATTCAGTATATCGAACGTCAGATTGTATTGTTTGATGCGATTGAAGACGCTGCCTTTCCAGAAGTTAACAATATGGAAGGACGTGGGTCTTTACGTGATATCAAGGAAAAATCAGACGCTAAGGAGAAAGATGATGAATTAATTGAATTCCTGGAAAACTTTAATGTCAGAACAGTTCTGACAGCACATCCAACACAATTTTATCCCGGTCCCGTTTTAGGAATTATCAATGATTTGACCGAAGCAATTCGTTTGAACGATTTGCTGAAAATAAAACAATTATTGGCGCAATTAGGAAAAACTCCTTTTATCCAGAACGAAAAACCCAATCCTTATGATGAAGCGGTTTCTCTGATCTGGTATTTAGAGAATGTTTTTTATGCAACTTCAGGAGAGATTGTGCATTATTTGCAAAAGAATATTCTTCAGGGAAATGCCATTCAGAACCAATTAATAAAACTTGGATTCTGGCCAGGAGGAGACCGTGACGGAAATCCTTTTGTTACTACAGAAATTACCTTAAAAGTTGCAGACCGTTTGCGTACTTCAATTTTAAAGTGTTATTATATCGAAATGAGGGATTTAAAAAGAAAGCTAACTTTCTCAGGCGTAGATACTTTGGTGACTGATCTTGAACATAAACTTTACCGTTCGGTATTTTATTCCAAAGGAGAGATTTACATCACTTTAGACGAATTACTGACGCAATTAAATCTGATTCGCGATATTATTATTGAAAAACATCAGTCTCTTTATTTAGATGAACTTGAAGCATTCTTAGTAAAAATAAATCTTTTTGGGTTTCATTTTGCCACTTTGGATATTCGTCAGAATAGTAAAATTCATAATGCTGTTTTTAAAGACGTTGTGAATCATTACTTAAATTCCGGCTCAGGCATATTTCCGTCTAATTATTTTGATTTATCCGAGGATGAAAAACTAATAGTTTTATCTAAAGTTAAAGGAGATTTGAATCCTGCCGACTTTGATGATGAAATTACAAAATCGACATTAGAATCAGTTCAGGCTATTAAAACCATTCAGAAAGCAAATGGTGAATTTGGAGCAAATCGTTATATCATCAGTAACAACGAAAGCGCCCTGAATGTAATGGAGACTTTTGCCATGATCCGACTGAACAACTGGGAGAACCCAACAGTAGATATTATTCCGCTTTTTGAATCTGTTGATGATTTGCAAAATGCACATCAGATTATGGAGCAATTGTATACCAATCCGGAATATTCTAAACACTTGCAGGCGAGAGGAAACAAACAAACGATCATGTTAGGTTTCTCTGACGGTACTAAAGACGGCGGTTATTTAATGGCCAACTGGAGTATTTATCAGGCTAAAATTGCGCTTACAGAAATTTCAAGAAAATATGGCATAAAAGCGATTTTCTTTGATGGCCGTGGAGGTCCTCCGGCTCGTGGTGGTGGAAAAACACATAAATTTTATGCGTCCTTAGGTCCAAAAATTGAAAATAACGAAATTCAGATTACAGTTCAGGGACAAACGATTAGTTCTAATTTCGGAACTTTAGATTCCTGCCGTTATAATATCGAGAACCTGCTAAGCGCAGGTGTAACCAATCAGGTTTTTAGTAAAGGAAAGAACGAATTAAGTGATGAAGAAACTCAAATTCTGACTCAGTTAGCCGGTTTAGGATATGATAAATATTTAAGTTTTAAAAATCACCCTAAGTTTATTCCATATTTGGAAAAAATGAGCACGCTAAAATATTATTCTAAAACCAATATAGGAAGCCGTCCATCCAAAAGAAGTAAATCTGAATCATTGGATTTTGCTGATTTAAGAGCAATTCCTTTTGTGGGTTCATGGAGTCAGTTGAAACAAAATGTACCCGGGTTCTTTGGTGTGGGATCTGCCTTAAAATATTTTGAAGAAAGTGGTCAATGGGATAAAGTTCAGGATTTATATCACAATTCTTTATTCTTCAAAACACTTTTGGAAAACAGTATGATGTCACTGGCAAAATCATTTTTACCTTTAACAGCTTACATGAGAAAAGATCCTGAGTTTGGTGAATTTTGGCAAATTATCTTTGATGAGTTTTCTGAAACAAAACGCCTTTTATTGAAAATAGCAGGTCACAAAACCCTGATGGAAAATTATCCTGATGGTATAGCATCTATTCAGGTAAGAGAACGTATTGTACTGCCATTGTTGACAATACAACAATATGCTTTGTTGAAAATAAATGAATTAAACAAAGAAAACAACGGCAATGAAGAACTGATAAAAGTCTACGAAAAAATCGTGACCAGGTCTCTTTTTGGAAATACAAATGCCAGCAGAAATTCTGCTTAAAATATAGTTTTCTTATTGAAGTAAAAATAAATGTCTTAAAAAAAATGAGTACAAGTAAATTACCTGAAACAGAATATTCCGGTCCTTTTGCAAATTATGTTCAAGAGGCAGGAGAAATTAATTTAATTGAAGAACTTGAAATTTCGCTGCATGATTTTATCCGATTTGTACAGAATATTCCACTGGATAAATTTGATTATCGCTATGCGGAAGGAAAATGGACGATTAAAGATATTGTTCAGCATTTAATTGATAGCGAAAGAATCTTTGCGTACCGCGCTTTACGATTTTCAAGAAATGACAAAACGGCTTTGCCGGGTTTTGAAGAAAATGATTATGCAGACAACACAAATGCAAACGGAAGAAGTATTCAGGAATTACTTACTGAACTTTCAGCGGTAAGGCATTCTACTTTACTGTTTTTCAAAAGCCTTACCGAAGAGCAAATTAAACGAATAGGAACTGCTTCAACACACCAGCTTTCGGTTCGTGCTTTAGGTTTTGTCATCATTGGACACCAAAAACACCATCAAAAAGTTTTTCAGGAAAGATATTTGTAAAATTTCTTTTAAATATAAAAAAATCCTGTGAATTTAATTTCACAGGATTTTTTGTTTTATATAATTGTTATTACGAAGAACGATGTCATCTCATGTCTGTTTTGGTTAGTGCGGAATTTGGTGTAAACACAATTAATGAGAATTATTACTTATTTTTCTCCACAATCGCAAGGCCTAATCTAATCTTATCATAAGACATTTTTTCTTCAAAATGGTCGTAATACGGTTTTAAAGCAGTGGGGTACTCTAAGTCTACTTGCGCTTTATGCAATTGCATCACTTCTTCTTTAGAGACAAACTGACTTAAGTCAATATCATTCCCGTCTATATATAATTTGGCCAAATGCGAAATAATAGTAGGAAGCCCCAGCTTTCGTCGTTCCGCAATTTCCTGCACAGGAATACCATTTTGGAATAGCTCTAAAGTTGCTTTATACGTATTACTTTCTTTTTTGGCTTTTGTTTTTGCATTTTTAACTTTTTCAAAATAAACAATTGCATCTATAAATTCCTGTCCGTATTTTTCGAGTTTTACTTTACCAACACCATCAATAGCAAGGAATTCTTCATCACTCATAGGACGTAAAGTTTCCATTTGCCTCAATGCTGCATCACTGAAAATTACATACGCTGGAACTTCTTCATCTTTTGCAATTTCATAACGTAATTTTCGAAGTATTTCAAAGAGTGAATTTTTAGCGGCTTTGACTTTTGTTTCTTTGATTTCGTTTTTATCAATTACTTTTTTAACAACAGTATTGAGTTTTACTTTTTCACCTTCAAATAAAACTTTCTTTGCAAAAGGAGTTAAAAGAATTTTATTGTGCTGATGAAAAGCAATTTCGCAATATCCTAAATTTATTAACTGAATCAGGTACTGATTCCAATCGTACCATGAAATGTCTGCGCCAATTCCGTACGTTTTTAAGCTTTGATAATTTTTTTCGAAGATATACGCGTTTCTCGAGCCCCGCAAAAAATCTACAATTACAGCCAGAGGCTCAGATTCCTGCAAACGGCTGATAGCAGACAATGCTTTTTGCGCGAGAATCGTACCATCGAAAAATGTTGGAGGATTTTTGCAAATATCGCAATTACCGCAATTCTCCTTAACGAGTTCACCGAAATAAGAAAGCAGAATTTTTCGTCTGCAGCTTAATGCATCGGCATATTGTTTCATTCGTTCCAGTTTTGCCAGCTGAACATCTGAATTCAAACCTTCAGAAGCAAATTTCTGAAGCTGAATCACATCTGCATAACTTTCAAACAAAACCGTTTCGGCAGGTAATCCGTCGCGACCCGCGCGGCCAATTTCCTGATAATAACCTTCTATATTTTTGGGTAGGTTATAATGAATCACCCATCGTACGTTTGATTTGTCAATTCCCATTCCAAAAGCAATGGTAGCACAAACGACCTGGCAATCATCATTTATAAATTCGTCCTGGGTTTTAGCACGAAGTTTATTTTCTAAACCGGCATGATAGGCTTTTGCCTTAACACCATTTTTTTGCAGTTTCAGGGCAAGTTCTTCTGTTGTTTTTCGGCTTAAACAGTAAATAATCCCGGATTCGTTGGGTTTATCCTCTACAAAATCAATAATTTGTTTGACACGGTCCAATGCCGGACGCACTTCTAAACTCAGGTTTTTCCGGTCAAAAGAAGCTACAAAAGTTTTTGGGTTTCGAAGATTTAATTGTTTGGTAATATCGGTACGCGTTGCTTTATCAGCCGTGGCCGTCAATGCCAGAACCGGGGTAGAAGGGAAGCGGCTTTTTAAATATCCCAAATTGGTATAAGCGGGACGAAAATCATGTCCCCAGGAAGAGATACAATGTGCTTCGTCTATCGCAATCAAACTGATTGTCAGCTCATTAAAGACAACATCCAAATACGACAAACTTTCAGGGGCAATATAAACCAATTTAAAAGTATTCGATTTTAAATTGTCAATATAAAATTGCTGTTCTTCGCCGGATTGACTGCTATTAATATAACAGGCATTAATTCCGTTGGTTTTTAAACTATCGACCTGATCTTTCATCAGTGCGATTAATGGCGAAATAACTATTGTAATTCCGGGTAATACTAAAGCAGGTAACTGAAAACAAATCGATTTTCCTCCACCAGTAGGCATAATAGCTAAAGTATCCTGACCGGAAAGAATGGTATTTATAATAGTTTCCTGATTGGGTCTGAATTTTTCAAATCCAAAGTTTTCTTTTAATTTGGCGTGTAAAATTTCTGAGTTCATGTGGCTGATATTTTTAAAGCATTAAATATAATAAAAAGAATTAAATATAGTACTTTTCTTATTTTTAAATAATACTTTTTTAGTTCATAAAAAAAGGAACCCGAATTGAGTTCCTTTAGTTTATTTTAAAAGATTTTAATTAATCTTCGTCTTCGTCATCATCTTCGTCGGCGATATCATCCGGATCTCTGTCATCATCGTCATCGTCATCTCCACCATCAACATCTGGTTTATCTTGCGTATCGTCATCATCATCGTCGTCAATATCATCATCAAGATCAAGACCTTTTACTGGCTCGATTACATCAACATCTACGTCGATATCATCATCTTCATCGTAATTTTCAATTCTGTCAGCAAGTTTAGTACTAATTTTTACTAAATAAATAGTGTCTTCAGTACGAACTTCAACAGCTTCGATCAATTCGTTTTTAGCATTTCTAAAACGGATAACATCCGAATCATCATAACCATCAGGAAATTTTTCAACCAAAAGGTTCAAAATTTCATTGGTAAGTTTAGCGTAGTCTACTATAACTCTTTTCATAAATATCCTATAAATCTAATAAGTAAGCAAAAATTAACGGAGCAACAATTGTAGCATCCGACTCGATAATAAATTTAGGGGTTTTAATATCTAATTTACCCCAGGTGATTTTTTCGTTTGGAACTGCTCCGGAATACGATCCGTAACTCGTTGTTGAATCTGAAATCTGGCAGAAATAACTCCAAAACGGAATATCATGCATTTCCATATCCTGATACAACATTGGCACCACGCAAATAGGAAAATCTCCTGCAATACCACCACCAATTTGAAAAAATCCAATTCCGTTAGTGCTATTCTTTGGATACCAGTCAGCAAGGAATGTCATATATTCGATTCCTGATTTCATGGTAGAAGCTTTTAAATCTCCTTTAATTACATATGAAGCAAAGATATTTCCCATTGTACTGTCTTCCCAACCCGGCACAATAATAGGCAAATTTTTCTCAGCTGCTGCATACATCCAGCTATCTTTTAGATCAATTTCGTAATATTCTTCTAAAACGCCAGATAACAACATTTTATACATGAATTCATGAGGAAAATAACGTTCTCCTTTGTCATCTGCATCTTTCCAGATTTTGTAAATGTGTTTTTGTAAACGTCTAAATGCTTCGTGCTCAGGAATACATGTGTCAGTAACACGGTTTAATCCTCTTTCAAGCAACGCCCATTCGTCTTCTGGTGTTAAATCACGATAGTTTGGTACTCTTTCATAGTGAGAGTGCGCTACTAAATTCATGATGTCTTCTTCTAGATTGGCTCCGGTACATGAAATGATCTGTACTTTATCTTGTCTAATTATTTCGGCAAAAATTTTACCAATTTCTGCTGTACTCATAGCGCCAGCCATACTTACCATCATTTTAGCACCATTTGCCAATTGTTGTTCGTAAGCTTTTGCAGCATCAACTAAAGAAGCAGAATTAAAATGTAAATAATGTTTTTCAATAAACTGACTGATTGGTCCTTTCATTTGTTTTTGTTTTTTTGTTTTTTTTGAATTAAAAGTTTAACCTTTTAGATGGTACTGCAAATTAATAATTTTCTAGATATTAACTTTTATTTTGCAGGTTTTTTTTTATACTTTTTTTGTGTAACCTAAAATTTTCAATACATCATCAGAAGTTTGCTGCTCTGAGAAAACTTCAGTCGCTAAAATTCCGTTTTCGTCACGATCTATTAAAATATGTTTAGGCTGTGGAATCAAACAGTGGTGTAATCCTCCGTAACCTCCAATAGTTTCCTGATACGCACCAGTATTAAAGAAACCAATATAAAGTGGCTTTTCTTTGCTGTACTTTGGTAAATAAATAGCGTTCATATTTTGTTCTGAATTGTAATAATCGTCACTATCACAAGTCAGGCCACCTAATAAAACCCGCTCGTATGTATCATTCCAACGGTTAACCGCCAGCATGATAAAACGTTTGTTTATCGCCCAGGTATCCGGCAAAGTGGTGATGAATGAAGAATCAATCATATTCCATTTTTCTCTGTCATTTTGTTGTTTCTGATACAAAATCTGATAGATTGCGCCACCGCTTTCACCCACTGTAAATGATCCAAATTCTGTAAAAATGTTTGGAACATCAACTTCGGCTTCATCACATGCTATTTTAATCTGATTGATAATTTCATCAATCATATATTGATAATCATATTCAAAGGCAAGAGAGTTTTTAATGGGAAAACCTCCTCCAATGTTCAAACCGTCAAGAGTAGGGCACTCCTTTTTAAGTGCAATGTACACTTTGATACATTTTACTAACTCATTCCAGTAATACGAAGTATCGTTTATTCCGGTATTAATGAAAAAGTGAAGCATTTTTAGCTCTAATTTGTCATTCTCCTGAATTTGTTTTTTATAAAATGAAACTATGTTTTTATATCCAATACCTAATCTTGAGGTATAGAACTCAAATTTAGGCTCTTCTTCAGCTGCAATACGAATTCCAATTTTGAATTTCCCTTTAATTTCAGCCTGAAGCAAATCTAATTCTTCATAATTATCAATAATCGGAATTGTATTTTTATGTCCGCTATTGATTAATCTTGCAATATTCGTAATGTATTCGTCCCTTTTAAAACCATTGCAAATAACGTAGGTACTCTTATTGATTTTACCGTTTTCAAGCAAATTTTCCACAATATTAACATCAAAAGCTGATGATGTCTCGATGTGAATGTTATTCTTGAAAGCTTCATTCATAATATATTCAAAATGAGAGCTTTTTGTACAATAACAATAGTAATATTTTGCATCGTACTTATTTTTTTCCATCGATTTTCTGAACCAGGCTTTAGCCTTATTGATATTTTCAGAAATTTGCGGCAAATAGGTAAATTTCAGTGGCGTACCGTATTGTTCCACCAACTTCATCAAATCGATATTGTGAAATTGTAAGTTGTCTTTGTTTAATTTAAATTCCTCTTGTGGAAAATAGTACGTTTGATTAATCAGATCAGAATATTTTGTATTCATTTATTTGTAAATAGTTAAGATGCATTTTTAATTTAGTGAACTGTGCTAAATCTAAAATTCAAACCCTAATATTTGCAAATACAATTTGCAGTTTTTCATGTTCTGCTTTTGAGTACAAAAAAACATCCCAACAAAACGGACTTTTGCTGTTATAAAAACGATCCAGCATTCTTAGTAAGGAACTGTTGAGACGGTTTCTGTAAGAGTTAAAATGTCTTTGTTTGTTGTTTGTTTTCATCGTGGCAAATGTAAAAAATAATATACACCTAAAGCAAAGCTTTTTATTAAAAAAAGTTTAAGATTTATAATCTTGAAACGCGTCTAGAATCAATTTATTTTCAACGGATTGGTTAATTTTTATTTTTCCGATGCCTTCAATTAATGCAAATTGAATTAAACCGTATTCATTTTTTTTGTCATGAATCAGCAATTCCAAGATCGGATCGATGTCATTTTCTTCAATCTTTACATCATCATAGATGCCTTTAATCGCTGTTTTAATTTCTGCATATTCGGCTGCCGAAATCAGGTTTTTATGTAATGAAATATAACTTTCCAAAATCATTCCAATCGCAATCGCTTCTCCGTGCAGCAACGTTTTTTTAGTTTCGCTTTCTAAAAAGTAACCTTCTATGGCATGGCCCAAAGTATGTCCGAAATTCAAGGCTTTACGGATGTTTTTTTCTGTAGGGTCCTGTATTACGATATCATTTTTAATTTCAACAGAACGATAAATTAATTCGTCAAAATCGGCAAAATCAATTGCTTTTAAATCTAAAAACTGTTTCCAGTAGGCCGCATCGTATATTAAACCGTGTTTTAGCATTTCGGCCAATCCGGAGCGCATTTCATTTTGTGGCAATGTTTCAAGATATTGTGTATCTATTAAAACCATTTGAGGTACGTTGATTACACCGATCTGGTTTTTAAGATTTCCTAAATCAACCCCTGTTTTTCCTCCAACAGAAGCATCTACCATAGACAATAAAGTTGTTGGTATATTAATAAAATCAACTCCACGTTTGAAAGTCGAGGCAACAAATCCGCCTAAATCTGTCACAACACCGCCGCCAAGGTTAATAACAAGCGATTTTCGATCAGCACCAAGCTCTGTTAATACCTTCCAGATTTCAATACAGGTTTCTATATTTTTGTTGATTTCACCTGCTTCAAATTCAATGATTTCAATGGTTAAATCGGTTTCCAGTACAGGTAAAAACTTTGGAAGACAATACTCATTTGTTTCATTATCAACTATAATAAACAAGTTAGAGTATTTATTTTCTTTTAAATGATTATTTAGGGCTTCGTATGCATTTTGGTTAAAATGTACAAGATAATTATTCGCCTGAATTGATTGCATATTTCTGTAGTTAATTGAAAGCGCAAAATAAGGCATTTTTAGCTAAATAATATTCAAACTTTTGTTCTAATTTGTTTTAAAACGAATGATTCTAATTAAGGTTTACGCTATTTGTTTTATTTTTTTCGAATTTAAATTTAAAAAAACAGTAAAGTCTTGCTTTATTCTATAATTGTTCTCACAATGTTATTAACGATACTGAAAAATTTGGCATGTTTTAGTAAATAATATTCAAAACACTCTCTATCTTTGCACAAAAACTAAACTTAATGGAAAAAATATTCGATAACACCCAGGTTGCATTTTCGTTAAAAAGCGACACTGAACTTGACAGAGCCTATTTTCTTTTTAAAATGATTGACAGCGAGCCATTGGTACGTATTGGAACGGCTGTTACTAATTTTGCTATTAAAGCGCATCTTCCTGTTGAAGGATTGATTCGTGCAACAGTTTTTGACCATTTTTGTGGCGGAATAAACGAAAATGACTGTCTTAGTGTTGTAGATAAAATGTTTACAAAAGGGGTTTCATCTGTATTGGATTATTCTGTTGAAGGAAAAGAAGAAGAAGAGCAGTTTGATGCTGCACTGGAAATGACTTTAAGAACAGTAGATTTTGCCAAAGAGCGCCTTGCAATTCCTTTTGCGGTATTTAAACCAACCGGTTTAGGACGTTTTGAATTGTATGAAAAACTAGGAGAAAAACAAATTTTGAACCCTGCTGAACAAGCAGAATGGGACAGGGTAGTGGCACGTTTTGATAAAATATGCAGTGAAGCACACAAAAAAGATGTTGCTTTATTGATTGATGGTGAGGAAAGCTGGATGCAGGATGCTGCTGATGACCTTGTTACTGATATGATGCGTAAATACAATAAAGAGAAAGCAATTGTTTTTAATACTTTGCAAATGTATCGTTGGGATCGTTTGGACTATTTGAAAAATCTGCATGAGATCGCCAAAAAAGAAGGCTTTTTTATCGGAATGAAATTAGTTCGTGGTGCTTATATGGAAAAAGAAAACAAAAGAGCAGAAGAAAAAGGATACGTTTCTCCAATTTGTGTTTCTAAAGAAGCAACAGATATAAACTATGATAATGCCGTACATTATATGTTGGACCATCTCGAAAAGATGTCCATTTTTGCAGGAACTCACAACGAATTAAGTTCTTATAAACTAATGGACATGATGCAGGAAAAAGGAATCGCTAAAAACGACCATAAAATCTGGTTTGGACAATTGTACGGAATGAGTGACAATATCAGTTACAACCTTGCCGAAAACGGCTATAACGTGGCGAAATATTTACCATTTGGACCTGTAAAAGATGTTATGCCGTACTTAATTCGTCGTGCCGAAGAAAATACTTCTGTAGCGGGACAAACAAGTCGCGAATTGTCTATGATTAAAGCAGAACGTAAGCGTAGAAAAGGTAAATAAAATAGCCTCAGTTTAAGATTTGCACAAAAAAACTCCAACGAAAGTTGGAGTTTTTTTGTGCTTTTATATTTTGTTTAAAAAGAAACCTGGCATTGTAAAACAACCATACCCAAGCGATCAGACTGTGTATATTCTGGATTCAACACAGACTTGTCGTAAACTGCCCTGTTTTGATAATTTAAGCTAAATTTTGGGCCAAAAGTTCCTGTGGTGTAATAATTGGCTCCAATCTCATACATAGCCATTGGCGTATTCAAGGCTTCTAAATCAGCAACCTGTGCTGCTATATAGGGCTGGAAACGTCCTTTTTTTGCTACATTGTCTGAGTTTTTGAATAAATATCCCACTTGGGCATAATAGATATTTCCTGTTCCAACGCCTATAAAACCATTTCCTGAACCATTTAGCAGTGCAGGGTCTGCAATCGCAGGATTGGGTATAGCGATAAATTGTGTATAATTTTTTCCGTACTGAGCATTATTATAGGCGGCATAAGCTGTAATAGCCGAGCCATTATCACCAATTGGACTATCGTAAAAAACATCTAATCCTAAAACCTTCATATCATCATGATGCACTACACCCGAACCACTGGTATCTAAACGCCACATAGCATTGGCCTGCGTCATATAACCTAATCCCAGATTGAAAACTTTTTTAGTACCTAGATAGGTCCCTCTGTTGTAAGCTTCCAGATTCTGTTCTTTTTCCAGAAAGTGATACGTTAAGATTCCTGCAAATTGTGCCCGCGGTGTTTCCGGGCTTACAGTAGAATTAAATCCAATGTTGTTCGCTGTATTTCTGTAAGGATTGGTTACTGCGATTCTATAGCTTAAATCTCCCAGATATCCTTTGGCATAAATGCTTAGATTACGATTGCCAAAAGTAGAGGATGTATTCGCAATCTGTTGGTACATAGGAGTGTCTAAACTCAATTGGGTTGCCGAACTGTTGGATGAGTAGCGTGTTGTTCCGGATCCCCAGCTGGTTAAACCGCCGCCAATATGAAGTTTATCACTAAAATGATATTCCCCTAAAGCATCCATAACCGAAAGCGGCGCATTTGAAGGCCCGTTATTTTGGGTGAAATTGATATTGTTCTGGCCCAACTGCAAATGAAAAAAGATATTATCCGTTAACATTCCCATTGCTTGCAGCCGTAAGCGCCTGATGACAATATCATAGGCATCATTAACTTCTGTAGTGCCAATTTTGCTATTCGGATTTAATTCGGTATATCTTCCCCAAACCTGGAGATTCATTCCAAATTTAATGTATTTTGAACCGTCAGGGGTAATATTTACAACATTAAAAGGTTTGTCTTGCGCAAGAACGCTTATTGTATTTAAAATGATAAATAATAAAATCAGAACGAGTCTTAAATGTGGCATTTCTTTTTATTTAAAATTAGCTATAGGTATTTCGTTTATTTAATAGTTGCTAAACTGAAGATTGCTTAAGTTTTTATAAGTACCGTTTTCAAGATTTATCAATTCCTGATGTGTACCTTCTTCTGTTATTTTTCCATGATCTAAAACTAAAATTTTATCAGCATTTCTAATAGTCGACAGGCGGTGTGCAATAATAATACTTGTTCTTCCTTCCATCAATACCTCTAATGCTTCCTGAACTAATTTTTCACTTTCACTATCTAAAGATGAAGTCGCTTCATCTAAAATTAAAATACTTGGGTTTTTAAGTAATGCCCTGGCAATAGCAATACGCTGACGCTGGCCTCCGGATAATTTTACACCGCGTTCTCCCACGACCGTTTCGAATTTTTCAGGGAAACCTTCTACAAAATTCAGTGCATTGGCTTGTTTGGCTGCCAGCATAATTTCTTCGTCGGTTGCGTCTGGTTTTCCGTACGCAATATTTTCTTTGATTGTTCCCCCAAATAAAATAACATCTTGCGGAACAATGCTCATATTACCACGCAGGTTTTCTAAATCATAATCGTAAATGTTTTTTCCGTCAACTGTAATTTCTCCTGACTCAATATCATAAAAACGCAATAACAGAGAAGATATCGTCGACTTTCCAGCTCCACTTGGCCCTACAATAGCAATTTTTTGTCCAAATTCAGCTGTAAAATTCACATCCTTTAATACCTGAATTTCTTTTCTTGAAGGATAACTAAAAGCTACATTTTTGAAAGAAACATTTCCTTTGATTTTTTCTAACGGACCAGTATGTTGTGCGGCACTTATTTTCTCCGGAGTTTCTTCTAATAATTCAAAAACACGTTCTGTTGCTCCAATTGCTTTTTGAATTTGGGCATATAATTCGGCTATTCCTCCAAACGATGCGCCAACAAATGTAGAGTATAATACAAATGAGATCAATTGGCCAACGCTCATTTCTCCGGCAATGCTCAAACGTACGCCATACCAAACTACGGCTACGATAGCACCAAACAAACAAAAGATGATAAAAGAGGCAAAATAACCACGGTATTTACCTCCTTTGATGGCCAGTTTTACCACTTCGCTGATTTTTCCTTTATATCGCGCCACTTCGTACCATTCGTTTGCAAATGCTTTTACAATACTAATTCCCTGCATGGTTTCTTCAACAATAACCTGGCTTTCTGCAACCTGATCCTGAACCTGTTTAGAATATTTTCTAATAAAACGCCCAAAAATTACGGCTGCCACAGCTACCAAAGGAACTACAGCCAGCATTAATAAGGTCAGTTTAAAGCTTTCTGTAGCCAATAAAATAACACCACCGATAATCAGGATAAATTGACGTAAGAATTCGGCAATTGTCGATGTTAAGGTATCTTGTATCTGCGTAATATCTGCACTGATACGGCTGTTTAACTCCCCAACTCTTTTTTGAGAAAAGAATGTCATAGGCAGTTTTACTAAATTAGTGTACAAAGACAAACGTAAATTTGCCAGTGTATTTTCGGTAAAATTGACAAATAAAGACAATCTGAAAAAAGAACAGAAAGACTGAAGAAACAAAATCACGATTAAACCCAGTGCAATTTGATTGGCCTGATCGTTATTCTTGTTTTTCACGCAGTCAATCAGCATTCCCATTAATTTAGGAAAGGCTAGGGCAGTGGCCCCTGTCAGTAAAAGGAACACCAATCCAACATAAAATTTCCATTGGTGTTTTCCGGCGTATTTGAATATTATGGTTGCTTTGTTAAGTGAAGTAGCGGTAATTTTTGATTTTGGTAAATCATTTTCTTTAAATCTTGCCATTTGGATATACAATTAAGGTATGCAAATATAGGATTATAGCAAGTGACCACAAAAGAATATTATAAATTAGGTTTCTGGATTTGTATTTTTAACGAAATGCAGACTAATCGTAATTTTTATTTAGTTTTTAAAAAGCTGAAAAATAGATTAGTAAATAAAAAGGCTGAAAATTATTTCATTTTTTTTCTAAAAAGACTTGGAAATACCAAATCTAGCTGTATATTTGCACTCGCAATCACATAACGATAGCAACCTAGTAAAATAGGGCGATTAGCTCAGCTGGTTCAGAGCACCTCGTTTACACCGAGGGGGTCGGGGGTTCGAACCCCTCATCGCCCACATAGAAACAAACAAAGCCACTGTTTTCCAGTGGCTTTGTTATTTTTGTGATTTTTCTCGTTTTTTTCTTTCAATAAAGACCTAAAGTCGCCACAGTTGGATTATAACTTTTATAAAGCCTATTTCAAGTTTTCAAAAAATGTCAAAATTGGAATTAAGTGTCCGATTACAGTCACTTACACTCCACCAAGAAACTCCTTAAGAAATTAAGGAGTTTTTTGTGTTTTACTTTGCGGGCACGGATTGCAAATCCGCGCGATCAGGTTTAAAATTAAATGGCTACTTATTTTGACTATTTGCCTGTTATGGTAACAAAAAAAGAGACCTCGAAAGTCTCTTTTGTTTGAATCAATATCTTATTGATAAAGTTTATTTTCCATTTAATAATTTCTCCATAACCTTAATCTGCTCATCTTTGGCTTTCAATAGTTCTAAATTCAATCGTTTAATTTCTTCTAAAGCCTCAATCCATTTTTCTACTGGATTTATATTGAAAGTTGGATAATAATTGTACCCATTGGATTGGTCGTTAAAAGTATTTGATATGATATTTACCGCCTGCTCTTCATCAAAATTCTGAAACGCTTCAACAGGAATTCTCAATGCATTTGAGATTTGTTTAAGCAAATTATCTTCAATTACATCTTTTTGCTCCAGCATAGAAATTTTCTTTTGGTTCCATTCATTTCCCAGATCAAAAGCCAAGGCTTCTTGTTTGATACCAAGCATTTCTCTGAAGCGTTTTACGTTTCTTCCCTGATGTATTTTTTGTTCCATAATGAATCTCCATTTTTCTAAAGGCTCAAAGATAAAGCCATTTGCATTAAAAACCCTGAATTTCAAAGATAAAAAAATATCCCGTAAAACATCCTTTTTGTCAGATATTATATCCGCTTTTCGAATAGGATATCCTTTTTAAAAAATTAAAATTCGCTTGTTAATTTTAAATCTTCAAGACACTTTTTGTTTTGAAATTGTTTATTTGAACAATTTCATTCTTCCATTTATCATTAAAGTATTGTTTTAAATTAATTTACATAAGTACTTGATTTAGTTGAACATGAAGTGATAATTATACAGCCACAATCAACTAGCTTAAACTTTACATTATTTCCTTCCTGAAAAAATATTCAATTAAAAAATTGCGCAACCAAATAATTGCGCTTATATTTGCAACCATATAGTGGCAAATAAATTAAAATGGAAATAAGACGTGACATTTTTCAGGCAATTGCAGACCCTACCAGACGGGCAATTATTGGCCTTATTGCTATGCAGGCAATGACACCCAATACTATTGCGGAACATTTTGAAAACAGTCGGCAGGCCATTTCAAAACATTTACGCATACTAACAGAATGCGCATTAGTAAAGCAAGAATACAGGGGAAGAGAAATCTATTACTCTTTAGAAATAGAAAAAATGAAAGAGATTGACAAATGGCTGGAACAGTACCGAAAAATTTGGGAAATTCAATTTAATCAACTCGACAATGTATTAGCAACAATTAAAAAAAATAAAAAATGAAAAACAATTTGCTATTTGATTTTACCGTTGACAAAACAACAAAAACGGTATTTATAAACAGAGAATTTGCAGCTGAACTTCCGCTGGTTTGGGATGCCTTTACCAAACCGGAAATACTCGACAAATGGGTGGCACCAAAGCCCTGGACCTCCAAAACAAAATACATGAATTTTGAAGTTGGCGGACGAAGATTTTATGCGATGGTAAGTCCTGAAGGGCAAGAACGTTGGTCAATTCAGGAATATACTTCTATTACTCCAAAAACCAATTTTAAAATGCATAATGCTTTTGCAGACCAGGATGAAAATCCTGAATTGCCAGGCTCTGATTGGGATTATACTTTTAGCGAAGTAAACGGTATCACTAAAGTAAGCATTACCATTTATAATGAATCTCTTGCGCGATTAGAGAAGATGATTGAAATGGGCTTTAAAGAAGGCTTTACAATGTCTATTGATAACTTAGAAAAAGTACTGGAAACTTTATCGCAAAGACAATAGAAAGGAAGCGGTTTTAAACAAAAGGAAATTTAGGGCTTAACGATTCATCATTTTTTTTCTAAAAACGTCAAAAATTGACGTTAAGCAATGCCATTCCTGACATTCCATAAAAACCTCCTTAAGAAATTAAGGAGGTTTTTTTGAATCACAATTTTTAACTATCCGGAAATACAATAAACTTATAAGGACAATGAATAAAACTATTCCTTTTTTATTTTAAATTTCCAATAAAACTTTTCTTATTCCTTTGGCTTTAGAGCTGCTACTTCAACGATTTTATGAGGGGTTCTGGTTGATATTTTGTCTACAATAAACCAGCCTTTATCTGTTTTCATGAGATTGAAGTAATCTGTAAACAACAGTTTTGAAGTACTAATTTCGACTTTTGCTGTAGCTACAGCATTTGTAATATCAATAAATACAATACGACCGGACCAATTAGCAGATCTGGCATTTGGAGATTTATATCCTGAAAGATATTGGGATTTAGTTACAATATTAAATTTGTTATCAGCAATATATTTGAGTTGCCAGGAGTCATGAAATGACATCCCTATTTTAACAGAATCACCTGTAGCTTGCCCATCTAAATACAGATTAAGCGTTTTTTGAATCAAAAGCCAATCATTTGTAGCATCGTTTACCTGGGCATTTGCATTGAAAAATAAAAAACTAAGGGCAATAAACAGAAATACTTTTCTCATTTTTAAAATTTTAGATTGTTAATAATGAGTGCAAATATCCAGAAGACAGCTATTTAAAAGGTTTTAATTTATAAATTAGAACTCTTAATTTATAATATCGTACTTGTTTTTGCAGACGATTTTTGATATCCGGCAGGAGTTAAGCCTTTTATTTTTTTTAAGCAGTATAAAAGGCTGATCTGGAACTAAAATCACCATGAGAAGCAGTATTGATTTTTATTTTAATAAATAAATAAATCTAAATTTAGCCAAAAACGCCAATTGCCGTATCCTTTTTTTGTGTAGTATTGTGGAACAAATCATTTTTTGTCAATGGACAGAATATTTAAAACATACTTTTTGCAACAAGTTTGAAATGCAAACCAAAACAAACCAAACTTAAAGAAAGAAACAGAATTACTTTGACAACTACTAAAATTGAAATACAAAATATTTTACCGGATGCAAACTTTACTTGTTTTGTAATCCCGGCTTTATTTTGCAAATCTGAATGTGAGCAATTACTCCATACCGACATTAAGAACTCATTTCAAAAAGCAATTTCAAATTATCCAACCTATTACAGAAATAATGACAGGTTTGTCGTGGATAACGATGTTTTAGCAAAGCTGCTTTTTGAAAAGGTAAAACCATACTTGCCTGAGACCATAGAAATAAGTTCAGGTATTCAAGCCGAAAATGGAGTTTGGCATTTGAAGGAACTGAACAATAGAATTAGATTTTGTAAATATTCGGCTCATCAATATTTTCACAGACATCTTGATGGAATTCATTATCGAAATGAAACAACCCAATCTAAGTTGACTTTTATGATTTATCTGAATAGTGCAACAGAATTTAAAGGAGGACGAACTTTGTTTTTTAAAACAAAAGAAACCGATGAAATCTGGGCTTCCTATGTTCCCAGACAAGGCGACTTAATAGTTTTTGACCATAATGTCTGGCACGAAGGAGAAGTTTTGACACAAGGCGAAAAGTTTGTTTTAAGAAGTGATATTCTATATTCAAAAAAAGAAACCGAAACAAACAAAGAACCATTTGGCGGTCATTTGGGGTACATCTGGTCGCTGCTCAAAATTGACCACAATACCATTCTAAGTGGCGGCAGAGATAAAGAAATAAAGGTTTGGACAGCTTCCGGAGAACAAAAATATTCTTTGCAAGGCCATCAGAATTCGATTTTGTGCCTTGAGAAAATAAGTAATGCTATTTTTATTTCGGGTTCAAGAGACCAGCAAATAATTGTTTGGAAAGACTACAAAATTTTAAACAGAATAAAAATTCATTCGGCAATTGTACTTTCACTTTGCCGTATAGATGCCAATACGTTTGCTTCAGGCAGTGGTGACAACACCATTAAAATATCTAATCTTGACGGAACTGTTTTAAAAACATATAATGAGCATACAAATTGGGTCTGGCAAGTTATAAAACTGGATGACAATATTATCGCTTCAGGTTCTGAAGATGGCTCTATCAAAATTTGGAATTGCAAAATTGAAATATCAATCCATACATTTCGTACAAGTGACCCCATTATCAGTCTTGCTTTTAATAGCCAAACCAGACAACTAATCAGCGGGAGCCTGAATGGTGAAATTTCTATACGAACTTTGACAACCGATTATGTGCAACAGGAAATACAAACATTCAAAGCGCACGTTGGAATAATCAGAACCATTAAACTAATAGACAATAAACATATTGCGACTGGCGGCGAAGACAATAAAGTACGAATTTGGAATTTAGACGGACAATTGATATCAGAACTTGAACATCAAAACTTTGTACAATCTATTGAACTTTTAGACAACAGTACCATATTAAGTGCATCGTATGACGGAACAATTAAAATCTGGCCACTATAATGACCAAAAGAAGTACAGCTGACATACTTGTTTAATTTTACTTAATATTTCAAAAGGGGGCATTAAATGTCCGACCGCAGTCCCTGACACCCCATCAATAAATTCCTTAAGAAATTAGCTAATTTATTGATAGTCATTAATGCTATATAACCAATATTCTTCTGCAAATCTATCTCATTCCATTGAACCCAAAATAGGGTGATTTCTCAGTGTGACCTAACCACAGGTTAAATCGCAAAATTATTGACTTAACTTTTCCTGGATAACAATTTGAAATCAATTACGATATAAATCATTATTTCAATTCATTTTTCATATCTCCTGAGAGCAAAGCAGAAAATTTTAATCGGATTTTATGTTAAATCACAACCTTTCTTATCATATTACTTTGGTATAATGCTCTAAATGCCTTAAACCATACTTCACTTACTAATAACACTTTTTCTTACTTCCGGCTACTCAAAATAAACCTTATTGTAGTGTTTTTATGACTTATTGTGGATGTTTTATTATAATTAATGAGTTTATATTTATAGCATTAAAAAAAACTTCTTTTTGAAATTTTATGGATTTCGGGATTTAGTACCAAAATCCGGCATTGCTTTCGATTAAAATTCATACCATTTTGAGAGATTATTTTTATGTTTTACCTCACTAAAATAAAATTACACGTATCATTTATTAAAAAATAACACTTATGAGTTTTTTAGCAAAATTAGAATTAGACAATGAATCATTTAATATTTTGGAATTTGATGTCGAATTAGACCAGGGCACTGATAATAACGGAAAACCATCAAATAAAACCAAAGGAGGGCAAATAAGATTAGTTATTGAAACAACCAGTACTGATTTATTTTCGGATTGGGCGGTTTCGCATACCAGCATCAAGGACGGAAAAGTTATTTTTTACCGCAGAGACGCTATGAGCACTATGAAAAATGTAACTTTTAAGAAAGCGTACTGTATTTCTTTAAAAAAAAGATTTCGTAATGTGGGAGTTACTCCCATGACTACAGAAATTCTTATTTCATCAAATGAAATAAAAATAGGCAATACTTTATTTGAAAATAACTGGAAAAATTATTAAACCAAAACCTTGAATTAAAACAATTTAACTAATCAGAACCATGGCATTAAATACAGATACCACAATAAAAATAGGCGATATAATAATACGAAATTTTAGCCATTTGAAGATTAATCAGAAAATTCACGATCATCATACTTTTTCTATTGAAGTACGTCAGGATATATTGGCAGGTGAATCTGAAAGTGTTATGCCGATAACACAGAATCTTTCAGCAGCAAAGGTAAGTATAGAAATAAAAGCAATAGCAGATTTAGATGACCTTATGGTGGTTACAAATCCTAAAGATTATATCATGCAATTTTCCGGAATAGTGACCAGGGTTTCTATGCGAAAATCCCGCGTTCGAAATATGGAAGAAACCATTTTAATTACCGGATATGGTTCTTCTATTGTTTTAGACAATGGAAAAGAATCAAACTCATTCACAGACAAACCATTGGCCGATATTGTAAACCAAGTAAAAGCCAGTTATGATATCGATATGAAAGTTACTCCACATTATAAAGAGAATCTGCCTTATACCGTTCAGTACAACGAAAGTGATTTTGCTTTCCTGAACCGTATCGCAATGCGTTATGGACAATGGTTTTATTATAATGGAACTTCAATGGTCTTTGGGACTCCCGGAGGAATTGGCGGAGAGCCTAAACTTGTTTATGGGGTTAATATGCAGGAATTTAGCTATGATGTAAAACTGAGCCCAACATTATTTAAAGCTATAGAAAATGATAATCTAAAAGGAAATTATTATGCAGAAAGCACTTCTAAATACAAAAAAGAAGTCAATGGATTTCATCAAAATTTCATAAACAAATCCAATCAGGTTTTCAATAAAGAAACGGTAATTCAAAGCAATCAAAATGCAGTTGGCGGAAGCGGAAAAAAATCCTCTGAAGAATACGCCAAAAACAAAATGCGCTCCATTATGGGCGATATGATTCAAATAGAAGCTTCGAGCGAGGTTCCGGGTGTAACCATAGGCAGTAATGTAAGTATAAGTGGTGTTGATCCGCAATTAGAAAGTTCTTATAGGGTAATCCAAATAACCCATACCTGTGATGACGGCGGTGGTTATGAAAACCATTTTAAAGCTGTAAATCTTAACGGTGCAGTCTTCTCTCCCAAAACAAATCCCGATTTAGTCCCACGATGCGAAAGCCAAACCGCTATTGTCATTGCAAATGATGATCCCGACGGACTTGGAGATTTAAAAATACAGATGCCATGGCAGGAGGCCAAAGGAGAAACAACCCCTTTTGTCCCCATTGCACATTCGCACGGAGGCAGTGATAAAGGCATATATATCATCCCCGAAGTTGGCGAGAAAGTTTTTGTAGATTTTCAGGGTGGCAATGCCGAAATGCCAATAGTAATGGGTGCAATGTTTAACCGAAATGCAAAAAGCGGTTATGCCACACCCAATAATGATATGAAAGTAATTTGCACCCGCTCCGGCATAAAAATCGTTTACAATGATGCCGATGGAAGTCTTTTAATTGAAGACCCTAGCGGCAACAGGTATTTTATGGATGGTAAAGGGAACACTTTCGTCAAAGTACCTAAAAATATGACTTTTGACATCGGTGAAGACCTCACCTTTAATGTTGGCAAAAATATGATTACTCACGTGGGTGAAGACCAAAACACTCATGTAGGAAAAGATAAATCTACTACGGTAAACAATAAAAACAGTTTGCAGGCCCAGGAATACAAACAAAATATCGATGAAAATAAAACCGTGGAGATTGGCGGAGATCTAAACGAAACAACCTCTACCACAACTCACAAAGCGATTGGTGGAGATATATTAATTCATAGTATTGGAATTTCTAAATTATTAGGAGCTAAAGATGCTAAAGTAAATAAGGGATAAATGATAAAAAAACATCTGAAAGAATATATTGATACATGGAAATCAATTTTTGATATTAAAAAACGTACAACAAAAATAAACTTTAATGTATTTGTCTGCATAAATTTTTTGTGCGTTTTGATCATATATAATGCATCCCAATTTTCAGAAAGTCTAAATTTTATTAAGACGATCGCGATTTTATTATTTGTTTTGACATTCGTTTTTGGAGCAATAAAAAGTGGTGTTCCTAAAATAACAGGAAGAATTTTTGGCAAAATAGTATTAGCGGGTATTTTGATTGGCTTTCTAAATGTTCTTGTAGTTTGGGGATATAGAGAAATTGATAGTCAGGGTTATGGAATACTTATAATGATGTTTCTATGTATTACAGTTTATCCAATAATCGTAACAATTAGTATTTTATTTTTTAATGTTTTTAAAAAAGATAAAATTTCAGATCTGGAGTTAATCATTTATTCTGTTGTTTTTTCAGTAACAACTTTTATGATTACTGAATCAACACTTAGTAACATGAAATAATATAAAACATTAAAAGAAAGAAATTTGAAATTTAAAAATGAGTCTATTAAAATGGCAAAACTACTACAATCAATAATTTTTGGCATGCTGATAAGTTTAACAGTCTCCTGCCAAAACAAACAAGAAAAGATTATGATACAAGAACAAACCAACTTACCCAAATTCTATTGGAAGTCAAATCTTAATTGCCCTCCAGGTTATCCAGTAGAAGTATATATGGGGGGGCTCGAAGGCAATGGTTCTTACGGAAGCTTAGATTCAGGAACGTCAACTGGTCTTGGAGGTTGGGGAGATTCGGGTAGAATGGGAATATCTATGTGAGAGTTTTATGAAACATTTAAAAAGTAAATCATCGAATGTATTTCCGTACAGGTTATTTGCAGAGCGTTAATCTCCCGGTAAAATAACGTATTTATCACAGGTTAAAGAACAACTAAACGATCTAAGAATGTTTGATTCGTCAAAAGCAGTTTATTATTTAATCTCTTTTTTATGTGCTGAACCATTTTTGCATTTTACGAGATACCCGTCACAAATAAATGTCATTACGTTCTTTGTGAAGAATAATTTTCATAAATTCGTCTTTTCTTACTAAAAATATGTATTTCATAATTTGTATACGAATTGTAAGTAATCTTAAAAAAAAAGCATTCTATTGAAACCAATCTCTTTGTTATTCTTTTTTCTGTTTTTTTCAAGCGCCAGCGTAGATTACAAATCCTATCAAATTGTAAGACCGGTAAAAATTAATCCGAAAATTAATAAACGGATGATCGATGAGCCAATCTTGAATAGTAACGGATCTTATTCAACTGAAATCATTGAAAAAATGAAAAATTTTATATAAAAGCTGTAAATTCGTCCATAAAGGACTTTGTAAAGAAATACAATTGGAGTTCTAAATAGAAAGATTCATTTTATATTACTAAACAGCAATCAAATCATCAAACCCAAATTTTAAAAATGAAAAAAATAACAATTACTCTTTTATTTGCATTTACTGTTATAAATATATTTGGGCAAGCGCCAACGATTTCAAAGGCTAATGATTTAGTCACTAATAAAGTCACAAATCCGGTTAAAAAAGTTCCATTAGATAAAGCATTAATCCTAATTTATGATTACGACGGCTCTCTTTTTGCATTTGATTTAGAATCTGAATCAATTGCCTGGACTGTGAAAGCTACAGATTCGCATACTGAAATGTGTGCAAATGCAGTAACATTGCAGGATGGAGTTGTTTACGTTCCGTTTATTAATGGTGAAATTTTTGCAATTGATAATCAAACAGGTGCTGTTTTTTGGAAATCAAGGTTAGGAAATAGTACAGATCAAATTGTATTAAAAGATCAGATTCCCATTATAAATGATGGAAAACTGTATCTAACTTCTCAAAATCAGAACATTTACGCCCTTAATACAAAAGATGGCAGTTTAGTATGGAACTACAAGCTGGATTCTCCCAATAATGATATTCCGGTCCTCTTTTTTGATAACAAAATTTTTACCCAAAGTGCGAACAATTTATATAGTTTTGAAGCCCATACAGGAAAACTGGTTTACCAAAAAAGCTTTGATGAACCTCTACACGGAAAACCTGTAACAGATGGTGAAAATATATTTATAGCAAATGAAAAAAATGTAGTTTATGCCTTAAGTCCTAATAAACCAGATATTTTATGGCAATTTAAATTAGATGAAAACCAGTACAATATTAAGGAACGTATATTTTGCAAAGACAAAAAAGTATATTTTGCAGCACAAGGCGAAGCCGTTTCTTCTATATATGCTGTTGATTCAAAAACAGGAACCCAAATTTGGAAAACCGACTTTAAAGACGATAATATCGAATACATAACCGAAGAAAGTGATAATGTTTGGGGATATACCCGTAAAGCAAAACTTTTTCAATTGGACATCACAAACGGTGAAATAGCATTTGAAACAAAATTAACAACAAAACCTATTTCGAATCTTGAATTTGCGGTTGATGATTACTTGTATTATTATTCAGACGCTGCCTTAATTCAATTTGAGTTTAAAACAAAAGACGAAAACGAAATTTATTTGAGAACGTCTATTAAGGATGACGTTTATAGCGCCTTTGTGAAACTAATCCGATAAAAAAAAAGAAGCTGCCCCGAGGCAGCTTCTTTTTTTTTAATTCTTCTCAGTACCATATTCTCGGGTAAAATAAAGATTTTAAGCAGGAAGTAAAAACACCTGAATCAATTCTATATATTTAGAAAATTTAAAGGTCTCTTGATTTAATTTCTTTATTCAGCAGATTTAAATTTATCAATAAAGGAACAAAAGTCATAGGCAGGGTAAAAACAGGAATAAGGGTTGCAATAGAAACGTTTTTAAAACCTTTTGCAGTAAAAATATAGATTACGATTGCAATAGCTAAGACAAAAATAACTCCAAAACCAATTAAGACACCTTTAAATAAATCTCTCTTTTTGATTAATTTTTCATTTGTTAACTCTTCGTAAATGTTTTTCTTCATAGGATTAGGATTGGTTAATTATTATAGAAGTTTGGGTTTTTCGAACATTTTTTGGTTTAAAATTCCCGGAAATACGGGAGTAACAGACATTAGTTTCCTCTTTTACGACTAAGTGCAAAACCATAAACTAAATACATTTCAAAGCGAATATAATAAAAAAATAATTTTAAAAAATTGAATTTATCAAAGTGCTAATCGTATTTTCTATTCCTTTTGCCTGTAAAATAGTTCGTAAGTTCAAAACGAATCCAACGGATGCCAGGCTTATTACAAAACTTGTTAAGAAACCTTAATTTTGTCACAAGCTGTTAGTTGATTTTTTTTAACTTCCAATGTTTGACTATATAATAATTCCAGATCCCTTTTTGCACTATAATTTCTAATTCGTAATCTTTGGGATTGCGATTATAGTTTTCGCGATTCATTTGAGAAGTAACACTAAAAACCTCGGTCCGATTTTTAAATTTAAAACTAATATCAGGATTTTTTTTAGTGTAAAACCGGGTGACTTTACAAATTACTATTTCTGTTGGATTTTTTGCCGCTTCTTTTTGGTTGATATAGTTCCATGTTAGACCTGCAATTTGACCAAAACTTAAATATGAAACCACAATACCCTGTAACAGATAAAATCCAATGACATATATTTTGACATATACTTCTTTAAAACTTAAGTATTTTTCAATTAAAAATTTTCTTCTGTATATTCCAAAAAATAATATCCCAATAAGTATTGGCAACCAAAAGATATAAATTTGATATCTTTTATCATGCCCAATCGTTTTGTTTTCGATAAACGTTAAATTTATAAGGCAAAAAATTAAAGCAGATATTAAAAGATAATACTGTATTTTTTCTTTTTTCTTCTCCTTGTTTTTTAAAGCTCTTTTTTCTCTTATTTTCTGTTTTCGTTTATCTCTCAAAAAAATATATGTATTGTTTATTATAAATTGTCTTATCAATTTCAATAAAACTAAAAATGAAAGAATATTTGATTACAACATTCTTTCATCTTTTAGTTTTGTGTGTTAAAAATAACGCCTATAGCAAACTGGCTTTTATTCTTTCTGTAATTTCGTCAATCGTTCCGAGGCCATCAAAAGTCAATACTTTGATTTTTGATTTCATATATTCAATTGCCGGCCTGGTTGATTCTTCAAAAACATTAATGCGCTTGATATGAATTTCAGGATCTTTGTCGTCTTTTCGATTAGAAGTTTCTGCCCGTTTTTGGGCTCTGATCAATAATTCAGATTTTGGAACATCAATATTTAAAACTTTTCCAATTTTCAGGTTTTTTGAAGCAACAAGTTCAATTAAATCGTCAACCTGAGCTTTCGTTCTTGGGTAACCATCTAAAATTATTCCTGCTTTTTCCTTATTTTCATCGAGTACTTTACTAAAAAGGTCTTTCATAATGGAGTCAGGAACTAAATCTCCTTTTTCCTCGTATTGAGACATTATCTTTCCTATTTCGGTTTCATTTTGTTTTTCTTCCCTGCATTTATCTCCTGTAGAAATATGTTCAAAATTGAGCAGTTCTTTTAATACATTACATTGTGTTCCTTTTCCTGAATAAGGCGGTCCGGTTATTATTAATATTTCCATTTATGTTGATTGTTTTTATGCTTGTCTGATTTCTAAAACCTTCTTGATAGCAGCGATTCATTAATGCTTCATTTGAAAATAACTGCATCTGCCATTTCTTCATTTCCTGATGCATTACAGGCTATAACCAGCGTATAAATAACCAATTGTATTTCCTTGAAAAGTTTTAACTGAAAGCGAATATAAGAAATATATGCGCTACAATTAATTGATTTTTTTCAAAACAGGTTTAAAAGAAAGAAGGGGTGTAGTATATATTATCTAAAAATTATGTAACAAACTAAGTAAAAAACTACCTATAGAATAGCAGTAGATTTAAAAAACAACTTAAACAACTAAAAAACATGAATTTAGCAGAATGGCTCGTTTTTATTTTAATCATGCAGATTATTCATGGATTATCTACGTGGAAACTTTATTTAAAAGCGGGGAGAAACCCCATAGAAGCATTTATTCCTATTTATAATTTAATAATTTTAATGAAAATCATAAATCGTCCGCGCTGGTGGGCTATCCTGCTTTTTATTCCTATTATTAATCTTTTGATAATTCCTGTAGTCTGGGTAGAAATTATTAGAAGTTTTGGGAAAAATTCAAGACTCGATACTGCATTAGTTTTGGTAACATTAGGATTTTATATTACTTTTTTAAACTACGCTAATCAAAAGCTAACCTATATCGCAAATAGGGATTTGCAGCCCAAAACTAAAACGGGAGATACTGTCAGTTCTCTTTTGTTTGCAATTATTGTTGCTACCTTGGTACACACTTATATTGTGCAGCCCTTTACGATTCCCTCTTCATCAATGGAAAAGACATTACTAATTGGTGATTTTTTATTTGTAAGTAAACTTAATTATGGGGCAAGAACTCCTATGACTGCAGTTGCATTGCCTATGGTACATGACTCAATTCCTTTTTCAGGTACCAAATCATATCTATTCAATGACGAGGCTACAAAAAAAGAAACATCTTTGTTGAACAAGTTTCAATTGCCTTATTTTAGATTTCCATCAATAGAAAAGATTGAACGTAATGAAATCGTAGTTTTTAATCAACCTGCAGATACTTTGCGTGATATGGATAACTTTCATCCTGATCGAAATTATTACAAGCCCATTGATAAAAAAACAAATTTAGTAAAACGATGCGTTGGAATTCCGGGCGATTCTTTAGAAATTCGAGAGGGAAATGTTTATATTAATGGCAAAATACCTGAATTACCAAAAAGCGCAGAAACCCAATATAATTTTATTATAGACACACAAGGTCAGGCTATTAGTCAGGATGTTCTTGTACATAGATATGGGGCAAGGGAGGGTATGAAGTATGAAAATGGAACTTTTGCACTTACCAATACCGGACAGTATTATTTGACACTAACAGATCAGGAAGCTGCAGCAATCGCTAATAATCCGGTGGTAAAAGGAGTTAAAAAGTATTTAGCCCCAAAAGGAAAAGATGAAGGTGTATTTCCTCATATTCCTTCTTTGGGATGGAATGTAGACAATTTTGGCCCCATTTATATCCCTAAAAAAGGGGCAACTATAAAACTAGACCTAAAAACACTTCCTTTCTATAAACGAATTATAGAAGAATATGAACACAATAACTTAAAAGTTCATGGTGATGTGATTGTAATAAATGGAAAAACAAGTACTTCTTATACCTTTCAACAAGACTATTACTGGATGATGGGGGACAATCGCCAGAACTCATTAGACGCCAGATTTTGGGGGTATGTCCCTTTTGATCACGTAATTGGTAAACCGGTTTTTATCTGGTTTAGCTGGGACAAAGAGGGTAGCGGTATTAATAAGGTAAGATGGAATCGTGTTTTTTCTGTAGTAAATGGAAAAGGTGAACCTAAATCTTACCTAATTCATTTTTTAATAGTAATCGCTCTTTATATCGCAGGTAACAAAATAATAAAGAAAAAGAGAATAGAATAAATACATGAAATTTTACTTTGTTTAATAAAATTTCTTTAACTAAAAAAGCAAAGAACCTACTTAATTTCTTAAAAAGGTTCTTTGCTTTTTTTCATAATTACGGTATTTTATAATTTTATTTATCTTATTGAAGATCATAATTACTTTTTAAGCACCGTCTTATGTGTTTTTCCTTTTTAAAGACCTTCCTCGTGGTTCATCACCTTGATGAAGTACAATTTCGGAATGCAGGAACTGGGCAGCATCTGCTGAATCTTTTACTTTTGTAGCACTCCGTTCCAGCATTTCTGATTCAAATTCAGTTAGTACACTTTCTCTAATGCCGGCTTTTTGCCATTGCGATAATGGCCTGCAGCCGCGTACAATGCCACGGGCCAGCGTGAGTGCATCAAGCAGGGCCTGATTTGCTCCTTGTCCTTTAAATGGACTCATGGGGTGGGCCGCATCTCCAATTAGTGTTATTTGTTTGCTTTTAGCTAATAATTCTGAACTGAGCAATTCCCGATCATAAACGGGATATCCGGAAATTTGAGCTTCCCGGGTCGCTTCTAAGATTTGCGGAACAGGGGCGTGCCACTGCGTTCTGCGACAGGCTTCTTCTTTGAGTGCTTTTGCTCCCCGGGCGCTTAATGCTTTTGCCTCACTCTCAGGCATTGGAAAACTAAGCTGCCACATTACAGTATCTGATGTATAAGGCATTATGTATATTCGCTCATTTCCATTGGCGGTTTGAAATACGGTTGCCGAGTCTAATAAAGTACTATCAAGACCGTCAAGAGCGCTCAAAGGGCAAATTCCCAATATAACAATACAATCTAAATAACGTAAAGGCGTAATTGCATCGCCAATGAGCAGTCTGCGAACTGAACTGCGAATGCCGTCCGCACCAACTACAAGATCTGCTTTAGCGTTCGTGATTTCTCCATTTAAAAGAAAACTTAGCTGAACACCTTCATTCTCAGATGTTGTAAAATCGACTAACTGATGTCCCCAATTTACCTTATCGTGTCCGCCAAGCTGATCGAGTAGGGCCAAGCGTAAAGATTGTCTCGCAATATGTATATTGGTACGTTTGGGGGCTGTTTTCGTATTTGATTCTGACTGTACCCACTTTCGGCCCCCCCATTCGCCAATTACTTTTCCCTCAGTAGTATGAACCAGATGCCTTGTTGAAATTACCCCATCTTCTAGCGAAAAAATACCTAATCCTTCAATGGCTTTGCTGGCTTGCTGCAACGTGAGCCCGTAGCCCTGAGACCGGGCTTCGAAGTTGATATCGCGCTCGTATAGCGTAAAAGGTATTCCGCGATGCGAACATGCCACCGCCAGAGCCACTCCGCCTATACCGGCGCCAATAATAGCAATATGCGGGTAATTTTCTTTATCGACTATTACAGGACTATCTGAACGAATTAAACCAGATCCGCTGCAGTTCAAGCATAAATTTAAGTGAGATTTGGGACGTACAGGAGCGGTTCCTTCGCCATTTGAGTTTTCAAATTGCTCTAATGCTGCCTGATACTGAAGCCGGACTTTCTTACTCAGTCTTTGACTTTTTTTGCCACGTCCCTGACATTCAGGACAAATAGTCCAATATGTCTTTTTAATTTCGTCTTTTTTCACTTCTATTTTGTTTCAGCTTGCTCGTTAGGCTAATTTGTTTTTTTCTTTAATTTTAAATATAAGAATACATAAAAGATCAAATGAATTGATAATGTGCTATACATTAATAGCCTTTGTAAAGCCATATAAGCCTGAAAGTTTTGATTACCCAAACCTGGTGTTATATTGTCGTAAACTAATGATTTGCTTACAATAAAAAGTATATTGACAATAAAAAAATAGCCTAAAAAAATGTAAATGCTTACCATTCTTCGAATGCGAAAATAAAGAAATACCGGAATTATAAGGTTTTGCAAAAAGACAATCGCATAAAAACGATTATCATTTATATGCGAATTCCATCCGGGGAAAACCGAAGAGACAAAATCGAGTTTCATTAAGGCTAAAAATAGTACTAAAATCAGTCCTGTCAATACAAGTAAAAACTTTCTCATTATGCCGTTTTGAGATTTATGCCAATTGGTTTATAAAGTCATCAAATCGCATTGTTTATCAATGACCGCGTTTTATTCTGGCGAATATAAGAAAATATTAAGAGGGCAATACTATTTATTTCGAACCTGTTTCTAACAGTGCCGTATACATTTCATCCAGAAAATTTTGCTGCTCTGCATTGTCCTTAAAATAGCGTTGATAGAGTACGCTGCAACTCTGAACGTCAGAAATATTTTTGGTGTTAAAAGACCAGTCATCAATATCTTTAACAGCGATTCCTATACCGCTATCACAACTTTGCCACAGTCGGGAGAATCTGTTTTTTTTATCCTCACTTAGTTTAGTAAAATCTGCATAAACAGTAAAACCACGCATTTCTGAATTGAAAAACCGGCTAATTGAAGTTACCGGAACCCCACCCCAAATTATAGTTTGACCACTTGGAAGCCCAATATCAGTCAGGTCCCTCTCGTTCAGCATTTTATCCTGCTTTCCTTCTTTAAAAAATTGTTCTTCGTACACTAGTTTTGTTCCTGTTGGAACTGCTATTTTTTTTACTACTAATGGCTTTGTCGTAATAAAATAAGGATAATTTGGTGTCGAATTTCCACCTGTAGGATTCATGTTTCCTACACAACTTGCCAGAAGGAGTAAAGCCAACAAAGAAAAAGAAGTTTTAAAAAATTTCATAAACATTGTATTTTGAAATAATAAAATAAACAGTATTTCCTTTATAGCCTTAAGTTTAAATTGATTTTGAAACATTTCTTATGGTATCAATTTGAAAAGGGTTTCAATTGTCGATTTTTTTTGGTTTATCAGAATGAGCTGACTTTTATCGTTTAATAGAATTTTCTCTGCAAACTCTTTGTCCGGGTTGAATTTGAACTTGTTTAATTCTGCAAATTTATTTTTTATCAGTTTAAGTTTTTCGGCATTATTTTTTGAAACAATGATAATCTTGGTCAGGGGTGTTCGTTGCATTTTTTCGATGCTGCTTTCTGTAATTTGATCTTCAAATTCTGATCTCGAACGATAGCGGAACAATTGTCTTACGGTAGTGTTATCCTTTTCATTTTCACTCAATACATATCTGTAAGTCATAATATTATCGAGCTCATTGATCCAGTTTGGAAAATTTACTTCGTAAAGCCTAATATAGTGATCAATAAAACTTTTATCCATTGGTTTCTTTTGATCGATATAGCCTACAACCAAGGGATAAATTTGCTTTGCCATAAGATTGATGTATTTTTTATTATACCAATCCCCCGTGTCCGTTTTTCCATTTAATTTTCCATAAACATATCCATTGCCCAGTGCCGTTGCCAGGGCTTCATTCATAAGCTGATAGGCATAATTACTGCATTTTGATTTGTTCTCTTTGAAATATGAATCAATTTCTTTTTTTACTACGAGTGATTGCTCGTCATAAATGATATGATAGGTTTCATGTAACATTACACTAAACAAATCTTGATATGAGTTTAAGTCGGTTTGTACGGCACTGATGAAATTATTGCAAAAAGCCTGAGCCGTAAACCCTTTAGAATTAGGTAAAGGATAAAAAGCGATATTAAACGGAATAGAATTATCCCAACTTGAATTGTAAAACAATAAGCCGGTTTGAAAATAGTTTTCTATATCGTGTTCGTTTGCATATTTTGTAATTTCTGTTAGTTGTTTTTCAAATTTTTCCTTGTTTGGGTTGTAAATCAACTCATTATAAATGGGTGTGAATTCTGAAATAGATTCTGCCAAATCATTCAGCGTTTTATTAGGGATAAAACCAATAGAACGAAGTTTGAAATCCTTTAAATTTTGTGTTTCAATTAGATTTTTTTTCAAAATATCTTCTGTTTGCATCGTCTTCTTTGAACCAAATGGAAATTCTTCAAATCGATAACTATAGTCAAGTTTCAACTGCTCAAATTTTGAGATGATACTTTTATATTTCTCAATGTTATATTTTGATTGCTGAAATTCAGTCTTGAAAGAATTTTCAGGATAATTTTCAGAAAGTTCCTGTAGAAAAACAAAAACAGCCAATTGTTCAGAATATTTAATATTGAACGTTGCTTTTTGTGCAAATGCAAGAGTTGTCAAAAATAAAAATATTGGTAAGAGTCTTTTTTTCATGAGTTCTGATAAGGTTTTAGGAAAAATGTAGGGTCTGTTATATTTTAGTTTGTGGTCACTTTTGCCAGTCTTACAATTTGATAAATCGCATGGTTTTTTAAGGCTAAAGAACGCGCTATTTCAGGAATTTCCTGCATGTTTACTTCGCAAATGTATCCAAATTCTAATTCGGTTGTTATTTTGGCATGCTTTGAAATTATTTTGCTTAAAGTGTTATTGGTTTGATAAAGCTCAATATAAACCAGATATACGCCATCAGAATATTCCTTTGGAGTGCCGATGGTTTTTAACAATAAATCATCATTATTTTCCATTGATCAGGTGGTTTTTAAATTAAAAAAGCGTAATCTGATTATCTCAAAAAAAGTTTTTTATAGTCTTTATTCTGTTTTTCTGTACTTGTTCTTTCTTGCTTCCATTTCCTGACGAATGCCAGTACTTTCTCCAAATCATGTATACTTTGAAGCTGTTTGTATTGCGAAGAAGTTAAAGTGCCTGTACAAACTAATTCATTAAGCTGCCCCTTATATAACAATTCGCCTCTTTGGTATGGCTACACTAAGATTACAAATGTAGGAATAATATCTGCTTTATGATAGCAATATCCTACTTTTTTCTCTGCAGGAAAGCCAAATTTTTCTATCATTTTCTGAAAATCAACGGAAACTTTTTCCTTTCCGGAAACTAAAGTATCAATCGGATGATCCTTTTTCCGTGTTCGCCATTCGTGAAAACGACTGTTTATTTCGCTGTCTGACTGCTCTATTTCTAAAAGCTTTTTTCTAAATTCTAAGCTGAAATTATCGTTGAAAAATTTTTGATATTCGGGAAACTGATGATAAAACATTTTGTACTATTTCTGGTTTTCAAAAGATTTAAAATATTTTAAAGGAATTCCGCCTTTGGGCAAACGAATAGCAATTTGTTCCATCCAGACCTTATCTCCAGTCTTTTCTGCAACTTTTAAAAGCCATGCGCAAATCGATACCAAAAGGAAAATCAATAGTATCAAATGCAATTTTTAAGAGTTTATTGGCTTCCTTAAAATTTTCATTTGCATATTCCCTTAGCAGCCAGTTCAACTGTTTAGGATAATTTTCGTAATTGCAATTTTGAGCAAAAACAAATTGTGCCATAAATAAATCCAATAAAAATCAGAAAAATTTTTAGTCTCATTTTATTAAAAGTATCTTTAGTAAAGGTTAATTCCAGTTTTTAAAGCGAATACAGTTTTATTTCCAGAAATTAAGGATATATCATCAGAAATACAAACGCAAATAAATTAACTAAAAGTACAACCCCGTACACAATATTAGATTTTCCTTTGCTTAATGACAACATCACAGTAAAAACGGATAACGCCAGCAAAACTATAGATTTAATGTCAAGTCCCAGAATAATAGGCATATCCATAATAATACAAACTACAGCAACACTTGGAATCGTTAACCCTATACTGGCCAGAGCAGAACCCAAAGCCAAATTGATACTGGTTTGAAGCCTATTTTTTCTTGCTGCGATAATGGCAGCAATGGCTTCGGGAAGTAAAATTATGGCAGCAATCACAACGCCCACTAAAGTTTTTGGCAAATGATAACTCACAATAATGCTTTCGATAGTAGGAGAAAGGGTCTTGGCCAAGAGCACCACAATACCCAAACTTACTATTAAAAAGACAAGGCTGGTGTAGAAGGTTTTATTATCGATCGCTATTGGTTCTACTGCATCTTCGTTTTCGTCGTCGCCAACGGTAAGGAAATATTGTCGGTACCTGCTGGTTTGTGCAAACAGAAAAGAAGCATAAATTACAATACAGGCAATAGAAGCAAAAACAAGTTGCGGCATTGAATAATAAGAACCTTTAACGCTTTCGGTGAAAGTAGGGAAGACCAGTGTAAATACAATAATCGAAACCAATGAAACCAAACCAATCGTTACAGAAGAGACTGAAAAATTTTGTTCGTAATGTTTTAAACCACCAATTAGAAGACAAAGTCCAATAATACCATTTAGAATAAGCATTGTCGCAGCATACACCGTATCCCGGGCTAATGAAGCTGCTTCAGGGCCTTCGGATAACATTAAAGATACAATAATAGAAACTTCTATAACAGTTATCGATATTGCCAAAATAATGGTTCCGTAAGGTTCTCCAACTCTTTCGGCTATTATTTCGGAATGATGCACAGCCGACATCACACTTAATATAAGCAACAGGCTTGCAACAATTTGAAAAATACTGCTATTGTCTATAAGTCCGCTAAAAAAAAGTATCCAGGATAGTGCCGGAATGATAATTGACCACTGAAGTAATTGTTTCATCTTTTATTGTAAATATTCTAATTAATACTATAACGAATAGATTTAGCCTTAATACGACTTTTCTATTTCCTGTAATATAGCACTTTTTTTACTATAAAGGGCAAATAAACCTTGATATCATTACCTTTCAGCACTCCTGCATCTTAATTCTTGTACGGTTTGCTTGTTTTAATCGCCGCCGCCACAACCACCACATGAGCTGCCGCAGGAGCTGCTGCAAGAACTCGAAGAGCTGGAACAATTTGATCCGGATCCTCCGCCAGACGACTGAAAATAGTTTGTTTTCGCATATTCTGTTAATGGTATAAATGAACTTACCAGGATTATTTCACCATAGAAAAAATAATCCCACTGCCAGTCTTTTTTAATTTCTTCGGTTTGTTTCTCTTCTTTAAAAAAAGAAGGTATTGTATGACTAAAGAGATAATCTGTCATTTTATTTAGATAATAATTACTCACAGCAATAAGAATAATCAGGGCAAAAAATAAGTAGGTTACCGGTTTATCTCTCACAATTCCCGAAATGAACCTGCTAAAACCGATACTTAACAAAAAAGCTAAAATTAGCATGATAATTTTTACTACAAATAAAAACTGTTTAGACGCGGTAATCGTTTCTCTAATTTTACTAACCCCTTTTTCTATTTGTGCAAATATTGGTTTGAGTTCGGCAGTTTTATACAATTGCGGATAGGTCAGGGGATCATAATCTTTCATGATTTCAATAACACAATTTTCATATTGATTATCGGTTAGCGTTCCATCAATTAGTTCTAATCTGTTATTCAATATTTTAATTTTTTTGCTAATAATTAAATTGTTTATCACGCCCTGTACAACATATTCTAACTTGTTTTTTTTAAGAAAAACGAGTTCCAAAGGACTTAGATTTGCTAAAACTAAATTAGATTTTATTTTACGATACAATACTTTAAATGCGGTTTTTACAAATTGTGCTGCCAAGACAAGCACTACAGTAAATAACAGAAAATAATATATTAGAAAATCCGGATTTTTAATCTGAATTAAAATAGGTTTAAGGAGATAGTAAACAGGAATGATCAAAACGATAAGAGATACTATAAAGATCTTTTTAATGTTTCCTGTTTCAACTTTGCTTTTATCTAAATGTAAAGCCTCAAATTGATTCGTATATTCCCAGATTTCTTTTGGCTGATCTCCGAAATTTTGCCCGTATAATTGTTTTGTTATTTCTTTGGCCCTTTGAAATTTTTCAGTTTCAGCCCGGTTATGTGTAGAAGGAATATGTTCGATTCTTTTCTTTAAAACAACACATAAATCAGAATAAGAAGTGGTAAAAATTAAGTGTTGGTGCCAGACAATATCGACGATTTCAGACGGAGATACCATTTCAGAAGAAGTGGCTGCCAAATACATGAATTTTTTATATTCCAGAATGGCTGTTTTAGTAAAATAGGCCGTCCAGTTATTTTCAAATGCCAATCTTGTCGAAAATCCGTATTGATTTTTCGGATTGTCTAAATCAAATTTTAAAATCTCTGACCAAAGCAATGTATCCATTAAAGTTTTTTCTTTTTTGTTTGTATTTTTTTTATTATAACAGGAATTTTAATTTACTGGTAAAAAGTACTTTATAAGTGAGATTAAAAAGAGATTTATTTAAAATATTTTTCCTGATTTTCTTTATCAATACTAATTTCTAACACTTTTAATACCTTAATTCCCTCCGGATTTCTGCCGCCGGTTATAGCGAAAACCATGATGTATTTCTTTTTACCTACTTCTTTAAACATCATTTTATAAGGGTAAATATCCTGAATGTAATGTTCGTCATGCTCTAACTTTGGTTTTGGTAAATCAAGATATTCAGCAATAAAATTTAAATCGGCTAGCGAGAAACCTCTTTTTGGAGATTGAAAGGTTGATAAGTTCTTATTGATTTGCGCGGGTATAACAGACTGAACAAAAAAGTAAATTTTAATTTCTTTGTTATGGTCTTTAAATGTAATGTACGATTTCATAAAATCAGGAGCACTTGTAGATCCTAACCAATACTCGTTTCCCAATTTTAATTTTTGATTCTTTTGACAATCGAAATATTCTATGTCTGTAAATTCTTTTTCAACTTTAAACACTGCTTTATTAATTTTAGTAAAGGAGAGGCTTACCAGCACTGTAAACAAGAGTATAATTTCTTTCTTCATATTCGGAATCACTTATTTGAGGCAGCAAAGAATCCTTTTTTATTGCCATAAAGAAACAAGTCAATCAAGGTTCCCAAAGTTCTATTTTATTGCCATCTGCATCCATAATATGTACAAATTTTCCATAGTCATACGTTGCAATATCATCTAATACCGTTACGCCATTTTCTTGGAGTTTCGCTACAAGTGCTTCGATATTCTGAACACGGTAATTAATCATAAACTCTTTTTTGGAAGGTAAAAAATAGTCATCTCCTTTTTTAAAAGTACTCCATTGCAGTGCATTGACTTCGTCCGGATTATGAATATTCCTGGATTCAAAAGTTGAGCCCCAGTCATTAGTATCAAATCCTAAGTTTTTAGCATACCATTCATTTGTTTCTTTGGGATTATCTGAAAAAAAGAAAATACCGCCTATCCCTGTAACCTTTGGAGTTGAATTATCCGGTTGATTTTTTGAGTCTTCCATAGTGGTTGTTTTTTAATTATTTGGTTGCTGTTATAAAACTAATTCTATCAAATTTAGTAAATTAATTCAACTGAAAAACGACTTAACTATTTGATCACTTTGACCAAAATTTCACTAATTGTTTTCTGTTTCATTTTTGAATTGTTCTATTAATTCATAAAATAATTTTATCGATTTTAAATGCTGTTCTGCACTAATATTATATTCAAAAACTTCCTCCCAGTTTATATTTCCGGGATCAAATCCTATACTGTAGGCTAAAATCATATTGGCCCATCCTGCTGTTGATTCAAAATAGCCCAGCTTATTCGCGACCCAGTCAAAAAAGGGCTCATTTGTACTTTCTGCAACAATTTTATTCTCTGTAAGCGCCCAATAATAGCCCGCGACAAAAGTCCTGATACTTTTAAGGGTTGGGGTTGCTTCGCCAGTCCACATGAGAGGACGTTGTTCTATTTGTTTTAACAAACTATAACATTCAATGATCATATTATTGTAAGACTCTGGTTATTAATAGTAAAAGCTATTGATCCCATCCCGTTCTATTTTTTCGATTTCTTTGACCTTTTTACTTTTAATATCAACTATCGCCCGTAAAAAGCTTACCATGACCGAATCCTTGTAGATAAGGCCAGTCCATTCAACACTAACGATTTTTAAATTCTTATTAGTAGTGGGATAACATTTGTAATCGATATATCTTTTTGCATTAGTTGTTTTTGCTTTTTCCCGGATGGCATTTTTTACAGTTTCGCTATTTTCTGCTATATGAATAGCAAGTGAATCAATATGATACAAACTATCGACGCTTTTTTCAAACTTTTCCATCCAGTTTTTGCCAATACGTTTTTTTAATATGCTGTCAGTTCTGTTGTTCCGGTTGATATCTATAATTTGGTTGTTCAAATCCGTACATGTTGTTCCATTTACACTAAAACGAAAATTATACCAATTATCAACAATATATCTGTATCTGTCTTTAATATCTGGTCTTCCGCCGGCAATCATATACGTAGGATATTTATTTTCAAATTTTATTTCTGCATTTATCATGGCGGTATCTACCGGAGTTTTGTTTTTTTCTTCGGAAACCGAATGATCAAAAAAAGTAGTTTTGCCTATTACTATTCCAACAACCAGAGCCGCTGCGACAGCTAATACAAAGACTATATTTTTTTTCATGGAATATTTATGATGTTAGTTTAAGTAAACTTTTAGAAAGTATGCTCTTCATGCGATTAAAGTACTAATTATTCCTGAAATACGATTCATTTTTTTACTACGTTTTAGAACCGTATCCTCAAAATTAAATGAATTCAAAAAACTTTATTTGTAAATTCTGTATTAAACACTTTAAGGTTAACTATTATTTAGTGAATACTTTTTGGGCTTGACCCCCGCTTGTGGTCAATAAAATTATTTACCGGGAGTAATGAGCAAAAACCTACTTAAGTAACGATGGGGTGTTTTGCTCCTTTTTTATTTTTCGAAAACAGCATCAGTCATTCAGTCCTTTTCCTTCTAAAATTTGCCCCATAACTTTTTCAATTCTTGCTTCTCTCGTTTTGGATTGTTTAGGTGACGAAAAATAAAGCAAATAAGCTCTTTGCCTTCCCTGAGTTAAAGTATTGAATGCGGTTTTGAGCGCAGCATTTTCCTCTAATTTTTTTTGAAATTCTTCCGGAACTTCAAATTCTGTTGTTTTTTTCAATACTACTTTCAAACCTGCTTTTTCTATTTCGATCGCCTCGTAAATATACTTTTTCAAAATTGTCTTTTGAGCCAAAATTGCTTTGAGATCAGTAAAACGAATCTGTCTTGCAGCCTGGACGTTTTTGGACTGCTGTATTAAAATTCCATCCGCATCATTCAGTAAAGCGCCTTTAAAAAACAAAAGTGCGCAATATTCTTTGAATTCATGAATTAAAACAATATTACTATTTTGAAATGTATAGCACGGAACGCCCCATTTAAGCTCTTCGGTCAACTGGCAAGCCAAAACAATTTCCCGCAATTCTTCTTGTTCTTTCTGCCACTTTTGGGAATTATCAAAATAAAAATCAACTTTTGGATTCATGCTTTATACTTTAAAATTAAACCCGTAACGAACCGCGAAAACCTCTCGCAGCATAATATGAATCGGCACCATTATGATATACAAATACGGTATTGTAGCGAAAATCAGAAAATAAAGCACCACCAAGTTCCCGAATATTAGAAGGTGTAACAATCCAGCTGGATGTCTTAGTATCAAAATTACCTAATTTCTGAAGTTCTTTGTATTGCTCTTCTGTCAAAAGTTCAATTCCCATCTCAGTAGCCATGTCAAGTACACTGTTTTTAGGTTTATGCTCTTTTCTGGAGTCCAGTGCCTTTCGGTCATAACAAACACTTCGCCTTCCTTTTGGGCTTTCTGCGGCACAATCAAAAAAAATGAATTCTCCGGTTTTTACATCAAAACCTACCACATCTGGTTCGCCTTCCGTTTTTTCCATTTCATTGATAGACCATAGTTTTTCAGGGTTTGCTTCCAGTTTTACTTTAACAGCATTCCATTCCAAATTCTCATGTCGGTTTTTATTTTTTTCAAAACGTGTTTCTAAAATAGTAAGTATTTCTTTCTGTTGTCCGGGTGTCAATATATTTTTGTTGCTACTCATTTTTTTTCTGTTTTTTTCTCTACTAAATTAAAAAATAAAGATCAGGTTCTAATTATAAACGGTTGTGATTTTTCTTTCAATAGGCCTGTAATACCAGGACAGGATCGTTAATATTATTAATAGTACGGGACCAAAAAGGGTTATAGCATCATCTCCAGAGGCTAAATGAGAAAAGACAGCTCCGGACATGGCAAAGAAGAATCCCGCATAAGCCCATTCCTTCAATAAAGGAAATTTGGGAATAAGAATCGCAATGACCCCTAATATTTTCCAAATTCCCAATAACGTTAAAAAATAGAGCGGATATCCTAAATGATGCATCATTGTTGATTCTTCTGTCATTTTAAGGAGCTGAACCACTGCAGTTGACACCATTCCTAATGCAAGCCATAGTGTAGCAATCCAATAGATAATTTTATGTTTCTTTTTCATGATTTGTTATTTTAATTTATTTACCACTTCCTGTAATCTATTATGAGCCATGTTAAGTCCCTGGGCAAATGGCAATTTGAGCATCTGATCCCTGAGTTCAGCCGATTTATATACAATATGCATTTTTAATCTGCTGCTTTCATCTGAAACAGCTTCAAATTCCAAAAACTCCAGCTGCACAGCAAAAGGGGAGTTCTCCATTTCAAAAGTTCTGATGATTTTATGATCCGGAATAAATTCATGAATGACACCATGGGCTTTAAACACAACATTTCCTTTAGGATCTGAGGTTTCAAATTGCCAGCCGCCATGTTTCTTATTTTCGAGTTTAAGCACTTTTGTGCCCATCCATTGCGCTACAATTTCCGGTTCGGCATAGGCTCTGAAAAGCAACGCTAGCGGAAGATCAAAATCTCTGGTAATCACAAGGTCCTGTTGGCCTTCTTCGGCACTAATTTTTGTTTTTAATTCCATGATTCGTTTATTTTTTTGGTTTATAATTCTTCATTATAGCTTCTAACTTATTAAATCGATCATCCCACATTTTGCGAAAAGGCTCAATAAAGTCAGCAACTTCTTTCATCTTTTTTGCATTAGTCAAATAATAAATTTCCCTGCCATTTTGAGTTTGTTCCAGCAATTCACATTCTGTAAGTATTTGAATATGTTTTGAAATCGTTTGTCTTGAAGAATCAAAATTTTCTGCTATAACACCCGGTGTCATAGACTGAAAAGCCACCAAACTTAATATGGCCCGGCGGGTAGGGTCGGCGATAGCCTGAAAAACATCTCTACGAATTTCCATTATGCAGTTATTTGACTGCAAATATAACGCAGTTATTTGACTGCGCAAAATTTTAAACCACTTTTATTAACTTAATTTTCAATTCTTTATAATTAATCCTGAATGGAGTAAAGAAAAAAAATCTCCAAATTCATACGAATCCGCAGATTTACTATAACACTTATCAGTGTTTTTATTCTAATGCCGCAAATTTAAAAGATTCGGAATTTAAAGTTTATAAATGATTCTCCTGTATCTTTTTCATATTTAAGCATCCTTTTCATAACCCGAATCTAAAAACAACCTCAGAGCAAAATAGAGCTCTCTGTATTTATTTGTTCCAGAAAAGATTCATCATGCGAAACAACAAGCAATGTTCCCTGGTATTCATTGATTGCCGCCGTTAGTATTTCAATATTTTGAATGTCTAAATTATTAGTTGGTTCGTCTAAAATGATGATATCCGGTGATTCAGAATTGATAGTGAGGCAACAAAGCATTAAACGCATTTTTTCGCCCCCGCTTAAGGCTGCACAGGCTTTATCCCAGTACGCTCCGGAGAATAAAAGCCGGTTTAATCTCATTTTTATTTCATGTTCTTCTAAACCCGAAGTATTAAATTGCTGCGCCTGTTCATAGACTTTAAGCTGATTGTTAATTAGGGAATAATCCTGATCAATATAAACCGATTGACTTTCTGCCTTGTAAACAGTTCCTGATACAGGTAATAAATTGCCTAATATGATTTGGATCAAGGTTGTTTTTCCTGAACCGTTTAATCCTTTAATCGCAATTCGTTCACCACTAATAATTTCAATATCCAGATTGTTCTTCCATAAAAACTGATTTTTATAAGCATAATTAATAGCATTGGCTTTAAAAAGTATTTTTCCTTTATGTAAAGCGGAATGGTCAAAACCAAATTTCATCTGATCGATATCCGGTAAATTAGATCGTAAATCACGTAATTTCTGTGAAATACCCTCAATTTTTTCGATATGCACGCCTTTTAACTTTGAGGTACTATTTTCAGCATTATTACGCAAAGTGTTCATCATAATTCTGGAAACACCTGATTTTTCCTGTTTCTTTTTGCCGCGGGAATCTAGCTTTTGCTGTCGTTCTAAAGTTTCACGTTCTTTTTCTTTTGCCTTGCGCAAAGCTTTTTCCCCGCTTTGCAAATCCTGATTTAAGGCATTATTTTCGATTTGTTTTTGCTGAGTATAAAATTCATAATTTCCGCCATAAACCGAGATCCCCCGTTTGCTAAGTTCATAAACCGTATGGAGAAGGTTTAACAGTTTCCGGTCATGACTCACAATAAGCAAACTGCTTTTTGTAGAAGCAATAAAATCATATAATAATTGTCTCGCTAACGAATCCAGGTGATTGCTTGGCTCATCTAACAATACAAACTCAGGCTCATGAATAGAAATTCCGGCAAGAAAAACTTTGGTTTTTTGTCCGCCACTTAATGTTTCCATTTTTTGAGATAAATCCAAATCTGTTAGCTGCCAATATTTCAAAGCATTGTTACAACGTTCTTCAATAGTCCAGTCGTCGTCTAAAATACTTAAATTTTCTTCAGAGACTTTTCCGTCCAATATCTCTTTTAAAGCATTAAATTTTTCCTCTACACGTAAAGCTTCAGCAATGGTGAGCTGATTGTACTGACCAAAGATTTGCGGAATATAATAAGGGACAGAACTTACGCTAAGTCCACCATTTGAAGGCTGCAGTTCGCCCGCAATAATTTTAAGCAGCGTTGATTTCCCAACACCGTTGTTACCAATTAAGGCTATTTTTTCGTGATTGTTGATTGTAAAGCTAATAGCATCAAACAATAGATCACTATTGTTGTGTTTATATGAAATGTTTTGTAGAATAAGCATAATCTCTTTCTCTAAAGATGAATAAATTGAGCAACCACAAATTGCGGATCACTCTCTAAATTGCCTGAAAGAAATTATTTTTCACATAAACAGATGGGTAAATTTTATAAGGCAAAGATATTATAAAAAACAAAAACCACAATGCTTTTGGATACACTGTGGTTTTTTATTAGTATTTTGAGTTCTGTTACAGAACTGTAATGGTTATATTTTTTTAAGTGTAATTTTCATTTCTTTACTGTCCAGAATTAGCTGATCGCTCGTAATGGTACTTTCACACGGATAAGGTGTTCCCACTTCATCTTTTATTACTAAACTTTTTCCACCTTTTGTCAAAGCATAAGTACCATTGGTTATTTCTCTCGTTAAAAATCCTGTAACATGTCCGTCTTTTGTAAATGTTAGGGTCCCATCACTTAAAATGGCACTTTTTAGAGAATCTGACAGAGGCGTTTTAGCTTCGACTGCAGTAATTTTCCAGGAGTTTATTAATGTATTTCTACCCTTAGAGCATGAAACCATTACTATTGCAGCCATTGCAATTCCGAAGATAAATAATTTAGATTTTTTCATGATTTTGTGATTAAAAGTTAAACATGAAAAGTTACAAAAAAATAGCATTCAATACACATAAATTTTACATGACACAGAATTAAAGCAACTGGTTATTAAATCTTTATATTTTATTTAGTGTACTATCGCGGTTCACCAAAGAGCTTTTCAAATACTCTATGTCAAAATATTATTCAGGTTTTTCAATAGCTGAAATACAATCGGCAGCTTTAATTTCTTTCCCGAAAAGCTAAAACTTTACAGCCGTAATATCTTACTTTTTTTTGTATTTTTTAAATGGTTGTGCAAGCCCATAACAGTTTTAGGTTTCACCTAATAGATAAGCAATTCCAACGCCGCTACAATCAGATTTTGAAACAGCTACAATAAAAAATTAGTTTAGGGTAAGGGCTCCTAAAATCTCTTCATACATAAAAGGGCCGCCCGGATATTTGGCCGTATAATCTAAATTCATCCAGACCTGACCACGTTCGTCTATATGATAATGTATTTTTTTACCATAACTTTCCTTTACAAAAAGCACATTTTTGATTAAATAATTGACTTTTTCAAGATCGATTAAAGAGCCAATTAAAATCTCCGGATAAATATGTCCTTTGGTATGAATCAATCTTGGTGTTCCGCCAATCGAGCGTATTGCAGCAGCCATCAGGATAGAATGATCGTCGCAATCACCGGAAAAATATTCTAGAGATTCGCTTGCAGTAGCGATATAGTCTCCTTCTTTGGGATCGTTAACATAATTCCAGCGACCATTAATCTCCTTAAAGACAGCAAAACACTGAATAATCGTTCTGTAATCAGAATATCCTTTTATTCCCTTAAAGTGTTTGGTTGTTGCCATAATGGCAAAATTCCGAACTTTTGGGTTCTGATATTCTATTGCGTTAATGATTTTTGATTTGTTGGGAAACGGAAGCAACTTGGCCACAATAATATCTTGTGGAAACGGATTGTCAGACATGGTGTAAATCATCGAATTGTAATCTTCTGAAATTTCACTAAAACCGTAATTTCCAATCACACTCCCGTAAAATAAAACCAATAGATATACTGCAATACAAAGAATGATAATAGTTCTCAGCAACATTAAAAGAAAGAAGACAGCAGTAAAAACAAATATAAAGATAAAGACCCGATCGAGATTAAAAGGCCATTCTAAATCGATCAGGTTTTGATGGAGTATGATAAAAATAGGTATCGTAATCAAAAGACTCAACAGCATAATAATAACCCTATCCCAAGGCGATTTCACCTGTAATTTGGATTTTAATTGCGGAAAGTCAATTTTAGGAAATTTTATCATAAGAATCTAAAGCAGTTTTTACAGCGCTTTTACCGTTTCAACAAAAGTACTTTTTTTATCAATAATTCCCAGATCAAATAGTTGATTTTGAATTTTAATAAATGCTTTTTCGCTCAAATTCTTCTGAGACCATTGTGTGAGTTTTAACCATTCCTGAATATCTTCAATTTTTTGGTTGAAAAGTTCTGATAATGTTTTATCAATATTAGGGATTTGTGTAAAATCCTGAGTGGTTTTGTTGATGATTTCCAATATCTTTTCCACCACTTTTGGATTCTTTTTAAGGAATTCGTCACGAACCGTGATGACAAACGATGGCCATGGAGTAGGGCAGTCGCCAACTCGTCTGAAAACACCTTTATCAACAAGCGGTTTGGTCATGAAACGCTCCCACATAAAATAATCTGCAGTTCCGTTTGTTAAAGCCTCTACAGCGCCATCAATCGTATTTATAATTTCAAATTGAAGGTCATCAGTCTTCCATCCATTTTCGTGGGCATTTACATACGCCATGAGTTGTGATCCTGAACCAATTCTTGAAATAGCAACTTTTTTGTCTTTCAAATCTTTTACCGTTTGAAAATCTGATTTGGCCGCAACGTGAATTCCCCAGATCAAAGGCGACTGCACATAAATTTGCACAATTTTACTTGGGTTCCCGGCTACAATATCTTTTACAATACCTTCGGTTAAAATAACAGCGATATCAGCTTCTCCTTCACGAAGCATCTGACACATTTTGCCTGTACCTTCAGGAATATCTTTCCATTGCAAATCAATGTTTTCAGCTTCAAATTCACCATTTTCAATGCATAAATGCCATGGCAAATTGAAGTGTTCGGGAACACCTACAATTTTTACAGTTTTCATTTTAGTTAAGTTTAAGTTTGGTAAGCGTATTCTGGGTTTGTTTAATTTTTTAATAAATCAGTTCTGTGTTTTTCAGAAAGGCAAGGCTCTGCAAATTCTATTATGGAATTGGATTCATATTCGTTTAACAGGCTTTTTATGATTGAGTAATCTGTATTCTTTACAATTTCAACAGCAAAAAAAGTATCATTCAAAGTTTCTGATATACAATTAACGGCTTTTAATTTCTCTCTGATGATTTCTTTATCAAACCCTTCCTGTAAAACCAAAACCTGAACAATAGAGTTTCCTGAATTTTCTATTGTTTCCCTATGGATAAAGTATTTTTCATTTTCATCATATTCTGCACGAAAAATATCATCGGTTGCAATCAAAGGCCCAAAAAATGGAATATTATCTAATTTGAAATAGCCTTTCTCTAAATCTATAATTTCTGCCCACATGGTTTCTGAAACAATTTCTTCCAGATAAGTACTGTAATATTTAAATATTATTTTTTTATGCGTTTCTGCCATTTCTAATTTTGTAATTATTCTATTTCGCTTATTACGGCTTTCAAGGGAGAAATTACAATGCGATAACCATCAGGATCCTGAAACATTTTTCCGTTTTCATTCCAAAAAGGGTTCATTGCACTTACACTTGAAATATTATTTTTTAAAAATCTATTTATCAGATTATTATAATCTGAAATTGTCTTTGGATAAAGCACTATTACATCATCTTCATCAAAGCTATGTTTTGCTGCTGTTCCTGATTGTGTAAATTCAAAGTGCCAGTCTAAACCTGATTTTCCAAGAAAAACCCCATCATAATTATGATGATTCTGAAAGTCTCCTAATCGTTCAAAACCTAAAATATTGACATAAAAATCTTCAATCTTTTCAAGGTCATTAGTATGTCGTGCCACTCTTAAAAACATAATCTAAGATTTTATCTGATTGATATGATGTTCTAAATGTTCTACATAATCTGTCATAAGAAATTTTAAATCAATTTCAGCTCCGTCGCTCAAAACAATTTTATAATCTAAAGCTTCGTCTTTAACCGATTTCATAATTCTGATGATTTGATTGTTTAATACAAACCACAACTGAGTTAACTGATCAATATCCATCGTTTGATATTGATTTAAATTTACTAAATCTATTTGATTATACGGTCGGTGATGATAAGGTTTTGCGATATAATTAATTTCTGTAAAACGAACCAGATTATGAATTGCCGAATCTGTCAAATGCCCTAAAATTTCTTTTTTAGACCATTTACCTGGCTTTCTTTCTTCTAAAACTTCATGGCTTATCGTTGGAAAATAATTGACATTCTCATTCAGTAACCTTTCAAATTTAAGAATAGCATTTTGCATGAATTATCTAATTTTCTAATCAATAAATTCTCCAATTATTTCTGAGCCAGCTTATTTAAAGTATACGAAATCAACTCATCAACAGCTTTATAAGGATCCTCGCTAAAAGTTCCGGAAGCACGATTGGCAATAATAGCATTTAAAGATAATGCATTATGTCCTAAAAGTGCCGAAAGCCCATAAATTGCAGCTGTTTCCATTTCTAAATTCGTGATCCTTTCTTCATTAAAACTAAAATTATCCATTTTACTGTTCAATTCTTCATCCTGAATATTTAAACGTAAAACACGCCCTTGCGGTCCGTAAAAACCTCCGGCCGTAGCTGTAATTCCTTTGAAAATTTTATCTGATTCGATCAGTTTTTCCAGTTCTTCCGAACAGGCAATAGCATAAGGCTTGCCTTTTCTAATATCCCAATTGGTGTGGGTAACAAAAGCATCTTCTAAAGCTGCATTGGAGACTTCATCAATTAAATAGGAGCGAAGCATATTATCTAAGCCAAGACCAAATTTAGACATTACAAAACTATCCACAGGAATATCAGCCTGTAAAGAACCCGAAGTTCCGATTCTGATGATATTTAATGAGGTCAACTCTTCTTTTGGCTGACGCGTTTCCAGGTCAATATTAACCAAAGCATCCAGTTCATTGACAACAATATCAATATTGTCAGGCCCAATTCCGGTTGACATTACCGAGATTCTTTTACCTTTATAAATTCCGGTTTGGGTTTTAAACTCCCTTTTTTGAGTTGAATATTCAATAGAATCAAAAAACTGTGTGATTTTTTCGACCCTGTTTTGGTCACCAACAAAAATTATATCGTGTGCTATATGTTCAGGACGAAGGTTTAAGTGATAAACACTTCCGTCCGGATTAAGTATTAATTCTGAATTTTGTATCATTTCTTTTAAGTTACTAAGTTAAATGAGTGGCGAAGATTCTAAGTTTTTTTTGAGGTACAAGCAACCTGAAACCTGAAACTTTCTATCCTCCAACTCTTTTTGTTTTAAATCCTTTTGCTTTAAGGATTTCCATTATTTTGTCACGATAATCCCCCTGAATGATAATCGAAGCATCTTTAAAAGTACCACCAACACTAAGTTTGGTTTTAATTTCTTTGGCCAGAATTTTAAAATCTTCATCAGATCCTTCGTAGCCTTCGATTATCGTAGTGGCTTTTCCTTTTCGTTTTTCAAATTTACAAATCATAGGCTCTTTTTGAATATAAAGAACATGATCCTGCTCCTGAACTTCTTCAGGCTCATTTGATTCTACGTGATCCGGAAATAAATTTTTTAATTGATCTTGTAAGTCCATAATTACATTAAAATTCCAAATTTATAGTTTCTAAAAATTAAATTCCAAATCCCAATTTGATAAGTTTGGAATTTGGAATTTAAAAAAATTCTGGATTTAAAGTTTTATTTTTTAATTAACCCTAAATCTACTAAACGTTCGTATAAATAATCTCCCGCTGTAATATCTTCAAATTTCTTTGGGTTCTCAGCATCAATACAGTTTTCAAGACAATCCAAACGCATATCGCTTACAGGATGCATGAAAAACGGAATAGAAAAACGTGAGGTTCCCCACAATTCTCTAGGCGGATTTACCACTTGGTGAATCGTTGATTTTAGTCGGTTATTGGTATGTCTTGATAACATGTCCCCAACATTAATAACCAGCTGATCCTCTTCGGCGATAGCATCAATCCATTCGCCATCGTGATTTTGAACCTGTAAACCTTTTCCCTGAGCCCCCATTAAAAGCGTAATCAGGTTAATGTCTCCGTGAGCTGCTGCACGAATCGCATTCTCCGGCTCTGAAGTAATAGGAGGGTAGTGAATAGGTCTTAAAATAGAGTTACCTTCTTTTGCATACTGATCAAAATAAAACTCATCCAAACCAAGGTGCAAAGCCAAAGCTCTTAAGACATAAACACCTGTTTTTTCAAGCATTTGATAAGCTTCTTTACCTACAACATTAAATTTAGGTAATTCTTTAACCTCTACATTGTCCGGATATTCTGAAGCATATTTGGAATCTTTGTCAACATACTGACCAAAATGCCAAAATTCTTTCAAATCTCCTTCTTTGCGTCCTTTAGCATGTTCTTTTCCAAAAGAAACATACCCTCTTTGTCCGCCAATGCCTGGAATTTCATAATTATGCTTAGTTTCTATTGGCAAAGCGAAAAATTTTCTAATTTCGCCATAAAGCTCGTCTACTAACTGGTCGTCTAAAAAGTGACCTTTTAGGGCTACGAAGCCAATGTTTTCAAATGCACTGCCGATTTCATTTACAAATTTTTGTTTACGTTCCGGGTCGCCCGAAAGGAAATCACGTAAGTCTACACTAGGAATGTTTTGCATACTTTACATTTTTATTTAAGATAAAAGGCGTTGTAAAACCTTTCAATAACAAAGGTAGAGAATATTTTAGAATTCAATTTTAAAAGTTATATTAAAATTAAAAAATTATAACAAAAACACGTAAAATTGTTATATTTTTCTATATTTGAAACACTAAAACTTAAAACCAATATGATTTTTTACAGACAGAACCTTACGGATGCTCAATTATTAGATTTGTATAAAAAAATCCTGAAACCCCGTTTAATCGAGGAAAAGATGCTCATTTTAATTCGTCAGGGAAAAGTTTCTAAATGGTTTTCAGGAATAGGACAGGAGGCTATTGCTGTAGGCGTAACCGCTGTATTGGATGAATCTGAATATGTATTGCCCATGCATCGGAATTTAGGGGTTTTTACGACCCGAAATATTCCATTGCACCGATTATTTTCGCAATGGCAGGGAAAAGCAAATGGTTTTACAAAAGGAAGAGACCGCAGCTTTCACTTTGGTACTCAGGAATATAAAATTATAGGAATGATTTCGCACCTGGGCCCGCAATTGGGAATAGCAGACGGAATTGCCTTAGCCGATAAACTTCAACATAACAAAAAAATTACAGCCGTTTTTACAGGTGAAGGAGCTACAAGCGAAGGCGATTTTCACGAAGCCTTAAATATTGCTGCTGTCTGGAAATTGCCCGTAATGTTTATCATTGAAAACAATGGTTACGGACTTTCTACACCCACAAACGAACAATATGTATGTGAAAATTTAGCCGATAAAGGAATAGGTTACGGAATTGAAAGCTGGATTATTGACGGAAATAACATATTAGAAGTTTACAACAAATTATCCCGGTTAAAAGAAGAGATGCAGAACAATCCGCATCCGGTTTTATTGGAATTTAAAACCTTTAGGATGCGTGGACATGAAGAGGCGAGTGGGACCAAATATGTTCCGCAGGAATTAATGGACGAATGGGCTGCAAAAGATCCGGTAACGAATTACAGAAAATATCTAACCGAAATTGGTGTATTGACGGCCGAATTTGACGAACAGCTGCACCACGAAATTAAGCAGGAAATCGACGAAAATCTGGCTATTGCAAATGCTGAACCGGAAATCATTCCGACTTATAGCGGAGAATTAGATGATGTATACAAACCATATCACTTTGAAGAAGTTAATCCATCAGAAGAAATTAAGAATGTTCGCTTTATAGATGCCATTAGAAACAGCTTAGAACAATCGATGCAAAGACACCATAATCTGGTTATTATGGGACAGGATATTGCTGAATACGGAGGCGCTTTTAAAATTACAGATGGTTTTGTAGATGTCTTTGGAAAAGACCGTGTTCGTAATACGCCCATTTGTGAAAGTGCCGTAGTTTCTGCCGGAATGGGATTGTCTATTAACGGCTATAAAGCAATTGTCGAAATGCAATTTGCTGATTTTGTTTCGACAGGTTTTAACCCCATTGTCAATTTATTAGCCAAATCACATTATCGCTGGGGCGAAAAAGCCGATGTTGTAGTGCGTATGCCTTGTGGTGGCGGAACTCAGGCAGGACCGTTTCACTCTCAGACCAATGAAGCCTGGTTTACCAAAACTCCGGGTCTAAAAGTAGTTTATCCGGCTTTTCCTTATGACGCCAAAGGTTTACTGAATACTTCGATAAACGATCCAAATCCGGTTTTGTTTTTCGAGCATAAACAATTGTATCGCAGCGTCTATCAGGATGTTCCTGTCGATTATTATACGATTCCGCTAGGAAAAGCAGCTGTATTAAAAGAAGGGAAATCGGTTACTATTATCGCCTTTGGAGCTCCTGTACATTGGGCATTAGACTATTTGGCAAAAAATCCGGAAACAGAAGCTGATTTAATTGATTTAAGAACTTTACAACCTCTGGACACTGAAACTATTTTCACTTCAGTTAAAAAAACAGGAAAAGTACTTATTTATCAGGAAGATACTTTGTTTGGCGGAATAGCAAGCGATATCTCGGCTTTAATTATGGAAGAATGTTTTGAATATCTGGATGCTCCCGTAAAAAGAGTAGCGAGTTTAGATTCGCCAATTCCGTTTACAAAAGCATTAGAAGATCAGTTTTTACCCAAGAATCGTTTTGAAGAAGTTTTATCGGAATTATTGAAATATTAATTACAAATATCAAATAGTTTTACATAATGAACATTTTTTTTATCTTTAAACCATTAAAAAATTAACTTATGAAAAAACTATTTGTTTCATTTTTTGCAATTACCTTACTTTTTTCTTGCAATAAAAGCACTAAGTCTAACGGCGATAAAGCTTTAGACCAAAAATTTGATAAGTACAAAGACGGCTTTGTTACTGATTTATGGAAAATTAATCCAGGCTGGGCTTCTGGCGTAGGGTATCATAAATTAGACAGCATTTTGGTTGTTCCGGATGCGACGGAAGAAAAAAGGCAACTTAATTTTGCAAATGCACAATTAGATTCATTAAAACAATTTAATCTTGAAGACCTGTCTGACAATAACAAGACCGATTTTCAAATGATTAAAAATCAGCTGGAAAGCACGATTTTTAATATTAAAGAGGTAAAATCTTCTGAGTGGAATCCTTCTGAATATAATGTTTGCGGGGCTTTTGCAGAGATTTTAAACGGTAAATACGATTCATTAGAAGTTCGATTACGTGCTTTTAATACAAAAATGAACGCAATTCCGGCTTATTACGAAGCTGCTAAAAAGAATATTAAAAATCCAACTGTAGAACATACCGATCTTGCCATAGCGCAAAATCTGGGAGGCTCTTCTGTTTTTCAGGGAGATCTAAGTTCTGCATTAGAAAAAAGCAAATTAAGTGCCGCTGAGAAAAAGGAAATTTCAGACAAAGCAAAAGTATCAGTAAAAGCAATTGCCGATTATGCCAACTGGTTAAAAAACTTACCAAATAAAACACCACGTTCTTTTAGATTAGGAACGGCATTGTATGCCAAAAAATTCAATTTTGACATTCAATCCAGCTATACCGCTGATGAAATTTATAAAATTGCCGTTGATCATAAAAAAGACCTACACGATAAAATGTTTGTCCTGGCTGATAAACTTTGGACTAAATACAAAGGGAATGAGCCAAAACCAGCCAATAAACTGGACTTAATCAAACAAGTAATCGATAAAATATCCCTACAGCATACAACTCCTGAGAAATTTCAATCTGAAATTGAGAAGCAAATTCCGGAATTAACAGCGTATGTAAAAGCTAAGGATTTATTGTATATCGATCCTTCGAAACCACTTGTTGTTCGCAAAGAGCCTGCTTATATGGCGGGAGTGGCGGGAGCTTCAATCTCAGCACCCGGACCGTATGATAAAAACGGAAATACTTATTACAATGTAGGAAGCATAGCAGGATGGACAGCAGAAAATGCAGAAAGCTATTTACGTGAATACAATGATTACATTCTTCAGATTTTAAATATCCACGAAGCAATTCCGGGACATTATACGCAATTGGTTTACAGCAATCAATCGCCAAGTATCATTAAATCTATTTTAGGAAATGGCGCCATGGTAGAAGGATGGGCTGTGTATGCCGAGAAAATGATGCTGGAAAGTGGTTATAAAAATTCAGACGAAATGTGGTTGATGTACTATAAATGGAATTTAAGAACCACTTGCAATACGATTTTAGACATCAGCGTTCATACCAAAAACATGTTTAAAGAAGCAGCAATCGATTTACTGACTAAAGAAGCCTTCCAGCAACAAGCTGAAGCAGATGGAAAATGGAAACGTGTTACGTTATCTCAGGTTCAGTTATGTTCTTATTTTACAGGTTATACTGAGATTTACAACCTAAGAGAAGAGCTTAAAAAACAAGAAGGAGACAAATTCAACCTTAAAAAATTCCATGAGAAATTCTTAAGTTTTGGAAGCGCTCCGGTAAAATATATCAAAGAATTAATGTTGTCTAAAGAGTAAATTCTAACACTATATCTAAAAAGGTTTGACAAGATTTATTTCTTATCAAACCTTTTTTTTTATGATTCTGCCTGAATTAAAACAGAACAAACTGATTCTTCTAATGTTTTATCCCATCTAGATGAAATGTTATAGAAAATGTCAAGAAATCCGTTTTTATCAGCATTCAATTCAACAAAATTTAATTTTAAATAGTCACCACCAATCGTTTACCATCCGGAACTTCGGTATTCCACATTTCTTCGATATCAACTAAGCCAACAGTTTCTATATTAACCTTCAGTTTATTCTGAGCCGCTAAAAGAAACATTTCCGGAAGTATTTCCAGAAATAACAATTTCACTTCATCCTTGGTCCAGCTTCCTAAACCGGAGCCTGATAATTGAAGGTCAACACTTCTTAAAATTGCTGCAGATAACTGTATGGTATCGCCAGACATGGCACCAATAGAAACATATCTGACCTTATGCGTAAAATTTCCTTTTCCTTTGAGAAAAGAGAACATTAATTCTGCCGAATGTCCCCACAAATAATCCAGAATAATATCTATTGGGGTATTTTCCTGAATAGCTTTAAGCCGGGCAATAATTGCCTCGTCGTCTTGTTTTAAGGAAATAATTTCATCAGCACCTAATGCTAAAAGACTTTGAAGTGTTTTTTCGTTTCTTCCGGTTACAATTATTTTCTTTGCACCATAATGTTTTGCAACCTGAATCGCCATTTGGCCCGTAAAACCTGTTGCACCATTAATTAAAACGGTTTCTCCGGGTTGTATTTTAGCTCTAAAACGCAATGCCATTGCTGAACCTGCAACTGCATTAGGCATTCCTGCCGCTGTTACATCACTAATCCCGTCAGGCAACGGCACCATTCTGTTTTTTTCTACAAGGGCTTTTTCAGCGATTGTACCACTAATGCCGCGGGCATAAACCCTTGTTCCGTTTTCTAAAACACCCACGCCGTCACTGCCAATAACAGTTCCGTTTTGATTTTCATTTTCTGAAGAATAATGATCTCCGCTTACAATTCCTTTGTCCAGATTTGTAATCGCTACGGCTTTAACCGAAAGTAAAATTTCATTTTCGTGTTGTACAACTGGTTCTGCAAATTCTGCATATTTTGGCATTTCACCTTTTCTGTAAATAACTGCTGCTTTCATAAGTATTAAATTTTATGAAGCAAAATTACAGCGCAGATTAGGGGTAGACGATAACATTTGTTATCAAATGAAATTGCATTATTTTTTGTGAACCCATTTACTTTTTAACCGGCTTAAATGAACTGTAGTAACACCAAGATAAGAAGCAATATAATGCTGAGGAACACGCTGAATGATTTGAGGTCTTTCTTCAATTAAGTTAAGATAACGCTGAGCAGGAGAGTCTTTTATAAAAGAAACAAAATATTTCATATAATCAAATGTACGCTGAAAAAGCATATTAATTAAACGATTCCTTAGCTCCGGAATTTCCTTAATTTCTTCCAGAATTTTATCCAGGTCCTTTTTGTGAATCCACCATATAATTGAAGGTTCAATAGTTTCAACAACAACCTGACTTGGAAATTTTTTCATAAAACTTTCGATCGAAGCAACACTTTGATTTTCGAAAAAGAACTGAGTGGTCAGATCTTTTCCGTTATTGTTAAACCAAACCCTGATACAGCCTTTTTCGATAATAAAAAGCTTTTTTGAAATTTCACCTTCTTCCAATAAAACAGTTTTTGCGGGAACCTCAATGTGATTGAAACAATTAGTGTATTCAATCCATTTTGCATCGTTTAAGGGGAATTTATTTCTGAATTGGTTAAACATTAATTCTTAATCATTATTTTGTTTTTCAATCAATTTTGCAATTCTAAAAATTGCTCCTGACTTTTAAATAAATTCATCATTCATTTCAGAATTTGTCAAACATTAAATTAGTTACATTTTTATTTTTTTAAAATTATTAAATCTCCAGGAAGTAATCTCTTAGTGTGGTCGTCAAATATTTCTACCCAATCTTCCATTGCATCGCTTTCGCAATCATTAATAATTCTATACTCAGAGTAACCAGTTTTCATATCTGGCAAACTGATTATTTCTTTTATTGTTCTATTATCTAAATCATAATCTTCAGCTAAATCAATAAGGAAAAGGCATTTTTTTAATTCTTTTTTATTTGAAACATTTTGTGTAATGTCGTCAGAACTATCACTAGAAAGCTGCTGTTCAATTTTTTGTAATTCTTGCTCTATTAAATTTCTAATAAATTTCATAAATTAATTATTTTAGGAATAATTTAGTTTCATAAATTAAGTCCTACAAATGTAATATTTTAAAGAAACCAATTTTTAAATTTATTTCGAGTTGGACTCAACTTCAAACAACTGTACCTGACTTTTCAACCGGTCAATCAGTAAATTCATCATTCTTTTGTTTAAACTGGATGAGTTTTGAATATAAGCGTCATATTCTTCAATCGTAAAAAGCGCCATCACAATTCCTTTGAGGGAATTCCGGAACTTAATATCTTTTTGAATGGAATTTTCGATGGTTTGCAATTTCTTTTCGACCGTATACGAATAAAAATCAGCTTTGTTTTTATTGACATAGTTGGTAAAAACTGCTATAAACAAATCATTTTGAAGCTTCAAAATAGGTCTAATCGTCTGATTTTGAAACAACTCATCCGGAGAAGATTGATCACTAACAGTTCCTAAAGTCTCACCTCTGAATTCTCTTAAAAAAGCATCTCTATCTTCCATGTTTTTTCTTTAAATTTAGAAAAAAATCCAATGCGAAAATTAATTTTGCCCTATAAGTTAGATAAGAAATTTAAGTTGATCTAAAATGAAAATATATCTTTATACGGTTTAAAATATTCAACTCAATACTTAATTTACCATAACAAAAATTAACGTTCCTTTTAAATGAACTTAGATGGCTTATATGGTTAAAAAAACATCAATAAATGAATATAAAATCTTTATCCTTTTTTCTTTTACTTGTAATCGCAATTACGTCCTGTAATTCTAAAGACGACAAAAGCAAGTACAATCACATGGTTTATCATGCTGTAAATAATAAAGACACAGCAATTTTGGCGATAAATATTAATGACAAACGATTTTACGGACGTTATGAAGTATTCTATAATAAAATTGGTAAAGATTCCGGAGATGTAAGGGGAGATATAAAGGGAGACACCCTTAGAGGTGATTTTCATTTTATTTCTAACGGAGGAAGCTGGAAAAGAATTCCGCTGGCTTTACTAAAAAAAGAAAACAAACTATACTTAGGAAGCGGCATAATTACAACCTATTTTAATCTACCTTGTTTTATGCCCGGAACACCAATAGAATACCATAATTCGAAGTTTGTTTTTGAGGAGATAAAAAAATAGTTGCCGTTTTTTTTGTTTCAGGTTTCGAGTGTTTAACCGCAAAGAACGCCAGGATTTACGCAAGGTTCGCTAAGTATTGTATTAATAGACACAAAGCTTTGCGAACCCTGCTTTCTTTAAACATAAAATAGATTAAAATCTTTGCGTTCTTTGTGGTAAAAACTATGTTCAAAGCAAAGCAACCTGAAACAAAAAAAACTGAAACTAGTTCAAAGGTCCTATTGTTGAGGGCAATTCGAATATTTCAAGATCAAAATAAATAACAGAAGCCATAACATGATCAAAAATATCAGCCATAATATACTCGTAATTAGCCCAGCGTTTGTCGCTCGAAAAAGCATAAATTTCTAACGGAACTCCGTGCGCAGTCGACTGCAGCTGACGGCACATAATGTGCATGTCTTTATTTAAACCCGGATGAGTCACTAAATATTGCATGATATATTTTCTGAACAGTCCTAAATTGGTCATATTTCGGCCATTTAGAGAAAGAGATTTATCTACGCCACGTGATTCATTGTATTTTTCAATTTCGGCTTGTCTGGTTTCTATGTAAGAACTTATAAGCTGCACACCTTTCATATGATTGAGATCATCGTTATTCAGGAAACGAATACTGCTGCTTTTTATTAGAATATGCCTTTTGATACGTCTTCCGTCAGATTTCTGCATGCCACGCCAGTTCTGAAAAGAATCGGAACTCAAAGCATAGGTTGGAATCGTGGTTATCGTGTTATCAAAATTTCGAACTTTTACGGTTGTTAAATTAATTTCTATTACATCACCATCAGCACCAAACTTATCCATCGTAATCCAGTCGCCAATACGGACCATGTCGTTTATCGCCACCTGAACACTTGAAACAAATCCTAAAATAGTATCCCTGAAAATCAGGATAATAATAGCTGACAGCGTTCCTAAAATAGTTAATAACTCTCCTTTTTTGATACCAAATAATGTCGAAATAATCATTGCAACACCAAAAATCCAAAGCACGATCATAATAACCTGAACAAAACTGTCGATAGGCTTATCACTGTATTCCGGTTTTTGCTTCAAATAATCACGTAAAGCATTAAAAATCGTTCTGATAATCCATAAACTAATCAAAACAATATAAATACCAACGATTTTTCCAAACAGCGATTCCCAGTATTCGTATTTATCTAAAATAATAGGAACTGCTTTATATATAAAGAAAAACGGGATTAAATAAGCGGTATATTTTGTGGTTTTATTGTGAATTAAATAATCATCAAACTTGGTTTTGGTTTTTTGTGCAAAAATGGCCGTTAAGGTCACTAAAACAAATTTTGCTGCATAATATATAGCAAAAGCCAAAGCCACCATTATAGCAATATTTAAAACAAGACTGACATAAGAAGCAAAGTTGCGGCTCATTCCCCAGTCCCGAAAAAGCGGATATAAAAAGTTAAATATTTTATCCAAAAGCTTATGCATTATTTTCTAAATATTTTTTCTCAATGTAAAAAGTTCCAAAAGGAATAAGAGAAGCTATCTGAATGATTGCGAAGGTTTTTAAATCCCAATTTTGGGGCTTTCTAAGCAGGAAAGCCAGCAAAACATATCCAATAAATAAGATTCCGTGAGCCATTCCCAGCGGACGCAACAAAGTGTGGTAAAGTTCCGGATTGTTTGTTTTTATAAAAAGCATATTGGTAAATAATACTAAATAAGAGATTCCCTCTAAAATTGCAGTAACTTTGAAAATCTTGAGCATGTATATATTTTTTGAGTTTATACAAGCAAAATTAAGGATTATGGTTGGTTTTTGCGGTATGAATCAGGAAAGTAATTTACTTTTGTAATCTTAAACTTTGATAATGAGTAAACGCGATTTAAAAAAATATTTAGCCGAATTGAGCAAAGAACAACTTGAAGAGCAAATTATTGAGTTGTATGAAAAAATTAGTCCCGTAAAGGTGTATTATGACTTTGTATTTAATCCCAAAGAAGACAAACTTTTACAGGAATCGAAAGTAAAAATCTCACACGAATATTTCCCTATTAAAAAACCAAATGCAAAATGGCGCCCAAAAGCCAAAATGCGACGTTCTGTAGCTCAAAAAATCATCAAACATTTTATCATGATTGGTGTTGATTCATTTGTTATTGCAGATATAATGCTTTATAACATCGAAATTGCCCAAACTTATTCCTCCGGCAATTTTATTAAGCAGGAATTGTTTTACAAAAGTATATTCAATTCATTTGAACAAGCTGTAAATTTTTCAATTTCTAATGGAATTTTCAATGATTTCAAAGAAAGAATTATTGCGATTCAGCAACAGACTATTCAACAAAAATGGAAAAATAAGTACGATTTTGAGGCAATATTAGAAAAAACTGACTTTTAAAAGCTTTTCTTATAAAAAATCTTATTTAAAAAAAACATTTATTTTAAGTTAAAATAAGATGAATAACTGTTTTTTCGGTGTATTTTTGCAAAAATCCAAAAATAAACAATGTCTCAAAACACTTTAGAAATAGAAAGAGAAGAGAAAAAAGAACTTTATGCATACCAAAAAGGCGATATCGATGCCATTTTTGATCGCTTAGACAATGCTCCTTCGAAACATCATTTATTGTATCAATTGCCTACCGGAGGCGGAAAAACAGTGATTTTCTCTGAAATCGTTCGTCGTTATTTAGCCAATAATGATAAAAAGGTGGTGGTTCTGACACACCGTATCGAACTTTGTAAACAAACCTCAAAAATGTTAAAAGGGTTTGGTGTTTCTAATAAAATTATCAATAGTAAAGTAAAGGAATTACCGGATCAAAACGATTTTTCATGTTTTGTGGCAATGGTGGAGACTTTAAAAAACCGTATCAATGACGAAAAATTACATTTGGACAACATTGGTTTGGTCATTATTGATGAGGCACATTACAATTCTTTCAGAAAATTATTAAACTCGTTCAAAAACGCTTTTATTCTTGGAGTAACAGCAACACCATTGAGTTCGAATATAAAATTACCAATGCACCAGAGTTATGATGAGCTTATTGTGGGAGACACCATTAGTTCATTAATAGACAAAGGTTTCCTGGCGAGAGCGACTACCTATAGTTATGATGTGGGATTAACATCATTAAAAGTAGGTATCAACGGAGATTATACCGTAAAATCATCAGATGATCTTTATACCAATACCATTATGCAGGAAAAACTTTTGCATGCGTATACAGAACGTTCATTGGGTAAAAAAACCTTAATTTTCAATAACGGTATCCATACCTCTTTATATGTTTATGAAACATTCAGAGAAGCAGGTTACGATATCAGACACCTTGATAATACCAGTAGTTCTGAAGAACGTAAAGACATTTTGCAATGGTTCAAAAAAACACCGGATGCAATTTTAACTTCGGTCGGAATTTTAACAACTGGTTTTGATGAGCCAACAGTTGAAACCATTATCTTAAACAGAGCAACAAAATCGCTTACGCTGTATTACCAAATGATTGGTCGCGGATCTCGTAAGTTGCCTGGTAAAGATGAATTTACAGTTATTGACTTAGGTAATAATGCAGCACGTTTTGGTTTATGGAGTGAGCCTGTTAACTGGCAGCATATCTTTAAATCACCTGAATTTTATTTAGAAAATCTTCGTGATGATACTGAAATCGAATTGTATTTCAAATACAGCATGCCACCGGAATTACGTGCAAAATTTAGTAAAACTGCCGATGTTACCTTTGATGTTGATGAAGAGCACAAACTCATCATCAAACAAAATTTACGTTCTAAAGTCGTATTAGATAAATCACTGGAACAACATGCGGCAATGTGTGTCGATAATACTGAAACTCTGCAAGAAGCAAAATCATTAGGAAAAGAACTTGATGACGATATCGATTGCCGTATTAAACGTTATGCAAAATGTTTAAGCCAGTGTAGTAAAAACTACCGCGAATGGCTTGTCGACGATTATAAACTAAAATTAGTCTTATTAATAGGCAAAAAGTATCGTGAAAAAATCATGAACGAGCCGGATTGATCTGAAAAAGGTTAAAAAGTTTCAGGTTTCCTGTTCCAGATTGTCACTACAGAGAACCTGAAGCGTGAAACAAAAAATAATATTAAAAGGAGAAATCGTATTTAGAGTTATTTATTCTATTGCGTTTTCTCCTTTGCAAATTACTAAAAATTCATTTTTAAGTTTTAAATGTAACCTGAAACTTGAAACAAATAAAAACAAAACAAACAAAAATAAAAGATGTCTAAACAATTCTCCTCATTAGGGATTTCAGCACCAATTTTAAAAGCGTTAAGCGAACTGAACATTGTTGAACCAACAGAAATTCAACAAAAAACAATTCCGCTATTGCTATCTGAAACCCATGATGTTGTTGGTTTAGCCAAAACAGGAACCGGTAAAACAGCCGCTTTCGGATTGCCTTTATTGCAATTAATCGATACCGGATCCCCAATTGTTCAGGCTGTAATTTTGGTTCCAACAAGAGAACTTGGACAACAAATTTTCAGGAACTTAGAAGATTTTGGAAAATACATTCCAAATATATCAATAGCTTCAACTTGTGGCGGAATCCCAATAAAACCTCAAATTGAGCGTTTATCACAGCCTACACATATTGTTGTAGCAACCCCGGGACGTTTAATAGATTTGATTCAGCGTAAAGCAATCGATTTAAAACAAACTCAATATTTAGTATTAGACGAAGCCGATGAAATGGTTTCTATCCTAAAAGAAAGCCTGGATGAAATCGTAGCCGAACTTCCTAAAAAACACAGAACTTTATTGTTCTCAGCCACTTTGCCGGGAACTATCAAACAATTGATTCAGAATTACTTAAATAAAAACGTAGTTCAGGTAAGTGCCAACATGGAAACTGTTGGTAACCAAGGAATTGATCACGAATATATTGTCGTTGACCCGATCGAAAAACTCGATGTTTTAATGCACTTCCTGAATTCAAAAGACGGAGAACGCGGCATCATCTTTTGTAAAACCAAAGCCGCAGTAAACAAATTGGCGAAAAACCTGGCAATAAACCGTTTTTCTTCAGGAGCATTACACGGAAGTTTATCTCAGGGAATTCGTGACAGAATCATGGAGCAATTTCGCGAGGGACACATCAATATTCTGGTCGCAACCGACTTAGCCGCAAGAGGAATCGATGTAAAAGAGATTTCTTATGTAGTCAATTATCATTTACCGGATACCTACGAAAACTACGTTCACCGTAGCGGAAGGACTGCAAGGGCAGGAGCAAAGGGACTTTCTTTAACTGTATTACAAGAAGAGGAAACGATTGAAATTCCGGAATTTGAAAAAGAATTAGGAATTAAATTTAAGAAATTCCAAAAACCTTCAGCAACAAGTTTAGAAGAAAATAATATGCTTTTGTGGGCAAAACAAATCTTTAAGACAAAGCCCAATCATGATCTTTCAGCAGATTTAAAAACGAATGTAAAAACCGTTTTTCATCATCTTACCAAAGAAGAATTAATCGAAAAGTTAATGGCAAATTACGTTTTGCAAAACAAGGTTGAAGTAACTGAAAAACCTGTTAAAAAATTCAAAAAGTAAGATTTATTTTCGTAATTATTGTTATTATTGTACTTTTTATAATTGCTGCATTATCTAAATAGACAATAAAATGTATGAAAATTTATTTTTAGGAGCAAGTCACTTAGACCCAAACAGAGAAAAAAAAGCAAAAGGTATTAATCAGGATATTTTTGAATTATTACCAAAAGATTACATAGAGTTCCTAACCAATTTTGGTGAGGGAGAATATTCCCATGAAATAAATATACACTTTCCAGACGAAAATATCATACCTGAAACATTTAAAGATGATACAGATTTTTGGGAATATGATAAAAATTTTACTGAAAAAGACCTTTTAAATGCAATTGCAATAGCTACAAGTTTTGATGGAGATATTATTTGCGTCAGCCTCGAAAAAAAGAATAAAGTTTTTATACTGCCCAGACATGCTGATAAGATAAGTTCATACAATACTTTTCACGAAACAATAAATAAGCTAACTGAAGGATATGAGGATAAATTCTTTATGCCCTTTTTTGACCGTGAATATATACAGATAAGTTTAATAAAAGAACGTAAATTAAATGATATATATCCAATTCACGAGACATTTTTACATGAATTCAAGTTTGACTTTTGCTTTAACCAAAAGGCACAGCCTGAATATCTTATAAAAGAATTTGGTTTCAGAATCAGGTTTGATTTAATCTATAAAAATAATATTTCTATTTCCTATCAAAAACAGTTTAAATCTAAAATCAACCATATAATTACGAGGATTGAAGAACTATCAAACTAAAAATTAAGTCACCAGATAACCTGTTAAAAAATTCAAAAAGTAACATTCTGTATTTTTACTTTTCATAGTTTGTGTTGTATTTTTATAGTTTAATTTAAGCTTTAAAAAACAACGCACAGTTATCCATGGAAAATATTGAAGTAAAAAGAATATCATTACAAGAACTCGAACAATTACAAAAAATTGGCAGGCAAACTTTTCAGGAAACTTTCTCAGATTCAAATTCTGACGAAAACATGAAAAAATATCTGGACGAGAAATTTTCCGTTGAAAAACTAACGGAGGAACTTACCAATAAAGACTCAGAATTTTATTTTGCAATTCTTGACCATACTGTAATTGGTTATTTAAAGGTAAACTTCGGAGAATCTCAAACAGAGTTAAAAGACAGTAAAGCACTTGAAATTGAACGCATCTACGTTTCAAAAGAATTTCACGGAAAAAAAGTTGGCCAAGTACTTTATAAGAAGGCAATTGAAATTGCCAAACAAAAAAACAGCGACTATATATGGTTAGGTGTTTGGGAGGAAAATCTGAGAGCGATCAGTTTTTATACAAAAAATGGTTTTGTTGAATTTGACAAACACATTTTTAAATTAGGAAACGACGAGCAAACAGACATTATGATGAAACTAAAATTAGCGAATTAATTCTGCATTAAATTTAAAAGAAAACTCAAATTGGGTTTTTCTATGTGGAATTATAATGTTAAATTTATACAACTGCTAAGAACAAATAGTGGTACTCATTAATCCTATTTAACAACAATATATATGAATATAGTCATCATAGGAGGTGGTTTTGCAGGTCTGAATCTTGCAAAAGAACTTGTAAACCATCCTCAAATTCAAGTAACCCTTGTAGACAAAAACAATTATAACTTTTTTCCACCACTTATATATCAGGTTGCAACCGCTTTTTTAGAACCTTCAAGTATCAGTTATCCTTTTAGAAAATTCTTTGCCGGCAAAAAAAACCTGCAATTTCGTTTAGGCGAATTACTTTCTGTAGTTCCTGCCGAAAATAAAATAATCCTTAACAACGGAGAATTAACATACGATCACTTAGTTTTTGCTACAGGAGCCGAAACCAGCTATTTTGGTATGGAAAACGTAATGAAAAACGCCATTCCGATGAAAACCTTAAATGATGCCATCGAAATGCGCAATACACTGCTTAAAAACCTGGAAAAAGCAGCTATCACTAAAGACATTCGTAAACGCCGTAAACTATTAACGATTGTAGTTGCCGGAGGAGGACCAACAGGAGTAGAGGTTTCAGGAATGTTTGCAGAAATGCGTAAAAACATCCTGTTGAAAGAATATCCGGAGTTGGAAACATCAGCCAGTAATGTGTATTTGGTCGATGGGGGAGACGCACTACTCGCCCCTATGAGCAAAGCTTCACAAGAAGATACTTTAGACGCGATTACAAAATTGGGTGTTGTAGTAAAACTTAATAGCCGCGTTACTGATTATATAGATGATACGGTACATTTTGCAAACGGAGAAACAATTAAAACCAAAAATCTAATTTGGGCTGCCGGAGTTTCTGCTAAAATATTCGAAGGAATTCCAACTGAAAGTTACGGTCGCGGAAGACGTATGGCAACCGATCAGTATAATAAAGTAAACGGACTTATAAATATTTACGCCATTGGTGATACAGCAATTTTAGCCGGAGATAAAAATTTCCCTGACGGACATCCTCAGGTTGCCCAGGTTGCCATTCAGCAAGGATTAAATTTGGCTAAAAACTTTAAAGCTTTAGTTCAAAACAAACCTCTTAAACCTTTTGTTTACAATGACAAAGGATCTATGGCGATTATAGGAAAAAATAAAGCTGTAGTTGATTTACCAAGTCCAAAATGGCATTTCAAAGGATTTTTTGCGTGGATCATCTGGTTGTTTATTCACTTAATTTCTTTGATAACATACCGAAACAGATTAAATACTTTCTGGAATTGGATGGTTGCATATTTCGCCAGAGATCAATCCCTTAGAATGATCATCAGACCGGATAAAAGATCATAAAGAAGAAATTCTCGTTTTTTCAAATTCCAAAAATTAAACGTTTTAATTGAACATAAAAAAAGCCAGAATTTAATAATTCTGGCTTTTTTATTTCAGTTATGTTATTTGATGCAAAAGGATTCAAAAATTAGAATCTGTTTATTTTTAGTGCCCAGCTAAAACATCATCATCCTTAGAAGCTTCTACTTTTTCTTTAATAAAACGCTTACCAATATTTAGAACAATAAAAGCAATAATTGTAGTGGATGTCATGATAAACACCATAGGCGCTACAGAATCTTTAACAAAAATACCTACGGCAAATGACGCCAAAGCTCCCAAGCCTAATTGAATCGCACCCATTAAAGCCGAAGCACTTCCGGCATTTTTAGCAAATGGTGCCATAGTAAGCCCCGCTGTATTAGGATTTGAAATCCCCAAACAGCCTAAAAATAAAAATAACATTGCAATAGTTTCATATAATCCTAACAGACCATTCAATGAAAGTATCAGAAAAACGATGCTTATTATCGATTGCAAAATCAATGCTGCGAAAATCATTTGCTCACTGGAAAATTTTTTCAGTAAAACCGAATTCAACTGGCTGGAACCTATAAAACTAACCGACATAAAAGCAAAAATCCATCCATATGTTTTTGCGTCAACATGATAAATATCCATGAAAATGATAGGTGAGGCTGCTACATAAGTAAACAAACCCGAAAAAGCGATAGAACCTGTAAAAGCATACGTAAAAAATTGAGGCTCTTTAAGTACCTTTAAGAAATTAGAAATAATAGGTTTCGGTTTTAATAAAATTGAAGTGTCCGGTTTGTAACTATTAGGTAAACCAATCTGAGAAGCAATTAAAATAGCAATTCCCATGCACATTAGTATTAAAAATACCGTATGCCAGCCATAATCCTCGGTTACGTAACCACCAATTGTTGGCGCTAACATTGGCGAAAGACCCAGAACGAGCATTAAAAGAGAAAATACTTTTGGAATATCTTTTACAGGAAACAAATCACGCACCATAGCAACAGAAGCCACTGTTGCAGCGCAACTACCAATAGCCTGAATGAAACGCAATATTATAAAGGAATCAATATCGGCAACATAAACACATCCTAATGAGGCTGCTATATAAACCATTAATCCAACAAATAAAGGTTTTTTACGACCAAAACGATCCAACAATGGCCCGTAAAGCAATTGACCTGCAGAAATTCCAATAAAATAACTGGATAAACTCATCGAAACTTTTGCTGCCGTAGTATGCAAATCTTTTGCAATTCCTGAGAAACCAGGTAAATACATGTCTATTGAAAATGGTCCAAGCGCTGTTAAAGAACCTAAAATAAGAATGAGTGTAATATATTTTTTTGTTGTCATTTTATTAAAAAATTGCTTTTAATTTTCTGCAAAGGTAAATATTTAGTATCTTGTTGTAGATAATAATTACTTTTAATAAAAAAGTAGTTATTATATAAGTTTTAAAAATTGTTTTGAAACATTAACTCTTAAATTTTAAATTATGAAAAAATTCACTTTACTATTAGCTCTTATTTTTACCACAATGTCATTCGCACAGTCAATTACAACAAAAATTGAAGATGCAAGTCCGGAACAATACGCATTACTTCAAAAAGTAAATGAATATTACCCGGATATTACTTTAAACAAATCCGTTACCAATTTTTATGCTGATGGAAAAATTATTGATACACAACAAGAATTTAATTTAACGACATCAAAATTTTCAAGTTACAGGTTGGGTATTGAACCGGATAATAAAAAATTGGTTTTTGAATACGTTTCAGATGAAACCGGAAAAGTTTACGGTGATGTTCAAATCTTTAAAGGAAATGCATTAAGAACAACTTTCTCTGAAAAAAATAATGAGATAAATGTAGCTTTAAATGGAAAATCTGTTTATCTGAAAAAAATAAAATAATACACAGAATAAATAAATGAATAAAAAGCATCACAATTGTGATGCTTTTTTGCGTTATATTTGAAACCTATTCATTCAAACAAAATTTTCCAGATTATAATGAGAAAAATAATGCTATTGGTACTGTTAATTTCTTTTTCAGCACATTCACAAATAAATAAGTTTACCGGAACATGGAGCACTGAAAACTGTAAAACTTGCAGCAAAGAATATATTTTAACCATTACCATAGCGCAATCTAATGGTAAAATTTTTGGCACCGCAGAAGTTATAAGCAGCAACGCCGATTTGAAAAGTGATATTATGGAGCTTAACGGATATGTCTCAACTTTAGGCGAAAAAGCGTATATCACCTTAAAAACAAAAAACAATCTTAACGCAAATGCTGTACTGTACGCAAATGATGCCATTTTACAATTTACTAAACGAGGAGGATCTGATATCGTTCCAAAAGAAACATTTCTAACAAAGCTTTACGAATAGAATAATACTAAAAGATGCCCGAAAAGCATCTTTTTAAAATATATACTTTTGACCTATAATTTATATTATGTAAAATAGAATTTATTAGAAACTACTCCATACCGCAAATCATCGCTTTTGAAATGTAGCCAAAACAAACAGCCTTTATTTAAAATAATTAATAAATCATATCTTTATAACAGTATAACTATTTGTTCTGTATTGTCAAACATTCAGAATCGTTAATTATTACAATTTAAAGCGCCGATAAATTATTTTAAAGCCCATAAATCCATAAAACTTAACATTTGTTTAAAATAATTAGATTCTGGCAATCTTGCTTTCATTGTAAGATTTAATTTTCTTATTTTTACATTCGATACTTTAAAAAAAACTATCACATATATGAATACAATTGCTGAGCATATTGCAGATTTTTTAAAAGAATACCCGCCATTTGATAATTTAACTTTTCAGGAATTATCTGATATTGCAACAAATATTCGTGTAATTAACTTAGAAAAACACGCCATATTATTTCAAAATAATGATGTACTTCATGATAGCTTTTATGTTGTCGCTTCAGGCGTAATCAATTTAACTACCATTGCTGATGCTGAAGAAACGATTATAAATAAATGTCATGAAGGTGATATTTTTGGTTTACGCCCGTTTTTTGCCAAAAATAATTATATGATGACGGCTAAAGCCCGTGAAGAAAGCATTATTTATGCAATACCAATTGCTGTTTTCAGACCTTTTGTGGCTAATAATTCCGATGTCCTGAACTTTTTACTTGAAAATTTTGCTATAAATTCAAGACATACAAAAGACAATGTAAATTCTAACGGAAAATTAATTTCTGATACTGCTTTCTACGTAGATCAACAATCAGAAATGCAATATATACAATCACTGGTATATAATAATTCACCATTAACAACTGAGGCAAATCATATCGTAAAAGATGTCGCTATTTTAATGACCGAATCAATGGTTGATAATATTGTGATTTGCGAAAAGAACAATCCAATTGGTATTGTTACAAATGCTGATTTATCTTCAAAAATTGCAACCGGACGCTACCCTATTACTGAAACCATTGATAAGATCATGTCTTCACCGGTGGTTACCGTAATTGAAAACGTATCATTGGCCGAGGCGCAATTACTAATGTTAAAGCACAATGTTACGCATTTATGTGTTACTAAAGATGGTACAAGCAAATCTGCTGTTAAAGGAATTATTTCTGAACACGATTTAATTGTAGCTCAAGCCAGTAATCCGGGTGTTTTAATTAAAGAAATTAAGCGCTCGCAATTACCAAAAGATTTAAAACAAATACGGGATCGCTTGTCTGATTTGATTCAGAATTCTATTCAGAAAAACATACCGATCTCTCATATTAGCAATATTGCAAGTGAAATTAACCTGGCAATCATTAAACGTGCTGTCGAGTTATCAATTTTAGATCTGGGCTCACCTCCTGCCCGATTTGCATGGCTAAGTATCGGGAGCCAGGGCCGAAAAGAACAACTTTTATTAACGGACCAGGATAGTATCTTAATTTTTGAAGATGTTGCGCCCGAGAAATACAGAGAAGTAAAAGATTACTTTTTACGATTGGCAAAAAGAACCACTTCTATATTGGAAAAAGTAGGTTATGAATATTGTCCAAACGGACACATGGGAAGCAATATGTTATGGTGTAAATCATTGACAGACTGGACAAAACAATACAACAGCTGGATGAATACTCCAGGTGAAAACAGCAACGATTTAAGTAGTATTTTCTTTGATTATGAAATTGTTTTTGGAGAACCGAAAATAGAAGAAGTAATTGAAAATGTCATTTTTAAAAATGCTGTAAATAATACTTTATTTTTCGACTTCTTAGGAAATGATGCCTTAAAAAGAAATTCTCCTTTAAGTTTTTTCAAAAAATTTATTGTCGAAGAAGAAGGTCCGAATAAAACAAAATTTGATATTAAAACACGTGCCTTAATGCCATTAATTGACTCAGCCCGTTTGTTAATCTTAAATGCCAATATAAAAGGAATTAAAAACACTTATTTAAGATTCAAGCAATTAGCGATAACAGATTCTAAAAATGCCGAAATTTATTTAAGTTGTGCTGACGCTTTTTTAACGCTGTCAAAATTTAGAACTGTCGAAGGATTAAAAAATGATGATTCCGGGCAATATATAAATTTAAGAGAGATGTCTAAAACAGACAAAGAGAAGTTAAAAAATGCTTTGACACCAATGAAAGACCTTGAGGAATTAATTAAGAGCAAATTTCAACTGACACAATTCTCGTAATATGCTAGATTGGATTAAAAATATCAACAAAGAGTATCCGGATTTCTGGAAGGAATACTTAACTAAATTTGAAACCAAACCAAACAGATTCGTAGTTTTATCTACTGAAACTTCAGGATTAAACCCAAATAAGGATGTAATCTTGTCTCTTGGTGCTTTTTCTGTTATAGAAGATAGTATTGTAATAAAGGACAGCTTCGAAGCTGTTTTATTACAATACAAGTTTTTGCAGGATAACGGACTTTCAAATGAATTTATCATTGATAGTAAAATGCTTAAAATGCCGGAACCTGATGCATTAGAAGCTTTAATTAATTTTATTGGAAACGCCATTTTGGTGGGTCATCACATTAATTTTGATATAGAAATGCTAAATGCAGCTTTAGAACGCCTGGATTGCGGAAGATTAAAAAATGAAGCTTTAGATGTAGACATGATGTATCGCAAACTAATGGATATTAATGACAAACAGTATTCTTTAGATGATTTGACTGAAATATTCAAAATTCCTAAAAGTGACAGAAACTCATCTTCTGAAGATGCCTATAAAATTGCACTTTTGTTTTTGAAATTAAAATCAAGATTAGGAATAAAATAAAACCGCAGAAGTTATATATGAAAAAAGAAGATTTAAAAATCTTTAAAAAATATAAATTCAGAACAATAAAAATGCCTCTTAAATTTAATTAAGAGGCATTTTTTTCTATTAATGGTCAGGAATTAAGAAATCCTGTCTTTTTTAATTTCATCCACAATTTCAGGATTTAATAATGTTGAAGTATCTCCAAAATTAGAATAGTCTCCTTCGGCTATTTTACGTAAAATTCTACGCATGATTTTTCCGGAACGTGTTTTTGGCAAACCAGACACAAACTGAATTTTATCCAGTTTTGCAATTGGCCCAATGTGATCAGAAATATATTGGTTAATCTCTTTAGACAGATTTTCCTTATTTCTTACTTCTCCGGTTTCTTTTAGAATTACATAACCATATAAAGCATTTCCTTTGATGTCATGCGGGAATCCAACAATAGCAGATTCAGCTACTGCAGGATGTTCGTTAATTGCATCTTCAATTGGTGCAGTACCTAGATTATGACCCGAAACAATCACAACATCATCCACTCTGCCTGTGATTCTGTAATATCCAACTTCGTCTCTTAACGCTCCGTCTCCTGTGAAATATTTCCCCGGGAAAGAGGAGAAATAAGTGTCCTTGTAACGTTGGTGATCTCCCCAAATTGTTCTGGCGATTCCTGGCCACGGAAATTTGATACACAAACTACCCACAACCTGGTTTCCTTCAATTTCGTTGCGTTTTTCATCCATTAAAACAGGCTGAATTCCCGGTAATGGCAAAGTAGCATACGTTGGCTTAGTTGGCGTTACAAAAGCGATTGGAGAAATCATGATCCCACCAGTTTCAGTTTGCCACCAGGTATCAACCACAGGACATCTTTTATCTCCAACGTGGTCATTAAACCAGTGCCATGCTTCTTCGTTGATTGGCTCTCCAACTGATCCAATAACTTTTAATGATTTTAAAGGATATTTCTGAATATAATCTAAGCTTTCTTTTGCTAATGAACGAATAGCAGTTGGTGCTGTATAGAATTGTGTGATTTTATGTTTTTCGATAATATCCCAGAAACGGCTAAAGTCAGGATAAGACGGAACTCCTTCAAAAATTACAGTTGTACCTCCGTTCAACAAAGGTCCGTATAATATGTAAGAGTGACCCGTAATCCAGCCAATATCAGCAGTACACCAGAAAATATCATTTTCTTCATGGCTGAATACATTTTTAAAAGTATAAGCCGTATAAACCATATATCCGGCAGTGGTATGCACCATTCCTTTAGGTTTTCCTGTTGATCCTGAAGTATATAAAATAAATAAAGGATCTTCGGCATCCATGATTTCCGCAACGCTATTATCTAAAGCTGCATCTAATAAAGGTTGTAACCATTCATCACGGCCTTCTTTCATTTTAATTTCAGTTTTGGTTCTTTTTACAACCAGAACTTTAGAAACTGACGGACAAGTATCCAATGCCTCATCTACAATTCCTTTTAAATCAATTGTTTTGTTCCCTCTGTAACCACCATCAGAAGTAATTACCATTTTACACTCACAATCATTAATTCGTGCAGAAACTGCCGAAGCCGAAAATCCTGCAAAAATAACCGAGTGAATTGCCCCTATTCTGGCACAAGCCAAAACAGAAACTGCCAATTCAGGAATCATAGGCAAATAAATACAAACTCTATCGCCTTTACGAACACCTTGCTCACGCAAGACATTTGCCATTTTTGAAACTCTTTCGTATAATTCGTTATATGATATATGTAAAGCAGTTTCAGAAGGATCATTAGGCTCAAAAATGATAGCCGTTTTTTCTCCTCTTTTGCTTAAGTGTCTGTCAATGCAATTTTTGGTAATGTTAACTTTTGCATCCGTAAACCATTTTACTTCAGCATCAGCCATATTGAAATCTACAACTTTCTCCCATTGTTGGTACCAGGTAAAATTTTCTTCAGCTATTTTCCCCCAAAACTTCCTTGGCTCCCTTATTGACTTATTGTAATGTTTAAAATATTGTTCTAAATTTTCAATTTTATAATAACTCATAGTTTGTTGAATTTTTTTATAAATGTATTAAATATCAGCGTATTCTTAAAATTATTTAATTCATAAATTTTATCAAATAAAAACACATATTAAAAAAAATATGATCTTTTTATGCATATAACATAAAATTTTGGTTTTTTGAATAAAAATGCAAAACGCAAAAAAGGCATGATAAATAAATACCATGCCTTTTTAATTTTAACAATTTCAATAACAATTAATTTTGTAATTCTGCATTACAATGCGTTATCCTATTTTGAAAATAGCAGCAACTTTATTAATTAAAACAGAAATTTCAACTAGTACATTTATTGCTAAACATACCCTTCCTAAGGGATTAGCTTCACTTAACTTTGTGAATCACAAAAGTTAAGTGAATGCAATATGCATCTATATCCATTTTCTTAATAAGTGCTTACTAATTCAAAATATTATATAAAACAGAGATACAGTGCAAATCCCACATTCGAATGTGTGGTAATTCCCAATTTATTATCCAATTTTTTTCATTGCAGTCATCGATTCTCTCAACCATGCTCCTACTTCTTCGATAGGATGTTGGCGAATTTCTTTGTTTACTGCAATTAGGACAGCATTATCTACTCCGTTTGAAGTCGAAAATGGTTTTCCAATTATATTTGTTTCAACAGTTTTCATGAACTCTGTTAATAATGGCTTGCAGGCGTGATCAAATAAATAACAACCATATTCTGCTGTATCCGAAATAACGCGGTTCATTTCAAATAATTTTTTTCTTGCAATTGTATTTGCAATTAACGGCAACTCGTGCAATGACTCATAATAAGCAGATTCTTCAATAATTCCTGCTTCTGTCATAGTTTCAAAAGCCAATTCAACACCAGCTTTAACCATTGCGATCATTAAAACTCCATTATCAAAATATTCCTGCTCAGAAATGGCAGCATCTGTTGGCGGTGTTTTTTCGAAATTAGTTTCTCCTGTAGCAGCTCTCCATGTCAATAGATTCGCATCGTCATTAGCCCAGTCAATCATCATGGTTCTTGAGAATTCTCCGGAAATAATATCATCCTGATGTTTTTGGAATAATGGACGCATGATATCCTTTAATTCATCTGCAATTTCGTAAGCTTCAATTTTTGCAGGATTAGAAAGTCGGTCCATCATATTAGTGATTCCACCGTGCTTCAAGGCTTCTGTGATAGTTTCCCATCCGTATTGAATTAATTTTGAAGCATAAGCCGGCTCGATTCCTTTTTCGACCATTTTATCAAAACATAAAATAGAACCCGTTTGTAATAATCCGCAAAGAATAGTTTGCTCACCCATTAAATCTGATTTTACTTCAGCTACGAATGATGATTTCAAAACTCCTGCTTTATGACCTCCGGTTGCAACTGCATAAGCTTTTGCCTGATCTAAACCAAAGCCGTTTGGATCGTTCTCCGGGTGAACTGCAATAAGTGTTGGCACACCAAAGCCTCTTTTATATTCTTCACGAACCTCAGATCCGGGACATTTAGGAGCACACATAATTACTGTGATATCCTTACGAATTTGCATTCCCTCTTCAACAATATTAAAACCGTGAGAATAAGCTAAAGTTGAACCTTGTTTCATTAATGGCATAATGGCGGTTACTACAGCAGTGTGTTGTTTATCCGGTGTTAAGTTACAAACTAGATCAGCAGTTGGAATTAATTCTTCATAAGTACCTACAGTAAACCCATTTTCAGTTGCGTTTTTGTAGGAAGCCCTTTTTTCTGCAATTGCATCTGCACGCAATGCATAAGAAATGTCTAAACCAGAATCTCTCATGTTTAAACCTTGATTCAAACCTTGTGCACCACAACCTACAATGACAACCTTTTTTCCTGCTAAAGCCGAAATCCCGTCTGCAAATTCTGATTGTTCCATAAACTCGCAAACTCCTAATTGTTCTAATTGTAATCTAAGTGGTAATGTGTTGAAATAATTTGCCATTTTGTTTTAAAATATTTAATGAAATGAAATTTAATAATTAATTTATAAAGTGTTGCGATCTGAAAACCGCTGTTCAATTGTTATTATTTGAATGTTTCTAATAATGTTGAAATTTCCATTTTTTGCTTAGAAACCGATATTCTGCCGGAGCGTACAAATTGCATAATGCCATAAGGCTTAAACTTTTCATACAATTCTTCAATTTCAGATCGTCGTCCTGATTTTGAAATGACGAAGAAGTCACGAGATACCGTTACAATGGTAGACTGACTGTCTTTGATTATATTCTGAATTTGTTTCTCATCAAATAACAAACTTGAAGCAATTTTGAACAAAGCATTTTCTAAATAAATAGTCTCTTCATCTGTATGATAAAAGGCTTTGATTACTTCGATTTGTTTTTCAATTTGTCCTACGATATTTTTAACCCACTTCTCTGTTGTATCTACAACAATAATAAATCTTGAAACATTCTCTATTTCTGATTCTGAAACGTTTAAACTTAATATATTAATGTGACGCTTTAAGAATATCCCGGATATTCTGTTTAACAAGCCTACATTATTTTCTGAATATACCGATATGGTAAATGTTTTATCTTCCATTTTTTTTTTAGTTTATTTTGTTTCAGGTTTCAGGTTTCACGTTCTAAACCTGAAACTCAAAAAAACTTAAAACTTGAAACTTCTTTTTAACTTAATCTAATTTCTGAAACACAAGCCCCTGTAGGGATCATTGGAAAAACGTTGTTTTCCTTTTCTACCATAATCTCTAGGAAGTAAGAATCTTTTGAAGCCAGCATTTCAGCTACAGCTGCATCCAGATCTTCTCTTTGTGTGACTTTTTTAGATTTAATATGATATCCTTCGGCAATGGCAACAAAATTTGGATTGATCATTTTAGTTGAAGCATATCTGTTGTCAAAAAATAATTCCTGCCACTGACGTACCATTCCTAAAAATTCGTTGTTTAGGACCACAATTTTTACCGGAACCTGAGTCTGGAAAATAGTACCTAATTCCTGAATTGTCATCTGAAAACCGCCATCCCCAATAATGGCTACAACTTCGCGATCAGGCCTTCCCATTTTGGCTCCAATTGCAGCCGGCAAAGCAAATCCCATTGTTCCTAAACCTCCGGAGGTAATATTACTTTTTGTCGAATTGAATTTAGCATAACGACAAGCAAACATTTGGTGTTGGCCCACATCTGAAACAATAATAGCATCACCTTTTGAGTGTTTATTAATCATTTCCATTGCTTCACCCATTGAAATACCTTTATTGTTTGTTGGGTTTAACTCTTCATTTATAACTGTTTCTACTTCAATTTTATGCAATTCCCTGAATTCATTATGCCATAACTCATGTGATTTTGACTCAATTAAAGGCAACAATGCATTTAAAGCTTCTCTTACGTCACCTAAAACAGCGACTTCTGTTTTTACGTTTTTATCAATTTCAGCAGGATCAATTTCAAAGTGAATTACTTTGGCCTGTTTTGCATAAGTATTCAGATTCCCTGTAACACGGTCATCAAAACGCATTCCTAATGCAATTAAAACATCGCACTCATTCGTTAATAAATTCGGCCCATAGTTTCCATGCATTCCCAGCATTCCAACATTTAAAGGGTGATCTGTTGGTAAAGCTGAAAGGCCTAAAATAGTCCAGGCAGCCGGAATTCCTGATTTTTCAATCAACGCTTTTAGCTGTTCTTCGGCCTGACCCAGAATAATTCCCTGACCAAAAACAATGAATGGCTTTTTTGCACTATTGATTATAGCAGCCGCTTCAGATACTTTATCCAATTGCAATTTGGGAACTGGTACATAACTTCTAATTCCGGTGCATTTTTCGTAACTAAAATCAAACTCATCAAACTGAGCATTTTTAGTAATATCAATTAATACGGGTCCGGGACGTCCGGAACGTGCAATATAAAAGGCTCTTGCAATAATTTCAGGAATCTCTGAAGCTTCTGTTATCTGATAATTCCATTTCGTTACCGGAGTTGAAATTCCGATAATATCCGTTTCCTGAAAAGCATCAGAACCCAATAGATGTTTTCCTACCTGGCCCGTAATACAAACCATTGGAGTTGAGTCGATTTGAGCATCAGCAATTCCGGTTACTAAGTTTGTTGCCCCCGGTCCTGAAGTCGCAATGGCAACCCCAACTTTTCCTGTAGCTCTTGCATAACCCTGAGCTGCATGTGTTGCACCTTGTTCGTGACGTACCAAAACATGGTGTAATTGATCCTGAAATTTATATAATTCGTCGTAAACCGGCATTATAGCTCCACCCGGATATCCATAAACCAAATCTACTCCTTCTTCTAACAAACATCTTATAACGGCTTCTGCCCCTGATATTTTCATAGTATATTTTTTTTATCAATTTCAAATTCGAAAATCAATAACAAAATTCAACAGCAATGTCAAAAATCAATTTCTATGATATATTTTAAATTGATCTTCTTGTGTTTTATTACTTTTGAATTTTGTGATTGTTATTCATTGACATTGATTTTTGATATTATTTTTAATTAATTATCGGTAACGCAACCCGTAGAAGCGCTTGAAACCGATCTTGCGTATTTAAGCAAAACTCCTTTTGTAACTTTTAGCGGTGGCTGAACCCAAGCCGCTTTTCTGGCTGCAAATTCTTCGTCAGATATTTTCAGGTCGATTGTATTTTTTACAGCATCAATAGCAATTAAGTCACCATCTTTTACTAAAGCAATACCTCCGCCGTCATAAGCCTCTGGTGTAATGTGTCCTACGACAAAGCCATGTGAACCTCCAGAGAACCTGCCGTCTGTAATCAGCGCACAGCTGCTTCCTAATCCGGCTCCAATAATAGCAGATGTAGGTTTTAGCATTTCAGGCATCCCCGGACCACCTTTTGGTCCACAATACCTGATGACGACTACATTACCCGGTTTTATTTTTCCAGCCTCAAGACCCGGAATTACTTCAAACTCACCTTCAAATACTACAGCAGGACCTTCAAAATATTCTCCTTCTTTTCCGCTGATTTTTGCAACCGCACCTTCAGAAGCAAGATTCCCGTATAAAACCTGAATGTTTCCTGTTGGTTTTAAAGCTTTGTGAATTTCATGAATAACTTGTTGTCCGTCTTGTAAATCAGGAGTAGTAGCTAAATTCTCCGCTACTGTTTTTCCGGTTACGGTCAGACAATCTCCGTGAATCAATCCTACTTTTAGTAAATATTTCATGATAGAAGGAATACCTCCCACCTCGTGAATATCCTCCATCATGTATTTACCACTTGGCTTCATATCTGCCAATACTGGTGTTTTATCATTAATGGCCTGAAAATCATCTAAAGTAATTTCGATATCAACAGCGTGAGCCATTGCAATTAAGTGCATAACTGCATTTGTAGAACCTCCTAAAACTGCAACAATGGTAATCGCATTTTCGAAAGCTTTACGAGTCATGATATCTCTTGGCTTAATATCTTTTTCTAATAATATTTTAATAGCTTCTCCTGCAGCAAGACATTCGTCTCTTTTATCCTGACTTAAAGCAGGATTAGAAGAACTGTATGGCAAACTCATACCTAATGCTTCAATTGCTGAAGACATTGTATTTGCTGTATACATACCCCCGCAGGCACCAGCTCCCGGACATGCATTCTGAATCACGCCTTTAAAATCTTCCGGAGTAATTTCGTTTTTTACTTTTTTTCCTAAAGCTTCAAAAGCAGAAACAATATTCAAAGATTCCCCTTTCCATTTTCCTGAGTGAATTGATCCTCCATAAACCATAATCGACGGGCGATTTACTCTTCCCATCGCTATTAAAGCTCCTGGCATATTTTTATCACAACCCGGAATTGCAATAATACCATCGTACCATTGTGCTCCCACAACTGTTTCAATAGAATCTGCAATTACATCACGGGAAACCAATGAAAAGCGCATTCCCTCTGTTCCGTTAGAAATTCCGTCACTTACACCAATGGTATTAAAAATAAGTCCGACCAGATTAGCATCCCAAACACCCTTCTTCACATCTTTTGCTAAATCATTCAAGTGCATGTTGCAGGTATTACCATCGTAACCCATGCTCACAATACCTACTTGCGCTTTTTTCAAATCTTCTTCAGTTAAACCAATACCGTACAACATCGCTTGCGCCGCAGGTTGTGTTTGATCTTGAGTGATGGTTTTGCTGTACTTATTTAATTCCATTATGTATTATTTTATTTTAATTTTTATTCAAAAAAAAACCTTCCAGTATTTGGAAGGTTTGTAATATAGTTTTTCAATTATATTTATACCATTCCCGATGCAGATGTGTGAATCACATTGACAACAACGACAGAAGTAATAATAATTGAGATTTGCATCATTTATTTTTTTAGTGTGACAAAAGTATAAAAACTTTAAGAACTAAAAAAATAAAATCTCAACATTTTCAATACTTCTTGTTACTTATTTCATTATTTTAATAAAAAAATTAAACAATTGTTGACTGTCCGATATGAACATTGTCATTATTAAAATATAGCAAGTCATCTTTGCTAAAAATAAAATTTGAAACAAACTCCCCTACTTCATTTGTACCGAATTTTGAATCTGGTTTTAAGTCAACAGTAACCACTTTATATTCGATTGCTTTTTCAACAGCCTGATAAATTACATTTGCTTCTTTAAACAAACCAAAATGTTCCAACAACATTGCTGCAGATAAAATGGAAGCAATTGGGTTAGCTATATTTTTTCCTTTTGCCTGAGGATAAGAACCGTGAATAGGTTCGAAAAGCGCATTTTTTTCTCCTAAAGAGGCTGAAGCTAATAATCCTATAGAACCTGTAATTACACTTGCTTCATCTGATAAAATATCCCCAAATAAATTCTCTGTCAAAATCACATCAAATTGTCTTGGATTTAAGATTAATTGCATTGCGGCATTGTCCACAAATAAAAAATCTAAAACCACATCCGGATAGTTCGCGCTCACTTTTTGAACTACCCTTCTCCATAATCTTGAAGTCTCCAAAACATTTGCTTTGTCTACCATAGTTAACTTTTTACGTCGGTTTTGTGCCGATTTAAAAGCTAAGTGTGCTATTCTGGTAATTTCTTCTTCTGTATATTCACATAAATCGGAAGCATGTGTTCCTTCTTCATTTAATGTTTTTGCACCAAAATAAGCGCCACCTGTTAATTCTCTGAAAATAGTAAAATCAGCTCCATCGATAATTTCTCTTTTTAACGGAGAAGCATCAATTAGTGATTTATAAGGTTTTATAGGACGAATATTAGCAAACAAACCCAATTCTTTGCGTAGTTTTAATAATCCCTGCTCCGGACGAACTTTTGCATTTGGATTGTTATCATATTTCGGGTCACCAATAGCACCAAATAAAACAGCATCTGTGTTCAAACAAAGATTGAGCGTTTGTTCCGGCAATGGATTTCCTGTTTTATCAATAGCAATTGCTCCCATGAGCGCTTCTTCAAAAACAAATTCATGATTGTACACTTCACCAATAGCATATAATGCTTTTTTGGCTTGTAAAATTACTTCCGGTCCAATTCCGTCTCCTGGTAAAACTGCTATTTTCAAATTCATAACGTCTCGTTCTTTATGTATTTAAATCCTTATTTTTCTCTTTATTCTTTATTCTTTATTCTATTCTCTTTGCTCTTTGCTCTCTGTCTCTGCTCTATTCTCTTTTCAACTAGCTTCTAATCAAATCACCTTCAATTTTTGAGGCTTCGATAATTTGATGAATATCAGCATCAATCACTTCTTTTTTGATGTCGGCAAATTTCAAAAATTCAACATATACAATATCCAATTGTACTTTTGTAAGTTCATAACCTACTTTTTTAGCACGGTAAGCCAAAGCAGCTCTTCCGCTTCTGGCTGTTAAAATGATTGAAGATTCATTAACTCCAACATCAAGCGGATCCATAATTTCGTATGTTGCTCTGTTTTTGATTACACCATCCTGATGAATTCCTGAACTATGTGCAAAAGCGTTTGCGCCAACAATTGCTTTGTTTGGCTGAACAATCATTCCCATACTTTCAGAAACCAAACGGCTCATTTCGTTTAATTCTCTTGTATTAATATTGGTATCTAAATTAAGGTAAGGATGTTGTTTAAAAATCATTACAACTTCTTCAAGTGCTGTATTTCCGGCTCTCTCTCCAATACCGTTAATAGTACATTCTATTTGTCTTGCACCATTTATAGCACCTGCGATTGAGTTTGCAGTGGCCATTCCTAAATCATTATGACAGTGACATGAAAGGATCACATTTTCGATACCTTTTACGTTTTCTTTTAAATATTTGATTTTTGCTCCGTATTCTTCCGGCAAACAATATCCGGTTGTATCCGGGATATTTAATACCGTTGCACCGGATTTTATCACTTCCTCACAAACTTTTGCCAGGAAAGCGTTGTCAGTTCGGCCGGCATCTTCTGCATAAAACTCAACATCTTCTACATAAGATTTTGCATGAGATACGGCATATTTTGCTCTGGCAATAATATCTTCCGGAGTTGTATTTAATTTGTGGAGTATATGAGATTGTGAAGTTCCGATTCCTGTGTGGATTCTAGGTCTTTTAGCATGTTTTAAGGCAGCTGCAGCAACATCAATGTCGTTTTTTACGGCTCTTGTTAGTCCGCAGACTGTTGCGTTTTCTACAATTTTACAAATCTCAGAGACGGATAAAAAATCGCCCGGACTTGACACAGGAAAACCTGCTTCGATAACGTCAACTCCCATTTTATCAAGTCGTTCTGCGATCACTAATTTTTGTTTAGTATCTAACTTACATCCTGGAACTTGTTCACCGTCGCGTAAAGTGGTGTCAAAAATTTGAACTTTCTCTCTATTCATATTCATTTATTTAATGTAATTTCACATCTTGATAACAAATATATATTGTACTTCTTCAGTACGAAATTCATTTTAATGAAATTATACTGTTTATAACACAATTTATAACGTATTAAATCACTAACAACCAACTAGTTATACTATTATATTTTACAATGGCTAACCATCAAAAAGATTTCTTATTTGTATTAATAAAATCACTTTCTAAATCCGAAAAAAGGCAGTTTAAGATTTTTGCAAGCCGTTTAGAAACCAGTTCTAATACCAAATTCATCGAATTATTTAATATTTTAGATAAATCTGAAAACTATGATGAAAAACTTATTCTGAAGAGCGGAATTATTAAAAAAGTGCAGCTATCGAACTTAAAATCATACTTATACAAACAAATACTTGTTAGTATTCGTTTAAACATTCCGAGTCAGAACATAAGATATCAGTTGCGTGAACAAATAGATTTTGCCGGTATTTTATATAATAAAGGTCTATACAAACAGAGTTTAAAAATTCTGGACAAGACCAAAATTATTGCACTTGAAAATGACGAAAAATATATGGCGTATGAAATCGTTGAGTTTGAAAAACTTATCGAATCACAGTATATTACCCGAAGTATTCAGGGAAGAGCAGACGAATTGGTTATTCAGGCAAAAGAATTAAATTACAGAAATACGATTTCGAGTAAATTATCCAACCTGTCCCTTCAATTATACGGAATCATGTTGAAAACCGGTTATGTAAAAAATGATGAAGAGTACAAGTACATTGATGATTATTTCAACAAACATATCGCCAAACTAGACGAAAGCAAATTTGGTTTTCGTGAAAAATATTGGTTTTATAACGCCAACTTATGGCGTAGTTTCTTAGTTCAGGACTTTTTGGCAAGTTATAAGTTTGCTTACAAATGGGTGACTCTTTTTTATGATAATCCAAATATGATCTACCAGAATCCCGTATTCTTTCTAAAAGGAAATCATTACTTTTTAGAATCGCTGTATATGCTGAAATACAAATCAAATTTCAAGAAATATCTATCGCTTTTAGAAGAAACAATTCAGGATGACAAATTTCCGGTAAACGACAACATTGCATCACTATCATTTCTATACGTTTACAACAATAAATTAAATCTGCACATTCTGGAAGGAACTTTTGCTGAAAGCGAATATCTGATTCCGGAGATTTTAGACAAAATAAAGCAGCACAGTGAGCATCTGGATGAACATCACGAAATGTTATTTTTCTATAAGATCGCTTCTATTTATTTTGGAAATGAAAAATATAATGAATGCATCAATTATCTGGATAAAATCATCAACAACAAAAATCTCAGTATGCGGGAAGATTTAATGTGTTTTGCAAGGCTCTTGTCTTTAATTGCACATTATGAGTTAGGGAAAGATTATTATCTGGAAAACCACCTTAAAAACACTTATAAATTCCTTCTAAAAATGAATGACTTACATGAAGTTCAAAAGGAAATCATTAAGTTCTTAAGAAACCTGAATAACTTTTATCCCGCAGATATTAAAAAAGAATTCAAAAAAATGCACGCTCGTTTTGTGGAGCTTGAGAAAAATACTTACGAAAAAAGAGCTTTCTTATATTTAGATATCATTTCGTGGCTGGAAAGTAAAATTGAAAACAGGAAAATTGCTGATATTATTAAGGAAAAAGCGAAATTGAATAGTCGATAGAATTAGAAATTCCAATAAAAAATCCCAAATACCAACAATTTGGAATTTGGGATTTTTTATTGGAATTTGAAAAAGTTTATTCCACTATATTAGAACTCGTTACATAAAAGTTCTTATCTACTTCAATTTTTCTATTTTCGTTCGTCGTTTTTTCCGATTGCCATTCTGTTGTTGGTTTTAGCCAGGTTTCAACACCGTTAATTGTAACTTTTACGGGCATATCAAATTTAGCTACACAATTTGTCCAATGGTATCCAAAAGAACCATTTTTGAAGATATATTCAAAAACAGGAACTTTGGTAGTCGTTAAATACTGGGCAAAAACTCTGTTGAAATTAATTCCCGACTGTTCATTGATATATTCCTGAACCTGCTTACCTGTAACTGTCTGGTGATAAAAAGTCTTGTTTAAACCTCTCAAAATTGATTTCCATTTTGCATCGTCGTTAATAATCTGACGAATCATGTGCAGCATGTTTGCCCCTTTTGGATACATATCACCCGAACCTTCGTTGTTTACATCATAATGCCCTATAATAGGTTTGTCGTTGCTAATGTTTCTTCTGCATCCAATTATATATTCAGCTGCTGCATCTTTTCCATAATAAAATTCAAGAAACAAACTTTCTGAATAGTTGGTAAAACTCTCATGAACCCACATATCAGCAATATCTTTATAGGTAATATTATTGGCAAACCATTCATGCCCTGATTCATGAATAATAATAAAATCAAACTTTAGTCCCCAACCTGTTCCGCTCAAATCTTTTCCGCGATATCCCATTTTATAATCATTGCCATACGTCACACTACTTTGGTGCTCCATACCTAAATAAGGTGCTTCGACCAATTTATAGCTGTCTTCATAAAAAGGATAAGGCCCAAACCAGTTTTCAAATGCTTTTAGCATCTTTGGTGCATCTTTAAAATGTTCTTTAGCAATGGTCAAATTATCTCTTAAAACATAATAATTGCAATCTAAATCACCTTTTTCTCCTTTGTATTTCTCAGAGAAGTTTACATAATCGCCAATATTGATATTTACACCATAATTATTAATAGGGTTCGAAACATACCAGTTAAAAGTTTTTGTACCGTCTTTTTCTTTCTTAACGCTTTGTAATCTTCCGTTTGAAACATCGGTTAAATCTCCGGGAACATTTACGCTAATCAGCATATTCTCTACTTCGTCATACATATGGTCTTTGTTTGGCCACCATACACTGGCACCCAATCCCTGACAGGAGGAAGCAATAAAATCTTTGCCATTTTTGTCTTTCTTCCAGGTAATTCCGCCATCCCACGGCGGGTTTACGGCCTCTTTTGGTTTTCCTCCAAATGAGATTACGATTTCCTTAGTCTCCCCTACTTTTTGGGCAGCTGTCAATTGAATGAAAAACGCGTTTCCGTCTCTTTCAAATTTCAGTTCTTTACCGTCTTGTGTTACTTTGTAAATTTGCATAGGTTCCTGCAAATCGATTTGCATTTTGTTATATGCCGTCAAAACGGTGTAACGAACAGTATTTGAACCTGTAATCGTTTTATCTTTTGGATCTACTTTTACATCTAAATGATAGTATTTTAAATCCCACCAGGCTCTTTCTTTTGTAATGCTTCCGCGTAAAGTGTCCTGATGTGTAAAAACTGTTTCTGACTTGTTAAGAAGTCCTTGCGCATTGGCACTAAAACCAAGTAAAAAGGCGATAAAAGCGCCACCAAAGTATTTTTTCATACAACGTATATATTTTCATTTAATCGAAATAAATAAAACCTTTCAATTAGCTTAAAGTTTAACAAATGTAAACATTCAAATCAAGTTTTAAATAGTTTTGAAATCGCTATTCGTAAAAGTTAATGTTAAAATTCACTAATTCCCATTTTTAATACTGATGATTTGGTGGAAGTTTTTATCGATCCCGATGGCGATGGAAAAAATTATATTGAAATTGGGGTAAATGCTTTTTCTTCTGGTTATGATATGTTATTAAAACGTATTGCATCCAATTGTGGTGGCTGGAGTACTTCTATGGCTTTTGATATAGCAGGAATGGAAACTGCAGGCAAAATAACTCTGGAAGGTTTTGATACTGAGATAAAAATTCTGTTTTCGAGTCTGAAAACCATTAAAAAAGGCAATTTTACTCCACCAAAAACAGGAACTAAATGGAAAGGAAATGCTTTTAGAATCGATTACGGTAACACGACGGAATATCTTGCATTACAATATTATAAGAGTTTGAAGTATGGTTTTCATCAACCGGAAGAATTTGCTATTTTTGAGTTTATGGAGTAATTTGATTAAACGTTAAATCGTGTAATTGTTTAATCGCTAGATACTCTAAGTTTTTTCCATAATTTAATTTCAAAATAAAGACTTTGTTGGCGATTCTTTTATATCATAATATTGAAGTTCGTCATCAACGAGATATTTAAAAAACTTATTCGTTTCTTTTAATTTATAAATTTCAAAAATAGATTTATTTGATTGAAAATATACGTTTTGCAAAAATCTATCATTCAAATTTCCATGAACTTTATAAGTATCAATAAACATTTTAATACCACTTTTTATAACGGTTGCATTTGGAAATTTTTCTAACATATACATAGATGGTGACGGTGAATTGTCCTTTTCTATAAATAATTCTCCTGTACTTTCATTAATTGGATAATAACTATTATCTGAAGTCTTTTCTAAAAAAAGAAGTAATCTTTGTCCTTTCTTCAAATCTCCCGCTCGACCATCACACATCCATTCTTCCCAAATTGTAACATTGATTTTTGCATTAGATTTTCCTTTAAGAAATTGACTAATGGTGAATTCATATTTACCCTTTGAAACACCTGAAATTGTACCATCAACAATTAAATCCGCTTTTGAAATAACAATTGAATAGGATAAGATATTTTTCTTGAAATCAAAATTTAATGTTGGAGTCAGAAACAGAAAAAGACAAATAAATAATTTCATAAGAATGTTATTTATTACTAAAGTAATCAATTTTATGAAAGTTTAAAGTATGGTTTTCATCAACCGCAAGAATTTGCGGTTTTTGAGTTTATGGAGTAATGTTGAAATGGCACGCAGATGACACGGATTCGCTTGCGCGAAAGCACGGATTTAGGCGGATTTTTCAGTTTGATTTTCCTCTCAATGTTCTTTACACAATCTTGTCATCCCAAGGAACGAGGGATCTCCACAAGAAACTAACACAAAGTATTTCTACATTGTCGAGCTACTAAAGAAGATCCCTCGTTCCTCGGGATGACAAAACTGGGTGAAAAATTTGATATTTTATTACTTCTGACGTTTTTTCAAAACATCTACAACATCATTCAGCTGAAACCCTTTTGCCTGTAATAAAATCAAATAATGAAACAATAAATCAGCACTTTCGCTTAAGAATAAATCATCGTTATCGTCTTTGGCTTCAATGACTACTTCTACAGCTTCTTCGCCTACTTTTTGAGCAATTTTATTGATTCCTTTTTCGAATAAAGAAGCCACATAACTCTTTTCGGAATCGGCATTTTCTCTTCTGGTTTTGATGGTGTTTTCTAATTGAGAAATAAAACCATAATTTTCTTTGTTTTCTTCCTGCCAGCAAGTGTCTGCGCCCGTGTGACACGTTGGCCCAACCGGTTTTGCCTGGATTAAAAGTGTATCGCCATCGCAATCATTCTTGATGTCTACCAGATTCAAAAAGTTACCACTCTCCTCGCCTTTTGTCCAGAGTCTTTGTTTGGATCGGCTAAAGAAAGTAACTTTTTGAGTTTCTATTGTTTTTTGAAGCGATTCTTCGTTCATATATCCCAGCATCAGAACATTTTTTGTTTCTGAATCCTGAATGATTGCGGGAATCAATCCGTGTGCGCTTTTTGTGAAATCTACTTTCATTGTAATTTTAGATTTTAGAGCTCAGTGTTTAGATTTCTGAATTCTGTATTTTTATTTTCTTTATTTCTTTTCTCGATTATCCCAGATTCCTGACCCTGTTTTCTAAAGCCTTACTTCAATATTATTTTTTCTTAATTCTTCTTTTAAAGCTTTAATTTCTATTTCCTTAAAGTGAAAAACACTTGCTGCCAAAGCTGCATCGGCTTTTCCCTCTTTAAATGAATCTATAAAATGCTGAATATTTCCAGCACCTCCGGAAGCAATAATCGGGATATTAACCAATTGAGACAACTTAGCCAGGGCCTCGTTTGCAAAACCATTCTTAGTTCCGTCGTTATCCATTGAGGTAAATAAAATTTCTCCGGCGCCACGCTGGGCAACTTCAACTGCCCAATCGAATAAATTGAGCGCTGTAGGTACTTTTCCACCTACCAAATGTACGATCCATTGTCCGTGAATTTGTTTGGCATCAATCGCAACTACAACACACTGGCTTCCGAATTTCTGAGCCAAATCATTGATTAATTGTGGATTTTTTACCGCTGATGAATTTATTGAAACTTTATCTGCTCCATTATTCAACAGAATTTCAACATCTTCAACAGACGAAATTCCGCCACCTACTGTAAATGGAATATTGATTTTTTCTGCCACACTTCGTACCATATTCACCAGCGTTTTGCGACGTTCCTCAGTAGCTGAAATATCCAGAAAAACCAATTCATCAGCACCTTCAGCCGAATAAATTTCTGCCAGTTCCACCGGATCTCCTGCATCACGCAAGTCAACAAAGTTAACGCCTTTTACGGTCCTTCCGTTTTTTATATCTAAGCAGGGTATGATTCTTTTTGCTAACATTTTTTTAGTTGTTTCACAGAGATTCACGAAGATTTCGCAGAGCTACGCAAAATTTTGTGAATCTTTGCGTTTTACTTTGTGCATCTTTGCGAAATACTCTAATTTTAATTTATTCAAATACAGGACTCAAAAACGTTCTTTCGTAACTTATGATGCACCTGGTGTCTTCTGCAATTTTAAAAGCTTCTACACACTCGTGATCATCCTTTGAAAACATTTGTTTTCGGTAATTTTCATAGGCTGTTAAACCTGGAAAAGAAAACAATGCATAAGCAATATTATTAGCTCCTTCCGAAGGCATAAAATAACCATGATGCTGACCGCCTAAACGATTTACGATTTTAATCCATCTCTTACCATAATCCTCAAATGCCTCTAATTGATAAGGATCTATAACATATTTTAAATGACAAGTTATCATATTTTAATGTTTTAATTGTTAGATGTGAAATGTTATCTGTAAACGTCAAACTATCATTTTACAATTCACATTTTACATTTTACCAATAATATAATTCTCGAGTTGTTTCAACGTGATTCTACCTTCATAAATTGCTTTTCCTATGATTGTGCCTTCACAACCTAATTCAGCTAATTTTGGTAATTCATCGAATGTTGAAATTCCTCCCGACGCGATTAGCTTTACTCCGATAGCTTCTTTTAATATTTTTTCATACAAATCAAAACTTGGGCCTTCTAACATTCCGTCTTTTGCAATATCGGTACAGATAACGTACTGAATTCCCTTGGTTTGATATTGTTGGATAAACGGAATTAAATCTTCATTTGAGTCTTCTAACCAGCCTGAAACAGCTATTTTTTCGTTTTTAGCATCAGCTCCCAGAATAATTTTATCTGAACCGTATTCTGAAATCCATTTTTCGAAAATAGCGCTGTTTTTTACCGCAATACTACCGCCTGTTATTTGATTCGCACCACTATCAAAAGCAATTTTCAAATCTTCGTCTGATTTCAAACCGCCTCCAAAATCAATTTTCAAACCCGTTTGTGTGGCAATTTGTTCTAATATTTTATAATTGACAATTTTACTTGACTTTGCCCCGTCTAAATCTACTAAATGCAAATATTCTATTCCGTGTGCTTCGAATGATTTTGCAACTTCCAGTGGATTTTCGTTGTAAATTATCTTAGTATCATAATCTCCTTTGGACAAGCGCACACACTTTCCGTCAATGATATCTATAGCTGGTATTATTCTCATTTATTTAAGTCTTAAAGTTTGAAAGTCTAAAGGCACTAAGTCTTTGCTTTAGAGATCCAAATTGATTGAAATTGATTTTTAAAATTCTTTATATTTTTAAAAAGTTTTCTAATATTTTCTCCCCGACAGCTCCACTTTTCTCCGGATGAAACTGAGTTCCGTAAAAGTTGTTTTTTTGTAAAGCCGATGCGTATTCTAAGTCGTAATTTGTTGTAGCAATGGCTTCATCGCAATTTGGAGCGTAAAAACTATGCACCAAGTACATAAATTCATTTTCGTCAATATCTTTAAACAAATCTGATTTTAAATTATAAATCTGATTCCATCCCATTTGTGGAACTTTTACTTTTGAAGTAAATTTAATGACATCAGTATCAAAAATCCCCAAACCTTTTGTATTTCCTTCTTCGGATGATTTGCACATCAACTGCATTCCAAGACAAATACCTAAAACAGGTTGTTTTAAATTTGGAATCAAACTATCCAAACCGCTTTCTTTTAGTTTTGCCATTGCTGAGCTCGCTTCGCCAACACCAGGAAAAATTACTTTATCAGCAGCCTGGATTTCTTCGGGATTATTACTTAAAACAGCTTTAAAACCAAGTCTTTCAATAGCAAACATAATACTTTGAATGTTTCCTGCTCCGTAATTTATAATTACTATTTTCATTTGTTATTTTGTTTGTTTTGTTTCAGGTTTAAAGTTTCATCCTGTGCTCCTAAAAATGAAACCCGAAACATTTTTACAGATCCGTATAATGAGCGATCATTTTATTTACCAAACCGTTTTCATTAAAAAACATGACTTCAACTGCCCTTTTATTCATAACTGACTTATAATAAAGCGCCACCGAATTTACTCCTGAAGTTACTTCGATTAATTCAAAATGTAAATCAGGAATTTTTATTAACGCTTTTTGCCAATAAGCTTTTACCTGTTCTTTTCCCTGAAGTGAACCGCTTTCTATTCCTCCCGCCAGTTTTATCATTGGTGTTGTAATTTCAAGATCATCTGAATAATGTTTCATGATATCTTCTAAATCATGGGAGTTCCATGATTCAATCCATTCGTTGGCAAATTTTTCAGCATTCATGTGTTTTTGTTGTTTCAGGTTTCAGGTTTCAGGTTTCAGGTTTCAGGTTTCAGGTTTCAGGTTTCAGATTGCGTATAGAACCTTAAACTGAAACGATTATAACTTTTATAACATTCCTTTCGTTGAAGGCAGGATCATTTTTTCAGTATCTCTTTTCACTGCAACTTTTATGGCTTTTGCAAATGCTTTAAAAATAGCTTCAATTTTATGATGTTCGTTTGTTCCTTCGGCTTTTATGTTGATATTGGCTTTTGCGCCATCAGAAAACGATTTAAAGAAGTGATAAAACATTTCAGTTGGCATTTTACCTACCATCTCACGTTTGAATTCGGTTTCCCAAACCAACCAGTTTCTTCCGCCAAAATCAATTGCTACTTGTGCCAGACAATCGTCCATTGGCAAACAGAATCCGTAACGTTCAATTCCTAATTTATTTCCAAGCGCTTTTGCAAAAACCTCGCCCAACGCAATTGCAGTATCTTCTATAGTGTGGTGTTCGTCGACTTCTAAATCTCCTTTTACCAGGATTTCCAAATCCATCTGACCGTGACGTGAAATCTGATCTAACATGTGGTCAAAAAAGGCTATTCCGGTTTCGATTTTACTTTTTCCGGTTCCGTCAAGGTTCAGGTCAATAAAAATATCTGTTTCGTTGGTTTTACGTGTAATCGAAGCCGAACGCGCTTCTAGTTTCAAAAACTCATAAATCTCCTTCCAGCTCATCGTTTGAAGAATAATAGTATCGTCTAATTCCTCGCGCTTCGATGAAATTTCGTTGCTTCCAATTCCGTCATTATCATTTATAAAAATAGCTTTTGCGCCTAAGTTTTTTGCCAATTCCACATCCGTTAAACGATCTCCTAAAACAAATGAATTTGCTAAATCGTAATCGGGATTATCAATATATTTTGTCAACATTCCGGTTCTTGGCTTGCGCGTTGGCGCATTGTCTTCCGGAAATGACCTGTCTATAAAAATATCATCAAATAAAACGCCTTCATTTTCAAAAGCTCTTAAAATAAAATTCTGAGTTGGCCAAAACGTATCTTCCGGAAAACTGTCCGTTCCCAAACCATCCTGATTGGTCACCATCGCCAATTCGTAATCTAATTCACTGGCAATTTTAGCCAAATATTGAAAAGCTTTTGGATAAAATTCTACTTTCTCCAAAGCATCTAACTGATAATTTTCAGGTTCTAAAACAATCGTTCCGTCACGATCGATAAAAAGTACTTTTTTCATAGTTTATTTTTTGAGAATAAAGAAGATAGAGTAAAGAGCATAGACTTTTGATTCTACATCTAAAGTTCCTACATTTTTTTCTTTACTTTATATTCTTTGTTCTATATTCTTTATTCTATTTTTTCTATTTCAACAACTTCAATTCTTTAATTAAAACTGCATTTTCCTCTGGTATTCCAATCGTAAAACGCAGACAATTTTCGCATAAAGGCTGAGTTGTTCTGTTACGAATTACAATTCCTTTTTCAATTAACTGATCATATCTCTTATTGGCATCATCTACTTTTACCAAAACAAAATTAGCTTCAGTTGGATAAACTTTCTCTACAAAACCAACTTCAAGTAAAACCTTAAGTAATTCTTCTCTTTGTTCAATAATAGAGATGATTTCTTTTTTTATTTTATCTGAATCATTTAAACGAACAATTGCTCTTTGCTGTGTTAATTCGTTTACATTATAAGGAGGCTTTATTTTGTTTAAAACTGAAATCACAACTTCTGAAGCATAACAAATCCCTAAACGGATTCCGGCTAAACCATACGCTTTAGATAACGTTTGTGTAATGACCAAATTAGGATATTCATCGATTTCTGTCAGCCAGCTTTCCTTATCCGAAAAGTCAATATAAGCTTCATCAATTACTACTAAACCTTTAAAATTCCGAAGCAATTTTACCACGCTTTCGTCCGAAAAAGAATTACCGGTTGGATTGTTTGGCGAGCATAAAAAGATAATTTTTGTATGATCATCAACAACATCTAAAATTTTATCAACATCTGGCTGAAAATCAGCAAAAAGCAAAACTTCTCTGTTTTCAACCGCATTAATATTTGCCAGAACACCATACATTCCGTAAGTGGGCGGCAACGAAATAATATTATCTGTTTTGGGCTCACAGAAAGCTCTGAAAAGCAAATCCAAAACTTCATCACTCCCGTTCCCTAATAAAATCTGGCTTGATTTTACGTTATTATTTTTAGCCAAAATCGTTTTAACCGAATTTTGTTGCGGATCCGGATAACGATTCACACCGTTTTGAAACGGATTTTCATTGGCATCCAAAAAAATCATTTTGGCGGTATCAAAATCTTCAAACTCATCACGTGCAGATGAGTACGGTTTTAATGTTTTTACGTTTTCACGTGTTATGTTGTTTATATCGAATTCCATATTTATCTAATTTTGAAAGAGTAAAGAAAATAGAGAATAGACTTAACTCTTTTCTAAAAATCTCTTTACTGATTTTCTATAATCTTTAATCTCTTTTCTATATTCTATTTTCTTTATTCTAGACTAGCCAATCTCAGCGTGACAGCATTCTTATGTGCTTGCAAACCTTCGGCTTCGGCCATAATTTCAATCGCTTTTCCTATGTTTTGAATTCCTTTTTCGGTTATTTGCTGAAATGTCATGGATTTCATAAAACTATCCAGATTTACTCCGCTGTAATTCTTTGCATATCCATTTGTTGGCAATGTATGATTAGTTCCTGAAGCATAATCTCCAGCACTTTCAGGCGTATAATTTCCAATAAAAACAGAACCTGCATTTACAATTCCGTTGCAATAGAAATCATCATATTCAGAGCAGATAATAAAATGTTCCGGTCCGTATTCATTGATTAACTCCAATGCAATCTGATCATTTTCAACATAAATTAATTTTGAATTTTCAATCGCTTTTTTGGCAATTTCTTTTCTTGGAAGTTCTTCTATTTGTGTTTGAATTTCCTTTTCTACAGCGCCAATCAGTTTTTTAGAAGTCGAAACTAAAATTACCTGACTGTCTGTTCCGTGTTCTGCCTGAGACAATAAGTCCGAAGCTACAAAAGCCGGAATAGCAGTATCATCAGCCACAACCAATAATTCCGAAGGCCCTGCAGGCATATCGATCGCTACTCCAAACTGCGTTGCCAATTGTTTTGCCACAGTTACAAACTGATTTCCGGGTCCGAAAATCTTATAGACTTTTGGGATAGATTTTGTTCCGAATGTCATTCCTGCAATTGCCTGGATTCCGCCTACTTTTAAGATTTTTGTTACACCACACAGATTAGCAGCATATAAGATAGCCGGATTAATTTTGCCCTTTTTATCAGGAGGAGAACATAAAACAATTTCTTTACAACCTGCAATTTCAGCGGGAACAGCCAACATTAAAACTGTTGAAAACAAAGGCGCCGTTCCGCCCGGAATGTACAAACCAATTTTTTGAATTGGCCTTTTTTCCTGCCAGCAATTTACACCTTCAGTAGTTTCAATTGAAATTTTATCCGTTTTCTGAGCACTGTGAAACTTATAAATGTTTTCTTTTGCTAACTGAACAGCGTCTTTTAATTCATTTGAAATTGAATTAATTGCTTCCTGAATCTCCTCTGGTGAAACTTCATAGTTCTCTAAGGCAATTCCATCAAAAATTGAAGTGTATTTTGCAACGGCTTCATCTCCTTTTTTCTGTACTTCCTTGAAAATTTCTTTTACCGTAACTTCGATATCATCGATTGTCTTGGTTGGTCTTTTTAATATATCGGACCAGGTATCTGGTTTTGGATTGTCTATTTTATTCATTTTTTTTATGCTTTAAGCTTTAAGCTGCAGGCTTTAAGCTTTATTAACTTTATATTTTTTCGGCTTAAAGCCTAAAGCGAGCGAAACCTCTTAAAGAACCATTTTCTCGATTGGACAAACTAATATCCCTTCGGCCCCGGCCTCTTTTAATTTATCGATCACATCCCAAAAGGTATCTTTATCAATTACGGAGTGTACACTACTCCAGCCTTCCTGTGCCAATGGTAAAACGGTCAGACTTCTTAGAACTGGTAAAATTTTCCCAATTTCATCTATTTTATCATTGGGTACATTCATCAAAATGTATTTTGAATTTCGTGCTCTTAATACTGACTGAATCCTGAATTTTAAAGTATCGATATGTTTTTGAATTTCCGGGGAAACTTTTGGAGAAACTGCTAAAACTGCTTCACTTTTAAGAATAACTTCTACTTCTCTCAGGTTATTCTTGAATAAAGTACTTCCGCTGGAAACAATATCTACAATGGCATCTGCGAGACCAATATTGGGTGCAATTTCTACAGAACCTGAAATTTGGTGAATATCAACTGATAATCCAAAAGAGCTAAAATATTCATTCACTGTATTGGGATACGAAGTTGCAATACGTAAACCTGCCAAGTCCTGAATAGAATTATATTCGAACGTTTTAGGGACCGCAACAGAAACCTTACATTTCGAAAATCCTAATTTTTGAATCACTTCAATATGTTTTCCTTTTTCTACTAATAGATTATCTCCTACAATAGCAAGGTCTACCACTCCATCAATTAAATATTGAGGAATATCCGAATTTCTAAGGTATAAAACTTCTAAAGGAAAATTAGAAGCTTCTGCTTTTAGCTGATCGTTTCCGTTGTTGATCGAAATACCGCAATCTTTTAGGATTTGAATGCTGTCTTCGTTTAAACGACCTGATTTTTGAATTGCAATTTTTAACGTACTCATTTTTTTAGTTTTTATTGAATTAATAGTTTGAGTACAAAGAATTGGTATAAAAAAACCCGTTTGATGTACTCAAACGGGTTTTAAAATATGATGATTTACATGCATACCATTAACACATCGCCTGAGAGCAATAATGAAAATGATGATGATGTAATTGAATAGAAATCATGACTTGGTTTGTTTTATAATTCTTTGATTCGGTTGCAAATATACTAGTTAATTTCATAAAAAAGCAATTTTTAATTTAACTTAACGATAGTTTATTGTTAAAAAAAAGCCTGAGCCCTTTTTTTATTCGCTTTTTTAATTTTACTATAACGATTTCATATTTTCGCTGAACGTTAAGGTAACTGTTGTTCCTGCTCCTATTTCACTATCAATTTTAAACTTAATATGAAGTAATTCTGTAATTCGTTTTACAATAGACAAGCCTAATCCAGTGCCTTTGATTTCAGGATGTTCTGTTGAATTTGATCTAAAGAAAGGGATCATAATGGCTTCTAAATCCTGTTTTGCGATTCCAATTCCGTTATCTGAAATTTTACAAATTGTTTTTTCATTTTCTCTGGATAATAAAATAGTAACCTGTCCGCCTTCATTTGTATATTTAATGGCATTCGAAATAATATTTCGTACAATTGTAATCAATAAAAAATTATCTGACTCAATGTAGTAGTCTTTTTCGGCATCAAATTTTATGTTGATTTTTCGGTTGTTTATTTTTTCAGAATTCAATCTGAGGACGTCCAAAATCAATGCATTTAAATAAACAGATTCTGTGTTTATATTTTTTCTTTGATTCTCAAATCGGGCCATTAATAAAAGCTGATCCACTAAAGTGTTTAAATGATCTACTTCGTTAATGCAATAGTTTATTTTATCTTCATATTCCTTGTTATCACGAGGCTTACGGATTAAAACTTCAAGTGTTCCTTTAATAACTGTTAATGGCGTTCTTAACTCGTGCGAAGCATCAGATGTAAACTGTTTTTCGCGCTCAATTGCATCTTCAATACGGTTTAACAGATTGTTAATGGTCTTAGAAAGTATGTATAATTCGTCCCGCGTTTTGGGCAACGGGATTCGTGTTTTTAAATTATCTTTTGTGATAATTTTAGACGTATTGATAATGGAATTTATGGGCTTTATACTTCGTCCTGCAAAAAATCTGGCGATAAAAAATAACAAAATTAAAATTCCCAAAAAAGACAAACTCATAATATCAAACAAATTATTCAATACCATTTTTGAATCTGCCAGAGACATGGCTACAATAACATACCCAATTTTCTTTTCTCTTAGATGAAGCGGAACCTGAATTTGCCGAATTGCGTGATCCCCCATTTTGGTATCAAATAATTCAAAGTCTTCCACGGAATCATTAAACTGAAGTATTTCTGTTTTGAGGTTGGGTGCTTTTTCAATAATTTTTTTATTCAGGTCCAAAAATTCTACAAAAACAGGGTTTACATCTACTGTATTATGTTCTCGTTCTTTCCATTCTTCCTCGTCGATAAGTATTATTTTGCCTCCGACTTCTTTAATTTCATCAAGGTGATTTTGTATTTCAACCTTAATATTTTCATCAATATGACTATAAACCGTATGTTTTACAATAGAGTAAATAACCGAAAAAACTACTAAAATAAGTAATCCGGTAGTGATGATATAATTTAAGGCTATTCTGTTTTTAAAGGATAATTGCAACATTTATAAATCGTTAGCGATATAACCGATACCGCGAATTGTTTTTATATAATCTTCTTCAATTTTTAAATTGAGTTTTTTTCGAATGGCATTCATAAAAACGTCGATTACACCGGTATCATATTCAAAATTAATTTCCCAGACATCTTTTAAAATTTGGTTTCTGGTGCAAACTTTCCCTTTATTCCGGACTAGATAGGTTAACAATTCAAACTCGCGCTGAGTAAGCGCAATTTCCTCATCGTTTTTAAGAATAATGTGCTTTGACAAATCAATTTTAATTGTTCCTAAAGTTAAGGTTTCAGATCCTTTTTGATTTCTAAAATGAATTTTAATACGTTCGACCAATTCTTCAAAACTAAAAGGTTTTTTGATATAGTCATTTGCCCCGGCTTTTAAGCCTTCTATAGTTTCCTGAACCGTATCTTTTGCCGTTAAAAAAATAATGGGTGTTTTTTGGTCTTTAATCCGGATTGCTTTACACAAGTCTAAACCATTAATCTTAGGAAGCATCCAATCGAGTAAAATCAAATCAAAGTGATGCTCCTGAATCAATTCAAAACCTTTGGAACCATCACTTGCAGTGGTAATCTGATATCCTTCTTCCTGAAGTCCCTGTTGCAGGAACTGAACGATACCTAACTCATCTTCAACTATTAAAATGTGCATTTGCTTATTTAATTTAAGATTTAAATTTATTCGCTCAAAGATAAAAATTTTGAGCCCATAAAATCTTCAAATTTGTAAGAATAAAGTAAAAAATGCTATCTTAAGCCAATATTAAGATAAAGTTAAGTAAGGTAAAAGTATAACTTAATCGGGAACTAATCTATAGCTGTTAATTTTGCATTAAAAATAAACCCCATGAATTTTTATAAGAAACTGTCTCCATTTTTCAATCTTGCATTATTCTACTTCTTCGTAAGTTTTATATTACGAATAGTTTTATTTTTTCATCCTATCACTCAAACGTCTTTTACTTTTTTTGAAAGTCTGAGAATCTTTGCTTTAGGACTTTTTTCTGATTTTTTTGTTTTCATAATTGCCAGCATTTTTCTGTGGCTGTATCTTATTTTTATCTCAAATTCCAAATACAATAAACCATCGGGTTATATTATTCTTGGTGTCTTTTTGGTGCTGTTTTTATATGTAGCTTCCGGAAAAAGTATCTTTGATGAATATGGAGGCGCTTTACCTGAAATTGTTTTAATTTTTATTGGAATCAAAACAGCTCTTTTTGCCCTTTTACTTTTTCTTCCAAAACTAAGGGCTAAAATCAGATATTGGCTGTTCGTTTTTGTAATTTTCCTATATGTTTTACTAATTCTGCAAAACGGATTAAGCGAGTATTTCTTTTGGAATGAATTTGGTGTAAAATATAACTTTATAGCTGTAAATTATCTTATTTATACTAATGAAGTTATTGGGAATATTATGCAATCCTATCCCGTTATTCCTTTGTTTTCTGCTTTATTCCTGGTAACGGGGATTGTCACATATTTTATAGTAAAAAGATCCAGAAATTACATTGATAACCTCCCTGCTTTTACTGAAAAATTAAAGATCAGTGCCATTTACATTGCCTTATTTCTAATCTCACTAATTGCTATTCCGGCCTTAGCCAAAACAGAGGACTCTAAAAATGTGTTTGTTAACGAATTACAAGCAAATGGTTTATACAAGTTCTATCTTGCTTTTCAAAATAGTAAACTGGATTATTTTACATTTTACAGAACACTTCTAAATGAAGAAGCTTTTTCTTTATTAAAAAAACAATTTCCGGACATTTCAGGAGAAAACACTAAGCGAACCATAACAAGTGATTCTCTTGAAAATCACAAAAACGTGGTTTTAATTACGATTGAAAGTTATAGCGCCGAATTCATGAAGATGTACGGGAATGAGCAAAATATCACTCCTTTCCTGGATAGTTTAGCACAGAAGAGTTTACAGTTTACAAATTTATATGCAGCCGGTAATCGTACTGTTCGCGGACTTGAAGCCGTTACTTTATGTTTGCCTCCAACGGCTGGTGAAAGTGTAGTAAAAAGAGAAGATAATAAAAATAAATTTTCTACGGGTGCTCTTTTCAAACAGAGAGGTTACCATGTCAAATTTATGTATGGTGGTGATGCGTTCTTTGATAATATGCAGGATTTTTATTCCGGAAATGGTTATGATATTGTAGATAAATCGAGCTTTTCACCGGAAGAGGTAACTTTTGAAAATGTCTGGGGAGTTTGTGATGAAGACATGTACAACAAAGCCATAAAAGTAATGAACGCCGAAGCGAAAGAAAACAAGCCGTTTTTTAATCATATCATGACTGTAAGTAATCACAGGCCATTTACCTATCCAAATAATAAAATTGATATTCCGGGCGATATTAAATCTCGTGACGGTGGTGTAAAATATACAGATTATGCATTGAGAAAATTCTTTGAGATGGCAAGTAAGCAGTCCTGGTTTAAAAATACAGTTTTTGTAATTGTTGCAGATCATTGCGCTTCTAGTGCCGGAAAAACGGAGCTGCCGTTAGATAAATACAGAATTCCCGCTTTTATTTACAGCCCTGGTGCTAAACCTGCAAAATACAATCAAGTCATGTCGCAAATTGATCTTATGCCTACTCTTTTTGGATTATTGCATTTTAGTTATGAAAGTAAATTCTTTGGTCAGGATGTTTTTAAACCGGATTATAAACCAAGGGCTTTTATTGCTACTTATCAGGATCTGGGTTTAATAAAGGACAATGTTTTGACTATTTTATCCCCTAAACAACAAGTAAAACAGTTTGATTTACAAATAAACACAAAACCAGGTATTGCACCGGAATATCAAATTGATTACAATGAAATTCCAATGAAAAAGGAAAGAACTGATCTGGTAAATGAAACAATTTCTTTTTATCAGTCGGCTTCGGATATGCTGAAACAGAAGAAGTATCAGAAATATACTGAACTTAAAAATTCCAAAATTTAAATTGGTTCGCCTGTTCCCCAGCGCTGGGTCCAAATTCTAAAGATGAGGGTGAAATGACACATGGATGATCCGGATTAAAACTGGTTTGTAACAGATTTATTATTTTTGTCTTAATGGTACAAATCACTTTGCGGGAATTGTTTGTTTTATCCTTAGTCTGACAAAATTCGATTTTTTCTTATGAAAACGAGTGCCTTAGCCCTGATGGAAGCGGTATCCTTTTATTTTTTTTCTTTAGAAAAATAAAAGATATTAGCGTACAGCAGGAAATAGCTCCTAACTCTGCAACTTCGCCTAAACTTACAATCTGAACATAAAAAAGCCTCAAATTCCAATGAATCTGAGGCTTTTTTGTTTTTAATAATTTAGTCTTAAACCTTTAAACTAAAATCAGAGTTAGCACTTTTTTAGTCGTTCTGATTCTTCATTCCAAATAAATTCCCTTGTTGGAATAATTTTAAATCGTCTTTTAAAGACTGGTTGTTTCTTTGCGTAACCGCTGGTGCATCCAGATCGCTTAAATCTGGTTTTCCTGCATTTACCCAGGCAGTATACCAAAAGCTTGCCGTTGCTGTAATGGCTTTTTTCATTTGATTTTCTACCATTCCGTTTAACTGTTCGTGCAGTTTTTTAGCGTATTCATCAGAGAAAACAGCCGAGTTGTATTTACTTTTCAATACTTTTCCATCAGCATCCATTTTAAAAACCTGATTCTCCGGAGTCGAAGTTCTTAGTTTTTTATCAATATCTAATAATGGCTTAGCCAAACTATGTGTATCATTGATCATATCCCAGGTTGCTTTATGAACATCGGTATAATATTGAGCTTCAGGAACATTTAATTTGTAATTTTTAGCAAATAATTCAGGAAGTTTACTTTCCCAAAGGGAATGAATTCCTTTTTGATCGCTCAATTGTCCGTCATGATTTGCAGAAGTATGCAGGGGCATGTGGGCATCACCTATATAATGTCCTAAATCTGCAGCAAGAAATAAAATTTCGGCTCTGTTTTTATCTTTAAATGCTTTGGTTAATTTAACCATCATGTCTTCAATATACCAAGGTAAAATTCCGTTGTCATTCAGGAATTTAGCATCGTACTTTTTCTTGGCCTCTTCCAGGTTTTTTGGTAAGCTGTCAGCAGAACCAAAATTTTCCATGTCAAAATAATGTCTTGGATTTTCATCTTTATAATTCAAGGCGTATTTACGAATATCCGGTACAGAAGCCTCTTGTGTGATAAAATCGATGTGATTGTAAAAGAAAACCTGAAGCGGATGCGGCAAAGCCATCACTGCAGCTTTATTAATACGTTCATGTCCAACGATTCCCCAGGATAATGTCAAAAAACCAATGGCTAACGCGAATAATGCGATTAGTCTCGGTTTCATTTTAAAGTTTTTCATTTGCATTTTTTTGTTTGATGCAAATTTATCTCATTTAAAGATAATTCAAAAGAATACTAACAAATATTGTGTTAATTTAATTTTTGAGCTCCTGGAAACTCTTATTTTGAGATTTTTTCAGCCATAAATAAAACAGTGTAAATGTATGGCTGAAAATTTCTACTCCTTATAATTTATTATAAACAACATTAAAATAAGAAGATTGACTATATGTTTTTGGACTTCCGCTAACATACGCCTGAAATTGTGGTGTTGCCATGTTCATGGATCCTCCGTCGCCGTTCCAGGCCCAGCCTAAAATTGTCCAGCCTTTATTTTTGGCATAATCCACAATTCCGGACCAATCTGCACCGGATCCGCCGCTGTTGCCAAATTCCCCAATCATGCAAGGTCTTCCTGACGAAGCCAGGTCATCGATATCGGATGTATTCATATAACGTCCTTTTGCCTGATTATACGCTCCCGGATAAATATGTGCCGAAAGTATAATTTTAGTATCATTGATTTTTGTTTGTCCTGTTGAACAACCTTTTACCGCACAGGCAGCTGTAGCGGTTTCTTGTCCCCAACCCGGAATATCAATAATAATAGTACCACTATATACTTTGCGAACCTCGGTAATGGCGGTATTATAAGCTGCAGCATAAGCCGCCGGTGTAATAGTATGGCTTCCCCACTCGTTGGAAAGATTTACAATAAAATTACCTCCTAAGTATGCATAATTGTTTTTCCACCAGGTTGCCGCAGCATTAAGTTCTGATGTACTGTCTGAGCCTAATACACTTGATTTATGATAACTTACGATTACAATAAATCCGTTTGATTTGGCTTCAGAAATCCATCTTTTAGCATTTACTTCCTGACCTGGTTCTACTTCAATACGCACTGTTTTAATTTTAGTATTTTGTTTCATCAGGTTCCAGCCTAAATCAGAATTTCCGCCGTTGTAATAAGAAGGCTGTAAGTTGACACCATTCCCGATATCTCCAAAAGTTGAGGTCGTTTTTGCCGTGGCATTTGATTTTAATGCGGTCGAAATTTCAGCTGTTCCGGTTTCTGTTTTTGCAGATAGTTGGTTTTCGTTTATTTCAGTCTTTTCGCAGCTCACTAATAATGTGAGGCTTAGGGCTAAAATTAAGGAATTTACTGTTCTAATGCTTTGTGTAATAAAAGGTGTTTTTTTCATAAGTTGGTTTTTAAAATAGTTAATAAAGTTTTTATGGTTATTAAATCCTTTATGCAAATATTTAATTTAAAGTAAGATAAAACTGATGCTATTTCATCAAACAACGATACGAAAAATACATTTTTAACCAGTTAAAATAAATTTGACACATAATTAATGTTAAAAAACAAAATTAATCACAACAAAATACTCTTTTACTCATATTTAAAGATGTGTTACTCCTTTGTTTATTCACAGAAATAACGGTTCCTAAAAACATTATTTTATTGTAACTATACTAAAAAAAACAATGTAAATTTGGATTCAATTTTACTCAAACCTTTATGAATTGGACTAAATTTTTTATTTTTTATTTTCTGGTAATTTGTTCGGGCAACGCTCAGGATATTATACAGCTAAAAAATGTTAACGATACTATTTTAAATACCAAAAGAACTTTGCAGGTATCAGACCCTTTAGACGCCGTAAAAACAATGCAAAAATTGTTTCCCGGTAAAGTATACAACCTATCCGATCATAATACTTTTATAAGCTGGAATTGTAAAAACTGCAAAACTACTCCTTACACTGATGTTAATGGCGTTGAAGGGGACCAGATTTTTCCATACAGCAGAGGTGTTGCAACAAGACTGCTCTCTAATCTTGATTACACGGATTCAAAAGGAAATCAATTCAGGTTGTTGTTATTTAATCATTCCATTTATGATGAAGACGGATTGCAAACCGGTAGATTTTCCGGTGGTCTTGTAGGTGTGGCTAAGTTTACAAAAAATGATAAAACCTGGCAAATGAGGTCTTTTCAACCGGGTGTTGCAGCTTTTGGGGCGTTTGCCCAGGCTCCAAAACCTAAACTTGTAGAGATTGGCGAAGATCAATATGCTTTTACTTTATTGCATGTGAATGGCGGCGGCGGAGGTCCTTTTGAAGGTGTGCTTTATCTTGTCGCGGGGTTTGATGGTAAATACCAGCCTATTTTGGAAGTATTTAATTATCAGCTCAGCAACGTTGAAAGTGTCAAATGGTCAAGTTCTTATACTGTTGTAAATAACAATACTAAAAAGCATTTTAGAGATATTGTTATAAAAACAAATGGCTCTTTTAATAAGGCTGCGCAAGCTAATGATGAATTTGAAGTAAGTTTACCCGCTGAAATAGCTACAATGGCAAAAACGAAAAAACAATTTAATTTTGAAATTGAAAAGCATTTTTCATTTAAAGGGAAATTTTACAAGATGACAGAGAAGCCAATTGTTAAGTTTTCAAATGTAAAATAAATTAGTGTTTATCTTAATGCAAATACAATATCGCAGCCAAAGCTAAACCGGCAATAAATATCCAAAGAAAAACTCCCTGAAGCAAAGGCTTTACTCCTACTGATTTCAAGGTGTCAATATTTAAAGTGGTTCCAATCAGGAATAAGGTTACAGTTAAACCAATTTTGGCAATAGTAACAATATAGGGTCCAATAACTGTTGTGGCAGGAACATACGTGTTTAAAAGCATTGCCAAAATGAATAAACCAATAAAGTAAGGAATCTTGATTTTTGAATTTTTATTCTTAAATATCGCAGCAGTTAAAAGTGAAATTGGGATAATCCACAAAGCTCTCGCCAATTTTACGGTGGTGGCAATTTGCAAAGCTTCTGCACCGTATTTGTTGGCTGCACCAACCACTGAGCTGGTGTCATGAATAGCAATTGCACACCATAAGCCAAAATCTTTTTGAGATAAATCAAGCTGATGTCCGATAAACGGAAAGACAAATAAAGCTATTGAATTGAGAATAAATATTACACCTAAAGCAATCGACGTTTGACTTTCGTTTGATTTAATTACAGGGGAAATGGCTGCTATGGCACTTCCGCCACAAATTGCTGTTCCGCATGAAATCAAATGGGATGTCTTTTTATCTGTATTTAGCCATTTCCCTAACAATGTACCCAATAATAAGGTGCTAAAAATTGAAAATATGGTTAGCAACAAACCTTCTTTGCCCGCGGAAATTGCACTTGCAGCATTCATTCCAAAACCCAGGCCAACAACTGAAAATTGTAGTAAATATGTAATTGCTTTATGGTTGAATTCAACAAATGGATTTCCGAAAACATTCACCATAATTACTCCTAATAATAAGGCAACTGGCGGAGAAATAACAGACAATAAACACAATACGATAATTAAAGCAAAAATAGCTTGCTGGATATAGAGATTAACTTGTACTAAATGTGCGGTTGTATGTTGTTTTGTTTTCAAAATAATGAATTTGATATTTCGTTACAAAGGTCTGTTGTTTATACCATAATCACTAATCGTAAAAAACAATCGGCTATAACTCTAAGTTATAATAAGAAGACATGTTCTGAATAAAAAGTTCTGATAAAGAATCCGATTTACCTAATAAAGTGATAATATAAAAATACCTGTCTATCGCTAAATTTGCGATATCCAAAACCATTAATTCGTTATTTTTAAGCTCCTTACTTACCGCATGTACAGACATGAATGCAAAGCAATCTGAATTTAAAAGATATGATTTTATACTTTCTGTAGACCCTAATTGCATTTCGATTTGTAAGTCGGTTATTTTAAGATTAATTTGTTTCAGGGCAAATTCTATAACTTCAAGTGTTCCTGATCCACGCTCACGAGTAATAAATTTTATGGATTTTAAATCTTCTACTGAAATTTCGTTTTGCTGTGCCAAAGGATTTTTGGTATTACAAACCAAAACTAATTCATCTTTTAAAAATGGAATATATTTAATCGACTGATTTTTAGATTGACCTTCGACAATTCCGATTTCGATTTCTTTGTTGATCAATGCATTTTCGATTTGTTCTGTATTGCCGTTTAGCAAATTGACTTTGATTTCTTTTTGCTTTTGATGAAAACGGGCTAAAACCGGAGAAATAATATATTGCGAAATGGTTGTGCTTGCTCCTAGCCTTAACAATCCCTGGCGTTCCTTGATAAAGGAGCTCATATCAAAGTCGATTTCGCGGTAGATTTCGAATATATTTTTGGTATGTTTCAGTAGAATTTCCCCTGCCGGAGTTAAGACTATTTTTGAACCATTTCGTTCAAAAAGCTTTGTTTTATAGGTCTCTTCCAGCTCCTGAATGTGCTTAGAGACTGCCGGCTGCGAAATATATAGTTCCTGGGCTGCTTTAGTAAAGTTTAAGCGAAGTGCAACGGTGTAGAATACTTTTAGCCTGAAATCCATGTCTTTTGTTGTTTTTGTTTCATGTTTAAAGTTTCAGGTTAAGCAAAAGCTTTAATTTTTGTAAGTCTACAATATTCGGCTAAAGCCAATGTATGATTCAATTAATTCATCTTCAGCTAAAGCTATAGGCTATTCAATAAAATTTGAGCACAACGTTACAGAATACTTTTTAGCCTGAAATCCATATTCTTATTTAATATTTTCCCATTGCTTTAACTCCATTTTCTGAAAATTTCAAAATTTCAGTTGTAATTGGATATCCGGATTTCTCATATTCTTCAACTACAACAGAACCGAGACGTTCAGAAAAATACTCAAAATCTTGTTCTCCAAAAATATAACAAAAGTCTCTCACAGGAATAACAGCATAAAATGGGAAACCAATATTATTTTGAACTAAATCCTTGATTTTTGATGAAAAAAGACAAGCACTTTTAAGCCAAACTTCCTCAATATCAATCATTCCTAATTTATGATTATCAACATCTTCAACCTCAATTTGTACTTTATCTAAAAAAATATCTAAATTTAAATCAACTTGATTTTTTAGTTGTTCTAAGTTTAAATTCCAGTCTATCAAATCATCTTCAGAAATAAATGAAAAGTTATTATTAGTGTTTACCATAAAAACTTTGCTAAATTCATTTGTTACCTTTTCATATATCAGGTTTTCAAACTCAAAGTCATTAGGGAAAAATTGCACGTATATCTTTTCTTTAATATTCTCCCAATCTTCTTTTTTTGATGAATGTGAAACAATTGTATTAACTAAATCTGTAATATAACTATCATCACTATCTCTTTCGTAATTACGTCTAACATTATCCAAACTTACTTTTAATTCAGATTCTTCTACATTTATAAGAATAAATCCATCTTTATCAATAGAATCAATAGTTAAGCCTTTGCTTTCGAGTTGTGTTTTAAACGTATTAAAAACAACATCTTCTGAATTAAACATATATTAACAAATTTAGATTTAACTTAATTTAAATGGTACTTATAAGAGATACTACAACAAACCATTATACTTCCTAACAAACCACTCAGCAGTTAATAAGACTGCTATTAAAATCAATAACCAAACCCAGTCAATTAAAGGCGTCTTGGTCGAAACATTTTTCTCGATCGATTTGTATTCCTGATTCTCTAAAAGTTGCTGAATTAAATCATCGGCCTGATTTTCGAAAAAAGCTTTTCCATTGGTTTGCAATGCTAATTGTTTCAATTTTGAAACGTCGGGATTTACAAATTGCTTTTCAATATCAAAATCTAAAATCTCAAAATGAGCAGAATATGAGGTATTTGTATTTAATTCTTTTACAGTAAAATTATACTTACCAGTAGATAATCCGTCCAGATTTACTGAGAACGAATTATTTCCTTTTAACAGATCATAATTTTTGGATTGTTTTGTTTTGGCATTTGTAACCGTAATAGTAAGCCTGGCTTTTTCGTCAAACTCATAATTTTTATTGAAATATTGTGCGTTGATTACAATGGCTTCTCCTGAGTTATAAAAGCTTTCGTGCGTTACCACCAATGATTTTCTGGAAGTTGTCGAAGCCAGATATTGAATAATCTTATCTATAAATACATCATATTTTTCAAAGGACTGATGGTCGATATGGCTTTGCAAACGCCATTTCCAGCTATTTTCTCCTAAAAGAAAAGCAGTTCGTTTTCCCTGATTTTCGGCGAAAGCCAATAAAGGTGCATTTGTTGCTACATTTCTTATTTTCGAAGAAAGTAAAACCGATACATTTCCGTTTGTGGTGATAGTACCGAAAAGATTTTGTAAGGGTGGAAAGTTTTCAAAACCAATATTATCTATTGCAAATAAATTAAACTGAGACTGAAACTCGGATAAGTAATCTTCTCTTTGTCCGCTCATTTTAAAAACCAGGCTGTTTTGTTGCTGGTTCAGAAAATTAAAATCGGTGTTGGTTCCTGTAATGATAAAAGTATTTGTTCCGGCTAATTTGTTGTTGTCAAAAATAGCTTTAAAAGATGAATTTGGCTGATATAAAACTAAAACCGAAGCTTCCTGCAACTGGCTAATTTCATTTGGTTTAACCAATATTACTTTACGTTGCGCATTAACTTCAATTGAACGTTTTAAAGCTGCAATATCCGGATGATTTATGACCGAAACTATTGCAATGGCTGACTTTTGATCTATAACTTCAACTGCAAAATTCTTGATGTTATTATAGCTGTTTTTCTCTTTTGAACCCGATGAAATACTGGCTTTAAAGATTTGCAATCCCACTTTATCAGCCGGTAAAAGCAAATTTAGGTTTGCCGTTTTTTTAGAAGCTGAAAAAGATACTTTCTCTTTAGCTACTACAGTATTTCCTTGTGTAATGGTAAAATCAGCAGTTGTGTTTTTATCTCCGGCATATTGCAGAAAAACTTCTACCGGAAATTTATTTTTATGAAAAGCGTATTTGTTTACGTTAAGCTGATTGATTTTTAAATCCAGAAAGGTAGTTGTATCTCCCACAACCAAAGGATAAACTTTATTGACAGGATCAAAACGGTATACATAATCGTTTCCTGTGGTCTGATTTCCGTCTGTGATAATAACCGTTGGAAAAATCAGGTTTTTATTGATGCTTTTTAAATTCCTGGCTGCTTCATCCAGATTGGTTTGTTTTCCTTTAAAATCAAATTTATCAGAAGGTTTAAAATCCGCATCAAATTGATACGACTGGATTTCAAATTTTTCTTTAAGTGCCGGATTAGAAATTAGTTTCTGGTACAACTCGTTAACTTTTTTATCCGATTTTAAAACTGAAATCGAACTCGAATTATCAACCGCTATTGCCAAAGGTGTTTTGGTAATTTCCAGTGAATTTTTAGTCATTATTGGGTTTATCAATAAAACTAACAACCCAAAAATGGCGAGAAAACGTAAAAAAGCCAAAAACCAAATCACATTGGATTTGTTTTTGGCTTTAAAAAAATATTGAAAATACGATAACCCACCCGCTATTACTAAAGAAAGTAATAATAATAGAATCGTGTTTGTAGTCATATTTTATATAGTTTGTAGTTTATAGTTTTTAGTTTATGGTTGCAGAACAATAAACAACAAACCATAAACAATTAACTTTTTAAGTAAGCATTCCTCCGCATACATTAAGTACTTGTCCGGTAATATACGCGCTCATATCTGAAGCCAGGAAAAGACAAGCATTAGCCACGTCTTCTGTAGTTCCTCCACGTTTTAACGGAATTCCGTCTCTCCATCCTTTTACTACATCTTCCGGTAATTTTGCTGTCATTTCGGTTTCGATAAATCCCGGAGCAATTGCATTGCAACGAATGTTACGGGAACCTAATTCTAATGCCACTGATTTTGTAAATCCAATTGCACCCGCTTTTGAAGCTGCATAGTTTGTTTGTCCCGCATTTCCGGAAACCCCAACTACAGAACTAATGTTAATAATTGAACCTGCACGTTGTTTTAGGAAGGTTTTCTGAATAGCTTTTGTCATATTAAACACTGACTTTAGATTCACATCAATAACCTGATCAAAATCAGCTTCAGACATACGCATTAACAAATTGTCTTTTGTAATTCCTGCGTTATTAATTAAAATATCAACTGTTCCGAAATCCGCCAAAACAGCATCAACAAAAGTCTGTGCTTCATTAAAATCTGCTGCATTGGATTGGTATCCTTTTGCTTTTACGCCTAAACCATTTAACTCTGCTTCTAAAGCCTGAGCTGATTCTACAGATGAGCTATAGGTAAATGCTACATTTGCTCCGTGTTTAGCAAAAACTTCAGCAATTCCTCTGCCTATTCCGCGGCTAGCGCCAGTAATGATTGCTACTTTTCCTTCTAGTAATTTCATATTGAAGTATTCGTTTTTATTTTTTGAAATACAAATATAGAGTATTTGACCGTTTAATAAAATTTGTGGTATAAAAAATGGTTTAGATTTTCATTTATGTGAAAACAAAAAAAGCAGCTTACAAATGAGCTGCTTTATTCAAAATATAAATGGTAGTAAGACTACAATTTTAATGTTTATTTCTGATTAATGATAAAAAATAAAACTCCAAGTATTACCGCTGAAATCAATATATTGTAAATTGATAGCTTAAAACTCTCTGTATCTTCGACTTTATCTTCTTTTCTCTTTTTTATCAGGTCCAAAATGATCACCGGAACCAATATTATAATAGCGATATATGTAAAATATCTGGTGTAGGCCGGAAACAATAATGATATTGCCCAAAGCATGAATACCAGAAAAAAAGAAATAATGCCTGTTAATGTGATATACTGTTTAATCATATTCTTAGCTTTTTAATTGCTATTCTTAATTGTTACTATGAATTAAATGAAGGATGGTTTTATTCAGGCAAATTATAAAAAAGCAGCCCGAAGTGAGCTGCTTTAATTCAAAATAAATACAAAAATAAAATAAAATTACAATTGATAAGTTGTCATTCTAAAACTGCTTGATGCGCTGGCTAAAGTATAGATAACATTACTGTATGTAATTTTAAAATTTTCTTTTTTAACATATAACCCTTTGGTATTCAATAATTCATTATCTATATCTTTTAAGAATGCGGCTGCAGCAGCACCTCCAACCCAACCAGCATCTTTTAAAATAATGGTTTTATTAACAGCGTCTTCAGTTGTTGTTACTAAATGATTCATAGCTGCTTTTCCACCATTAAATTGATATTGAATGTAAGTACCATTAACAGCGTTGTTAAAATATATTTGCACTCTGGCAATAGACTGATTTGCAGGCAGTGTCGCATTGACTTTATTTATTAAGTATCTAAAATAGTCACTGGTAGTTGGAGCTGAATATAAGTTAGCCGCTATGTACCCTAAAACAATTTGAGGATTTCCTTTTCCACTTAAGAAAAGTTTGTAATCATCTGTTATTATTGGTGGCGTATTTGTATACTTAATTGTTGCACTAACTCCATTTGTACCTGTAGCTACAAAATTAGTAGTTGCACTATCATAAATAAAATTAGTAAGTTTCTGACCTTTAACTTCTACTGGAAGTTTAGTTACAGCACTGGTTGGCGTGAATGCAAATGCCACATCATAAGCATCTCTGCTTGCAGGATCTAAAGATGTTGCTGTACCAAAGCGAGCGCTGGCATTGTAATCAAAATCAAATTTATGTACCGCTGTTCCATCATTTGTTTCCAACAATCGATATAATGGACTAAACATATCGCCCGTTATATTTTTGATAATTGGTACATTTTTTGGCAAATCTGTCCAGTCTTTTGCTGTTGCTTTTACAAAACGCAGTTCATGACCATTTCTGTTGGTTTTAAAAATGATATCACCATTCTTTTGCCCATAATAATAAAATTGAAAGTCACCTAAATACCCTTTTGCTAAAAGTGCAGCCGTTGGGTAATTACCGGCATCAGACAAAAGATGAATTCTATTTTGAGTTGTAAAAACCAAACTTACGGTACTTCCCATCTGAATCTCATATTGACTTCTGTAGGTTTTTGTATCTATGTCTGTACCTATAGTAAAATCTGATGCCATATCTACTTTTCCTTCCGGCAGAAATTTAAATAAATGGGTCCATCCTCCTAATTGCGTACTATCAGTATAATAAACGGCCTTCCATCCTTCTGCTGATGAAAGTAACAGGTCATTCAATTCTTTTTTACGTCCGCTTAATCTATCCGTAGCATTTTGATCAAAATCCGAATCTACTTCTGTGCTTGTACATGATCCTAAAAGCAATGCTCCTAAAGAAATCATTAAGTACTTGTATATATTTTTTACTTTCATAACATCTATTTTTAGAAAATTATTGTCCTTAATTATTTATTACAAAATCAGTATTTTTTTGAGCTTCATCTCTTAAAGCATAAAAATCAATGTTGAAAGCATCTCTGTAATATTTAACCACAAGTGCTTCTTTTGCTTTTATATTAGCTTTTGCTGTAGCGTCTGTAACACCAGCCAATATAGCATCATATTCAGCTTTTGAACTTGTTAAAATCGTAGCGGCAGTTTCAGCAAAATCTTCATAAATACTTAGTCTGGCATAACTTGTTATAAAACCTAAGTTTCTTGAGGTAGAAATTGCCGCAGTATACCAGCTTGTAGTATATCCGGTAGGTGTTAGTTTTGCCCATGCCTGCTCATCAAAAGGCTTAGTCTGATTCAAAATATGAACATACTCATGTTGAATCGTGTGAATAAATTGAGTTACGTTTGCTCTGTTTTTTTTGTTAAGATTATCTACCTGAAAAAGGGTTACTTTTTGGCCTGCCTCGGCAAGTCCTAATGTAACTGTACCATTAGTATTTAAGTTTACTCCTCCCACAAGTACAAATTCTCTTGGTGCAATTATCTTAACAAAATTTGCCCCTCCAATAGTAGTATAACTATCGATCCAGATTTTCTTAACCACTTCCATCGCTGGCTGTACTTTATCTTGTTTTGGCGGATACAGGTATCTGTTGTTGTCTACCAGGTTCTGATTCCATATATAATACACATTGATATTATAAGGATCCAGAAAATTTACACCAATCCATTTATCTAAATCCGTTTTTGCTGGTACTGTAAAATCCAACCAGCTTTCTTTTGGCTGGTCTTCATGAGCACAGGAAGAAAGAAGTAATACTCCTGTCATAAGCACCACCGTATATATTTTTGCTATTTTCATAATACTTTCTAATTAAAATTTATCGAGGATTCATTTCTATTCCATTACTTGAAGCTCTAAGTGGTATTTGTAAAGCTCTGCGTTTGTCATCTTTTCCTAAAACATTTTTTCGAACTACTTTACCAAACTCAAGAGTATTATGCTCTACTACCAGATTAAAACGTCTTACATCAAACCATCTAAGACCTTCTCGCATAAAGTCTCTTCTTCTTGCTTCTGCAATAGCTTTAATATAAGAAGTCTGAACATCTGTTAATGCATAAAATGGAGTAAATTCATTTGCTATAACAGGATATTTAGCAACTACTCTCGCCTCATCCAATATATCTGTAGCAGGATTATATCCAGAAGTTCTTGTTCCTAAAAAATACCCCAACTCAGTATTAACCTCTGAAAATCTATTTTTCATTACAAGTGCTTCAATACGGTTCAGATACATTTCATCATTACTAAATAAAACTGTTCCGGTATAAGCTTCTCCAACACCTGCTGTCACATTAGTAAATTTAAAATACTCATAAAGTTTAGGAATAAAAACATTTGAACCACCGTAATAGTAACCATTTGCATTTATTAAATTAGCCTTACCCCACATATTTGTTAGTGTTCCCAGCAATTCATCTGATTTAAGAGATGGAAAAGCAAACCTGTATGATGCAGCCCTGTTTGCCGTTGAATTAGGAAAATTAATCAATAGGTTAGTATCCTGCTCTGACTTAGAATAATCAATTGGCATCTGAGCGAAAGCTGCAGCATTGAAAGCAGTATAATTTCTAAGCTTAGTTGGTTTAGAACCCAGTCCTTCAGAATACTCAAGTACTTTATCCCAATCTCCTTTTATCAAATAAAAACGACAGGCAAATGCTTTAGTAGCATCTACATTAAAATGATATTTAGGCTCTTTATAGTTACTTGTAATGTACTTCATTCCTTCAATAAGATCCTTTTCTACAAGGTCAAAGACTTCTTTAACTGTATTACGTTTGTATTGCGCCAACAAAGCTGTTTCAGGCTCTGTAATATAAGGAACTCCTAAATCTGTAGCTGCAGTTGCAGGATTATAACGATTTCCCCATAAAGAAACCAACATAAAATGGTTGTAGGCTCTAGTTATTAATGCTTCTCCTTTTTGAGGGTTTAAACTCGTTGGGCTGCCAAGCTTTTCAATAGAAACCAAAGCCTGGTTTGCTGCTGCAATTGCTTCGTAAGACCCTGTCCAAAATCCATTTTCAGTGTCTTTATCGATTTGAGTCTGCATTTCCCAGTTAAAGCTCTGCTCATTACTTATATTCGCATTTGTTTTTACCTCAGTGTCAAAAATATTATCTGACATTGTCTCTGCAATTACAAAATAAGTAGTTTTAGGATAGGCTGTAACTAGTAGTTCAGATATCTTTTCAGGCGTATCTATCTGTGTTCTATTATCTGGTACTTCTGAAAGAAAATCATCACAACTGCTAATACCAATTAGTAATAATAATGACAGTGTTATTTTTATATTTTTCATAATCAATTTTATTGTTAAAATGAAAGGTTTATTGCAAAAGTATATTGTGCTGTAATTGGGAAAGCTACCCCTCCTGTATTACGAAACTCCGGATCCTGACCGTGTAATTTTTTATCTGAATAAATTAACCATGGGTTAACTGCTGAACCTTTCAGATTAAAAGTACTCACCCCTAATTTTCTCTTAAAATCACTTGGAAATTCCCAGCCCAAAGAAATATTTTTTAATCTGACAAAATCACCACTGGCAATTCTAACATCAGAGAAATTATAAGTATTATATGCAATTTGTAAATTATTAGTACCATAATTTCTGTTCATCAACTGATCAGCAATAACCGGTACATCAGTATAATTCTCATCGCCCGGATTGATCCATCTGTTAGCAAATTCTTTAGTAAAAACAGTTTGATCCGTGTACTTGTTACTGTATACAGGGTTTAATCGTACCTTATTTCCACCTGATCCTACTACAAAAACATATAATGACCAACTTTTATAAGTAAATGTATTGGCAAGACCAATTGATTTATTAGGCTCAACAGACCCTTCATATTTCAAATACTTCATCACATCATTTGTATCCTGAAAATTTGCTTCTGTAATATTATTTTCAGCACCATCCTGTAATTTAAAAGTTGGCAATCCTTCATTGTTTAATCCGGTAAATTGATAAGAATACAATGAATTTCTAGGATGTCCTACAGTATTACCTCCATTTCCGGATACTAAATCAAATACAGAAGGTTTGTTAGCTAGTTTTGTAATCTTTTGATCGTATACAGAAAAATTTAATGTAGTAGACCATTTAAAATCAGATGAAACAATATTCTGAGTAGTAAAACCAACTTCAATACCTTTAGTTTCCATATCAGCATTATTTCCCATTTTTACATCCTGTCCTCCAACTCCTGAAGTAATTACATAATCAATCAAATCGAATGCTTTACGTCTATAAACATCAGTTGTCAACTGCACTCTGTTTCTAAACATCCCTAAATCGATACCAATATTAGTTTCATATTGTTTTTCCCAAGTCAAATCTTGATTTTGTAAATCCTGAATACGTATTGCATTTTCTCTGTCAGTTGTAGCAAAACGATCTGTGATATAACTTTTATAAATCGCCAAAGAGTTAGTTGCTGGTCCTGCTGTCGCTGTTAAACCATAAGAAGCCCTAAGTGCTAAAGTATTAACAGATTCCACATCTTTCATGAATTTTTCCTCTTTAATATTCCATTTACCACTCACTGTGTAAGTAGGCAGCCATCTTGAAGATCCTGTATCACCTTGTCTGTTAGATCCATCATAACGTCCTGTCACCGATCCTGTGTAACGACGATCGTATGTATATCCTACTTTTCCAAAGAAACCAACAGTACGCTCTCTTTCTGCTCCAAAGTCATAATAAGAGTTACCTTCGTTTACCATTTTTTCAATCAGCTTTGGATCAACAAAAGCACTAAGTCCTTTTTCATATTGTATTCCTGCTGCTGTAAAGTTGTCATTATTTCTGTCTACTGATCTAAACTCTGTACCAAAGAAACCTTCCAGTTCATGTTTGTCATTCAATGTATTTCTGTACGTAACACTATTTCTAACATTATATGAAGTCATATCGTTAGTGTATTTTCTTAAGAATCCACCGTTTTGCAACACTGAAACTTTAGGCGCTGTTAAATCATTTGGATTTTGGTATAAAAACACGTTATCTTTTTGGATTTGTGTATTTGGATTATCTCCCACACCCGCATTATAAGCTCCTACAACATTTGAACCTTCATAAATTCTATGCTCTCTCGATGTATTAGCATAACGGGCTGAACCAGTAAAATTATAAGTTAAGTGCTTATTGATTTTATAATCTATATCTGCCTGAAAACGAATGTCTTTCACTTTAATTCCTAAAGTATTATTTTTCAATTCGTTAAGGATGTTCATTTTGGCCCAGTTATTTTGATAATATTCTAAATTTCCATTATCATCATACGGTCTTAATGTTCTGCTTGTACTTAAAACATAATTAAAAGGGTTAATATCAAAATCCCTTGTAACCTTTCCAAATACAACATCATTTTTACTTTCATAAGTACCCGGAGCTTCCTGATCACGAGCAGAAGCAAGTGTTGATAAAGTAATATTTAATCTGTCATTTATAAAAAATGTTCCTTTTAAATTTGATGACAATTGCTTTACGTTATCAGCCAAAGTCCATCCCGGATCCGTATAATATCCTAAAGAGCCATAAAAAGTATTATTCTTTCCTCCTCCTGAAAAACTTAATGAGTGACTTTGCGTAATAGAAGGTCTAAATAAAACTTTAAACCAATCTGTATTTGCCAATTCATATTTTTTTAAGAATTCATTGATATAAGGCTGCTCATTTTTTACTCCATATAAACCATTTGAAGTATCGTAAAGATTAACCTGTTTTGCCAAAATACCATAAACCCCACTAAATCTGGAAGTTAATGACGCACTTTGACTAAGGTATCCTTTTTCTCTCATCTCTTGAAAAACGCTCATTGACTCTTGAGAATTCAAAACATCATATTGCGTATAACTTGGCACAGATCTTACTGTGTTTTCAACAGAATAGCTAATTTTTAAAGGAGAATCTCTACGGCCTTGTTTGGTTGTTACAACTACCACTCCATTTAATGATCTTGAACCATAGATTGAAGTAGCCGATGCATCTTTAAGGATTTCAATACTTTGAATATCATTCGCATTTAATCCAGCTACAGCAGAACTTAATAATGTCGCTGAATTCCCTGAAGCTAAATCTGCAAAAGTAACATTGATAATATCTTCCTGTACCACTCCGTCAATAACCCATAAAGGTTTTGTATCTCCAAAAATTGAAGAAGATCCACGTACAGTAATTTTAGGAGTAGAACCAAAAGATCCGGTAACGTTTTGTACCGTAACCCCGGCAGCTTTACCCTCGATCATTCTGCTTACATCTACAACACCATCTACTTTTAATTCAGCACCAGAAATTTTACTGATAGCTCCCGTAAAAGTTCTTTTAGATGTTTTTTCGTAACCAGTAGTAACTACAACTTCTTTTAAATTTTGTCCTTCTTCACTTAAAACAATAGAAGGATTAACATTTCCGATACCAATTTCTTTAGACTCCATACCTACATATGAAATTACAAGTCTATCATTGTTAGTAGGAACTTCTATAGTAAATCTACCGTCAAAATCAGTAAGTACAGCAACTTTAGTTCCTTTTACCATTACAGTAGCTCCTGGTAATGGACTACCATTTGAATCCGTAACAATACCTTTAATAATTGGTCCTGCCGTTAATATTTCGAATAAAGAATTATTAGCTTCTGAACTTGCAAAAGGATCTGCAGCACTTTTTTGAAGTACAATTTGATTGCTTACTTCTGTATAAGTAATATTAAAAGGTATTAAGATTCGGTTTAAAATACTTGATAGTACTTCCTCATTTGCATCTATAGTTACTTTTTGAGTAAGCTGAGGCAATCTTGAGTTGTACGAAAATTTTACATGAGCAGACTTTTCCAACTTGGATAATGCATTGTCTAAAGTTAAATTAGCAACATTTATAGTGACCTTAGTATCTAGTTTTTTTTGCCCACTTACATCATTTGCCATGGCAACGCTTGAAAATACAAGTGCCAGGACAAACTGAAATAGTGTTATTTTCATGATTCGATGGAGTAATCGTTGTTTAACAACTGGTTTTTTCATAATTTTGGATTGTTTTGATTAATACTGATTCGAGTGTATTTTAAGAAACGTCATGAATTGCTCTTTACAGAGAGCATTTCAACTAATTTAAGTGTCGAAAATGTTACAGCATTTCGGCACTTTTTTTTCTGCATTTTCATTTACATAGGCGTCTTTTATTTAGTTTATTTTGGATTGTTTTTGGTTGTTTTTTTTGCATTTTAAATAAAATCCCATTTTATAATTACAGTTATAAATGAGCATTAATTACAGCCATCGGATATTATAATAATCTGATTTCCATTCATTTCAAAACTGGTATTGTTCCCAATGCTATTACAGACTATTTTTAGTTTTTCTGTCAAAGGCTGGTCACTGAGCGAAGTGGTGAGATGACAATCTTTCAGCTTATTTTTAGGATAATCAATCTCAACTAAGTAAGCCTGTTCGATGGTCTCGAAGATTTGCGATACCGGAATATCTGTAAACTCAAAACTTAATTGTTCAATATTGCCAACACTTTTTGTCAAAACCTGATCTTGTGTAATATTGGTAATTTTATTAAAACTTAAATCACTCCTTAAGAATCGTAAGGCCTGGTTAGGTAGTAAAACCACTTCTTCCTGATCTGATTTAGAAACCAAATCATTTGATTTTACCCTAACCTTACCGGTGCGAACAAGAACTTCAACATCAGGCTGATCAGAATAAGCTTTAACTCTAAAACTAGTTCCGACAACCTTGGTTACAATTTCGTTTGCATAAACAAAAAAGGGCTTTTTAGGATTTTTACTAATTTCAAAGAAACCTTCGCCGGATAAATACACCTTTCTTTCGTTTCCGGTAAAGATTTTAGGATAACTTAGTTTACTGTTAGGCTGTAATAAAACCGAACTACCATCCGATAACGTGATGATTTGGGGTTTATCTGAATTATTGGTCTGTTCTACCAATCCTTCACTATTTTCATCGATAAGTTGTTTGTAAGTAACTACTTTGCTTTGTGGTTCAAATTGATTTTTGTAAAGCCATACTGAACTCAGGCCAATAATTAAGGCAGCAGCAACTCCTGTAAGAAAATATTTTTTGAAATATTTTATTTTTGAATTTTGAGTAGTATTATTTTGAATTTCCTTCTCTTCAATTTTAATCCAGGTAGACTGTAAGGCATTATGAAGATCAGATGGAGATATTGCTGATTCCGGCACTTTCATTGCTAACAACAATAGTCTTGCACCTTCTACCAGTTTGGCACGTTGCTGACTTTCTAATGTCCATTCTTCCCAACCATCTTTGTCAATTTTAAATAAGATCCATGACTGGAATGATTCATCAGATAAGAAATCTTCTATTTCGGTATATTTATTACGTTTTTGCATCTAAAAAATAAGGTTACAAAAACATAGAGGACAGCTTTCTTATTATATACTCACTAAATTGTGTTTTTTTTTACTTTTTTTTAAAATAAATTTAACAAGCTGTAGAAAATAGAAAAAGAATTAACGAAAAACTACTCTTCCATTCCTTGCGAAGCGTAAGTAAACCGCGGTGTAACAAGTTATTTGCAGACTGATAATTAACATCAAGCATTTCAGCAATTTGTTCTACTGATAATCCCTGATGATATCTTAGGTACAAAGCTTCTTTTTGACGTGCAGGCAAATTATTTAATAAATTATTTAAATAAACTACCTTCTCCTTAGTTACAGTGTCATCATCAATAAGATCATACTCAACAGAAAATTCCAAAAGAAACGCGACAGTATCAGTACTTGTAGATTTGCGAAAAATACGATCACGCTCATGTAAACGTGCTATTCGTTTACGAACACTCGATAATAAGTATGCTTTTACTACCACTGAACTTTGTAAACCATTTCGATATACCCAAATATCAGTAAAAACATCCTGAACACAATCCTGCACTTTTTCGGCATACGGAAATAAAGAGTTTCCATAACTAACTAAGTCTGCATAATACTTCTCAAACAACATTGAGAATGATTTTTCATCTCCATCTTTTAAGTTATTCCAAAGCGTAATATCATCAAAAGTTTTTAATTGTAAAAATTTGGTCTTCATATTTATTTGTGGTAGAATTCCTGAAAATAAGCACTTCATTTTAACATAAAGAATACGTTTTTTTAACATTATCCTTTACTTGTGTGCGATAAATATATAAAAGCAAATATTTAAAAACAATTTTTTTACACAAAAGAAGTAGTTCGCTAACATAGAGAATCACCCGTTTTTATTGATCTGTCGCGGGTTAAAGTAAATTAAAAAATATAAAATTATTTAAATAATATTAAAATATGTAAGATTTTATTACGGATAAAAATTTTAGTTTTTTTTAACATTTTATTGTTTGTCTATTTCTTAACCCGTTTTTATACTGAAATTCTGAAAAGTAATAAATTTAAAAAGCCTTACTAAATACATAGTAAGGCTTTTTAAAGTATGATTTTGAAATAGCTTTTTAGAAAGCTACATTCCATCTTGGTAATTTTGAATTTGCATCTAAGAAATTTTGTAAAACTTGTCCTTCAACAGTTGTTGGAATTCCTTTTACGTCAGCAGTGAAAGTTTCATACCAGACTACTTCTAAAGCCGAAATACCTTCTAACTTCATTTGTGCCGGCCATGAATATTTTCTTCCTGTTTTTGCAAATTGATGACCGTTTACAATTTTATCATAAAGACCGCCATTTTTACTTTTCAAAGTTCCGTCGTTTTGAACAGTTCCTGTAGAACCCACCATGATCAATTCTTTTGCATCGCCTTCAACAGCATAAACAACAAAAACTCCTGCACCTGCTTCAGGAGCATTACATGCTTGTTCTAAACTATCCTCAATAGTAAAAGTAAAACTATTGCTTACTTTAAACTTTTCTAATTCTTTGTACATATTATTTTTTGTTTTTTCACGAAGGTTCTAAGATTCTAAGGAACTCAGTTGCTAAGCGTTTGTTTACATTCCATACACTTTATTAATGTAAAAAAAGTCTCAACAAAATATTGAGACTTTTTTTTGGAATTTATTATTTTGAATATTAGAGATTATCCTAATATTTCTTTTACTTTTTTACCAATTTCAGCTGGTGAATCAACAACATGAATTCCGTTATCTCTCATAATTTGTTTTTTAGCAGCAGCTGTATCATCAGAACCACCAACAATAGCACCTGCGTGACCCATTGTTCTACCAGCAGGAGCAGTTTCTCCAGCGATAAAACCAACAACTGGCTTGCGGTTACCATCAGCTCTAACCCATTTAGCAGCATCAGCTTCTAATTGACCTCCAATTTCACCAATCATGATGATAAGTTCAGTTTCAGGATCGTTCATTAATAACTCAACAGCTTCTTTAGTTGTAGTTCCAATAATTGGATCCCCACCGATACCAATAGCTGTAGTAATACCTAAACCTTGTTTTACAACCTGGTCAGCAGCTTCGTAAGTTAAAGTTCCTGATTTAGAAACGATACCAACAGTTCCTTTTTTGAAAACAAAACCTGGCATGATACCAACTTTAGCTTCACCCGGAGTAATTACTCCCGGACAGTTTGGCCCGATTAATCTGGAATTTCTTTCTTTAACATAATTATTTGCTTTAATCATATCTGCCACAGGAATTCCTTCTGTAATAGCAATAATTACTTTAATTCCAGCATCAGCAGCTTCCATAATTGCATCAGCAGCAAAAGCTGGCGGTACGAAAATGATAGATGTATCAGCTCCGGCCTGATCAACAGCATCTTTTACTGTATTAAAAACCGGACGGTCTAAATGGCTAGTCCCCCCTTTTCCAGGAGTAACACCACCAACAACATTAGTACCGTACTCAATCATTTGAGAAGCGTGGAAAGTTCCTTCGCTTCCTGTAAATCCTTGAACAATTATTTTGGAATCTTTATTAACTAAAACACTCATGATATATATTTTATGTAGTTTTTAAAATTGTGATGCAAAAGTAAGGTTTTGTAACGTATTTTAACCTTTTTGTCTTCAAAAAAATTAAGAAAATTGACTCATCTGATAGCCACGATATAATTTATCATCTTTTATTTGCCAAATTGTAGCAAAATGGGCTAATAACATCTCTTCCCTCGGGTTTTCAATCGTTTTCACAAAATGAGAATATCGTATTGAAACTAAATCATCTTCAGCAATAATATGGCTAATTCTAACTTTAGAACGTACGTAAGCACGGCTTAACTCATTGGCCATATCTAACATCGAATTATAATCCATCTCGATCAATCCTTTGGTGCTATTCCAATCTAACTTTACATCAGTATGTAAATACGTCTTCATGATTTCGCTATCAATTAAGGCATCCGATTTATAAAATTTCTGAACAAACTCTTTTATAGACATATTACTTCAATTTATTTAAAATTTCAGGAATCTTTTTGATATTCGCCAATTGTTTTAGCTTTTCTCTGGATTCTTCGATTGGAGTTCCAAAATAAGATTTCCCCCCTTCAACCGATTTTGTAACACCAGTCTGTCCCATAATAACAGCCTTAGCTCCTATTGTGATACCGCTTGTTGTACCAACCTGTCCCCAAATTGTTACTTCATCTTCTATAACAACACAACCTGCAATACCTGTTTGAGAAGCAATCAGACACTTCTTCCCTATTACAGTATCATGTCCAACGTGAACCTGATTGTCGATTTTTGTCCCTTCACCAATAGTGGTATCTCCTGTAACACCTTTATCAATGGTACAAAGTGCACCAATACCAACATTATTTTCGATTACAACTCTTCCTCCAGAAAGCAGCTGATCAAAACCATCCGGGCGTTTTTTATAATAGAAGGCATCTGCTCCTAAAATAGTCCCCGCGTGAATAATTACATTATCTCCAATTACGGTATGATCATAAATCGTAACATTTGGATGTATCAGGCAATTTTTACCAATTGTAACATAGTTTCCAACAAAACAATTGGGCTGAATCACGGTTCCTTCTCCAATAGTTGCAGAAAGAGACACTGATACAGTTGTAGCCTGGAAAGGCCTGAAATGCCTGGTTAGGGTATTAAAATCTCTGAAAGGATCATCAGATATTAAAAGGGCTTTACCTTCCGGACAATCTACTTTTTTATTAATTAAAACAATAGTAGCTGCTGATTGTAAAGCTTTGTCGTAGTATTTAGGATGATCTACAAAAACGATATCACCCGGCTCAACAACATGTATCTCGTTCATGCCTAAAACCGGAAAGTTCTGGTCACCTATAAATTCGCACTGAAGCAAATTTGCAATTTCTTGTAAAGAATGAATCTTTGGAAATTTCATATTTTATAATTAGAAAATTTGTCAATTAGAGAATGTGTCAATTAAAAAATGTGTCAATTAGAAAATAAAATTATTCAATTTCTGCTGAAGCATCAATTTTCTAATTGACTCATTGACAAATTATCTAATAGATAAACTACTCTTTTACACGCTCCATGTATGAACCTGAAGCTGTATCAATCTTAATTTTATCGCCTTCGTTGATGAACAACGGAACGTTTACAGTTGCTCCTGTTTCTACTGTAGCAGATTTTGTAGCATTTGTAGCTGTATTTCCTTTCACACCAGGCTCAGCATAAGTAACTTCAAGAATTACTGAAGATGGCATATCTACTGATAAAGGTAAATCAGTTTCAGTATTTACCTGAACCATTACACTTGTTCCTTCTTTTAATAATCCCGGAGCATCCAAAATGTTTTTATTCAGGGAGATTTGCTCAAAAGATTCTGTATTCATGAAATGAAATTCATCACCTTCAGCATACAAAAACTGATAGTTATGCGTCTCTACACGTACATCGTCTATCTTATGTCCTGCAGAAAACGTATTGTCTAATACTCTTCCTGTGGTTAAACTTCTTAATTTTGTTCTAACGAAAGCCGGACCTTTTCCAGGTTTTACGTGAAGAAATTCAACGATTTTATAAATATCATGATTGAATTTAATACATAATCCGTTTCTAATATCTGATGTAGATGCCATTTGTTTTGTTTTATTTAATATTTTGTTGAATTGTTAAATCGTTTATTTGTTTTTCGACTAAACGATTTAACAAATAAACGATTACACTTTTATCTAATAATTCCCTGAATAACCTTTCATGATTCCTCTTGATGAATTTCGGATAAAATCTAAAATTTCATCTCTCTCAGGAGTAGCTTCCATTTCAGCTTCAATTATACTTAAAGCTTGTGTTGTATTGTAGTTTTTTTGGTATAAAATTCTGTAAATTTCCTGAATTTCTCTAATTTTTTCAGTACTAAATCCTCTTCTTCTTAAGCCAACTGAATTAATCCCAACGTAAGACAAAGGTTCTTTTGCTGCTTTTGTATACGGAGGAACATCTTTTCTAACCAGTGATCCACCGGAAATCATTGCGTGATCTCCAATATGAATAAATTGGTGAATCGCTGCCAAACCACCAATAACGGCGTGATTGCCAACTACAACGTGACCTGCCAAAGCCACACCGTTTACAATAATAGCATTATTACCAATTTCGCAATCGTGCGCAATGTGCGCGTATGCCATCACTAAACAATTATTACCTAAAATGGTTTGTCCTGAAGCAACTGTACCTCTGTTTATTGTTACACATTCTCTGATTGTGCAATTATCTCCAATGATGGCAAGAGAATCTTCTCCTCCAAATTTTAAATCTTGTGGCACCGCAGAAATCACAGCTCCTGGAAAAATATTGCAATTTTTACCAATTCTGGCTCCTTCCATGATGGTCACATTTGAACCAATCCAAGTACCATCGCCAATAACAACATTATTGTGAATTGTTGTAAAAGGCTCTATTACTACGTTTTTAGCGATTTTGGCGCCGGGATGAACATATGCTAATGGTTGATTCATCTGTATGTTTTATATTTTAAATTAAAATAGTCTAATTTGGGCAACAAACGTAAACAATAAAATTGATTTATTAATTATTGTTTTCTTGCAATCTGAGCCATCAATTCTGCCTCAGTTACTAATTTACCGTTTGCATACGCATTTGCCTGCATGTGACAGATCCCTCTTCGGATAGGAGAAATCAACTCGCATTTGAAAATTAAGGTATCACCTGGCAAAACTTTATGTTTAAACTTAACATTGTCAATTTTCATGAAATAAGTTAAGTAATTTTCAGGATCCGGAACTGTACTTAATACCAGAATCCCGCCTGTTTGTGCCATTGCTTCAACAATTAAAACACCTGGCATAACCGGGGCTTCAGGAAAATGTCCTACAAAGAAATTCTCATTCATTGTCACATTTTTCATTCCCACCACATGACTGTCAGACATTTCTATAATTCTGTCAATTAACAAAAATGGAGGTCTGTGAGGCAATACGGCCATAATTTTATGGATATCCATTAAAGGCTCCAGATTTAAATCATAAACAGGAACATGATTTCTTTGTTCAATTTTAATAATTTTTGCTAATTTTTTGGCAAACTGGGTATTAACGTAGTGCCCTGGCTTATTCGCAATAATTTTTCCCTGAATTCTAACGCCAATTAATGATAAATCACCAATAACATCAAGCAATTTATGTCTTGCCGCTTCATTAGGGTAATGCAAAGTAAGATTGTCTAAAACTCCGTTTGGCTTAACTGAAATCTTATCTTTTCCAAAAGCTTTTTTCAGGTTTTCCATTGTAGAATCAGAGATTTCCTTATCTACATAAACAATCGCATTATTTAAATCGCCCCCTTTAATTAATCCGTTTTCTAATAATGATTCTAATTCATGTAAAAAACTAAAAGTTCTTGAATTGGCTATTTCTTCTTTAAAATCAGCTATACTTTTTAAAGTAGCATTTTGAGTACCTAAAACTTTAGTACCAAAATCAACCATTGCAGTAACCTGATAATCGTCGCTTGGCATTACCAAAATCTCGCTTCCTGTAGTTTCATCAGTAAAAGAAATCACTTCTTTTACCACATAAACATTACGTTTCGCATCTTGCTCTTCAATACCCGCATTCTCGATCGCTTCAACAAAATATTTTGAAGAACCATCCATAATAGGAAGTTCTGAAGCATTTAATTCTATAATGACATTATCCAGATCACAGCCTACTAAAGCAGCTAAAACGTGTTCCGGAGTTTGAATTTTTACACCTAATTTTTCTAAATTGGTACCTCTTTGCGTATTAACAACATAATTAGCATCAGCCTCAATGACTGGTTGACCTTGCAAATCTACTCTTACAAAAGTGAAACCATTATTAATTGGAGCTGGTTTAAAAGTCATTGTAACTTCTTTCCCAGTGTGTAATCCAACTCCTGTTAGTGAAATTTCATTTTTGATGGTCTTCTGTTTAACCATTATTTCCATTTTTTGGGTTTATTATTTGTTTTTTTAATTCTTCTACTTCGGCTACAATTTTAGGCAGATTCTTGAAATGAACGTATGATTTATTAAAATCACTATATCCAAGTGATGGTGAACCTTGTAAAATTTCATCATCTTTTATGTTTCTTGCCACTCCTGACTGAGCCTGCAATCTTACATTATTGCCTATAATTAAATGACCTGCGATACCAACTTGTCCGCCAATCATACAGTTTTCGCCAATTTTTGTAGAACCTGCAACGCCTGATTGTGCTGCTATTACTGTATTTTTACCAACTTCTACATTGTGCGCAATCTGAATCTGATTGTCTAATTTAACCCCTTCTCTGATTATGGTTGAACCAAGAGTTGCTCTGTCTATTGTCGTATTGGCCCCAATATCAACATTATCTTCTATTATAACATTTCCTATTTGTGGTACTTTACTATAAACTCCTTCTTCATTCGGTACAAAACCAAAACCATCTGCACCTATAATTGTTCCTGAATGTATCGTACAATTATTTCCAATTATGGTTTCAGAATATATTTTAGCGCCTGCAAAAATATACACATTATTGCCAATAACAACATTATCACCAATAAAACTGTTTGGATAAATTTTTACATTGTCTCCTAAAACAACATTTTGACCTACATAACTAAAGCTGCCTAAATACAGATTTTCGCCATATTTAGTTCCTTCAGAAATAAAAGAATGAACTTCTATTCCTGTTTTATTCAATTTTACCTGATTATAAAAGTGTAAAAGTTTTGAGAAAGACGCATAAGCATCTTCAACTTTTATTAAGGTTGTAGTGATTTCCTGTTCTGGTACAAAGCTATCATTAACAATAGTTACCGAAGCTTTTGTAGTATATATATAATTGATATATTTGGGATTAGCCAAAAAAGTGAGCGATCCTTCCTCACCCTCTTCTATTTTAGACAGCCGAGAAACTTCTGCATTGGGATCCCCAACAACTTCTCCTTCTAAAATTCCTGCTATTTGTTCTGCTGTAAATTTCATTGCGACAAAAATATAAAAAATAGATTTTAAATGTTAATTTTAGATAAGTTGTTTTGGAAAACAGATGTAATATTTTGTCACCAATTTAGATAACGATTTCAAATTCAGCTGATCAGATGCTTCTACGACATCCTCAATTGTTTTATCTTTTTTCAAAATTCGTATCGGTTCAGCTTCTTTACTATAAGCCTGATTTTTTATTTTACCCCTGAAAATGAAATATCCGGCTTCTAACTGCGTAATATGATGGTCGTTAGCAAATTGTTCTTTCAAAGATTGGGATTCTTCAGCCGGAATTTTTTCCGCGCTTAATTTTATTTTCAATAAATCCCTATTAATCAACATCTTACTCAAAGTAGAAAGTATAAAATCATCTTGCTTTTGCCAGGCTTTTAAAGCGCTAATAATATCAAAATCATCCAGTTGAGAAAACAAATCCAATTTTTCAGCATCAAAATCTTCTAAAGAAACCTTATTTTGCATAAAATACAAAAGAGGTTCACTACAAGGTAAATTAATTCCTTTTAACGTTAATTCTTTGGCTCTTTTTAAAACATTCATCAAAATAAGCTCGGCCACTAAACTTGTTTTATGCAAGTATGCCTGCCAATACATTAACCTTCTGGAAAGTAGGAATTTTTCAACGGAGTATATCCCCTTTTCTTCAATTACCAATACATCATCAACGACATTCATCATCTGGATCAGTCGCTCAGAATTGACATTTCCTTCTGCAACTCCTGTATAAAAACTATCGCGTTTTAAATAATCCATTCTATCCATATCTAACTGACTTGAAATCAATTGCAACATGAACTTTCTATGATAATCCCCTTTAAAAACCTGAATTGCCAGGCTTAACCTTCCGTCAAACTCTTCATTTAACTGATTCATGAACAATAATGAAATCGCTTCATGATTTACATCTTCAACAATACTTTTTTCCATTGCATGCGAAAAAGGCCCGTGACCTATATCGTGCAGTAAAATAGCAATTAACAATGCGCATTCCTCATCGCCTGAAATGGCAACACCTTTAAAACGAAGTGTTTCAACAGCTTTCTGCATTAAATGCATGCAGCCTAATGCATGATGAAAACGTGTATGATTGGCTCCCGGATAAACCAAATACGACAATCCCATTTGTGAAATGCGGCGTAAACGCTGAAAATACGGATGCTGAATTAAGTCGTAAATAAGTTCGTTCGGGATGGAAATAAACCCGTAAATGGGATCATTGAATATTTTTAACTTATTGATATGAGTCACTATTTGGTGTTTTTTTTAGGTGAACAAATATAAGTAATTAACCATAAACTGCTTTGCGTTTTTCATTTTAAAATTGACATTAATTTAATGTGATTTTCAGTCAGATAACAAATTAAAAAAACGTTTTTATGCAAAAATCAGTATTTGTTATTCTGAAATTTATACTATTTTTAATACTTTTTAAGTTCTATACCTCTAAATTGCATTAAAATTAAATACGTTTATGGATAAGATAAAAATACTTTGGGTCGATGATGAGATCGATCTTTTGAAACCACATATATTATTTCTGGAGAAAAAAAACTACGCTGTAACTACCTGTAATAATGGGCTGGACGCTATTGCTTTGTTTGAAGAAGACAATTTTGATATTGTTTTTTTAGATGAAAATATGCCCGGAATGAGTGGTTTGGAAACACTTTCTGAAATGAAAGAAAAAAAGTCTGCTACCCCCATGATTATGATCACAAAAAGCGAAGAAGAATACATAATGGAAGAAGCCATTGGTTCTAAAATCGCCGATTACCTGATCAAACCGGTAAATCCGAATCAGATTTTATTGAGTTTAAAGAAAAACCTGGATCATTCAAGATTAATTTCTGAAAAGACAACCTTAGATTATCAAAAGGAATTTCGTAAAATTTCTATGGAGCTGGCCATGGTAAATTCTTTCGAAGACTGGGTAGAATTGTATAAAAAATTAATTTTCTGGGAGTTAGAACTCGAAAATATCAACGATCAGGGAATGATAGAAATTCTGGAATCCCAGAAAGTCGAAGCGAATTCGCAATTTGGTAAATATATTGAAAGAAATTACGAAGACTGGTTTGCTCCCAAAGCAGACAAACCAATTCAATCTCACAATCTATTTAAGGAATTAGTGGTTCCGGAAATAAAAAAGAAAGACAAGCCTATTTTATTTGTTGTGATTGATAATTTACGTTACGATCAGTGGAAATCATTTGAAACAGTAGTTTCTAATTATTACAAATTAGAAAAAGAGGTACCTTACTTTTCAATCCTTCCAACTGCCACACAATATGCCAGAAACGCAATTTTCTCCGGTTTATTACCAACCGAAATGGAAAAACAATTTCCGCAATACTGGAAAAATGACGTCGAAGACGGGGGAAAAAACCTATATGAAGCTGAATTTCTTTCTGCACAATTAAAACGTTTAGGACTAAACATCAAAGAAGATTATTTTAAAATTACCAACTACGCCGGAGGAAAAAAACTAGCCGAAAACTTTAAAGCCTTAAAGGGAAATGATTTGGTAACTGTTGTTTATAATTTTGTAGACATGCTGTCTCACGCAAAAACTGAAATGGAGGTCGTAAAAGAACTTGCTTCGGATGATAAAGCGTATCGCTCACTGACTTTAAGCTGGTTTAAAAATTCTCCTCTTTTGGAAATTATACAGCAAGCACAGCTTTTAGGCTTTAAATTAATCTTAACCACAGATCATGGTACAATTAATGTAAAAAACCCTTCGAAAGTAGTGGGAGATAAAAATACAAGTTTAAATTTGCGCTACAAAACAGGGCGTAGTTTAACCTACGAACAAAAAGATGTGTATGTTGTAAAAGAACCTAAAACAATTGGTTTACCGGCCATAAACATGAGTAGTTCTTTTATTTTTGCAAAAAATGATTACTTTTTAGCTTATGTAAACAACTACAATCATTATGTGAGTTATTACAAAAACACCTATCAGCACGGTGGAATTTCATTAGAAGAAATGATTATTCCGTTTCTGGTATTTAATCCGAAATAGAAAAAGTTTTCGTCGCAGTTCCAGGTTTTCAATTGAGATTAAAACTGCGACGAGACTATTATACAAATAAAATTTAAGCAATGAATATCGTTTTTTCATTAGATCAGATTCAGGAAGCAGCAGCGCAAATTTTAGCATCAAATCCTAAGAAAATTATTCTTTTTAACGGAGAGATGGGCGTTGGAAAAACTACTTTAATCAAACAATTATGCAAAAGCCTTGGCGTTCAGGATGCCACAAGCAGCCCTACATTTTCCTTAGTGAATGAGTATTATACTTCTGACAATCAGATTGTTTATCACTTCGATTTTTACCGATTAAACAAAGAAACCGAAGCGCTCGATATGGGTGTTGATGATTATTTATATTCAGGGAACTGGTGTTTTATAGAATGGTCTGAAAAAATTGCAAATTTGATTCCGGAGGAACATTCAGCAATCAATATTGAGTTAATGGCAGATGGAAAAAGAGAACTGAAATTAACTTAAAATCGCTGTGAAAACTTTGACTGTCTGGTGTTATAATTATTTCACGGAAATTCTCAAAGTTCGCGCAAAGTATCACAAAAAACGGAGTAAAATGAATACCCAAAATACAGTGGAAATCATCCCTTTTTCGCCAGATTTAAAAGAGCCAATCAAAACCTTAAATAAGGAATGGCTACAGAAATATTTTAGAGTTGAAGAAAAAGATGAATTGGTACTTTCAAATCCGCAGGAAGAAATTATTGATAAAGGGGGCTTAATTTTTTATGCTAAATATAATGATGAAATTTTGGGTACGGTTTCTTTAATTAAGGTTAACGATACTACATTCGAATTAAGCAAAATGGCTGTTTCAGATCAGGCGCAAGGTCTTGGAATTGGAAACAAACTATTACTACATTGTATTGCTGTAGCTGAAGAAAATAATATTAAGAAACTATTTTTATATTCGAATCGAAAGCTACTTCCGGCCATACATTTATATAAAAAATTTGGTTTTATTGAAATTCCTTTGGAAGATGGAATTTATGAAAGGGCCGATATTAAAATGGAGAAAAGAATGTCTTAATTATTAAAATAGTATTAGCAGAATTTTTACATTGATTTTAAAACTTTTTACGTAATTTGTACTCTTAATTTTTCGCACAATCCATGTCAATTACCTTAACTCCATTTACGAAACAACAATTGTTGCCACAAGAAGAAAAACTTGAAATTGGCCGATTTAAAAGAGAACTTTTTATAGGGATTCCTAAAGAAACAAGTTACCAGGAACGTCGTATTTGCCTTACTCCTGATGCAGTAAATTCATTGACTTATGAAGGTCACCGTGTCATGATTGAATCTGGAGCCGGTGAAAGTTCAAGTTATTCTGACAAAGAATACTCAGACGCCGGAGCAGAAGTGACTAAAGACACTAAGAAAGTTTTTGGCTGTCCCATGTTACTTAAAGTAGAGCCACCAACAATAGCTGAAATTGAAATGATTAATCCCGAAACGATTATTATTTCGGCCATTCAGTTAAAAACCAAAAAGAAAGCTTATTTTGAAGCTTTGGCTCAAAAAAAGATCACGGCACTTGCTTTTGAATATATCAAAGACGAAGACGGTTCTTATCCTGCTGTAAAATCATTAAGCGAAATTGCCGGAACAGCTTCTATACTTATCGCTGCCGAACTGATGATTACTGATGAATTCGGAAAAGGGCTTTTATTTGGAAACATTACTGGCGTCCCTCCTACTGAAGTTGTAATCTTAGGCGCAGGAACTGTAGGTGAATTTGCTGCAAAAACCGCCATTGGTTTAGGAGCAAATGTGAAAGTTTTCGATAATTCAATTACCAAATTACGTCGTTTACAAAATAATTTAAACCAAAGAATTTTCACGTCTACAGTCCAGCAAAAAGCATTATTAAAAGCATTAAGACGTTGTGATGTTGCCATCGGTGCTATGCGGGGGAAAGAGCGCTGTCCTATTATAGTAACCGAAACTATGGTGGAACACATGAAAAAAGGTGCTGTAATAGTTGATGTAAGTATTGATACAGGAGGTTGTTTTGAAACTTCTGAAGTGACTACTCATGAAAAACCTACTTTTATAAAAAGCAATGTTTTGCATTATTGTGTACCCAATATCCCATCGAGATATTCCAAAACTGCTTCATTATCAATAAGTAACATTCTGACACCATACTTACTTCAGATAGCCGAAGATGGTGGTTTAGAAAGTGCCATAAGATGCAACAAAGGACTCAAAAACGGTATTTACTTATATCATGGAATCCTGACAAACAAAGCAATTGGAGAATGGTTTGATTTGCCGGATAACGATATTAATTTACTTGTATTTTAAAGGAACTTTAATGTACCTTTGCAAAAAAAATACTCATGAAGTTCGTACATCGTTTTGCTTATTATTTGATTGGTCTTATTATGGGATGCTTTTTTGTAGCCCTTGTTTTTAGCGGAAAAGATACGCGCTGCAATTACTTTCCAAATGCAAGAGTTTTAAATAACTTAAGAACAAAACCTTTTCAATATTCTGAAAAAGCAATTCAAACTTTAAACGAAAAATGGGTTGATACTGCCGATGTTAAAAACACATTAACTTATGGTGACGTTGATTTTGATCAAAGTAATGTTCCGTTAAAAAAAGGAAAACTATATATTATTGAAGGAAAAACGGTTAAAAATCAGGAAATTATTTTAAAAGTAATTAACTACGAGAATAAAGCTGTTTTAGATGAGATTATAAAGAAACCAACAGAAGAATAGTCGATAAACCATAATGGTTATTGAGTTTTTTTTGTCATTTCGACGGAGGAGTAGTGTAATTAGAATTTACCACTCAATTTCTTTAAGTCCTTTTGATTTTAAAAAAGTATTTGCCAGACTAAAATGCTTATTTCCAAACCAAAAACCTCTATTTGCACTTAAAGGTGAAGGATGTCCTGATTTTAAAATATGATGTTTTGAAGCATCAATTAGTGCCGCTTTTTTTTGAGCAAAACCTCCCCATAGTAAAAAAACAACATTTTCACTTTCTTTCGAAATTTGCTTAATGACAGCATCTGTAAATTTTTCCCATCCTTTTCCCTGATGGCTTCCGGCTTCAGATTGCCGAACTGTCAGAGTAGCATTTAAAAGAAAAACGCCCTGATCTGCCCAACGTTCCAAATTTCCTGTCTTAGGTAGTGGTTTGTTTAAATCAGTTTCAATTTCTTTGAAAATATTCTGAAGTGATGGAGGAAACGGAATACCATCATTTACAGAAAAACATAAACCATTTGCCTGATTAGGACCGTGATAAGGATCTTGTCCAATAATAACAACTTTTACCTGATCAAAGTGACAATGATCAAAAGCTGAAAAAATCTGATTCCCTTTTGGATAACAAACTTTTGTCGCATATTCAGATTTTACAAAATCGATTAATTCATTGAAATATGGTTTTTCAAATTCTTCATTCAAAACTGGCTTCCAAGAAGAATGCATTTTTACGTCCATAATTTTTTTATGCGAATTTCAGAATTTTTTAATTAAAATCATATTTACCAAACAATAAAATTTAGACCTTAACTTTGTAGAATTCAATGCTACAATTTTTGTACTTTTGCCTGTACTTTCTTAAAGAAATTAAATGATCAGTATTACCGAAAAAACATTACAAGACTTACAATTTCCAACAGTGCTCGAAACCATTTCAGCTGGTTGCAATACCGATATTGGAAAAGAAAAAGCTTTACAAATAACCCCATTTAGAGACAAAGAAACTTTGATGCAGGCTTTAATGCAAACATCAGAATATGTATCGTCTTTTGAAAACAATAACGCCATTCCCAATCACGGATTTGACGCCATTACGCACGAAATTAAGTTTTTAGCAATTGAAGATAGCTTTCTGGAAGTCGGAAGTTTTAGAAAAATAGCCACACTTTCATCAACAGCAAACTTCTTACTGAATTTCCTTAAAAAATTTGATGATTATTATCCAAACTTAAATGCCAGAGCTTCAAGAGTTGAATACACCAAAGACATTGTTACTCTAATCGATGCTATTGTAGATAAATATGGTGAAATAAAAGACAACGCTTCTCCTGCCCTTTTGAGTATTCGTCAGAATATGAATATTGTTCGGGGCAAGGTAAATCAAAGTTTTGGTGTTGCACTTAGTCACAATAATAGTCTGGGTTATCTGGATGACATTAAGGAAAGTTTTGTTCAAAATCGTAGAGTCTTAGCAGTTCTTGCCATGTATCGCCGTAAAGTAAAAGGCTCCATTTTAGGAAGTTCCAAAACGGGAAGCATCGCTTATATTGAGCCAGAAGCAACCCTTCAATATTCCCGCGAACTAAGCAATTTAGAATACGAAGAAAAAGAAGAAATCACCAGAATTTTAAAACAATTATCAAACGCTATTCGTCCGTTTTTACCCATATTAATTGAGTATCAGGAATTTCTAAGCGATATTGACGTCGTTGCCGGAAAAGCAAAATACGCCAATCGAATTAACGGAATTTTACCTGCCATTACCGAAGAACGCAGATTGTTTTTCAGAGAAGCGTATCATCCTATCTTATATCTGAACAATAAACAAAAGAATGAAATAACGCATCCTCAAACTATTGAATTAAAACAGGATAACCGAATAATTGTAATTTCAGGACCTAATGCCGGAGGAAAAACAATCTCCTTAAAAACAGTTGGTTTATTGCAATTAATGTTGCAATCCGGTATGTTGATTCCGGTTCATGAACGCAGTGAGACTTTCTTATTTGACAGAATCCTAACCGATATTGGCGACAATCAATCTATAGAAAATCACCTAAGCACTTATAGTTACCGATTAAAAAACATGAATTATTTCTTAAAAAAATGCAATAAGAAAACTATGTTTTTGATTGATGAATTTGGTACTGGTTCTGATCCGGAATTAGGTGGCGCTTTGGCCGAAATTTTCTTAGAGGAATTTTATCATCGTGAAGCTTTCGGAATTATCACCACCCATTACTCTAATTTGAAAATTCTCGCAAACGAATTGCCTTTTGCTACAAATGCGAATATGATGTTTGATGAAAAATCATTAGAACCAATGTATAAACTGGCCTTAGGTCAGGCCGGAAGTTCTTTTACTTTTGAAGTTGCATTGAAAAATGGAATTCCCTTTGGATTGATTAATCGCGCTAAAAAGAAGATTGAAGTTGGTAAAGTTCGTTTTGACAAAACCATTGCAACACTTCAGAAAGAAAGGTCCAAGCTTGAAAAAACTTCTATCAACCTGAAAGAAGAAGAAACAAGAGCACGTGAGGAAAGTAAAAAGATGGAAAACATCAATGTAAAAATCAAACAGAAACTGGAAAGCTATCAGGAATTATACGACAGCAATCAGAAAACAATTTACATTGGTCAGAAAATAGAAGATATTTCAGAAAAATATTTTAATAATAAAAACAAAAAAGAACTTATTGGGGAATTTTTGAAAATCATAGAAATAGAAAATTCAAAACGTAAAAAAGCAACTCCAAAAGAAGCTAAAGCGATAATCGAAAAGAAAAAAGAAGTTATCGCAGAAGTAACCGTTCAGGTTGAAGAAATCAGAAAAGAGAAAAAAGAAAAGAAACTTAAACCTGTTATCGAAAAACCAAAACCAATCTTAAAAGTGGGTGACCGGGTCAGAATGCTTGACGGAAGATCGGTTGGAAGTATTGATGCTATCGAAAAAAACAAAGCAACTGTTAATTATGGAATTTTTACTTCGAAAGTAAGTTTAGATGAATTAGAATTTGTTGAAGCTGCAAAGAAATAATTTTTTAATATTTGTTTTAGTTTTCTGTCATTAAAAAAGTCTAAAATTAAAATAAAGGGATTTAAACAACTATTTTTTAAAAGACAATTTCGAAGATGCTTATTTTTTTAAAATCGTTTAAAAATAATTTATGGAGGTCATTTTCTATATGTAAAATTTATTAATTTCCATTTTTCAATAGAGATAATCAATAAGTGCAATTATTGTCGTTTTGTTAGTTTCATGCAAAAGAGCTCTCAATCTTATGATTTCAAGGAGAAATCACAAACACAGATCGACAAAGATTAATGAAATTCTGTACCGAATTAATAATGTGATTCCTCGTTCCTCGTAATAAAAAACTTCATTAAATCTGAAACCTTAAAACTTGAAACTTTTTCAATTATGCAAAACCTTCCAAAAAACAAAAAAATAATTCTTTTTGACGGCGTTTGCAATTTATGCAATGGCGCAGTTCAGTTTATCATCAGACGTGATAAAAAAGATGTTTTTAGATTTGTGGCTTTGCAATCAGAATTGGGAATTGAGATTTGTCACTATATAGATGTTGACCAAACTAAAATTGATAGTATTATTTTATACAATCCCGGAGTTGCTTATTATTATAAATCTTCAGCGATTCTTGAAATCGGAAAAGATTTAGGAGGACTATATAGTCTGGTTACTATTTTTAAAATTTTACCCGGAAAACTTCGAAATTATATTTATGATTTCATTGCTAAAAACCGTTATAAATGGTATGGCAAAAAAGAAAGCTGTATGATTCCTACCCCGGAACTTAAGGCTAAGTTTTTGTAATTATACCCTTTTATTTTAACGCAAAGAACACAAGATTTACACAAAAGTACACAAAGCAAAAATCCCAAATTCAAATCTATTCGATTGGAATTTGGGATTTTAAAAATTAAAATTACTTAGCGTATTTATCTAATTAACTTTCTGTATTTCAAACGTTTTGGAGTTAAATCACCACCCAGACGTTTCTTTTTATTTTCTTCATATTCAGAGAAACCTCCTTCGAAATAATATACTTCAGAATCTCCTTCAAAGGCTAAAATGTGAGTGCAAATTCTGTCCAGGAACCATCTGTCGTGCGAAATAATTACAGCACAACCTGCAAAATTCTCTAAACCTTCTTCCAGCGCACGAAGTGTATTTACATCCAAATCATTCGTTGGCTCATCCAGTAAAAGTACGTTTCCTTCTTCTTTCAATGTCATGGCCAAATGCAGACGGTTACGTTCACCACCAGATAACATGGATACTTTTTTGTTTTGCTCGCCTCCGCCAAAATTGAAACGGGATAAATAAGCCCTTGAATTTACTTGCTTTCCTCCCATCATAATTAATTCCTGACCGTCAGCAAAATTCTCCCAAATGGATTTATTCGGATCAATGTTAGAGTGTGACTGGTCTACGTAAGCGATTTTTACCGTTTCACCAACTGAAAATTCTCCACTATCTGTTTTCTGCTCTCCCATAATCATTTTGAAAATGGTTGATTTACCAGCACCGTTTGGTCCGATAATTCCAACAATTCCGGCTTGTGGTAAAGTGAAATTCAAATTATCATATAATAATTTATCCCCAAAAGCTTTGGCAACATTTTTTGCTTCAATAACATTTGTTCCTAAACGCGGACCATTTGGAATGTAGATTTCCAAATTTTCATCCAATTGTTTTTGGTCTTCATTCAGCAATTTATCGTAATTCTGTAAACGTGCTTTCTGCTTTGTCTGACGTCCTTTGGCTCCCTGACGAACCCAATCCAACTCGCGTTCTAACGTTTTTCTGCGTTTTGATGCTACTTTTTCTTCTTGTGCCATACGGCTTGATTTTTGGTCTAACCAGGAAGAATAATTTCCTTTCCACGGAATACCTTCTCCTCTATCCAACTCTAAAATCCAACCTGCCACATTATCAAGGAAGTATCTATCGTGCGTTACCGCAATTACAGTTCCTGCATATTGTGCTAAATGCTGCTCTAACCAAAGTACAGACTCAGCATCAAGGTGGTTGGTAGGCTCATCCAGAAGCAATACATCGGGTTGTTGCAATAACAAGCGACATAACGCTACACGACGACGCTCACCTCCTGAAAGGTTTTTAATAGGCGTATCTCCTTCCGGAGTACGTAACGCATCCATTGCAATTTCTAATTTGGTATCGATTTCCCAGGCACCAAGAGCATCAATTTTGTCTTGTAAAGCAGCCTGACGATCCATTAACTTATCCATTTTATCCTGATCTTCATAATTTTCAGGAAGACCAAACAGATCATTAATCTGATTGTACTCTTCTAAAACGGCCATAGTTTCGGCAGCTCCTTCACGAACAATTTCGATAACAGTTTTAGAATCATCCAAGATTGGTTCCTGCTCTAAGTAACCTACAGTGTAACCTGGCTGAAAAACAACATCACCCTGATAGTTTTTATCAACTCCAGCAATGATCTTTAACAGAGAAGATTTTCCTGATCCGTTAAGTCCTAAAATACCAATTTTAGCACCGTAAAAGAAGCTCAGGTAAATATTTTTAAGTACTGGTTTGTCTGCTCCCTGATAGGTCTTACTCAATTTCTGCATTGAGAAAATTACTTTCTTATCGTCTGACATTCTATTTATTTTAAATTAATTATTTTTCTTTTGAATTTTGAGGTTGTGACTGCGTTAAATTTGCTACACTCTACCTTTTAAAGCATTAAAAACCCAGGCATTAGCAAAAAAACCAACACCTACAGCTACAAATCCCCAACCAGAAACATCTCTGTATCTAAAAGCGCCAAGACCTATAAGCAACAATCCCATAAGTATCATTATAAAAGTAGCCCATCCTAAAACGGTATTTTTATTCATTCCCATAATTGTGTAATTATTATTTTAAAGTAGTAAAATTTTTAGAAAAGCAAATATCGTGAATTTTAACGGCTTAATTAAATATTTTATACAGCATTTCTTTTAACAAATCTGACTGTGGTAAAGCATTGGCTCCAACTCCCTTGCTTTTAAGATCAACATCTCGCAATGCCCCTACAATCTGGCTCACTTTTCGCATTGGGTAATTCTTTATCGCTAAATCGTACTCCTTTAAAAAATAAGGATTTACACCAATTACTGCTGCCACATTTTTAGGATTTTTATCTTTAAGTCCGTGGTACTTTAAAAGCTGGACAAAAAATCCAAATACCAGTCCGGTTGTCATCACCAGCGGATATTCTTTAGGATTATGAGCGAAATTTTCTGCTATTTTATATGCTTTTAGCTGATTGCGTTCTCCGATAGCTTTTCTGAGTTCGAAAACATTATAATCTTTACTGAAACCAATATTCTCTTCGATATGCTGCGGTGTAATTACTGTTCCCTGTGGCAGAATAATCTGAAGTTTTTCAAGTTCGTTATTAATTTTACTCAGGTCTGTGCCTAAAAACTCTACCAGCATCGCATTTGCTTTGGGATCAATTGTATATTTTTTGCCCGCCAGAACCCGTTTTATCCAGTCTCCTACCTGATTTTCGTATAATTTTTTACTTTCATAAACGATTCCTTTTTGCGCTAAAAGTTTCGTAACTTTTTTACGCTTGTCCAACGTTTTATATTTATAGCAAAAAACCAAAACCGTGGTTTCCATAGGGTTATTAACGTATGACTCTATTTTATCAATTGTTCTGGATAAATCCTGTGCTTCTTTTACAATAACAACCTGACGATCAGCCATCATTGGATAGCGTTTGGCTGTTGCCACAATATCTTCAACCGATACATCTCTTCCGTATAAAACCGTTTGATTGAACCCTTTTTCTTCTTCAGCCAGTACATTTTGTTCTATATATTCAGACAACTTATCTATATAATAAGGTTCTTCACCCATTAAAAAATAAATTGGTTTTATATTTCCCGCCTTGATATCATTAACAATTTTTACAACTTCGTCCATCCAATAATTATGTTTCAAATCTTCAGGTTTCAAATTCTCATTTCAACAACTTGAAATTTTAAACTTTGAAACCTGAAACTATTTTATATTTTTGCGCTATGCAACAATTAAATTTTCCTTCTTATACTTTCCGATTCAAAAATAGCGAAAATAAAGTGTCTATTTTTGATGAAATCAGGAAAAAATTTATCATTCTTACTCCGGAAGAATGGGTCCGTCAGCATGTTGTTCAGTTTTTAATGATAGAGAAAAAATACCCTAAATCATTAATCAATGTCGAGAAAGTTTTAACAGTCAACGGATTAAGAAAAAGGTATGATGTGGTCGTATTTAATTCAGATGGTTCTATACATATATTGGTAGAATGTAAAGCACCCGAAGTCAAAATTTCTCAGGCAACTTTTGATCAAATTGCACGTTATAACATGACAATGCAGGCACGGTTTTTGAATGTCACAAACGGACTTAATCATTTTTACTGTCAAATGGATTTTGAAAATGAAAAGTATGAGTTTTTAAGAGGCTTACCCAATTATAACGAATAATAGAATATTAAAATAAATTAAAATTACTTTTGGATAAAATTGCTGTTGTTATTTTAAATTGGAACGGAGTAAAATTGTTGGAACAATTTTTACCTTCGGTTGTTCAATTTTCTGAAGGAGCTACCATATACGTTGCTGACAATGCATCTACAGATGATTCGATAGATTTCGTCATACAAAATTTCCCTACAATCAAAATAGTTCAAAATAGTGGTAATCATGGCTTTGCAAAAGGCTATAATGACGCTTTACAACATATTGATGCTGAAATTTATGCTTTGGTAAATTCAGATATCGAAGTAACTGAAAACTGGCTTAACCCCATTATTGAAACTTTTGATACTGAAAAACAAACTGCGATTATCCAGCCTAAAATTCTTGATTTTAAAAATAAAGAGTATTTTGAATATGCCGGTGCTGCAGGTGGGTTTATTGATAAATATGGTTTTCCCTATTGCCGCGGACGTATTTTTGATACCATTGAAAAAGATAACGGACAATACAATGACAACTGCGAATTATTCTGGGCATCGGGAGCTTGTTTCTTTATTAGAAGTGAAGTATATCGCGAACTGGGAGGCTTTGATGAAAGTTTTTTTGCACATCAGGAAGAAATCGATTTATGCTGGCGTGCCGCAAATGAAGGACATATTATCAAGTATAATTCCGGATCAATTGTCTATCATGTTGGAGGAGCAACACTGCAACAAGGAAACCCGAAAAAAACCTATTTGAATTTTAGAAATTCATTATTAATGCTTGTCAAAAATTTACCCAAAAAAGGGTTGTTTTTTGTGATATTCTTTCGAATGATTTTAGATGGTATTGCTGGTATCCGTTTTCTTACACAGGGAAAATTCCAGCATACTTTTGCTATTTTGAAAGCACATTTTTCATTTTATTGCATATCTTTAAAGTATCTACGGGAACGAAAAGATTTTCAAATACAGCAATACTATTCGGTTAAAAGTATCGTTTTCCTATATTACATAAAGAAACTAACCGTATTTAAAGAAATCTTTAACAGTAATCAAAATATTAAAAACTAAATTTGTAATCAACGTTTAATTAAATATAATCCCTATGAGAAAAATAGTAATCGCACTATCAGTATTAATGGCCTTAACTTCGTGTGTATCGAAAAAACAATACGCAGCGTTAGAAGCTAAGAACAAAGAAACCCAAGATTTATTAAACTCCTGTACCGTAAAACTAAATACTTGTTTAGAGGAAAAAGCAGGATTGGCTGCTACGGCTGAAAGCTATAAACAACACAATCAAGACTTAATAAGCACTTCTAAAGACTTAACTGTTTTAACTACAAAAGGAGCTGAAAATCTTGAAAAATCTTTAGAAAGTTTAAAAGAAAAAGATCTAAAAATATCAAGACTTCAGGATGCATTAACTAAAAAAGACAGTGTGACCCTTGCTTTGGTTACAAGCTTAAAAGGCGCTGTTGGAATTAATGACCCGGATATCGAAATTAACGTAGAAAAAGGTGTTGTATTTATTTCTATTGCAGACAAACTATTATTTAAAAGTGGTAGTTATGACGTAAGTGATAAAGCAAAATCTGTTTTGGCTAAAGTGGCTAAAGTAGTAAACGACAAACCTGATTTTGAATGTATGGTTGAAGGTCATACAGACGATGTTCCTTACAAAAGCAACGGAGTTTTGTTAGACAACTGGGATTTAAGTGTTAAACGTTCTACTTCTATTGTTCGTGTATTAACGAATGATCTGGGTGTTAACCCTGCTAAATTAATTGCAGCTGGTAGAAGTTCTTATGTACCTTTAGTTGCAAATGATACTCCTGACAACAAAGCCCGTAACAGAAGAACACGTATCGTTGTTATGCCAAAAATCGATCAGTTCTATGATATGATTGAAAAAGAAATGAAAAAACAAGCAAAATAATTTAAGTTTTTACATACTTTATTATACAGAAAAAGCAGGTCAATCGACCTGCTTTTATGTATCCTTAATTTTTTTAATAACCAATTAAATATAAATCAAGAATAGCATTATTTTTAAATTAACTAACTAAATTTTAACTATACTAAAGTTAGTTATTTATTTTTAACTTTTATACGATTTCAGTTTTTTTTTACAAATACGCCATTTCCGGGCTTTACTTACATAATTTAATTAAATTTAGCAGATATAAAATTTACTTAATACCATAATTTAAAGGTAACATATCTCCCACTTTCTTTTCTGAAATCTTGCCTGAAAAAAGAATACTTTCAATATTTGAATTATTTCCGTACTTATAAATATAAAAACTGTCTGTCTGGAAAGTAATCTTAGACCCTTCCGTTTTATTAAATGTAATATTATAAGCAGCTACAATATCTTTTAGATTTTCATTTGTAATCTCTCCTTTTGGTTGTGGTAAAATTTCTACTTTTACAAAATCATCTTCTTTAATTATTTTAAAACGTTTAGCAGGATCCAGATTATCTTCGTCATTAAACAATAAGAATTTTTTAGCCCCCCAATCATTATTGGCAAAATTTCTAAAAAATTGAATCTGCGAACCCTGATATGCTTTTTCTCTTCTTTCCAGAATTTCGGCTGAGTTATCGATTTCTTCGAATCTGCTAACACCTCCATAAAAATTCTTAATAACATCTTTAGAATTAATACTTAATTTAGTAAAGGCAATTTCAAAAGCTACCAATTCAAAATCAATCTTATACCCTAAAGAAGCATTTACAATCACTAATGGTTTATCTGAAGAAGCTGTAAAAATTAATTTCTCCTTATCATATTTAAAACGAAGGTCATCTTCATTTTTAATTACAGCTGTTTTCGCATTATTTGTCTTCCCAAGGAAATATTCCCTAAATAACTTTAATTTCTGATCTCTGGTAAAAAGTTCGTTTTTAGTAATAACAACTTCTTTAAGCTCATTCCTAGAAACTGTCATCGCTACATTTAGTGCTTTAGAAGCGTCTAAACCTGTCAGGTATTCTGTTTGATAGCCCATAAAACTTATTACCAAAATACTATTGGCATTCGGTTCATATTGAATAGTGAAATTTCCGCCAGCATCTGAAATGGTGGAGATGGTTGTTCCGTCAAAATAAATATTAACTCCTTCTAAGGGAGTATTGTCTTTACTTGAAATTTTACCTTTGAGAATGTTTTGTGAAAATATAGCAACAGTAAAAAAGAAGGATAAGAAAACATATATGTTTTTCATAAAATGCAAAAGGTTTGGTTAAATTATAAGCTAATTTAACCAAACCTTTTTGTACTATCCTAAGCAATCTCTATTTATTCTTACAAAATATCGATATCGCCTTTTCCTTCTCTTATAATAACCGGCTCGTATTCTGATAAATCAATGACAGTAGATCCTACATTATCACCATAACCTCCGTCAATAACAAGATCTACAAGATTTTGCCATTTTTCAAAAATCAATTCAGGATCTGTAGTATATTCAATTACATCGTCTTCATCACGAATAGAGGTTGAAACGATGGGATTTCCTAATTGCCTCACAATTTCTAAAACAATATTATTATCAGGAACACGAATACCTACCGTTGCTTTCTTTTTAAATTCTTTTGGTAAATTATTATTTCCGGGTAAAATAAAAGTGTATGGGCCAGGTAACGCTCTTTTTAATATTTTAAAAGTCGATGTATCAATCTGACGTACATAATCTGATAAATTACTCAAATCATGACAGATAAACGAAAAGTTTGCTTTTTCAAGTTTAACCCCTTTTATTTTTGCGATTTTTTCCAGCGCACGTGAATTGGTAATATCACAGCCCAATCCGTAAACGGTATCTGTTGGATAAATTACCAAACCCCCATTCTGAAGTACTTTTACCACTTTGGCAATTGCAGCTTCACTGGGTTTATCCGGATATATTTTTATGAACTCAGCCATTTTTTAGAATAAAGATGTTAGATTATAGAATAAAGACTATTCTTTACTCTTTTATTTTTTTTAATAACAACATTCCAATTGAAATAGATTTAATCTTAAATTTAAAAAAACTTATTCTCTTGAAAAATAATAAAATTATGAAGGTCGAAAATCGAATCTTGTGATAAAAAATTGACTTTTAAAATCTATTTTCTATATTCTTTTTTCTATATTCTTTCCTAACCTACTACATCTAATTTAGCAAATCTTAGCAACAATTTCTTGATACCTCCAACCTCAAATTTTATTTCGGCTTTTTTATCAGCACCAACACCTTCTAAGTTTACAACTTCACCTTTACCAAAACGTTCGTGCATAACGACATTTCCAATCGTTAATTTATTATCAAATAAATTTGGCGCAGCAGCAGTATTTGGATTCGTTCCTGCAACAGGTTTTAATTTTCGAATATTCAAATCAGGTTTTGGCTGATTGTCCGTAACATGTTTTGGTGGTGTTGACCCGATTGGTTTTGCCAGTCTTAACTTAGATTTATCAATATCTCCAAAAATATCCCCGTCAATAGGCGATTTGTAACGGTAATTTGTTTCTGCCGGAGTCAAATACTCCAAATATTGCCCGTCGATTTCTTCAATAAAACGTGATGGTTCACTGTCTGTCAATTTACCCCAGCGGTAACGGGATTGTGCATAAGTCAAATAAGCCTGATGCTCTGCGCGAGTTAAAGCTACGTAAAATAAACGACGTTCTTCTTCTAATTCGCTTCTGGTACTCATACTCATAGCACTCGGAAACAAATCTTCTTCCATTCCCACGACAAAAACATGAGGGAATTCCAGTCCTTTAGCCAGGTGAATGGTCATTAGTGCCACACGGTCTTCATCAGAAGTGTCTTTATCCAAATCAGTTGCAAGTGCCACATCTTCCATAAATTCAGACAAAGCTCCCCTCGCACCATCAATCTCTTTTTGTCCTTCAATAAAATCTTTCAGACCGTTTAAAAGCTCTTCAATATTCTGGATCTTGGCCATTCCTTCCGGCGTGGCATCTTTTTTAAGTTCCTGAACCAATCCGGTTTTTTTAGCTACATAATCGGTAATATAAAAAGCATCCTGATTTTGATCAATAACCTGAAAACTCTGGATCATCGTTACAAAATCATTGATTTTATTCTTTGTTCCTGAGTTTAATTTCAGGTCAATTTTATCAATATTCACCATCACTTCCCAAATCGAACGCTTGTAGTGATTGGCAGCAATTGTCAGTTTTTCAACAGTAGTATCTCCAATTCCACGGGCCGGATAATTAATTACACGGATTAGCGCTTCTTCATCTTTTGGATTAATGACCAAACGCAAATAACACAATACGTCTTTAATTTCCTTACGTTGGTAGAACGATAATCCGCCATAAATTCGATACGGGATATCACGTTTTCTCAAAGCATCCTCCATCGCACGTGATTGTGCATTGGTACGATACAAAATGGCAAAAGAACCGTTATGAAGCTGATTCTGCATTTTTTGTTCAAAAATAGTACTCGCTACAAAACGACCTTCTTCGGCATCGGTCAAACTACGATGCACTTTTATCTTTTGTCCAAAATCATTTGCTGTCCAAACTACTTTATCCAGTTTGGTCTTATTATGCTCCATTACAGTATTTGCCGCTTCCACAATATTTCTCGTGGAACGGTAATTTTGCTCTAGACGAAACATTATTACGCCTTCATAATCTTTCTGGAAATTCAAGATATTATTAATATTCGCACCACGGAAAGCGTAAATACTCTGTGCATCATCTCCTACCACACAAATATTCTGAAACTTATCGGACAAAGCCCTCACGATCAAATATTGAGAATGGTTTGTATCCTGGTACTCATCCACTAAAATATAACGAAAACGGTTTTGATACTTCGCTAAAACTTCTGGAAAACGGGTCAGTAACTCATTGGTTTTCAATAACAAATCGTCAAAATCCATAGCACCAGCCTTAAAACAGCGCTCTACATATTGCTGATAAATTTCGCCTAATCTTGGTCTTTTTGCCATGGCATCAGCTTCAACCAATTCCGGATTATTAAAATAGGCTTTTACCGTAATCAAACTGTTTTTATAGTTTGAAATACGTCCTAAAATTTGCTTTGGTTTATAAATATCACGATCCAGCTGCATTTCTTTTATAATAGAAGAAATTAGTCTCGCCGAATCCTGAGAATCGTAAATCGTAAAATTAGACGGATATCCCAAATGATCTGATTCTGCACGAAGGATACGCGCAAAAATCGAGTGAAAAGTTCCCATCCAAAGGTTTTTTGCTTCGGATGCACCCACAATATCTGAAATCCTGTGCTTCATTTCACGGGCTGCTTTATTGGTAAAAGTAAGCGACAAAATATTGAACGCATCAATACCCTGAGCCATCAAATAAGCAATTCTAATAGTTAAAACACGGGTTTTTCCTGAACCTGCACCGGCAATGATAATCATTGGCCCGTCTTTCTTTAAAACAGGCTGCCTCTGTGCTTCATTGAGCTGGTCAATGTATTTTTGCATGAAATTTTTCTCCATAATTAATGCAAAAATAAGAATTATAAAATAAAGTTCCTAAGGTGCTAAACTTCTGAGTTGCTAAGTTTTTTTTGAAGCAGAAGAATCAGTGCTTTTTAGAAATATAGTTCCCGCTTTCGGCTTTATCTCTCCGTTTCACTGCGAGGATATCGCCTCTATCGGGGCTAGATTACAACAATTGGCTTTTGAAATTATTTATAAAATACATCATAAGCAAATCGAATCAACGTTCCTGCCACCACAATCAAAAAGAAAATTCTAATAAAACCATTTCCTTTGTTGATTGCCAGTTTTGCGCCAATCCATCCGCCAAGTCCATTACTGACTGCCATCGGAATTGCAATTGACCAGATGATTTTGCCTTTGATCATAAACAAACAAATCGAACCAAAATTAGTTGCCAGATTGACCATTTTAGCATTTGCAGAAGCGTGCAAAAAGTCAAAGCCTAAAAGTGCGATAAAAGCAACCACAAAAAAACTTCCGGTTCCGGGACCAATAAATCCATCGTAAAAACCCACAATTATGCTAATAACAACAGCATAAATTATTTGAGTTGCAGCAGAATGATCTTTAGCGACATGCTGTCCAAAGTTTTTCTTGGCATATGTGTAAATAAACAATAAAGACAAAACAACCAATAAAAGCGGTTTCATAAAATCATTGCTGACCATCGTAAGTAAAGTAGAACCTAAAAATGCCGAAGGAACTGCTAAGCACATCATAATCAACAATAATCGCCATTGAACAACTACTTTTTTCAGGTATTGAAAAGCTGCAAAAGCGGTTCCGGTAAAAGCGGGTAGTTTTAAAGTTCCAACAACCGTCGAAACAGGTAGATTTGGCAATAAAATCAACCCCATTGGAGTTTGAATCAATCCGCCGCCGCCAACAATGGCATCAATAAATCCGGCTGCGAATGCCGCTAAACAAAGTAAAATTATGACATAAGAATCCATTAATATTGTGTTTCAGTTGGTTTAGAAAGAGATGCACAAAAGTAGCCTTCCATTTTGTTTATTACAATAAATTAAAAGTGGATTTCTCCTCAAAAAGTATATTTTTGTTGAAAATTTAAACCAAATGGATTTTAACAGAATTATAGAATTAGCCAGTTATACTTTACCAGCCATCGTTACAGGATTTGTAGCTTACAGTTTTTTTGAATTACACATTAAAAACAACGACAAAAAACGTAATTTTTTATTGAACAGAGAAGCGCATAAAGAATCTCTGCCAATACGTTTACAGGCTTACGAGCGTATGACCTTATTTTTGGAGCGTATTAATTTGACAAAACTCCTGATTAGAATTGCGCCAATTTCAAACGAAAAACACGATTACGAAAACTTTCTAATCGACCAGATTGAGCATGAATTTGAACATAATTTAACGCAACAAATTTATATGTCCGACGAATGCTGGACAATCATTACGACAGCAAAAAACTCAACGATACAAATCATTCGTAAAACTGCTATGGGCGATCGCGTAGACAGCGCTGATAAATTACGTGAGAAGATTTTGAATGATTTATTAGAAAAACAATCTCCAAGCAATGCTGCTTTAGCGTACATTAAAAACGAAGTGAGCGAATTGTGGTAGATAATATTTTTTTGAAAGATTGAATATCTTTTTATTCAATCTTTCAAAATTAATCTAATTCACTAACTGACCCAATCACGGTGGATTTTTACAATCTTCCACTTTCTATTTACTTTTTCTAAGAATATTTCCCAGCCTTCACCGCACAAACCAGAACAAACCAGAGTGAATTGCACGAAAGCTCTTTTTCCATCTAGTGAAACAATAGGAATTGTGCAATAAAAAAAACTAAAGTATTCTTTTGTCTTGAAATCTTTTTTCAGCTGAATTAGTGATTGCAGATTCAGTTTACCAAAACTCTTTTTTTCTAACTTAAAATTTTTAAAATTTTTATTTTGAAACTGTAAATAAGAAGAATCTAATTTAGAGAAGAAAAAAAACTTTCTCGGTACATCCGGGAATCCAATAAAATCCTGAATCAATTTAGAATTCGATGATACTTTTGGCGGAAATTTACTTTTTTTTACATCCCAGGAAACTATCTCTAGTTTTTGTAAATCTTCAGAAAAAGAAAGTTTAGATTTTTGATTAAAATCTTTATACACCCCTAAACTATCATCAAAAATTACCGCTTTAATTATTGAACTGGTTTCATGAGGTTTCGGTAATTTATAGTCGTTCTTGTTCTCTTGACAACCAATAAATATAAAAAGGAATATTACAAATATCCACTTAATAATTATTTTACTCATACAAAAGATTTATTATCTAAAATTTATATTCCAAATTAAACTACAAGCTTACAGGTTTTATAAAAACTCCCATTTTAAAAAATAAATCTTCTTATTGAAATTTTCGTTCCAGGAAACTTTTCAAACTCAAGCGAAGGCGAGTACTATATATTCTTTGCATTCTCCATCTCCTGCAAATGTGATTTCCACGGAAAATTTTGAAATATATCTATTATCTCTGACGAATCAATTTTTCCTTTTTCAATGATTTTTGGTGTTATTGGTTCACAAATACTATATCTGAATTCACTCATTTTTATTAAATCTGATTTTTTTATATAATTATATATTATTTGTTATCACTCATAACCTCAGATTTATTCTGAGCATATTCATAACCCTGTTCCCACCATTCTTTCATAACTTCCTTATTAAAAATAAGGGCATTATCTGTTAGTTTAGTTGGGGTATAATATAAGTTAAGTTTCACATTTTTATTGTTTGCCATCAGTTTTCCTATAGCAATATCGTGTTTTTCGACCTGGTCTAATGCGATTCTAAACAAATCAATCATCAGTGAAAACGGATTTTTACCAATAACCATTTTATCCATATTGACTTCGGTTTCCAATATAATAACATCAATTTCGGTGGCACCGCGGTTAATCGCTTCCCGAATCGGAACCAGACTTGAAAATCCTCCGTCACCGTATTCGAAGTTATCTTTCTCCACCAAACTCATAAACGGAACATAATTACTGGAGATCCATGACCAATCGCAAAACTCTTCGTAAGTGCAATCTTTTATCGATTTATACTCAGATTCATTCTTAGTAAAATTGGTTACCGTAATAACAACATCGTTTTTCTGTTTCTTTAGTTTGTTAAAATCTGATAAAGAAAAGTTGTTCCTGATGTATTTTTTAAGTCCTTTACTTTCTCCAAAGGTTCTTTTCCCTTTAAAAAACTGACGTAAAACATTGAAATGATTTATGGTAACAATATCTACTCCTCCTTTGGTTTTAATCACAAAGGGGCAAATATTGAAAATATTAGCCATGGTAACATTAGTATAAATGGAGTGAATTTGTTTAATATGACCTAGCGCTAAATGCGGAATAAGTAAGCTGCCTGTAGAAGTTCCTATAAACAAATCATATTCGTGATTTTTCTCTTCTATTAAATATTGCGCTACACCACCGGCAAACGCGCCTTTACTTCCTCCACCAGAAATAACCAATGCTCTCATAAATATTATTGTAGGTTTTGTTTTTCAGAAATAGATTAAAGAGGATAGAATATAGAATAAATACTTTTCCATTTGTTTTAAAATCTTATTCTCCCCTCTTTATTCTCCCCTCTTTATTCTTTAGTCTTTATTCTTTATCCTTTAATCTTGCTTCTCTAATCTTGCTTCTTTAATCTATTCTCTATATTCTATTCTCTATATTCTATTCTCTATATTCTATTCTCTACTCTTTCAGCAAACGGTTCAATTGAAATTGTTCTTCGGAGGTCAAATTAGGCAAAATTCTTTCAAACGAAGCACGCAATTCAGAATTTTTTAATAAAAACCGAATAGAATCCCGGCCAAATTTAGAAAATTGCCACATATGATGCGTTGTAGCGCTTACTAAATTCGTTAAAACCTGATCGTTTATAATTTTAAAAGAAAGTAATTTCTCAAGTGCATTTTGTCTTGTTGTTGCTTCGTATTTAGATGAAGAAAAAGCAATTAACTCAGAAGCTAAAACTTCGGGGTTATCTGTATAATTTGGGGTTGACAACGCCAGTGATAACCACAGAGTACGAAGATTATAATCATTAAAACCAATTCGGTTTTGAGTTTTGTTTAAATATGCTGTACGATGATCCGGGAAATTTTTCCATAAATAATACAAAGCAATTTCTTGTGTCTGATAGGACTGATCGTCTAACAAAGTTTCATACTCTGCCCTGAAATCTTCGGGAACTTTCGATAATGAACTTGCAACCGCTTGTCGAACTTGTAGGTTGTTTGTTTTTAAAGCCGTTTGTAAAAGTGTTTTTTTGGCATCGAACTTTTCAGCCTCTAACTGATTTACAATAGCTTCTTTTACTGTTTCGTAAACATTCGATTCTAAAGTCTTTTTAAGGAACTCTTCTTTTTCTGCCAGTGGAGTTTTCTTTAGTTTATCTACTTCTAAACGCAGCTGAATTGCTTTGTTTTTGCTCAATAAGGCATTCGCTGTTGGCGTATCAAAAGCGGTTGATTCCAGCCATGTTTTCTGAAATTGAACCAAATCAAAGTCAGATACTTTTTTTATTTCATCGAAGAAATTTTGTGTGTTTACGGTTTGATAAGCGTATTTCCTGAGGTAATTTTTTATCGCTTTTTTGAAGGCTTTATCACCAATAGATTCATGCAGGACAAACAAAGCCCAAGCACCTTTTTCATAAAAAGTTAATGAACTGGCTTTGACATTCAGAACCGGAATTGAATCCGTTCGGGATGCAAATTTTATTTGTTGTGCTGTTTCGTAAAGTTTCGCATAAAAATAATCATCTCCGTAAATCTCTCTTTCTGCCAATGCTGCATAATAGGTGGCAAATCCTTCCTGAAGCCAGTGATGTGTACTGCTTTCGGCCGTAATTAAATCTCCAAACCAATGATGGGCCAATTCATGAGCATCAACATTAGTGTAATTTCGATCTTCAAAACCTATTGAATCTACAACATAACGTGTTGCAAAAAGTGTTGTGGTGGTGTTTTCCATTCCTGCATAAAGAAAATCCCTAACCGGAATTTCTCTATAAATTTTCCACGGATATTTAACACCTATTTCCTTTTCTAAAAAATCAAAAATACGCTTTGAATAACGATATGTTGGTTCAAAACGGTTTGAGTCTTTATTCTCAAGGTAATATTCGAGTGGAATTTTAGATTTTGCTTTCAACTCTTTTTTATTGTATTTTCCAATGGCAAGCATTAATAAATACGAGCTCATTGGGTTTTCCATTTTGTATTGCCAATGAAACTGATTCTCATTTTCAGTTTTATTTTCTAAAATACCATTTGAAACAACCTGATACTCTTTGTCATAAGTTATTCCTAAACTAAAAATTACTTTTTCGTTGACGTCATCAAAACTCGGAAACCAATTACTGGTATACCTGCCTTGTCCCTGCGTCCAGATTTGTATTTCGGAATTATCAATATTTACAAAATACAAGGCTTGTTTAGGTTTAGCGGAGTATTCAAATGTCAGATGGTTTTCTCCTTTTTGAAAATTTCCTATAATTTGTAATTCCTTACCGGTATTTGTAAAAGCAGTTTCTTTGTTATTAAGCTGAACTTTAGAAAATTCCATGTTCTTCGCGTCAATTTTAATGGTGTCCACAGGTTTTAGAACCTCGAATTGATACTCTACAATTCCGGAAACCGATTTTTCAATTGAATTGAATTTCAATTGTCCGTTAACTGCTTTAAAATCGACAAATTGGGTTTGTTGCGCAAAAACGAAACTGGTAATAAATAGAAAGATGTATTTCATTGAAATAAATTTGAAGGCAAAAATCCAAAGTTACAAAGGTTTCACTAACAAATCGAATGAAATTTGTATGTTTACCATAGAAAATTATAACGACGTGTCAATACCCAAAAAAGCCTTATTTAACTGGAGCAGCGGAAAAGATTCTGCTCTGGCTTTGTATAAAACATTACAGAATCCTGATTTTAAAATCGAATATTTACTCACTAGTGTCAATCAGCAATTTCAGCGTATCTCTATGCATGGCGTTCGTGTGGCCTTACTGGAAGCGCAGGCAAAAAGCATTGGTCTTCCTTTAAAAATAATGCAGATTCCGGAAATGCCAACGATGGAAGTTTATGAAGACGTGATGACTGAAACCTTAACTGAATTAAAAAACGAAGGAATTACACAGGCTGTTTTTGGCGATATTTTCCTGGAAGATCTCCGTAAATACAGAGAAGCCCAATTAGACAAAATAGGCTTTGAAGCTGTTTTTCCACTTTGGAAAATCCCAACACAGGATTTAATTCAGGAATTTATAGCTCTTGGTTTTAAAACCATTGTGGTTTGCGTAAACGAACGTTATTTAGATAAAAGTTTTGTTGGCCGAATTATCGATCAGGATTTTATCAACGATTTGCCTGAGAATGTAGATGTTTGTGGAGAAAATGGCGAATTTCATACTTTTACATTTGACGGGCCTGTTTTTTCAAAACCCATACAATTTGAAATTGGAGAAATTGTTTATCGAAAATACGAAAAACCAAAAGCCGAAAATTCAACCAATACGGCTTGTGACACAAATGCAGGTGATGCTTTTGATTTTGGATTTTGGTATTGTGATTTAATTTAATAAAATGAAAATATCTTATTCTAAAAAGTACTGTACAATTGTTTTCGTAATCGCTATTGCCTTTACTTTTCAAAGTTGCCTGGTTAGCCGCTGTAAAAGGCCTCAAATTGTTGGTTATATTTATGATTCTATAACCAGAATGCCTATTGAAAATTGTAAAGTTGGAGAAAATCTCACTGATGCAAAAGGTTATTTTGAACTAAAAGAGTTACGTTATTCTCAATTTACTTTCGTTGGTTATGAAGCACCTCCTTTAATGGTAAATGAACTCATTTCTAAAGAAGGTTATGAAAAGAAATCTATAGCGTTATTTAATCCTTTTGGTGGCGGAAACAGAAAAGGTGCTCTTCATAATGCTGATACTATCTTTTTAAAAAAAGCCATAATAACTGATTACAAATAAGTTAAAATTTCATTTAAAATATTAATTTTATAAAAAAATAAGTTCGTATGGCTTTAAAAGAAAGTTTAGAAATGCAGAAAGTTTTACCTTTTCTTACTGAAATTGGAATAGAAGTACTCGAAAGAGAATTAGACGCTACTTTTTTGCCTGGATTAAGTTTAGGTCCCGATTGCATTTATATCGATTATGATAAATTATTATATCCCGGCGATATATTGCACGAAGCCGGACATTTAGCTGTTACCGCTTCTTCCGAAAGAAAATTAGTCGGCACAAGTAAAATATCAGCTAACTGGCCCACTCAGGGTGAAGAAATAGCCGCAATTTTATGGTCTTTTGCTGCAATGAATCATTTAAAATTACCGCTTGATTTTGTCTTTCATCCTAACGGCTACAGAAATGCATCTGATTGGTATATTTCAAATTTTAGCAATCAAACTTATATTGGCTTACCGCTTTTAGAATGGATGGGGCTTTGCTTAAGTGAAAACCGTGCTGCAAAGGAAGGAAAACCGGCCTTTCCCACAATGCTGAAATGGGTGAGAGATTAATAGGGCAATTGGATAATTACTTTGAATAAATACTAGTAAACTCTCCCTCTTTTCATTTTCATATTTTCAAATTATCTCATTTAAACATACATACTTAGTAAATTGGTCACCGTATTCCAGTTTCTAATAGTAGCCGTTACACTTAGTTTTTTCTCAATATATTTTTGATCAAATCTTGTTTTTCCTGCTCCAACAGCATATTTTATAAAAATCCTGTTTCCGTCGATACTTGCTTCATCGGGTTTAAACTGGCTAATTTTCAGATCATTTATATTTTCACTTTTCAAAGCAGTAGAAACAAATGCTACATAAAGTTTTTTAGTGTCAACCTCTTTTTCTTTTAAAAAAGGACTGTTTTTAAAGCACAATTCCAGATCTTCCCTGGTAATTACAATCGTAGGAACTTCATGCCCGAAAACCTTAAAGATTTCCTGTTTAATCATAAAGCCTACTTTCGAAGCACTTTCTTCTTCGGTATCAACGAAAACATTACCGGATTGCAGATAGGTCCGAACGTTTTGAAAACCTATATTTTCCAACATTGCTTTCAAAGCTTCCATCTTCATCATATTGTGGCCCGAAACGTTTATACCTCTTAAAAGTGCTAAATGTGTTGTCATTTTTTAAATTTTGTGTAAAGATAAAAATTCAGATTCTTTACGGTTGTTTTCTAATACTTTTATCAGCATAAAAGCTATTCATCATCTTCCCCTGTTTCAATGTCAAACTTTGTCAAAAAATCATTTAGTCTTTTTTTGTATTTTTCTTTAGCCTCGTTTACGATTTCTTCCGTCTCTTCGTTGGATACTATCGGGTCCAGATCAAATTCTTTTTTAGCCCATTCCTCAAACGCTTCCTTATTTTCATTTTCTTCGTAATACTCTTCATCTTTATAGAAATATGCCTCATCAAAATCAACTGAAATTTCTGTATCAAAAGTGAGTAAATGAATTAGTTTTCGGGTATTTTCTGCTACAACATGAATACCGCCTTCGTCTCCAAAAACAACTATAGGACAATTATTTAAATCTTTGTCAATAAGCCAGTACGCATAAGAACTTCCGGAACCGTTTGCACCTGCAAATTCAATAAAACTGGTGTAGAACTCTTCCTTTTCAGACCAGGTTTTTATCCCAGTCTTATCTTCTATGATTCTTAAACCAAAACATTCTGAGTAGGTTTCTGAACCGTATTCCTGATCAAATTCGTAGAGTTTTACTAAATCTTGCGGTAATGCATAACTGCCAAATTGAGCTGCAAATTCTTCTAATGAGAAACTATCATCATAGGTTTCATATTCTGTATCATCACTGGAATCTTCATCAGAAGATTCAGCCGTAAGTATTTCAAAAGCTTTAATTGCCGCGCGCTTTACACAATAAAATTCTATTCCCGGTGCGGTTTCATCATTAGCCCATTGGTACTTTGGATTTCCGTCTTCATCAAGATATTCCAATACCAGTGTAATTTCTTTGGTATCATGACACCATACAGTACGCATTCTAATATTGAAACCGTTTGCAATTTCTTCTGAAATCTGGCTGTATTTCATGCCTTCATAATCAAAAGGAATAAATAAATATTTCGTATTTGAATTTTCTTTGTAAAGCCTACCGTCAGTTTTAAAGTCTTCCTTTTCATGTAAAACTTCAATCATTTTTATGAACTGATTGTGAAAATCAGTATACATATACTTTTCCGTTTTATTATAATCGATGATGGACATCCCTTTTTTAAAGGCATCTTCGTGGTAATTATTACCTAAAATTTCTGTACCGTAATCTGAATATTCAATAAAAGAGTCCTGTACAATATCAGATAATGTATGAGTTGACGGAAAGTAGTTTTCTATTGTTATAATAGATCCGTCAGTATCAGAAAGGTTACTGCAAATCAGCACATCCGGCCTGCTTATATTAATTATGGCCTGCACATTAGTAAAGCGTTCAAAATGCATCAGCATATCGTCACTGTAAATTAACCAGGCTGTCACATCACCTTTTACAAAAAGTTCTCCATGATTGTATTCTCCTAAAAGGGCATCACATTTTAAACCGCCGCCTAAATAATGTACATTTCCAAACAAAGTGATATTAACCGTTGTAGTTTGTCCTAATACAATTAAAGCAGGCGAATTATCTGTGTCAAAAGAACTTATAATTTTAGTAACATTCAGATTTCCTGTAAAGATAAAGCCCAGTATAAAAATATCCGGATGCTCATCTGTACTAAAATCCATCTCAAATACATCCATTTCGATGTCTTCTTCTGCTAATAAGAATATCGGATTTTCTTCATAGTCAGGAAAACGCCAGGTATCTTCAAAGACATTGTATATTTTTTCGTTGTTAAAATTGGTCAGATTTCCAATAATAGCGTGAGCTTCATGTCGGTTAATAACCTGGAATGTGACACCTGCAAACACTATGTTTTCAAAAGGTTTTTTTTCTTCTTTCATGATCATATAGGCTTATAACTTTTTTAACAAATGTAATAATTATCTCTAATTATTAAAATAATATAGCATTCAGTGTGAATAAATTAGAAAACTAACTTAATACTTTAGATACTAAAAATCTGATCATTCTTTTTAGCCGAATATTTTAATTCATATTCTGTAATAGGTAAATTTTGTCTTGAAGCAATTTTTATTTGTGTATAATCCAATCTATATTCTCTTAAACAACGTTTAATAGCATTAATAGCTATTTCCTCATTCACTACAATACAAAATATATTAAGGACAAATTTCTTAGAATCTGCAATTGTCTTTCCCATGTCAAATCCATCAACATGTCCCAAGCCTTTCCAGCCAAGTTCATCGTTCAAATACTCCATCACCTTGTCCTTTAACCAGTAATCACGAGTATTACCTTTTAAACTTTTCATTTTATATTGTACAACTAACCAATATAAATTATCGTTTGTGAATTCTTTAAATTCCTGCTTTCTAAATCGCTGTTCAAAAAAGTTATCCAGTTTTTTTTCGTCTTCAGAGAAATCAGAAAAATTTAACTCTTCTGTAGTTCCCTTAGTTCCCACTTTTCCTGTATGTATTACTACTTTTTTTAAATCTGAAATAATCCAATATTCAGCATACCATAATTCACCTTTATCAATTTTATAAAGTTTTTTCATTATTTGCTATTTTTTTTTAAAACATTTTATTTCTATTTTGAAAACAACTACAAATATAAGTTTTTTATTACATTTCAATATATTAAAAAAGAAACTCAATAAAGTTTTAAGCAACCTTAAAAAGAATCTATTTTCAAATTTCCCAATTAAAATCTATCTTCGCTAATAGAAAATAAAGCAAAGAATATAAATCGAAATCTTTTTTCTTTACTCTTTATTCTTAAATCAGCAATCTAAAATAAATTAATGTCTAATAATCTTCTTGAAACCCCGATAGAATACCTAAAAGGCGTTGGTCCCAGTCGTGGCCAGTTGCTTCGCAAGGAATTGGGAATCCATAAATATGGAGATTTAGTTAATTTTTTTCCGAATAGATATATTGACAGGACGCGTTATTATAAAATTAACGAATTACAAAACACAGGCGCAGAAGTTCAGATTATTGGAAAAATAATCAACATAAAAACAGTTGAATTTGCTAAAAACAAAAAACGTTTGGTTGCCACTTTCGTGGATGATACGGGGCAAATTGATCTGAATTGGTTTCAGGGACATAAATGGGTACGGGAAAGCTTAAAGCTAAATGAAGTTTGTGTAATTTTTGGAAAATGTTCTGTTTACGGAAGTCAGTTTAGTATGGCACATCCGGAGATTGAGTTATTAAAAGAACATGAAAAAAGTCTTCGCTCAGCCATGCAGCCTGTTTATCCTTCGACAGAAACCCTTACAAACAGAGGGATTTCAAACCGAACCATTAATAAAATGATGGAACAGTTGTTTCTTGAAACTCAGGCTTTATTTACAGAAACTTTTCCTGCTTATCTCATTGAAGAATTAAAACTGATTTCGAAAAGAGCTGCTTTATTCAACATTCATTTTCCTAAAAGTACCGATGCATTGGCGAAAGCTCAATTTAGGTTGAAATTTGAAGAATTGTTCTTTATTCAATTGCAATTGATTACCAAAAACCTGATTCGGAAACATAAGATAAAAGGACATCCTTTTGCAAAAGTTGGTGAGTTTTTTAATGAATTCTACCAAAATCACCTTCCTTTCCAGCTCACTAACGCTCAAAAAAGAGTAGTAAAAGAAATACGTTCAGATATGGGAAGTAATGCCCAAATGAACCGTTTACTGCAAGGAGATGTAGGCTCCGGAAAAACCATTGTCGCTTTTTTAAGCATGCTTTTAGCTATTGATAACGGATTTCAGGCTTGTTTGATGGCACCAACAGAAATTCTCGCGAATCAGCATTTTATTGGTTTATCAGAATTGGCTGAAACACTCAATATCAACATAAAAATATTAACAGGCTCCACTAAAACATCAGCCCGAAAGATTATCCACGAAGAACTGGAGAACGGAAGTTTACACATCCTCATTGGCACACATGCTTTATTGGAAGATAAAGTAAAATTTCAAAATTTAGGTTTGGCCGTAATAGACGAACAACATCGTTTTGGTGTAGAACAAAGGTCTAAATTGTGGAAAAAAAATGAAATTCCGCCACATGTTTTGGTTATGACCGCCACTCCTATTCCAAGAACGTTAGCCATGAGCCTTTACGGAGACCTGGATATTTCTGTAATCGATGAACTGCCTCCGGGCAGAAAACCCATTCAGACGGTCCATCGTTTTGACAGCAATCGTTTAAAAGTATGGAAATTCCTCAGAGACGAAATTGCTCTTGGCAGGCAAATCTACATTGTTTATCCATTAATTCAGGAATCCGAAAAAATGGATTTCAAAGATTTAATGGACGGTTACGAGAGTATTTCGCGTGATTTTCCGTTACCGCAATATTCGATTTCTATTTTGCACGGAAAAATGAAACCGGCTGATAAAGATGCTGAAATGAAACGTTTTTCTGAAGGCAAAACCAACATCATGGTGGCGACAACTGTAATTGAAGTTGGTGTAAACGTACCCAATGCCAGTGTGATGATTATTGAAAGTGCAGAACGTTTTGGATTGTCCCAGCTCCATCAATTGCGCGGCCGTGTGGGACGTGGTGCCGAACAAAGTTATTGTATTTTAATGACGAGCCATAAATTAAGCTCAGACAGTAAAACGAGAATGGAAACTATGGTTCAGACCAATGATGGTTTCGAAATTGCCGAAGTCGATCTTAAACTTCGGGGCCCCGGAGATTTAATGGGAACCCAGCAAAGCGGTGTTTTAAATCTGCAAATCGCTGACATTGTACGTGACAGGGATATTTTAGGTTTAGCCCGAAATTATGCCCTGAAAATCCTAAAAGAAGACGGACCGCTGCAAAAACCGGAACATGCTGTCTTGAAAGCTGTTTTTATCGAATTGACGAAAAGAAAAAATATCTGGAATTATATTAGTTAGAGTTACTAAGATTCTGAGTTGTTGAGTTTTTTAAGGTCAAAGTCACTATGATTTCATGCATTGCTATATCATCCGGAGTAAAATCGAAAGTTTATCAAATTTAATTTGGAAAAACTTAGAATCTTAACACCTTAGTGACTCAAAATCTTAAAAAAATATACTTCACTGTATTCAGCCTAAACATCCATTAACTTTCTTTCAGGTGATTTAGAGTTGTTGGGGGACAATCTTTAAGTTTGAATCTTAAGTTTATACAATGAAGCATATTGTTTTAAAATACTTTATTTTTTAGGCGGCGTTTTCTTTTCGAACAAACCGCTAAAAAGCCCTTTGCTTATTTTATTTTTATCATCCTTTCCTGTAGCGATCAGATGGTCGATGTATTCCATATACGTCTTTTTACGTTCTTCCAGAAAACCTATTAAATAATCTTCAGAAGCGCCAAGACCGCTTACTTCTTCAATATGAAGGAGTTTTTTATATAAAGGCTCAATAAATTTGACTATAATTTCTTCGGGAACTGATTTTCTGGTACCAAAAAAGCCGGCAATTTCACCATCGCCATCGGCTATTATTTTAAAATCGGTAACGACCCAGTAATACCTTCCGGTTTTAGACATATTTTTGATCACAACATGAATATTCTGACTCGATTTAATACTGTCCCACAAGAATTTAAAAATTACTTTTGGCATATCAGGATGACGCACCACATTATGGGGCTGGCCAATTAATTCATGTTCGTCATATCCTGAAACATCAATAAAAGCTTCGTTTGCGTATAAAATAGTTCCTTTTGTGTCTGTTTTACTTAATAATACTTTAGTTTTATTCCAATCAACTTCTCTATCAGATGGAGTCGGGCGATTAATTCTGTTATCCATAAATTCTGTATTTTAAATTACTATACAATTGTCTTTTGCGTATAAAGTGAAGTCCTGTAAAGTATTATTCTGATTCTAATGTCTGTTTCAATCAACTTTGACTTCTGCTATTAGTCGACTTAACATGAATATCATTTACTAAATCATCAATCTTCTTGGCGCTTTCTCTCATCATTTCCAGATATGTTAGCAGCTTGTCATTATCCGTATGGCCTTTTGAAACATCAATAAGCTTAAGAACTGAATTTACGGGCAGCTTTAAATCAAGAGTCGTTCGATGAATAAAATCATTGTAATCTTTAGTAGCGCTCATCGAACTGTATTTTGCAGAAGCCAGTTTGATGTTTTCCAATTCATATTCATCAGAAATTTTAGAAATATGGTTCTCACTGTGTTCTTTAAAATAATACGCCCAATATCCATTCATAAAGAAAACAACTGCTGCCAGGACAACGTGAATGATAAGCGTTTCAAAATCAAAGTTTACCTGTGAGAAATACAACTGCAGTCCTTTTGGATCGGTATAAATAAAGTTTTGCATATAAGCTAAAGCAGCATGATGCAAAACTACCAATATGGTAAGCGGAATCTGAAGTTTCCAGTTTTGGTAAATAATTAAAATCGTACTCGCAATGAATACCGTAAAATGCATTTCAAATAATCCGTGCATCTGATAAATATACTGTGCCATAAATATTGCCAAAACAACTGAAAGCACATACTGGTAAAAATTAGAGTTTTTAAAGAAGAACTTTGCAGAATAATACAGCAGTAAATTCAAAGTCCCTACTCCAACACCAATTTCAAAAGTGTCGTACTTAAAAGCTAAGGCAATTCCGAGAAGAAAATAAACGGCAAGAACGTAATTAATAATACTATCTGATTTTTGTGTCATTGTAGACATAAAGCTGTGCAGATAATCTTGTTCATTCAAACTGGCTTTTGTTTTCATAAATTAAATAGATTAGGTTAAGAAATAGATTTATTTAGTGCATTTTGGTAGCGAACATCCATAAGCTCTCAGAGCTAAAGCATCAAACGAAGGGGTCTTGGTTTGTTTTAATAGTGAATCAATTGCCATTTGCGCATAATTACTGTCGGCGTTAGTACAATATCTTGTTTTGTTATAATTTCCGCGATAATATAAATTTTGAGAATGATCTAAAAGAACCGCCTGAGGTGTTGAGAAAACCCCGCAACTTTTTGCAATACCCTGATCAAAATAAACCGGGATTTTGGCTTTAAACTTTTCCTGAATCTCTTCTATTGTAAAATTCTTTTCTTTGTTAAGGACTACAATTTTAAAATTGATCCGGTCACCATATTTCTTAATCAGTCCGCTGACATGAGGGATATTAAATCGCGAACAAGGACAGTCCGGATTAAAAAAATGAATAAATATAGGCCTGCTGTCCGTGATACAGCATTTTAAGTCAATTTTACTTCCCAGGGCTATCCTGTGATAATCTTGCGGAATTGGGGTGGGCAAACTGTATTTAAATTCATTTTGCCAGAACAAGGCAGAAATAGCCAGTAGTAATAACGAAAACCATAATGCAGCAAGTAATTTTTTTAGCATAAACAGGTAGTTTTAGGGTTATTATAATCAACAATTTTTAAACAATTGTTAATTATTTTATTTTATCACTATATAATTTTAACTTAAAAGCAAATAAAAAACCTACACATTACAACGCTTAACCACCAAAAACATTACTATTCTCACAAAAAAAAGACCATTCTGTTTAAGCTTATCAATGTTACGAATAAAATCGATAAAGTGCAAAAAAAATCAGACAAATTACTACAAAATAATTATTGCTACTCTTTTTCTTATTTTTCGAACGATTATTTTTACGTTAACTATAAGTAAAAACCTATTCTTAGTTTCTTTTTTTTAACACAAATCAATAAAAATGACTTCACATCTGTATCTGAAAAAACTTTTTTTTGTCACCTCGTTAAACCATTGTAAAGTAAAACCATCTAAGCTAATGCCTAATTTAAAGTTTGTACGTACAAGTGTTAAATAAAAGCTAAGCTCTTTCGATTTCGCAACAAAAAGTTAAATTTGTGAGCTTACTAAAACATATACCAAAAAAATACATTTACCTCAATTTTATGAAAGTAAAAAACCTAGTTTACGCCCTATTAATCATCGGATTAGGAGGATTTATTGCCTACAGAGTCGTGTCTAACAAAAGCAAAAACGACGAGTCTAAAAAATCGGGAGATAAAGACAAACCAACAACGGTTACGGGAATAGTAGTCAAAACGGCTACTTTTGATAATAATTTATCTTTATCCGGCTCTATCGAAGCCAATGAACAAATAGAAATTCATAGTGAAGTTTCAGGGATTGTAGAAGGTATTTATTTTACTGAAGGCACATACGTAAACAAAGGTCAGGTACTTTTTAAAGTAAACGATATTGAATTAAAGGCGCAGTTAAGACAAGCTGTTACCAAAGAAGGTCTTGCGGCGGAAAACGAAAGAAGGGCCAAATTACTACTTCAAAAAGAAGCGATCAGTCAGGAAGAGTTTGATGTTGCCAACGCCGATTATGCGTCTATGAAAGCGCAAAGCCAATTAATTAGAGCACAAATTGCAAAAACGGCTGTAAAGGCCCCTTTTTCAGGAAAAATTGGTTTGCGTTCTATTTCTCCGGGAACCTATATTACCCCTACCGTTTTAGTCGCTAAATTGGTGAATACCGGAAAATTAAAAATAACATTCTCTATTCCTGAAAAATATGCTGCGCAAGTAAAATCAGGTTCAGCTATCGATTTTTCTGTTTCAGGATCCAATAAGGTTTATACGGCTAAGATTTATGCTATTGAACCGGAAATTGAAGTAGCAACCCGTACCTTAAAAATTCGTGCCATTGCCGACAATGTCGACGGAAAACTTTTTCCGGGAACCTTTGCAGATGTAAAATTACCTCTAAACATTATTAAAGATGCTATTGTTGTTCCCACAGAAGCCATTGTTCCTGTGCAGGACGGTAAAAAAGTATATATTGCCAATAATGGCCAAGCCAAAGAAGTTATGGTAGATGCAACAACAAGAACAGATTCTTCTATTTTAATTTTATCAGGATTAAAAGCCGGAGATACCCTCATTACAAGTGGTGTGATGTCATTAAAAAATGAGGCACCTATAAAAGTTAAAATAAAATAAGAGAAATTTTGAGTTATAAGTGAGGAGTCACGAAAGCCTATATTCTAAAACTGAACTCCAAAATCCGAACTCTAAAATCTAAAAATATTACCTCATTATGAGTTTATCTACTACAAGTATCAAAAGACCTGTTTTAACCATTGTACTGAATCTTTTGATTATTTTATTCGGTTTCATTGGTTATACCTTTTTGGGTGTTCGGGAATTCCCTTCGATTGACCCGGCGCAGGTTTCTATCAGAACCAATTATACCGGAGCCAATTCTGACATTATAGAATCACAAATTACAGAACCACTTGAAAAAGCGGTAAATGCAATTGACGGAATCCGAAATATTACTTCCTCAAGCAATCAGGGAAGCAGCAACATTACTATCGAATTTAACTTAGACAAGAATCTTGAAGAAGCGGCGAATGATGTTCGTGATAAAGTTTCGCAGGCAGTTCGAAGTTTACCACAGGATATTGATGCACCACCGGTAGTTTCTAAAGCAGATGCAGATAGTGAATCTATTATTTCGATGACTGTTCAGAGTGACAGCAGAAGCTCTTTAGAATTAAGTGATTATGCCGAAAATGTAATTTCACAGCGTCTGGAAACAATTCCGGGAGTGAGTGGCGTTCAAATTTGGGGACAAAAACGTTACGCCATGCGTTTATGGATTGATCCTGTAAAATTAACAGCGTACGGCTGTACCGTAGCCGAAGTTCGTGACGCTTTAAACGCACAAAATGTCGAACTGCCTTCTGGAAAACTAACCGGAAACAACACCGAATTAACGGTAAAAACAATCGGAAATTTATCTAAACCGGAAGAATTCAATAATATTATTATTCGTACGGATGGTGATAAAATTGTTCGTTTAAGTGATGTTGGAGGTGCTGAATTAGGTCCTGAAAACATCGAAACTTCCCTGACATCTTCAGGACTTCCAATGATTGGACTGGCAATTGTACCAATGCCCGGTGCCAATTACCTGGATATTTCAAAAGAATTTTATAAAAAATATGATGCTTTAAAGAAGGATCTTCCAAAGGATATCAAACTGAATATTGCACTTGACAATACGCTGTTCGTAAAAAAATCAGTACTTGAAGTTGCCGAAACTTTAGGGATTTCGATCATTCTCGTAATCATTATTATCTATTTATTTTTTAGAGACTGGGCAATTGCATTCCGGCCTTTAATTGATATTCCCGTATCGTTAATCGCTACATTTTTTGTTATGTGGCTTTTTGGGTTCTCGATCAACGTACTGACTTTATTGGCAATTGTTCTGGCAACCGGTCTGGTTGTAGATGACGGAATTGTTGTTACCGAGAATATATTCAAAAAAGTCGAAGAAGGCATGTCCCCAATTGAAGCGGCAATAAAAGGCTCGAATGAGATTTTTTATGCCGTAATTTCGATTTCGGTAACACTGGCGGCTGTATTTTTGCCCGTAATTTTCTTAGAAGGTTTCGTAGGCCGACTCTTTCGGGAATTTGGAGTTGTAATTGGTGCCGCAGTATTAATTTCTGCTTTTGTCTCCCTGACCTTAACCCCTATGCTGAATGCTTATTTGATGAAAGGCGGAGAACAGAAAAAATCGAAATTCTACGTTAAAACAGAACCCTTTTTTGAAAAATTAAACAGCGGTTACGCAGATGCCCTGCAACGTTTTATCGCTAAAAAATGGTTAAGTTTCCCTATTCTGATTGTTTGTTTTGGATTGATCTACTTATTTTTTACCATCCTTCCAAAAGAAACCGCTCCTTATGATGACCGCAGTTCCGTAACGATGCGTATGACAACTCCCGAAGGTTCTTCTTATGAATATACCAACCGTTTTATGCAGGAAATGTCAAAATTGGTTGATGATTCTATCCCGGAGAAAAAAGTAAGTTTAGTAATTACTGCAGGAGGTTCCGGAGGTTCTGCGACAAATTCCGGTTTCATCAGGCTTTCACTGAAAGAACCAGATGAAAGAGCAAAGTCTCAAAAAGATATTGCTGATAAATTAACCAAATGGACTAAAAAATATCCAGATGCTAAAACATCTGTAATTCAGCAGCCTACAATTGCTGTAAACCGACGCGGGGGTTTGCCTATTCAATATATTATTCAGGCCCCTACTTTTGAAAAACTAAGAGAAAAAATCCCTGTTTTTATGGATGAAGTTGGGAAAAGTGATGTGTTCTCTACAACCGATGTGAATCTGAAATTTAATAAACCCGAAATCAATGTAAGTATTGACCGTGCAAAAGCAGAAAGTTTAGGGATTTCGATTATGGATATTGCACAAACGTTGCAACTTTCCTTAAGCGGACAGCGTTTTGGATACTTTATTAAAAATGGAAAACAGTATCAGGTTATTGGCCAGTTTGATCAAAAGGACCGTTCAAAACCTTTAGATTTGACTTCTATATTTGTAAAAAGCAAAACCGGCCAGCTTATCCAGATGGATAATGTTGTGAAAGTCGAGGAACAAAGTAATCCACCTCAATTGTACCATAATAACCGATATATGTCAGCAACGGTTTCTGCAGGTTTGGCACCGGGAAAAAGTATCAGCGATGGTATTGAAGAAATGAACAGAATCAAAACAAAAGTTCTGGATCAAAGTTTTACTACTGATTTAAGTGGAGAATCACGCGACTTTGTCGAAAGTAGTTCGAACACTTCTTTTGCCTTTGGATTGGCTTTATTATTAATCTTTTTGATTTTAGCAGCTCAGTTTGAAAGTTTTATAGATCCGTTAATTATCATTTTAACGGTACCAATGGCGGTTGCAGGAGCTTTATTCTCGTTGTGGTTATTCAATCAAACGTGGAATATCTTTAGCCAGATTGGAACAGTAATGCTTATTGGATTAGTAACTAAAAATGGTATTTTGATCGTAGAATTTGCAAATCAGTTACGGGAGCAGGGAAAACCAAAATTAGAAGCTATCCTGGAAGCTTCAGAAGCCCGTTTACGTCCTATTTTAATGACCAGTTTAGCGATTGCTTTAGGGGCTTTGCCTATTGCAATGTCTCTTGGAGCAGCTTCAACCAGTAGAATCGGAATGGGAGTGGTTATCGTTGGAGGAACGATTTTCTCTTTGGCACTGACTCTTTTTGTTATTCCTGCTATTTATTTGATGTGGTCTAAAGCAAGAAAACATTATCCGGAATTCGATCATATTGACGAATACGAAAGAGAAAGTAAGTAATTCATTTATTAACCCTGAATTCACCAATTTAAGAATTGTCAATTCGGGGTAAAAGCAAACCAATATGAACATTAAAATTTTATTTAGCAGTTTACTAATCTTCTTTTTATGCCTTACGAAAGGTACTGCACAGGAAGTCTTAACCATTGAAGATGCTATGAAAATAGCACTGGAAAATAATTTTGAAATTAAAATTGCAAAGAATAATTCAAAAATAAGCGAAACCAATGTAACGGTTGGAAACGCCGGCATGCTGCCCGTTGCGACAGCTTCTATCACAGATAACAACAATGTTACCAATTCCTCCCAAACCAGACAGGATGGAACATCAACATCATTAAATAATGCTAAAAACAATAGTTTAAATTATGGTGTAAGCTTAGGATGGACCGTTTTTGACGGTATGAGAATGTTTGCCAGATTAGATCAGCTGAAGGAGTTGCAAAAATTGGGAGATTCTGAGTTAAAAAGAATTGTTCTGACTAAAATCGGTCAGGTAAATTCAGCGTATTACGATCTGGTTCAGCAACAGCAGCAATTAGCTGCTTTAGACACCACAATCGTCATTTCTAAACAACGCCTAACGTTGGCTCAAAATCGTTTCAGCATTGGAAAAGCTTCCAAATTAGAGGTTTTAAACGCACAAGTTGATTTAAATTCAGATCAGGTTGCTTTATTGAGACAAAAAGAATCTTATGCCAATGCTAAAATTTTACTGAATCAATATTTAGCGCGTGATCCAAAAATAAATTTCACGGTAACCAATACCGTTTCGGTAGATAACAAATTGGTGTTAATTGATTTAATGGACCTGGCACAAAAACAAAATCCGGCTCTGGAATCTCAAATAATCAATAAACGTATTGCCGAATTACAGCTTAAACAAGTTAAAGCCAATCGCTATCCCGTTGTAAATTTAACTTCCGGATATAATTTTTCAGAAAGCCAGTCAAGTTTAGGCTTTACCAGTTCGGCTTCCTCAAAAGGTTTTAATTATGGTTTTAATGCTTCACTTAATATTTTTGACGGCCTTAACCAGCATCGAAATGAAAAAGTAGCAAAACTGGAAATTGAAAATTCTCAAATCGCAATTGAGCAGCAAAATATGATTTTGAATACGCAGTTAAGCACTGCCTTTCAAACCTATCTCACTAACTTAGAATTGATTGGTTTAGAAGAAGATAACGTAACTATTGCAAAGCAAAATTTAGACATTACATTAGATAAATTCAGAATAGGGACTATTACCACTCTTGATTTCAGAACAGCACAATTGAATTATGTGAACGCAAAAGTACGATACAGTAATGCTCAGTATGAAGCTAAATTATCTGAAATTGCTTTGAAAGAATTAGCCGGAAATATTAATTTTTAAAGTAAATTTGTTTCAAAACAAGCCTAAATGATCTCATACAATACTAAAGACTGGTTTACTTTTATTTTTCATTTTCATAAATCAGACACGGTTAGAAAATTGTTTCCAATCATGATTGCCATCGGAATTTACTCTGCAACAATTGGTTATCTTGAAGTAGAATATTTTAAAATTGGAAAAAATGACTATATCCACAATATTCCGATAATGCACGGAATGTTAGGTTTTGTAATTTCATTATTACTTGTTTTTAGGACCAATACCGCATACGATCGCTGGTGGGAAGGAAGGAAATTATGGGGAGGCCTTGTCAATAATAGCCGTAATCTGGCTATTAAACTTTCTGCCATGCTTAAAGATGAAAATGACCGAAAGTTCTTTAGAAAATTCATTCCCACTTATGCCTCAATTTTACACAAACACCTGCATGATACTGAAACCAGTAAGCAACTTTTTGACGATGTAGATCTCGAAATTGATCATCACAAACACAAACCCAATCAGGTAAAGAGAATGATGTTTCATAAAATAAATGATCTTTATGATGCCAAAAAAATTACCGGCGAACAACTCATTATTTTAAATGATGAATTACAGGCTTTTACGGATATTTGCGGAGCGTGTGAAAGAATCAAAAATACGCCTATTCCCTACTCTTACAGTGCTTTTATCAAAAAATTTATTTTCTTTTATACCATGACACTGCCTTTTGGATATTCTGTAAGTTTAGGATATCTTGTCGCACCTGTAGTCGTTTTTATTTTTTACGTCCTGGCGAGTTTAGAACTTATTGCCGAGGAAATTGAAGATCCGTTTGGTGATGATGAAAATGATCTGCCAACCAAAAAAATAGCCGAAAACATTAAAAAACATATAGAAGAGCTGATTTAATAAAACGTTAAATATGAGGTTTCTAAACTTATTTTTATTAAATTTAAACTTTACACTTTAAATTTAATCACAATGCATAATCAACGTGTTTTAATTCATCCGCCTCTTTTATCAAATGAAAAATCTTTAAAGACACTTGTTGAAAACAGAAGCGTTTATACACTAGATCATTGCGAATTAAATATTTTTGAAACCTACGAATCTTCTAAGTTAGTTCCGCTAAAATTCAACGATTTTGTGGTAACAAGTATGTTACGGGGAAAAAAGGTCATGCATCTTTTTGATGAACCCGGATTTGACTACTTGCCCGGAGAAACTGTTGTAATCCCGTCCAATATCGAAATGAAAATTGATTTTCCGGAAGCTTCGAGAGAAAACCCGACGCAATGCCTTGCTTTAGCGATCGACAAAGCTAAAATAACAGATACCTTAAATTTTCTTAATGAACGTTATCCTAAAGAAGGAAATGAGGCGTATTGGCAATTAAACTATCAAAATTATTTCTTTTACAATAATGTTGATCTTGCCGCCACAATCAATAAACTGATCAAAGAATGCATGAGTACTTCGATTACCAAAGATGCTCTTGCCGACCTGACTTTACAGGAATTGTTAATCAGAATTATTCAAACACAAACTATCAAATCTATTGATGAGGGAATTAGCATTCAGGCCAATAACCCCATTTTTGAAGTGACTGAATTTATCAAACTTAATTTAAAGGAAAATATAAACCTTAAAAGCCTAAGCGAAAAAGCCTGTATGAGTACGGCTTCTTTCTATCGTTTCTTTAAAAGAGAATTAGGCATGAGTCCGATTGAGTATGTTTTAAACGAAAAAATAAAACACGCCAAGAAACTTCTAAGAAATCCAGGCATTCAGATTAATGAAGTTTGTTATTTATCCGGTTTTGAAGATGCTAATTATTTTATTCGCCTGTTTAAAAAACACGAAGGAATTACGCCAAAGCAATATCAGTTGTTGCATATTAATTGAGGGGCAGAGTGGCAAAGGTTTTTATAATCTTTGTGTTTAATTTTAAATCAAAGACATAACACTATGCACCTATACGAGAAACCTTTGAACCTTGGCCACTCTGAACCTTTGAACCTTTTCAGTCTATAAAACGAACAGGTTCCAAATCCTTCTCTTCTTCTTGCGTAAAAATTCGATATTCGATCTGAAAAGTTTTCTTAAGTGGTGTTTCTAAGGAGAAACCTCCCACTCCAAACGCATCAATTACATTTAGGGTAAAATGAGCATGTTTCCAGTATTCGAACAGATCTTTATCGACCCAAAACTCAGTATCTTCGATAGTTCCAATGCAAACATCACCCATTCTTTGATAATACCCGCCTTTTTCAAAACATTGTGGCTGTGTTCCTTCACAACATCCTCCGGCCTGATAAAACATTAAATTCCCATGTTTTTCCTTTAGGACTTTAATTAATTCAATCGCTTTTTCTGTGGCATCAATTCTTTTAATCATGACTTTTATTAATTTAAAAAAGCAGTAAACCTACTTTATAAATTTACTGCTTTTTTTGATTGTTATTACGAATTTGCAATGTCAAGAACGACCCGTCCTTCAATTTGCCCTTTCCTCATTCTGTCAAAGACTTCATTTACATCTTCTAAGTAACATTATAAAGATTGATTAGTGAGCATAACAGTCCGTGGTGTTTATTGCGCTCTGGTTTATATTAAAAGGGGAATTATTATTTTTAGAAGAAACCTAATTTCTTTTTATCATAAGAAATCAGCATGTTTTTGGTCTGACGGTATTGTCCCAGCATCATTTTGTGGTTTTCACGACCAATTCCGGATTGTTTATAACCTCCAAATGGTGCTCCGGCAGGATAAGAATGGTATTGATTAATCCAGACACGACCGGACTGAATAGCTCTTGGAACCTGATAGATCTCGTGTGCATCACGTGTCCAGACTCCTGCACCTAAACCGTACATGGTATCATTAGCAATTTCAATAGCTTCTTCAGTAGTTTTAAAAGTGGTAACAGCTAAAACGGGCCCAAAAATTTCTTCCTGAAAAATTCTCATTTTATTGTGCCCTTTAAACAAAGTGGGTTTAATATAGTAACCGCCTTCAAGATCGCCTCCTAAATGGTTTTCATCGCCTCCGGTCAGCAATTCTGCTCCTTCTTCTTTTCCTAATTTGATATAAGACATGATTTTTTCCTTCTGAACTAAGGATGTCTGTGCACCAATCATCGTTGATTTATCCAGCGGATTACCGGCAATAATGGCTTCGGTTCTTTCGATTACTTTAGCAATGAACTTGTCGTAGATATCTTCGTGAATCAATAATCTCGACGGACAGGTACAGATTTCACCCTGGTTTAAGGCAAATAAAACCGCGCCTTCAATTGCTTTATCAAAAAAGTCATCGTCGTGATCTGCTACAGACGGGAAGAAAATATTAGGAGACTTCCCTCCCAGTTCAAGCGTTACCGGAATAATATTTTCGGTTGCATACTGCATTACCAAACGTCCTGTCGTTGTAGAACCTGTAAAAGCAGCTTTCGAAACTTTTTTATTGGTTACCAACGGACGTCCTAATTCTGCACCAAATCCGTTTACAATATTTAAAACTCCGGCAGGGAGAATATCACCTATTAATTCCATTAAAACCAATATAGAAATTGGAGTACTTTCGGCCGGTTTTAAAACAATTGTATTTCCTGCTGCCAATGCGGGAGCAATTTTCCAAACAGCCATTAAAATGGGGAAATTCCACGGAATAATTTGAGCAACCACTCCTAAAGGTTCGCTTAAAGCAATCGAAACCGTTTGAGAATCCAGCTCTGCAATCGAACTTTCTTCGGCACGAATAACTCCTGCAAAATATCTAAAGTGGTCGATAGCAAGCGGAATATCGGCAGCAAGGGTTTCACGAATTGGTTTTCCGTTGTCGATAGTTTCTACAGTTGCAATATATTCGAGGTTGTCTTCTATTTTCTGTGCAATTTTATTCAATAGAATGCTTCGCTCCGTAACCGATGTTTTCCCCCACGTTTTAAATGCCTCATAAGCTGCATCAACAGCAAGTTCTAAATCTTCTTTCCCGGAATGTGCCGCCTTTGTAAATACCTTTCCGTCAATAGGCGAAAGAACATCAAAATATTCGCCTTTTACAGGTGCCGTAAATTTTCCATTTATATAATTATCATATTTTGCCTTAAATTCAGGTCTTTGTGCGGTTGTGCTCATAATACTGTTTTTTTGATTCATTTCAAATTTAGCTTCATAATTTGAATCAGAATAGCACTTTTCATTCATCTAATAGCACAAAAATTACACATTCATTTTTATAACGAACTTTTAATATTTATTTATTAAAAAATTGGCACTAAAAATATAAAATACTCATTTTCAATAGTTTTTATCTAAATAAAAAACAGTCGCAAAAAACCAAATAAATTGTTTCTTACTACAATACGCAATCCTTATATTTGTATCCTCATACTAGAATAAAAAAGTTAACATGAAAATATCTTACAACTGGTTAAAACAATTTATTAAAACGGACTGGACATCTGAGCAAACGTCAGAATTACTAACAGATTTGGGTCTTGAAGTAGAAGTTGTCGAAAAATACCAGTCTATAAAAGGTGGTCTTGAAGGAGTTGTTGTAGGGCACGTGCTTACTTGCGAAAAACATCCTGATGCAGACAGATTAAAAGTGACAACAGTAAATATTGGTTTAGAAGCCCCTATACAAATTGTTTGTGGTGCTGCGAATGTTGCTGCGGGACAAAAAGTACCTGTAGCGACAATAGGAACTGTTTTATATGATAATGAAGGTGTCGAATTTACGATTAAAAAAGGAAAGATACGCGGACAGGAAAGCCATGGAATGATTTGTGCCGAAGATGAATTAGGTTTAGGTACAAGCCACGACGGAATTATGGTTCTGGACGAAAAATTAATACCGGGAACAAAAGCATCAGAAGTATTTCAGATTGTTAATGATGAAGTATTCGAAATTGGATTAACACCAAATCGTGCTGATGCCATGAGCCATTTGGGAACTGCCCGTGATTTAAGAGCAGGAATGTTACAACGCGGTGTAAATATTGAATTAATCACTCCGTCTGTGAGTAATTTCAGAGTAGACATGCGTACTTTAAAAATTGATGTGAATATTGAAGAGCCTCTTTTGGCCCCAAGATATTGCGGGGTAACAATTTCAGGGATTTCTGTTCAGGAATCTCCGGCATGGTTACAACATCGTTTAAAAGCCATTGGATTAACACCTAAAAATAATATTGTTGACGTTACTAATTATGTTTTACACGAATTAGGACAACCGCTTCATGCATTTGATGCGGCAAAAATCAACGGAAAGATAATTGTAAAAACACTTCCGGAAGGAACCAAGTTTGTCACTTTAGACGATGTTGAAAGAACATTACACAAAGAAGACTTAATGATTTGCGACGAGAAAGGTCCGCTTTGTATTGCAGGAGTTTTTGGAGGAAAAAAATCAGGTGTTACTGAAGGTACTACTACTATATTCCTTGAAAGTGCTTATTTTGATGCGGTAAGTGTTCGTAAAACAGCTAAAAGACATCAATTGAATACAGATGCTTCTTTTAGATTTGAAAGGGGGATTGACCCAACAATCACAGAATATGCTTTAAAACGTGCTGCCCTTTTAATTCAGGAAGTAGCAGGTGGAAAAATAACATCTGATGTTGTAGAAGTATATCCTAAAAAAGTAGAAGATTTTTCTGTTTTACTGAATTTCAGCCATGTTTCGAAAATTATCGGACAGGAGATCCCAAAAGACACCATCAAAAAAATCCTGGTTTCTTTAGACATAAAAGTAAACAGTGTTTCTGATTCCGGTCTGGGCTTAACAATTCCGGCTTATCGTGTAGATGTACAACGCGAAATTGATGTTATTGAAGAGATTTTGAGAGTTTACGGATACAATAACATTAACTTCTCTAAAAAGTTTAATGCAACCGTTTCTAACTCACCAAGAACCGAAGATTATAAAGTTCAGAATGTTATCGCATCGCAATTGAATTCACAAGGTTTTCATGAAATGATGGCAAATTCTTTGACGACAGCTGCTTATGCAAAATTATCAACTGTTTTAAAAGAAGAACATAATGTTACCATGCTAAATCCGTTAAGCGGTGATTTGGCTACGATGCGTCAGTCTTTATTATTCTCCGGTTTAGAAGCGATTTCGTATAACATCAACAGAAAAAATTCAGATTTAAAATTATTCGAATTCGGAAAATCATATCATAAATATCTTAACGGATACGAAGAGCACAAACATTTAACGTTGTTGATTTCAGGAAACAGAAATAAAGAAAGCTGGACAAACCCGCAAAAAACAACCGATTTCTTTTTGTTGAAAGGATACGTGAAAGGTATTTTAGCCCGCTTAGGAATTGACAAAATTTCGAATGCTCCCGTTCAGTCTGATATTTTCTCAGAAGGAACAGCAATTTGCTACAACAATGATACTTTAGTAGAGACAGGAGTAATAAAGAAATCGATCCTGAAACATTTCGGAATCAAACAAGATGTCTATTTTGCTGATTTTAACTGGGATCTGATTTTAAGAATCATTACCGGAAAAATTAAGTATAGTGAAATTCCTAAATATCCTGAAGTTCGTAGGGATTTAGCTTTATTAATTGATAAAAACACAACTTACGAAAGCATTTATAACCTTGCCAAACAAACAGAAAAATCGCTTTTGAAAGATGTTAATTTATTTGATGTTTATGAAGGGGAAAAACTTCCGGAAGGCAAAAAATCGTATGCTTTGAGTTTTACGATTCAGGACAATACAAAAACGCTTACAGATGCTCAGATTGATAAAATCATGTCGAAACTGCAACAAACTTTCGAAACTGAACTTGGCGCAAGCTTAAGATAAAAATTATTGCTTTTACCTGTAAAACCCGACCCTGTAAAGTCGGGTTTTTCTGTTTTAAAAATTAACCCGGGTCGATAATCTTCTTGCACCAACCGAATTGGGATGAATCTCATCGCGCCAATAATCAGATGAATTCAAAAGTCCGCGGTAATCTATTATCCTGCTTTGAAAACGGTATCCGGAGTAACTGAAATGATTTTTAATCTGCCACAAAAGCGCATAAAACCGGTCTAACAAGCGAATAATGATAAAACATCTCAGGATTTCATCAGCAATGCCCAATTGGTCGAAAACAGGTTTGATCCACGGACCTAAAGGTAAATTAATACCTGCTATTGAAGGTCTTGTACCAAGTTTGAACAAAGGATAATCGTAAGTATGCATGTAAAAGATCGTATTTGGCGTAGAATGAGCATTTATAATGCTTCCAAAACCAAGATAATTGCGCATAATAGTATTGAAAATCGCATTTAGATTTACCGAATTAAAAAGAGCCCGATCAAAGGTGTTTGTATTTAAATATCTTTTGTACTGAATGCATTTTTGATACAAAGCATCGCCTGATGAAATTCCTTTTAATTCATTCAACCTGGCAGCATCTGTAAAAAAAGAAGCATCAAATACTGTTACTCCTGAATTTAATATTCTGCCCAACTGAGGAAAAACATCATTTCCTCCTCCGCTAAAATAGATACGGTCAATACGATAACCACTGATGTACTGCACAAAATTTGCTTTATCAGCATACATTTGCGAGGTTGTTTCTCCAAATTTAGCCAAATGCAAACAATTCAAATTTAGCCTTTGGTTGCGGTCTGTAATGGTATCATATAAATCTAAAACTCTTGGTACGGGATAATCTAACCAGGAATCACCTTCGAAAATAACATTTAGTGTATTCGCGTTTCCTGCATTTCGTCTAAAAATAAATGAATTGGTGAGAAAGGGCTGATGAATCGATTCATCTTCTCCTTCCGTCAAAGTGACATTGATACTATTTAATTGTTTTAAAGCATTATAAGTCTGATCATTTGGATTGATCATTCCGGTGACCAGAATTCTGTTGTTTGACTGGAAATTTAAAATAGAAATAACAGTAGGGTCCGTTTGACTGTTTGCCAGAGCACCATTCGTTTGTACGGGATAGCCTAAGGCTTTTAGTTCATTTTGAATTTGCAATACATCTGAAGGCTTATTGACTGCATTTAAGCCCACACTATCCTGTAATATTCCTGAGGTATTCTGACGAAGAGTATTTTGATTTATGACCGGGGTATTTGAAACTAGATTTTCCATTGTATTCCTGATTTATGTTATTTTATTAGGATTGACGTAACCGTGTCCCGCTCTGAAAACTTCAAAATTGTTGTCTTTAAAAAAAGCAGTATCACAGGCTTTAAAGAGTTTTTTTCTAAGGGCTATAATATCCAGTTCAGGTTCTTTTTCGAGAATTTTCATAACCAGAGACGCTACATAAGGCGCCGCCATACTACTGCCGCTTTTAGACGTTAATTTATTTGAAGCCCTGTTTTCTCTGCTGGATGACGAACAGGATGATTTTATTTTAAAACCAGGTGCGACAAGTTCCGGCTTCATTCGGCCATCAACTGTGGGTCCTGAACTGCTAAAAGATAAAACAGGTTTTGTTTCATCGCTTTGATTATAGGCGCCCACAACAATACTGTATTTTGAATTGCAAATCGAATTGGTAGTGTGTGTCTTATTAGCAATGGCAGGCAAAAAAATAGACTGACCGCCATCGTCACGCTCGATATAACAATGATAACGGCCGTTTTTTACTGTTTTGCCAACCAGTTCAATTGTCCAGAATTTTGAATTTAACTTACCGTTAATCAAAATATTAATTTGGTTTTTACCCGTATTGGGTTCATTACATCTGTGCAGGCAAATCCCTACTTCATCATCATCTTTTGTAATTATTTCGTCTTTGAAAGGGGTTGAAGAAAGTAATCTATTTTGATTATCATCATAGATATTTACACTAAGGATATCGTCGCCATGATACCAGATTTCCATTTCGTTTGGAGTACGGTCATTTTTTTTAAACATCCACGGAATTTTTACTTTCTGGTTCAGCTTAATATCTCCATACGTATGAACATTGGCCTGATGGTAATTTCCTGTGCTCTGTACTATTGCTGTTCCTTTTCTGGAGGTTAAAATATAATCTATCACTTGTTCCAACAAGGTCTGGCCTGTATGGGCATCGCCATGGCCACCGAGACTCATATTGATTACAAGTGGTCGCTGATAAGCCGTAACGGTACAAAAATGAAGCCCTTCACAGGTTTTTACTGAATCTCCCAACGACAAATTTGATCCGTTAATATTGTTTAATCCCAGATCAACTGCGATAATTGGAACATTTGGCGCAAAACTTTTGGCTGCAACAGCGCCGTTTCCGCAGGCAATTCCCAAAACATGGGTTCCATGGGTTCCGTTTCCGAATAAATCTGATTTACCGGGATGATAGCCTAATTTTTTAAACGGAAATTCGTCTAATAACGCTTCATTAATTTGTGCTTTGCTAATGATTCTTCCGTAGCCATATTCATTCCCGTCGTACCGGTCTGACTGTACCCAGATTTTTTCGAAACGTGTTTTACCGTTAACAATAAAATCCGGATGTGTAAAATCGAAGCCAAAATCAATAATACCAAACATTACATCTGAAACCTCTTCGTTCAATATTTCATTTTTTTTATCTAAGATCTTATGATCACAATCTTCGTCTATCGCATGATTGGCAGGGACTACACTGGGCGCTTTGAGGCTTTTTACTTTTTTACTGTTGTAAATAGCCAATAAAAAACGTCTTTTGGTACGTATGCTTACAATTTTTCCAAATTCAGAAATAATTTTGCAATGGTCAGGATAATCCTTTTCTTTTTCTAAACGCATTAAAAGGGATAATTCTTCGTCCGGGTCACCATATAATATAACTTTGAGTCTTGGGTCCATATCTTTGCTTTTTAAGGATTTGAAGGACTTATAGTATCTAATTTATACTGGATGTTTCTTAATTCTGTACTCAGAAAAGTAAAATAAACAGTTTCTCCAACGAAAAAATGAAAAAAACCGTCGTTAACGTTTTTTTCCTTTTGTGCCAAAATATTCATTTCGGCTACATATTGGCTTTTGCTAAATCCTATTTTCTCTAAATCGAGAATAAAATCCAAATCAGCTTTTTCTAATTTTGATAAATTAGCATGTCCTAAAATCGTATTATAATCGTTCTGAATTTTATTAATTCCCAAAACTTTTTCAGGAAATAACTTTTTATAAATATATAATTTCTCCTTTTCGGCTTTTTTCGAAAACTTCAATTCATTTTTCAGGAAAACAGGCCTGATACTGCTTACTATTTCTAATATACGCGCTAGATAATCTTCAATCACAATGGACTTTTGGGCTTCGTGGTTAATAGCAGTTTTCATTTGGATTGTTTTTTAGTTGTTACTTTAGAAACAGGTTCAGGTAAAGCAATCAGACTGTCTTTAGGAGAACGGTTTAAAATGGCAAGTTCTTCCAGTTTTTTATCTAATATTGCAATTGAATTGTTAATTGTAACATTACTTTCCTCTATTTTGCCAATTCTGAAGTTTAAACTTTGTACCACTTCTTTATTAAAAGAGGTTGTAAAATTTTCCAAAGTAGCAGCAATGTCCTTTTCTAAATTATTATTACCTGCTGCTATTAAACCCTGAACAGTTTCTAATGTTACAACATCAGGAAGCTGATTTCCTCCTGTGGGAGTTCCTTTAGCCGGCTCAGGAGTTGTGTTCTTTGGATCGGTTTCTACCGGAAGGTTTTTAACCGTACCGCCACTGGCAGGTAATCGTTCAGGAGTTACTTTTACAGGTTTCTGATTTTCACTTTCGCTTTTGGCTTTGCTATCAATTATAACATAACTCAGTAAAGGATTATCAGAGATCATTCCTGCTAAAAGTGCCGTGCTGTTTAATTCCTGATTTTCGGGAATATTATAATGGGTGGCTCTGCTTTTAGCCATTATAACACTTATTATTAAGTTTATAGGATTCATCTTTTAAAGTTTTAATGTTAATAGAAACAAAGGGCAATTGTCATTTTCAACTGCCCTTTTTTAATATTACTTGTTCATCATCATTACCATGGCGAGTGGCAATATGTTGTTATTGTCTTTATTGTCTTTGTTTTGTTGAGACATAATTAAGACTAATGGCAACATCATATTGTTATCTGATTTTCCGGAACCTGAATCTCCCATAGTGGTCATCATAGGTAATAATAATGACATAGTCTGATCTACATAAATAGCACTCTTATCGGTTTTTTCAACGATCTTTGTAGTCAGTGCTTTTCCTTCCTTATCAAAAGTATCCCCTACAATCTCTAAATTTTCCGGTTTCAATTTTGGCTGATTCAACAGTGATCCCATCATGCTCATCATTTGCATATTCTTTAAAACCTTAGTTTGGTTATCGCCTTTTCTGGCGTCAATTTTTGCAAATTCGGTATGTTTCTGATCTAATGAAACCAAAGCTTTGTTGGTAGCAAGCGAAGTCTTTTTAAGTTCATTTACCTGGTTAGAAATGGCATCCAAAGATTTTTTCAGCTCACTTTTGGTTGCATAATCATTGGCTCTTCCGCTAAGTGCTTTTCCAAAGTTTGATCTTTGTTTTACCGCAGAACTTACATTTGGTCTAATGCCTCTTGTCGATGGTCTTCTGCGTTTAGCCGCTTCATCGTAACTTTCGTCATAGCTTTCTAATAAATCTTCGCCCAGCAAATCTTCATTGTAATAGTCTTCATTTAATAAATCTTCATCTAAATAACTTTCGAAATAATTCATAATTTTTAAATTTAATGGTTAATTTTTGTTGAAATAATGTTTGTTATACTTCTGGATGGCAGGCTGAATATATTTATTGAAAAGGATAAAATCCGGAATGCTGTTGCCTGGTTTTCCGGTTCCGAAACATTCAGGGCACTCACTATCTTCACCAAAACATTCCGTACAGGCCCCAATAGCTTTTGCTAAATCATCATTTTGATTTAATTCAAATTCCAACTGAAATTTTAATCCTTCGATAATCGTAAAAAGCTTCTGATTGACTTTTTTCAGCTTCCTGAATTTTTCTTCAAGTTCCGCATCAATTTTGGGAGCCTCTTTTTCCTCTTCAGGTTCTTTTTTGTCCATCATAGGCTGCATCATCTCAAAATATTTAGCCATTTCAGGATTGTGTTCTTTCAAATATTCTATATAAGCATCCATTGTTATAACTTTTAGGTTTTATAAACTGGCAATAGAATTTTCTAATCTATTGATTCGGTTTGGAGTGTTGGTACCTACAAACTGGCCGTATTGATCGATATAGTAATCTTCGGTCGGAATTAATCCTCCATTGTAATACTCATACAAAATATTCTCTGTTAAGTAATTGACACTTTCGATCAACTCTGCAAATGAGTGGCTCTCTATGGGTGAATTTGGACTTGCCGTACCTAAGCTTTGCTGGGCCTGCCCTGCCTGAAATTGCGGATTGTTAATAACGCCACCTAATTGATTGTACAAGCCCTGCACTCTTCCAATATCCTGTGCCGCCTGAGGACGTAATTGCACCGGATTATCCTGAACATACTGCTGAATTGCCGGAAGCGCTGCCCTTCCCGCATCTGCCAGATATCGGGTCGCGTTGCCCCATGCCTGTCCAACAGCCGAGGGCGCTTGTCTTGGCCTGTTATTGTAATTGTTAGCAGGTCTTCTTTGCTGTTGCGGAGGAGCTTGTCGTCGCTGCGCCTGGCGATTGTTGTCTAATGCAGTGCCTGCAGCCCCGGCCAAATTACTTACTAAGCCCCCAACGGCACCGCCAATTTGAGGAGCTCCAAAATAAGTACCAATAGCTGTTCCTGCAATTGGGGCAACTGCCGATACTCCTCGTAAAACTCCGGATCCGATACTACTGGCTACATTTCCTAAACTCGACCAAAATCCTTCAGCTTCGCTTTCAGACATCTGATCTACTCTTGAGAGCAACACATCCTCTAATTCACTTTCATTTAAATTTGAATATTCGGGACCTAAAACATATCGTACAGCTTCAAAATAATTGTCTTCGCTGAATGATTCTCCTTGAAAAACTTCATGATATAAACTCATAATTTTTAGTATTACAATTAATTCTTACTCTTTTAACAGGCTTTTCAGATTTCGCCTATCCATTTTGTGCACAAAAATGAACGATGTAAAATTGACTTTTTATAATTTACTACAAAACAGCACTTTAACCCTATTTTTTCAATAAATTTACCCTACAAAAAAAAGGGATATTTCCCCTTGTAAGCTTTGTAAGTTTAAAATAATTTTGTCCGTAAGATTTTATTAAAAATCTATTTATCAATCCATTAAACTATTAACCATTAACCAATTTAATTTTTAACATTATGAAAAAAGAACCAGGCAGACCGAATCAGTTGATTACAAAAAAATTCGCTAAAGATTTACATCTTAACTTTATGAAGTACAGAGCCGGCATCATTGCGAAATACATTAAAAAAGAAGATGCCAACGCTGTTTGGTTTTCTGTGGAGGAACTTGAAAACTACATCCATTATATCAAAACCAAAGGCGAAAAAACCGGATACGATGTAAAAGGAATCCGTTTTTACTTTGGCGTATATCCCGATGAAAGAAAATATGCTGAGAAAGCAGGTTTAATGACTCTTTTTTTAACTGCCACGGGTAAAATAAAACCCAAAACCTTAAATACTACCGGTATCCAAACCTTTGCATCAGTCCGTGAAGATGAAAATGCAGATACCTCTGCTTCCCGTGATGATGATAATGCAGATATCTCGACTATTGAACCTATGAACTATGGCAGCATTGGCAGGCCGCCTTCCTTATTATATTAGAAAATTATGTTTGAATTTTTAAGATTTTATATTGTCTATTTAGCACTGTTCTCCGGAATTATAGGATTGATTTCATTGCATAAGCTTCCGGGTAAGAGAGCTAAATTTTTAGTTGTCTTAATCTGGTTCTCTGCTTTAATCGAAGTCGTAGGATATCATTTTACAGAATGGACAGGTGTATTAAATTATTATATTTTCAACTTTTATATGCTCGTTAGTTTTTCTTCCTATATACTTCTTTTAAGGAGTTTGCTAATCAGAATTAAGTATAAAACGATAGGGACACTGTGTTTGGGGATTTTTATAATTTCCTTTCTTTTAAATATTTTATATTACAGAGAAGATGTAAATCATTCGTTTATATATAGCTTTGCTATTGGTGTTCTGACTGTTATGATCTTATCTTGTTTATATTTGATAGAGATTTTCAATTCAGACAAAATTTTGAATTTTAAAAAATCAGTGTTTTTTTGGTACATATTGGGCATCTTAATTTTTCATGTCCCTTTTTTGCCTTTTATGCTTGCTATCAAATGGTTTCTAATTCCGGAGGATGAATCAGTATTTAGTCTCGTGTTGTTTATATTAAATTTTCTAACACACAGTTGTTTTATTATTGGATTTTTATGGAGCGAAAAGAAATACAACTATTAGTCATTTCACTTGGTATCGTATTTTTTACTTTACTGATCATTTTGCTTGTCCTTTTCTTTTATTTTTTAAAGAAGAAAAACACGTATCTGGTCGAAAAGATGGAGTCTGAACTGTATTTTCAATCAGAATTAATCAAAACCAGGATCGAAATTAAAGATCAGACTTTAAGCGAGATTAGTAAAGAACTGCATGATAATATTGGTCAAATCGTATCTGTAGGCATTATGCAGCTCAATATGTACATCAATAGCGGCAAGCCCATTTACAGCAGCGAACTGACAGACCTTAAACAAATACTGGCTAAATCATTAGACGAAATCAGAATCTTATCACGGATTATAAATAAAGACAACTTACTACAAACCAATTTCATAGAAGCTATAAAACAAGATCTGGAACGTATAAAAAAACTTAAAAACATTCAATATAATTATAACTTTACAGGAGAAATACCCAACATTAACGAAGAACATGATTTGTTTATTTATCGTATTTTTCAGGAAGCATTACACAACAGTCTCAAACATTCTCACAGTGATTTATTTGAGGTAAATATTACAACAACAACTACTGTTTTTTATTTAGAAATGAAAGATTTTGGAATTGGTTATGATTCTTTCAAAACCAATTCAGGATTAGGATTAAATAACATGAAATTAAGGGCCAAATTAATTGGCGCATTATTAATTATGAAATCAGATCCATCAGGAACAACTGTAACTTTAGAATATCCCTTAACCCCATACGATGAAACCTAAAGAAAAAAATCGAATTATTATTGTAGATGATCACCAGCTTTTTTCTCAATCATTAGAGCTTCTTATTACCAGTTTTAAAGATTTTGAAGTAATCAGTCATTTTGAAAATGGCAAAGTCTTTATCTCTTATCTGCAGGACAATATTGATATAGATATAGATCTGATTTTATTAGATGTGAATATGCCTGTTTTAGATGGTGTCAGCACCATGAAATGGATTAAAGAAAACCGACCCTCCTTGAAAGTCATCGCATTATCTGTAAATGATGATGAAGAGATTATTATAAAAATGCTGGCAAACGGTGCAAAAGGGTATTTGCTTAAAGATACTTCTCCCGAAATTTTTAAAGAGGCTATTATATCCGTGATCGAAAAAGGTTTTTATTTTACTGAACTGGTTTCAGGAATGCTGGTTAAAAAAGCCAATGATGATTCCAAAAAAATAAGTTTGAAGGAAAAAGAAATCGTTTTTATAAAACATGCCTGTACTGAGAAAACATATAAGGAAATTGCTTCAGAGATGTGTTTAAGCCCTAAAACAATTGATGGATACCGGGAATGTTTGTTTGATAAACTGGAAATAAAAACGCGAATTGGTTTAGTACTATATGCTATTAAAAATAAAATTGTCCTGGTTTAATAACAAGCAGGACAATTTTATTTAATCTCTTCTACTAAAAAACTAATATGTGATAGCGGCAAAAACAGGATGCTTATTAATTTTCTCCCTTCCGTTCAGGAAAGTCAATTCCATTAAAAAATTACATTGCACAATTTCACCACCTAATTTTTCTACCAGTTCACAAACTGCTTTAGCGGTTCCTCCTGTTGCTAATACATCATCGTGAATTAAAACCTGATCTCCTTTTTGAATGGCATCTGTATGTATTTCCAGACTGTCTGTTCCGTATTCCAGCTCATAAAATGCTGATATTGTTTCATATGGCAGTTTCTTAGGTTTCCTTACCGGAATAAAACCTGCATTTAATTCCTGTGCCAGTAACATTCCAAAGAAAAAACCACGGCTCTCTGCCCCTACTACCTTGTCTATTTTCTGCCCTTTTAAAGATTCTACTAAAATATTAAGGCATTCTTTTCTCGCAACCGGGTCATTTAAGAGTGGAGTAATATCTTTAAACAAAATTCCTTCTTTGGGAAAACCCTGAATATCACGTATATAATTTTCAATCTTCATTTTTTTTTAATTTTATGTTATTTTATGCTTGTATATCTCACATTTATGTCTATCTTTGCACCCGCAATAAGCGCTCAACAAAGCTACGAAAAATTAGCCAAGTTGAAAACAAAAGGCCTCGTGGCGCAACTGAATAGCGCACTTGATTACGGCTCAAGAGGTTACTGGTTTGAATCCAGTCGAGGTCACTCTTAAAAAAAGTTAAAACGCGAGTTTTAACTTTTTTTTTGCACTTTTTCTAAAGAATTAACCCACTTTAACTTATAAATATTAAAAGTTTGTAATCCAGTAAGGTCAACTTGACTGGATTCAAACCAAACATAACAATCTTAAAACCATATTATTAATAAAGAACACTGCCTTCATGTTAACAAAATTTTAGCTAATGTAATGTGAAGAAGAATCTAAAGATAGAATTACACCTCAAACAGCACAAAAAATGCTTAAAGATGAAGGAATGAATGTTAGCATTGATGAAGCAGTTGAAATCTTAAAATTTCTAACCGATATGGCAACTGTAGTTATTCGCAAATTTTTAAGTGGGAAAAAAGAGAGTCAATCAAATAAATATTAAAAAACACTATAAATACCTTTAAATTTTTTATTTACTATACTGGGTGTCACTAACTTGTTCCAGCCAAATCGTTTCTCCTTTTTCTCGTCCTGTAATTGCAACCTGAATAAACTTCTTATATGCGCTCGCACCATGCCAATGCGGAATATCAGCCGGACATTTAATGACATCTCCCTTATTGACAATAATTTTTGGCTTTCCTCTTTCCTGGTAATATCCAACTCCGTCAAGAGCGAGTATAATCTGCCCTGCGGGATGACTGTGCCATTTGGTTCTTGCTCCAGGCTCAAAAGTTACACTTCCAATTGCATTCTGATTAATGCTGTCAGCCTGCGCCAGATTATTCAACCATACTTCTCCTGTAAAATTCTTATTTGTGATTTTATCGCCTTTCGGAAAAATTAAAACAGAATCTGCCTTCTGTTCTTTTCCATCTTTACAAGAAACTACAGCCATTGCAATACAGAATAGAAAAGCTATCGCCGTGCTTTTTGTTAAATTTATTAGCTTCATAATGTTTTATTTTATTTAAAATATCAAATATTGGCCTGAAAAAAACTCAGTAATTTAGTGACAGCCTGCGAAACATATTCTGGTTTATAATAGGTTTGTATGTGAGTAGCGCCCTCAATAACAAAAAGTTCCTTGGTTTTTGCATTAACTGCTTTGGGAAAAGCTTCATCTGTCATATACTTGGTATCGGCTTTACTACCAGCCATCATCAGCAATGGCTGGTTGATTAAATCCATATTCGTTGCAGCATCCCAGGTCATTAAGTCCAGCAGACTGCTCATAGTATAAAGGAAAGTTGAATTTGGATGTGCATAAGTTCTATAGTAGTACTCATATCCTTCACGATATAAATCAGTTGATGTTTTAGCGATTTCTTCGTCGGTGATACTCGCCACACCTGCGTAAATCATTTTGTCGCCTGCAGCTTCCTGGGTGCGGGCTTCCGTTGTTTTCTGTAATCTTTCCTGAATTGTAGCCAATTGAGAATTTTGAAAACCATTACGCCTTACCTCACCAGAATTGAACATACTCAATGTTGCAACTGCCTTAAAACGTTTGTCTGATTGTGCTGCTTTCAATGTATAACCGCCGCCTCCGCAAATTCCAAGAACACCCAGACGATTGGCATCTACTCCCGCATATTGTGTAATAAAATCGGCCATACCGTGAATATCTTCAACACGGCTTGCCGGTTTATCAGTATGACGTGGTTCTCCTCCGCTTGCTCCTTGATAGGCAGCATCAGCGCTAATGGTTATATACCCATTCTCAGCCAGACGCTGCGCATAAAGTCCTGCTGTCTGCTCTTTGATACCGCCATTAGGATGTGCTATTACAACAGCCGGATATTTCTTTGAAGCATCATAATTTGCAGGTGTGTAAACATTGGCAGCAATATCAATTCCGTTGAGTTTATATTTTACGGGATGAATATTTACTTTACCTTTTTCATTTTTAGTTATCGCGCCATCATACACTAAGGTAAATGGATTCTGCTCATACCTTTTTTGAATAGTTTGTGCATGTGCCATATTTATAGTAATTACGGTTAGTATTAGTGCTTTTATAATCGATACATTTTTCATGCTTTAATTTTTTATTTTTTGGCTTGTAATACCTCGTTTAACACTTTTTGTGCAGCCGAAGCTTCCTTTCCGCCAATCGTTGTTTTGATAATTTCAACAAATTCCTGGAGCTGTTTTGGCGTTAAACCCACATTCAGGCAGATATTCAAATGTGATTGGAGCATAGGTTCTGCATCTCCTATAGTGGCTATTACAGAAACCGTTGCCAATTCTCTTTCAGAATACGTTAAAACATCACGTTCAAAAATATCTGCAAAAAGATGTTCTTTCAAAAAAACGTCAATTTCCGGTGCAAAGGCAGAATAGCCTATTTTTGGTCCGTCCTGCGATGTCTTGGTGAGTTCTGCCAGTACTGCTTTACCACGCTCATATTTCGAACGTTCGTCTTTTATAGGTGATGCCTCTGCTCCAATTGTATCGGTTATTCCTTTTGCTTTACGCTCATCCAATAAAGCCATAAAAGTCTGCAGTCCGCGAATGCTTCTTGGAAATCCGCAGTAGGCGTATAAATGCACTAGTGTTTCCTTAATCTGATTAACTGTCAAACCTGCGTCAAGTCCTTTATTTAATTCCTGCTTTAGTTTTACTAAATCACCTTTGGCCGTTATCGCCGATATACGGATAATCGCACGCTGTTTAGAATTTAAATCCTGATCTGTACTTGTTTGTGCTTTCATAGGCGCTGCAAATAATACGGCTAACAATAATGTCAATCTTAAAAGTGCTTTCATTTTTATTTTTATTTTAGTTGACCATTTTTATTTTCCTGAGCCAGTTTTGAACTTCAGTCTGAACTTCTTTTTCCTTGCTGCCTTCCATCACAAATAAAATCCCGTCTCTTTCTATCCCGCCTTTTGTAGAAAAACCTTCTAAAACGGTACTTTTAGGACATAACTCATTTACAGTTTGAAAAGTGCTACCTATTCCATAACCTGCATTGGTATTGAACGGGATAACTGTTTTCCCTTCCAGATTGTACTGCTTCAAAAAACTTTTCATAGGCGGCGGCAGCTGCATTCCCCATGTTGGGAAGCCTACAAATACAATATCAAATTTTTCAATATTGTCTATCTTGGTCTTAAGCGGAGGAAGAAATCCTGTTTCGTTTTCTTTGGCAACCTGGCTGACTATTGTTTTATAATCTTCAGGGTAAGGATTCTGTAATTCCAATGCTGTCAATGTGCCTCCCACACTCTTATGAATCATCTCGGCAACTGCTTTGGTGTTTTTTGTTCGTGACAGATACACAATCAGTATCTTTTTATCGGTTTGTACCGCTGCATTATCCTGAGATGCTTCCTGCGCTTTACTGCAGCCTGAAAACATACAGGCAGCTGTTGTAAGCATAAAGCAGATTGCTGTTAGTTTTTTCATTTTCTTGTCTCTTTCCTGTTACTTATCCAGTCCTTTTCCTTTTAACCAGTCAGACATAAGATCTGCAATCTGAATGTTATTTAAATCTGAAAATGGAAAGTGCGTATTTCCCTTAATTCCAATTTCAGGAAGATGCACCACCGTAACATCACCGCCTTTTTTGTTTACGGCATCTCGCCATAGTCTTGCCATTTCCAAACGTGCACGCCATCCATCGGCACCTGAATTTTTAGATGGTTTATCGGGAATATTATCTCCGTAATAAATTATGATGGGAATTTTAGTCAGCTTCATAAAATCGTTAAGGGGAATGCCGGCGGCTTCAAGTGCTCCCGCAGAACTCGCTATGGGCGATGGAACCTCTCCTTCAGGAAATAAAAATCCGCTTCCCGGTTCATAAGATACAATGGCTTTTACATTCTGGTTTTTAATTGCTGTCATCCAGCCCATTCCGCCTGAATGGGAATGCGTCACAAGAATTGCAGGACCTGTTTTTGTGAAAAGCGCAGCAGCCGCATCTGTAGTAACATTCAAATCAATTGTCCCTAAATTTGGTGTCATCGATCGAAAGTACTGGTTAAGTGTTTCTTTATCTCTGGCAAACTGTACTCCATCAAAATAGTCCGGCCAGATTCCTACGCGGAAAACGCCAAACCACTGCTGCTCATCCGGAACTGGTTTTATAGCTGCTTCCGCAGTACTTCTGCCTGCATTTCCTCTTCTGGGCTGATCGATCAGATAAACAGGATATTTTTTGCGAAGAAAAATATTCTGAAACCCTTCACGCCCGTCCGGTGTGGATTCCCAAGTCTTGGAAAACTGGCCTATGCCGTGCCACATGACCAACGGATATTTGTGCGCATTGGCTGGAATTTGATAAAAAACATAAGCATGATCTCCACGAAAGGTCTGTCCTACCGGCGTAATATTATAAGGATCAAAAGTTCCCGGGTTTTCAATTATGGTTCCGCCAACAGCAAAGCTTCCCTGCTCTTCTATTAGTATTGGATTTTGTTTTATTTTTTTCTGCGCTGTAAGTGAGGTACTGCTTATTATCAATAACAAACAGAAAATACTCCATCTTCTTATTATTATGTTTTTCATCCTGTTCTATTTAGTTTACTGCTATTTATTGTCAACAGAATTTTCTATCGCATCAAGTCTTGTTTTTCTTTCATCACTCCTATTTTCTGCCGATCCATCTTCTTTGAATTCAAAAACTTCATTTTTATTGGTATTATAAGAAGGCCATTGAGGTAATCCCTTACCGTTTGGATTGCCCGTTTTAGCGAAATTTACCCAATAGGCATTCATCATTTTGGCAACTTCATGATCTTTTGCATCTGCTTTAAAACCATATCCGTCAACAAGATTATCAAATACAAAAGGAATTTCTGAGGCGTGGGAAGCACCAAACTTCATTCTTTCTTTCATTGATTCAGGCACATAGGAGAACAGATACAGATAAGCGGCCGTCTTTTGAGACGTAAATTCCCTTGCTGTAAAGCGGGCTGGTTCTGCCCAGACTTTATCTGTATTGACAAGTGTTAAGATTCTGGAGAAATCTCCTTTTCCGTCAGGATCATAGGCTTTTGACACTTCATTTTTAAAACTGCCAAACAAGGAAAATAATTCTTCTTTTGAAGATGCATTAACAAAACCGGCGGGCACCTCAGCATTATTCGATCCTATAATTATGGGAATGTTCTGCTGTCTTCCTGCTTTATAAAAACTCTCGGCTGTTTCTGTTACAAAACGACCGTCAAGAATAGGTCCAGAATAAGTAGAAGGTCCGTTTTGTCCCGCTGTTTCCTTACCGTCATCTACAATTTCCGAAGCGCTGAGTGCTCTTAATTTAGTAAGCGCGTCAGCATCCGTTCCTTGAATATTATATCTTTTGGCAAAATTAATACCTATGGTTTCGGCAGAAACAGGATAATGTTTGTCCGCATTCTCTTTATCAATCGGTCTTCCTGTAAGCACTCCGTCACGTCCTCCGCCTGATTCAATAATCGCCTTTTGGAATAATCCTTTTGCTGAAGGAATAGTCAGCAGAGAATGTACTGAAACCCCTCCTGCAGATTCTCCAAATATGGTTACGTTCTTTGCGTCTCCTCCAAATGAAGCAATATTTTTCTGTACCCACTGCAATGCCGCAATCTGATCCATATAAGCATAACTGCCTTTATATTCACTTGGATTTTCCTGGCTTAATGCCGGAAATGCAAAATGTCCTAAACGTCCCAGACGGTAATTGATTGTTACCAGAATGACACCCTGCCTTGCAAATGCAGTTCCAGAATAACCCGAACCGCTGCCTGCTACAAAAGCACCTCCATGAATCCAGACCATTACTGGTAATTTTGATTTCGCTGCACCATCAGAAGGTTTCCACACGTTTAAAAACAAACAGTCTTCACTTGAGGTTTTCGACATGCCCGAACCTCGCGGCCAGCCTGCCTGCGGGCAGTATGCACAATCCTTACTGGCATCTCTGACTCCTTCCCATGGCTTTACGGGCTGTGGAGGGCGCCAGCGGTTAGAACCAACGGGCGGTGCCGCATAAGGAATACCTTTGAAAACCAAAACATCTCCCTCTTCAATACCACGAACAGTTCCTGAAGCCGTGGTAACTTCTAAACTATTTTTTCTTGTCTGCTGCTGCGCCTGTAAGACTGTGACACTTATTAAAAAGAAAACTCCGATAACTATTTTTTTCATTTCTAAATGTATTTGAAAGTAAGAACAGCCGGGAAATTATTTCCCAACTCTATCCTGTAATTGCTGTGGATAACGTGCACCAACTATTTCTATGTTTTTAAGAGCAAGATTTATATTGTTTAATTCTTCTTTGCTTAAATGTATTACTGCTCCTCCAATATTTTCTTCCAATCGATGCAGTTTTGTTGTTCCTGGAATTGGGACGATCCAAGATCTTTGCGCTAGCAGCCAAGCCAAAGCAATCTGCGATGGTGCAGCATTTTTTTGTGCAGCAATTGATTTAACAAGCTCTACTAAGGTTTGATTCGCTTTTCTGTTTTCTTCTGAAAATCTAGGAACAATATTTCTAAAATCAGACGATTCAAATTTTGTATCTTCATTTATAGCTCCTGTCAAAAAGCCTTTCCCAAGCGGACTGAAAGGCACAAAACCAATTCCTAATTCTTCTAAAACCGGAATAATTTCTTTTTCAGGTTCCCGATAAAATAAGGAATATTCACTCTGGAGTGCAGCAACCGGCTGTATAATATGCGCTCTTCGAATGGTCTCTACACCCGCTTCTGAAAGTCCAAAGTGTTTTACCTTTCCTTGCTGAATTAACTCTTTTACCGTTCCCGCAACTTCTTCAATAGGCACGTTGGGATCAACTCTGTGCTGGTAAAGCAAATCAATCGAATCCGTTCTTAATCTTTTAAGTGAAGCTTCGACCACTCCTCTAATTCTTGCAGGACTGCTGTCCAGACCTTTTGTCGAATCACCTCCCTGAAATCCAAATTTGGTTGCAATAACCACTTCTTTACGAAATGGTTCTAAAGCTTCTCCAACAATTTCTTCATTTATAAAAGGACCGTAGCATTCTGCTGTATCAAAAAAAGTAACACCTTTTTCAAAAGCAGCCCTGATTAAAGCTACGGCTTCATTTTTTTCTGTTGCTTTTCCGTAACCAAAACTCAGTCCCATACAGCCAAGTCCAAGAGCAGATACTTCAAGTCCGTTGTTTCCTAATATTCTCTTTTCCATTATCTTTATCTTTAAATTAGATTATTTCTTTTTTTCGGGAGCTTCTACATCCGAGAAAGCCAATACCCCGGCAGGTAATCGTTCACCCGCAATTTTAATGGCATTTAAGGCCGTATTAAACTCCTGCCATTCGTTTGCCGTAAATTTTATTTGAGATGCTCCTGTGTTCTCCAGCATATGCGCCATCTGGGTTGTTCCCGGAATTGGTACTATCCAAGGTTTCTGTGCCAGCAGCCATGCCAGTGAAATTTGAGCCGGTGCGGCTTTTTTCGCTGCGCTCCATTTTTGAATTAATTCAACCAAAGCCATATTTGCAGGCAGGTTTTCAGGCGAAAATCTGGATTCAATACCACGGATATCACCAGGTGCGAATCGTGTGTTACTGTCAATGGCTCCTGTGAGAAAACCAACACCAAGAGGACTCCAGGGCACAAATCCAATTCCCAGTTCTTCGCATAACGGCAGAATCACTTTTTCAGGCCCTCTCCATAATAATGAATATTCATTTTGAATAGCAGTAACCGGATGAATTGCATGTGCACGTCTTACGGTTTGATGACCCGGCTCGCAAAGTCCATAATGCAGTACTTTACCTTCCTTGATCAGACCTTGTATTACGCCGACAACATCCTCAATTGGAACCTGAGGGTCAACACGGTGCTGATACAATAAATCAATTCTGTCTGTTCGCAGGCGTTTCAGCATTCCTTCCACAACTATTTTAATATGTTCAGGCTGGCTGTTTAAACCCGGTAAACGTTTTCCTGTCTCCTGATCAATGTTCCAGCCGAATTTTGTAGCAATTGTAATCTTATCACGAAAAGACTGCACTCCTTCGCCTAAAATTCTCTCCACTTCCAGAGGCCCGTAAGCTTCTGCAGCATCAAAAAAAGTTACCCCGTTATCATAAGCTGATCGGATAATGCGGTGCATTTCAGGTCTGGAAGGAACTGTAGTCTGGTAATTACGGCTCATATTCTGTACACCAATACCAATGCTGGAAACTTCCAGTTTTCCCAGTTTTCGCTTTCCGGGAGCCGTTAGTGGAATCTGATTGTTTTCTTCTGAAGCGATATCCTCTATATCAGAATTCGCAAAAGAAGCAAAAGGAAGCAGTGCACTTCCTGCCAATGCCAAACCCGCCGTTTTTAATATTGATCTTCTATCCATTTTAAATTTTATCTCTAGTTAGTTATCTGTTTAATGTTCGCTCACTCAGCCATTTTACCATGTTGGGATCTCTGTGATCAAAAAACAGGCTTGCGTTTGTATCTAAAGATTTGATCGAAGCCATATCCTCAGCTGTTAATTCAAAATCAAAAATGTTGAAGTTTTCTGCCATCCTTTCTTTACGAACTGATTTCGGAATTGACACTACTCCTCTTTGAGTGAGCCATCTCAGAATAACCTGCGCGGTCGATTTATTATATTTGGATGCAATTGCTGTGAGAAGTTTATTTGTGAAAATGTCATTCTTCCCTTCTGCAAACGGCCCCCAGGATTCGATCTGAATATTATTGTCCTGAAGAAATTGCTGCGATTCATTCTGCTGATGAAAAGGGTGCGTTTCAATCTGGTTTACTGCAGGCGTAAAGCCAGTATTCGACACTAAGTCCATAACTCTGTCCGGATGAAAATTAGAAACACCAATAGCTTTTACTTTTCCTGCTTGGTATAATTCCTGCATGGCGCGCCACGATCCGTAGATATCGCCATAAGGCTGATGGATAAGATATAGATCGAGATAATCCAATTGCAAAAGGTCTAATGACTTCTGAAAAGCTTTTAAGGTATTTTCATAACCTGCATCGCTTACCCAGAGTTTTGTTGTAATAAAAAGTTCTTCCCTTGCAATGCCGCTTCGTTTAATTCCGTTTCCAACAGCCTGTTCATTCATATACGACGCTGCCGTATCAATTAGTCTGTAACCTGTTTCGATAGCATCAACCACAGCCTGTTCACATTCTGCCTGATCCTGCATTTGAAAAACCCCAAACCCTAAAATGGGCATTTCAACTCCGTTGTTTAATTTTATAGTTTGCATTGTAACACGATTTTATAATTCTATTATTACAAATTTCCGAACTAAAAGCATGGGTTTTGGTATACGGATTACAGAATCTCCTACCAAGATTACTGATTCAGAGTATACTGCTGTTAAAACTGTACTTAAATAGCTAAATTTGTGTAACAAACAACGATGAAGACATGGGACAGGTATTTAACTTCGAGACTATTAAAGAATATAATGATTTTAATAATCATGAAACTTTGCATCCTTTAGTTAGTATAATTGATTTTAATAAAGCAAAACCAAGAACAGGTTCAAGGATGAATTTTGAACTTTACTGCATATTTCTTAAAGATGTAAAATGTGGGGATCTAAAATACGGCCGTAATTATTACGACTATCAGGAAGGAACTTTAGTTTTCGTATCGCCCGGTCAGACCATTGATGTTGAAAATAAGGTAGATTATTACCAGCCCGCAGGACATGGATTGGTTTTCCATCCGGATTTAATTCGAGGCACCGCTCTTGCAAAAATCATTAGTGAATATAATTTTTTCAGCTACAATACAAGTGAAGCATTGCACTTATCAGAGAAAGAAAAACAGCTTGTTTTTGATTGTTTTGCTAAAATAGAAACGGAATTAAAGCAGTCTATTGACAAGCACAGCAAAAAGCTTATTGCCTCAAATATTGAATTATTTTTAAATTACTGCGAAAGATTCTATGACCGTCAGTTTATTACCAGAGATAATGAAAATAAAGGTATTGTTGAAAAATTTGAAGAACTCTTAAACAGCTATTTTTCTTCGGATAAACCTAATATTATAGGACTGCCTTCTGTAGCGTATTATGCGGGCGAACTTAATCTCTCTCCTAATTATTTTGGTGATTTGATTAAAAAAGAAACAGGAAAATCTGCCCAGGAATACATTCAGAATAAAATAATAGATACAGCTAAAAATAAGATATTCGATTCGACAAAAACCATTAATGAAGTTGCTTATGAATTAGGTTTTAAATATCCGCAGCACTTCACCCGCTTTTTCAAACAGCATGTTGGAAGCACTCCTAATGAATATCGCATTATGAATTAAAAAATGGTGGTCTTTACCAAGCAATACTCTTCAGAATCGAAAAATATTAGTGAATAATGCATTTTAACATTTAACCCCTACGATACATACAAACCACTTACAAACAAAAAATCAAAATAATTACCTTACAAATCAACTTGAAAATAAGCCAATTTCTTTAAATCATTCATAAAATGGTTTGTAAATTGTAAAGTAGAGGTCACTCTTAAAAAAAAGTTAAAACGAAAGTTTTAGCTTTTTTTTTGGCCTTTTTGAAACAATTTAACCATCTTTTACACCGAAAAAAACAGCGGTTTGTAAATCTGTAGAGTTGACTTTACAGGATACAAACCACCATGATCCATCGAAAACATTGACTTAAAGAATAATAACCATCTTTGATTTAACAAAATTTTAGTTTTATGGAATTTAAAAACGAAATACATAAGGGAAAAATTACACCTCCGAAGACACAGAAAATGCTTAACAATGAAGGAATGAATCGATTTTATTTTGATTTTTTATTATTTTCTGCTTGACTGATTAATAGCAATAAAAATCATTCAATCAATAAAGCACTTTCGATTTCATTTTCTTTTCTTTCCGCTTTTTTTCAACGTAAATCTTAACTTTTTGCGGTGTTATATTTTCAATTTTATTGTTCTTTTTGCAGCTAAAAAATGTTCTACGGTCAAACTTGATTTCGTCATATTTAAACGGAATTATGATTTGGCTTTCCGAATCGATTACGCCAAATTTCCCTCCTTTGCTCACAATATAAAAATCTCCACCTGCAGTGATATCAATTTCATTGTATTCAAAAGGCAAAATGACTTTCAAGTCTTTTGTATACAAACCACATAAGTCATTTTCATCTTTTATTAGAAAATATTTTAACTCTTCGCCCATGAAATCAATATTTACAACAACTTCTTTAATGCTGCCAATAGAAGTTTTATAAATTATAGTATCATTTTTTACCAAATAATATTTGCCGTCTATCAACTTCGAATTCTTGATTTTGAAATGATCTTCCCAAGGTATATATTCGCTCGGATCCTTAATACTGCCATCAGGATTTAAAATTAGCTTCTTCCCTTTTTTATAAAACTGATAATTATTGTACGAATGGAAACTAACACTATCCACTATACGAGAATAAATTTCTTTGCCTTTAAGATCATAAACACTTACCGTCGAGTCTTTTTTGCCGAGAATATTGCCACTCGAAACATCAATTTTATCAAATACAGCAGGAAGCAACGTTTTTGAATTGGCATCAAGAAGTCCGTATTTATTGTTTTCTATGACACTATAGCCCGAAAACATAATCGTATTTCCAGAATTTGGCAATGTAACTTCTAACCATTTTATTTCCTGATACTTTTTGTCTACAACCGTTTGACCGTCTTCATCAACAATGCCAAATAAATTATGATTTTTTGTGATAAATAATTTTCCTTTTTTTGATTCCAATTCATCATAAACAAAAGGAATTCCGGCTTTTCCTTTTGAGTTCATTGTGCCGTATTTGTTGTTTCTTTTCAGAATATAATTTTCCGCAAAATTTCCAGTGAATCGCTGTCCTTGAGTGATTCGATAATCAAACATGAAGTTGCCCTTATAATCATACTTAACATATTTTATTTCAGTAGCTTTTGGTTCTGAATTTGAAACCGTGTAACCATCATCGTAATCTTCAATAAAGACATTTGCTTTGATTTTGAAATCTATTTTTTTAGTTTTCAAATCATAGAGCTGCACGGAATCTGCGCTTTTAATTACGACAATTTCTTTACGTGGGTGAAAATTCCAAGACCAATTCTGCTTTACTTCAAACGTAGCTAAATTTTCATTTTTACCGTTAAAAAACTGTATGATTTTTGAATCTTTTTTATTTGTTGTGCAGATAAAAAGATCATTTTCATGCTCTTTCAGAAATTCATTTTCACTATAATTTCTGTTGTCGCTTGTGTTTCTAAAATCATAAAAAGTAATTTCATCATAAATTTCTGGCTGAAAAAGTACTCTTCCATCAAAATTTACAATACCGTATTTTATTGAATTCTTGTTAGTATTAAATTTAAAATACGAAGCTGCCTTTATAGTATATTCTTGTGGATATGTCGACAAAAATTGATACTCCTTTTTGTCTATCACTTTTAAAACAGGATACCTAAAATTAGCGGTTTTAAAATCCTTGTTCATTACCCCTATTTTATCGTCTTCTACAAAAAAGAAATAATCATTTATGATATAATTGAACGGATGTTCTAACGTTGTTTCATTGCCAAACTTGTCAATTACGGTATCATAAGAATGTTTTTTTCTGGCAAAAATTCTTTGGTTATTATAGTCATATATATAATCCGCTATAAATTGGTCTGGCATTAATTTTTCTTTTATTATACTGTAAAAACTTGCCCAGCCCGGGCGTTCAATTTTGGCTGCTATAATAATAGAATTTACAATTTGAAATGAAGTTCCATCCATATCAAGTCTTTCCGCTTTGCCATCTTTAACTCGTATTACGCCATTTTTTAAGATTTCCTGTTCTTGATTCTGATTTACTTTTTTGCTTGAAGAAGACAATTCTTCCGTAACAACAAAATAGCCTGCTTTTGTTGTTTCATCAAAATAATCATTAGCGATTTCCTTAATCTTTGGCGGATAAATCATCGCTCCATCAGAAGTAAAAATGCTTTTTAATCCATTATCACCAGTTATAAAATAGAGATCCGGATTTGAGTCCTTAAATTCAATTTTTTTATATTGCACTGGAACAATCTCTTTTCCATTGCGATCCATCAAACCGAATAATGATCCAGAAGAAACAATAAACTTATTTTTTCTGGCGTATTCGATATTATCGTATTTGGGAGCTAAAATTTCCCTACTGTTAAAATCCTCCAAACCGTACTTTCCTCCCGTTTCAAATATGGTTCGGTTAAATTCTTTACTGATGTTTACACTGGACATAGGATTTGCAGGCTGTATGAATTTATAGCTTCTTTTTTTTTGTTTTTCAATTTCTTTTAAGTCTATTTTATCTCCATTTCTTAAAAAATAGACCATTTTTTTATTCTTGTAACCGCCAACATATCCAAAATTCCATGCACGATATTCAATATAATCGAATTCTGGCGCAACCAATTTATCGTCTTTTAAAACACCTTTAAAACCCCATTTTATTCCTTTTCTTAAAATAAAAATACTGTTCGTCAAATATTTTACTTCATCATAATCGGCTTCAACAACAATAGCGCCGCTTACATCCATAAGTCCAAATAAGTTGTTTTTCTTGAAAACAATCCCTTCTGGTTTGTCCGATGTTGGCATGCAAATTTCCTCTCCATAAATAAGATTTATCCATTTCCCATTATAAAAAGTATTACCAATTTTAGTGATTGAATTATAAATTGGTTCTTTGTAAAATTTATCTTTTGAAACATTAAAAATTCCGTACTTATCTCCTTTTTTTACAATTGTATAATCGCTGTAAAATCGAAGCGGTCTAATCGTATCAAATCTGAAAGGTGCATTGTCTTTTAGGTTTATAATTTCTTTAAGCGCGTTATCAAAATGATTATAATTAGAATACATTGAAACATACGTGTCAAATTTATGTGTATCAACAATTGCGTCAGCTGTTATTTTGTAGAGATAATTTTGGTTGTTTTTTCGAAAGGGAAGCCAAATGTTGTCATAAGAAATTCCATTTTCAACAATAGCGTTGATTGGGTTTTCAAAATAGTCACAATCGTCTAAGATGATTTTATTTGATTTTATGTCAATTATTTGATATTTGTTATTCTTGTTTTTAGTGCTGATATAATTTGGTACATACATGAAATTAAAAGTATCCATATCTTTAAGAAGCAAATTTCCATTGGTGTCATATACAGTTATGAGATCATTTAAAGAAAAAGTTCCATATTTACTTTTTGTATCTACATAAACATAAGTTCCGTCAGAAGCACAAATATAATTTCCTAATGGAACAATCACTTTTCCTGTTTCGATGTTTGCAAACCCTTCCATGTTATTTTTGTAAATATTGGCATACTTGTAATATTCCTTAGCAACATTAACCGAATCATAAACAGGCAATAAAGTATACTGTTTTGTCTTTTCATTATAAACACCTTGCGACTTTAGTATACTCGTTTTGATATAAACTTTAGACAAAGAATCGTTCAGTTTTTTTACTTTGAAAAAACGATGATTAATGATGTTTTCTAAATGAGATTTGAAAAGATTTACGCTTGTATTTTCTAAAACCTCTTTGTCCTTAATTGTGTTTAAAGTTTGGTAGGATTTTAAAAAATCTCCATTTTCATAATAGGTCTCGGCTTGCTTGCGCGCAGATTCTACATTTTGTGAAAAGATAAAAAAAGGAAATAAAACGAAAATTAAGAGTAGATTTTTTGGCATGAGTTTATTCGAGAAAATTTTAAAGCATTCCTCTATTTATTATAGAGCATTAAAAAGACGAAAAGGTTGGGAAGAAATTAAATTTTATGTAATTTGCAGCGCAGTTTAAGGTTTCTTTATAAATTTTGTTTTTTAACTTCATTCATTATTTGGTCAATTTGTTGCAGTTCCCAATCAATCGATTGAAGTCTAATTCCCGAATCATTTCTAATTATTTTGTTTGCAACCATACTGCTTTCGCCATTTAAAAAATAAACTCCTTCTTGAGAAATTCTGCTATCTTCGCCCATAAAAGTAGTTTGATTTCCTTTATAGATGCATCTTGAATTTTGAAAATAAAGAGTTCGTGTATAAATAGGATAATGTTCTAAATCCAGGGGATATTCTTCATATATGATCTTATAAATTTCATTTTCCTTTTTTAATACCGTTATTGTTTTTTTTGAATGAACAGTATTTTTTTTTGTGTTAGTTTCTTTAAAAATTTTGCTTTTTAATGTTTTATCACGATCAATTTCACTTATTTTTTTGTCAACTTGTTCAATCTCTTTATCATTATATAAAGAGACTTTTGGTTTGTCTCTCGTATCATAAATCACATAACGATATTCACCATTCATTTTTACTAAAAAAACAGCTTGTGTACTATATTCATTTCCTTTATATGCATACAAAATTTCATAATCTTTGATGTTGTTTTCAGCCATGCAAATCGCAACAACCTGATCTTCGTCGACATTGTTTTTTCCTTTTTCCTTAAAAATCGAAAGCTTTATTCCACTTATAAAATTAGAGTCGAATTGTTTCCAATTAAACATGAAAAGGTTAAGGTTGTTATTATCAAAACTTTCAATTTCTTTACGTTTTGCTATAACTAAATCTCTATAACGTACATTTCTTTTATCTTCCTCAAGATCTCCGTTGCTTTTTAAAAGATAAATTGCTTTTTCTTTCTCATAGTAATAATACAAACCTAAATCTATATTCGGTTTTGAATTTTCAGAACATTCACCGCTACGATTAATTTCTTCCAAATAAAAACAGATGTAATTTTTGTCAATAATCTTGTATTTGCCTTTACTCGAAGTGAAACAACCATTTCCACAATCTGCAGTTTCAAAGCATTCAAAAGTTTGGTCCGGATTTATCTTAATATTATATCCAAAATAGTGGACATTAACATCTCTTGGAAAGAAAAAATAGTCTGTTGTCTTGTTGGCCAATATCAATTCATTAGTACCCCAAGTTCCTTGCAATTTTGTGATTGAAGAATCATGGACCACTTTATCAAAACCATAACTAGATGTATTAGTAAATATGGTTGCGACATTATTTTGTTTTTTTGAACAACCAAAAGTGAAAGCAACAAGAAGTATTAAAAAAAATGTTCTCATAAAAAAGAAGTATGATTTTGAATTTATTATTTAATATAATACGGAAGACCTTGAATACATCGCACTGGTTTTCCGTTTTTCATTGCGGGAATCCAATCTGGGCAAAGTTTCAAAACCCTTTCCAGCTCTTTTCCGGATCCGTAGCCACGATCGTGCTGAATATCAATATTTGAGACACTTCCATCTTTTTCAATTATAAAATTGGCAAAAACACCTCCTCCCAGACTTTTATCTTTGGTAATGGCTTCTGGCACTTTGTAATTTTTGTTCAAAAAAAGATTGAATTTTTGATAACCGCCAACGAATTTTGGTGGCACATCAACTTCAGTTGAATTGTAAACTTTATTGTAATCTTCAGATGAACTTTCTGCTTTAAAAGATCTTTGAGGAAAAGCGGTTCTTTTGTTTTTATACTTTTTAGCAAGATCAATCGCTTCAAAAGCCGGATCCCATTTGCGGTCAAATACTTTCCCTAAAAATCGATAGAATATTTCATCCGATTTTTTAACGAGCCAAAAACCTTCTGCATTTTTAAATAAATAAAAATCTGAAATTGGAGTTGGGTCGTTGCCACAAAAACCGCCTCTATAACCTGGAAAAGCGGCTAAAAGTTCTAAACCAGCGCTTTTAATAATCTTTGAGTTTTTGCAGTACAAATAGTTTTTATCAACCAAAAATGTATTAAAAAACCGCGCCGATTTTACATCGACATCATTGAGTTTATTCATTTTGGAATATTTTTCATCATAAAACAAAACTCTGTTTTTGTCTTTATAATATTGTGTGCTTCCATCAATTGGCCTAAACGTTTCAGCATCAAATCCTGTTCTTTTATCGTTGCAATAAACTTGATCGTATTTTTTGTAAAAATTTAAATCAAAAACAACTTTATCTGAACCATCAAAATCATCAATATCCTTTTTTTGTGCTTTTCCTTTTGCAAGCTGTTTTGGAGTTAAATCTTTATATAATGATTTAGTTTCCTTGGCATACGCTTGATTTTTATAAAATACGATTCGGGAAAATCGGTTATAAGAAGTGTTTGCACTGCTCACTTTTTCGGTATATTTAAAAGGCAGTTTCTCAATTTTGTCTTTTTTTAAATCAATATCGTAGACTATTTCATAAACCCCATTTTTATCATAAATCAAATTCGAGTAAGGCAGAAAACCGAAAGAAGGAATATCAAATTTCCTTTCCAATTTCTTCCCGCCATCAAAAACATTTTCCCCATCAGTAATATAGCGATCTTGGTTTTCGGTAATCCAAACTTTGATTTTGCTGGATTTTTTAAGTTGCATTGGCGTTACTTGATCCTGAAAATAGATACTGTTTTTGTATCGAGAATAACAAAGCGATAAACCGGTTAATGAATCGGCGTGCATTCCGTCAACAATCTCTCCATTGAAGAAAACAAATCTTTTCGTTTTGGAAAAAAAATAATTGACATATTGATACGGCTCTCTTCCGAAATAAGCGATTTCGCCTTTAGAATAAATATGGTTTTTATCATGGCAAAAGTCATATTGGTCGGTGTTAGCCGATGCTCCGTCTGAACCTTCAATTTTTTTATCGAAGTAATAAATTGAATTTTTGTCTTTAAAATATTGATTAACATCGTCAGAGATAAATCTTTTACTTGGATTGGCTTGAAAACTTTCGACATCAATATCTTTTAATTCTGTTATGTTTTTGAAGACTTTGTTTTTGGTTTTCCATAAAAGATCCAATTCATCATTTTTTCCAAGCGCCACAAAACCTGTAGTATCGATTTTTAAAAATTCACCTTTTACGTAAATTCCGTTTTTATCAAATGCAAAACCAGATTCTTCTTTTTTTCTTGTAGAAAAAGAAGCCAAATCCGGATAAATGATGTTATGAGTGTAGCGATCCTCATAAATAACGTAATCTGCATTTACGATATACAATGGAGATTCAAGAAAACTGTATCCCGATCTGTCTACTTTTAAAGTAGCATCTTCTACTGCTGGAATACTACGATTTTGACAGCTAAAAAGTAAAACAAAACTAAGGATCGTAAAAAACTTTTTTATCATAGGAAACTATTCAATAGATTGGTTTTTGGTTTTTGCAGATTTTGTAGGAGTAAAAAAACAAAATTTATTCCATTGCTTAACAAAAATAAAAAATCTTACTCTTAGTTTATAGAGACTCAAAAATGCGAAAAGGTTGGGAAGAACTAAATCAATTTTTACCTTCAGTAGAAGAACAATAAATAACTTGAACACATATTTTTTATTTTCATCTAAATCAGCAAACATAATCAACAAATTTTGAACTGAATAAACTCAAAACTAATATCTAATATTGCAAATAATTGAAATAAATCTTTATCTAAACATTGAGTTAATATCATGCTTTTATGCTTGAAGTTGATTCAATAACAAATTATTGAAATCACATTCTTTAACATTTTTTAACTTTTACCCCCTACGATACATACAAACCGCTTCTGAAATAAAAATTTAAGCTAATTATCTTACAAATCAATCAAAAAGTAAGCCAATTTCTTTAAATCATTCATAAAATGGTTTGTAAATTGTTCAGTAAGGGTCACAAAATTAAAATCCCATTTCTAACGAAATGGGATTTTTTTTATGCCTAATTATTTCCTAATTTAGCTATCTGTAATGATATAAAATTTTCAAAACTTCCCCACAAACTTCCCAATAAATTTTAGTGGGACGTTTTACAAATAATTGTTCACGAGCTAGAAGCTCGCGCCAGCAAGGAGAAACTTACAATAAGAAAGGCATCCATAAATACTAATTTTTATTAAATATTTTTTCCTGTAATAATTATCACTTTTGTAAAGTATAGAGGCTCTTTTCCTAATCATCTAAAATTTACCTAAAATGATAATCCACTTAATCTACAAATTAAAAATAGCCTTTTTACTGGCTATAAAATGAAACCGCTTTTTTTTTAGATGTGACGTTTTTAATAATAAATTTACAATTTAAATATTCCGATTGTAGCTAATTATATTAAAATTCTAGACTTGATAATTTGCGGAAACTTTTATTTTCAAGCGTTATAGGCATTTTGTAACTTGTATTTTCTGCAACATCTACTTTTAATTTATTCTCTGGTATAGCATATATTTTCCCAATCGTGTCAATCAATCCTAATAAATTTAAATTAGGGAAATAAACATTTAATGCGTTTTCATCATCAGTAGTTAAAAGATCAATACCATTTCCTTCTAATTCACTTAATATTATAAATTCATTTTTTCCAAACCAATCATCCTCAGTAATTTTTGTAGAATCGTCAAATTTAGCTTTTATAATTACCATATCTATTTGAAAAGGAAAGTAGAGTAACCCTTTTTTATAGAATTCAAGAGAGTTGGTTATAAATTCTTTGGATGAATTTAGACGATCTAAATCTGAAACTTCAAAAACCTCATTTATAAAATGTGATTTAAGGTTTTCTTGTCGGAATGTATTTGAAGAGTCAAAATATATTTCGTAAACAATCCCTGAATAAATATGATTAATAACATAATCACTTAATTTCACAAAGTTACCTCTTAATTCTGTAATAAAACTCGCAGCTTCATTGGAACCACCACATGCCGACTGGTATATGTTTCGTCCTATGACAAATAGACTATTAGTATTATTAATATTTTCATCAAATCCTTTTTCTGCTGTTTCAATAAAACTTACAAGTGCTGGATTTTGCTTGTACCAATCATAAGTTTTGAGTTGTTTTATTGTTTTAACAAGAAATGCATCTCCATACAAAGGAAAATCGCGATCTGCCAACGAATAATCTAAATAAGTAGTTGAATTAGGAAGTTTAGGAACGGCTTGATTATCTATTTCAATAATTTCTGTTACTTCTTCTGGAATATTTTCTACTGGCTCTACTTGTTCTACTTGTTCTACTGGTTCTACTTGTTCTACTGGTTCTACTGGTTCTATTGGTTCTATTGGCTCTACTTGTTGTTCTTGTTGTTCTTGTTGTTCTAGTTCTAGTTCTTCTTCAATTGCAACATTTGAATTATCTTCAATTTCAGTTTGCTGATTATTAACAATTTGTAAAGCGTTAGCTAAATCAATAAAACTATTACTTAGTTTCCCAATAAGTATTTTTGTTAATTGCTCAAAATTGATAATATGAAACTCTTCAGAATTTGTATTTGTTTTAAATTCGTGAACTAATCTTGAATCTACAATTTTAAATTGAGGATGACTATTTCCTTTTAATCTTCCATTATCAATTATTTTAAAAGGAGCATATACCCAATCTTTTTTTTCATCATTTGTAATTAGTATAGCTTTTTGAATTTTATTAGATTTACAAAAATGAAGTATTTCATACCATAGAATTAAATCACCATGTGCATTCAAATCTTTTTTATCGTCCTCAAAACCAGGAGGTAGTTTATGACTATACCTTACTAATCCCATTTCATTTACTTTCGATAGAATATTATCAATATCAGTATCAATAATACATTTTTCAAAAGCCTGTTCAATTTCCTTATGAATTTTAATCTTATAATCTTGTCCTTTAGAGGACGTGGTAAATGCAATTTTAGCCAATTTTTCTTCAATAATTTTTAAATCATTTTGAAAATCAGCAATGTCCGTCTTTGCATATGGTGATTTTGCTAGACTTGAACTATCGATATGCATCTTTAAGAATGCGCTCGCATTTGTGAATTCTTTTTTTATTGTTTTTATTTTTGATAATGGGCTTAAATAATCTTGTATTTGATCCCTTACAAATCTATTGGTATATTCATTTATAACCCAATTTGGTATTTTAACTCTGTCTTTTACAATATATAATTTGATCCACTCTATAAATTCTTTTCTAGCTGAATCGTGTATACCATACATTAGTGCTATAATGTTCGTATCAATAAAAAAGATACATTCATCATCCTGAATTAAATTAAATATCTTATCGTTGTAGTCATCGACATTAATTTCGGCTATTGGAAATTTCATTATTTATATATTTTTTTTACTGGCTTTTATAACTTCAAGAAATTATGTGTTCATTTTAAATTTGTCTGATCTAAGTTATTATCATTTTTTTTTAATAATTAACCGTCTGCTTACAACTAAATATTTTATATCTGCTAAAAACTCCATATTAGTATAAATAGCTCAAATAGATTTTCAAAATATTTTTAATTAATGATCAACAACAAACCTACAAAACCATTTTCTATTTATTTTACGGTTTTCCATAATCCATGTAATAATAAGTTGTAAAATAATCATTTTGATCATGAAAAAACTACAGTACAAATACCCGTTTTTAGCTTCTAATTTGCAAAAAAGCTTCTGAAGTATCTTTACAATTTTCATGATTATCTTCTATTAGCTTTTCATTCGTGTACAAAATCAGAACTGGACTTGATACCTTTTCCGTCACAAAAAGATAAAAATGGTGACATGGATTATATAGCTCCTACTCTCGAGGAACTTTTGGGACGCAAACCAAAAGACGTTAGGAATTATTTAGAAAAATTATTTATGTAATAAAAAGGAAACTTATCAAAAATGCTTATTCCCAAGCACAATAAAACAAAAAAATGCAAATAAATTACAGCATTTTCAAAAATTATTTTTACCATCATTGAATTCTTTTGCTTCGAACCCCTACGATACATACAAACCGTTCCTGAGTCAAAATACAAAATAATTATCTTACAAATCAACTTGAAAATAAGCCAATTTCTTTAAATCATTCATAAAATGGTTTGTAAATTGTTCAGTAACCGTCACAACAGTCCAAAAGGCGCCAATTGAAGACAATTGGCGCCTTTTTTTTATTTATATTATTGGATAACAATAACTTTTAATCATTTTTGCTATTATTTTCTTTTTTTTAATCACAATCAAAAATATAAGAGAGACAGTATTTATAAGAAATATGAGGATTTTTCAAGTTGATCATTCGATAACTTAACAGGATTCGAACACTTTTAATGATTTAAAATTAAGATTGACATTTTCCTAAATTGTACTAAACTACTTTTCAACGGCTAACTTGAATATAATTTACAAACCGGTTTATATTCTCGTTAATCGTGCTCCTATTTGCACGTATTAATTACTGCTAAACTGCAGCCAAAAATTGATTGTTTCAAAAATTTAGAATTCCTCTACCCGTTAGTTTCCAATTCATAAAGAAGAGGATAATCATTACAATTTTGGGCCATTAGTATAAAATGTATCTCTCTGACATATTAAGTATTACTTTCTGGGGAAATCTTTCCATAAGATCAGGATTTGCTAGGCAATAATTTGAAGAATAACTCCGTAATGAATTTGTATTTTTTTTTGTCAATTTTAACATACTAAAACCTAAACTGACTACAATCGTTTCTAAATCCAGTTTCACATGCACCACTCATATTTTCAGATTCAAAAGTAAAAGGTTGTTCTACTCCAAAGTCTTTCTTTATTTGCTCTAATACATTAGATAAAACATTTCGATTATATGTAGCACATTCTTTGCCTAATAAGAGTTTATTAGGTCGATCTAACTCTTCATCGAATCCTGCCCAAATCTGTTCTGAAAAGATATTTATTTTCATCCATAATGATAAGTCAATCTTGCTTGTTGGATAATCATCAGCTGTGAGTAAGAAAGTTGCAGCATCTTTAATAAAATGCTTTTTTTTTCCTTCAAGACATACATCAAAATAATAATCAGCTAAAGTAGATTCTATGCTATCTTCAATGACCTTAAGATTATCTAACCATGAATAAAAATCTTCTGTATCTGCTACCCATGTTGCATAATCATTTGTATTTATAAGCTTCATGTCGGACATTAGTAATTTTGATGGTCTTCCCGACAGGTTCAACATTTTCTTTAACATATTAATAATTGAATGAGAGGTCAAATCTTCTTTATTATTAATAGCAATACTGCCTGTCCAGTCACCAACAATTCTACCATAAGCATTTATTTTTTCGATGTTGCGTTCTACATCATCAGATATTTTGAATGTAATCATAATTTTTGTACTTTAATTGAAATACTGCCATCTACACAATGTACTACAATTTCTTGAATTTTGTATATGCCTTGAGTAATTTGAATAGATTACATTTTGAGTCATATAAGTTTGGAACTGACTGACCTTTTAATGAAAAAGCTACAATAAGTTATGTGGCAAATTATTAATTGAATATGATAACCATAACTGAAGAATTTTAGATTAGTCTAAAAATCAAAAGCAAGGCAGGTTTTGGTTCTGTCGCATCTGTCAGAATCAAATACAACACTTTAAGTAATTTAAAAGTTAGGCCGCCAATCTACAGAATGATTTAAACATAGTTATCCCTGGTTCAATCATCTGATTCTTTCTCAGCATATGGACAACTTCAATTCCGCTCAATGTTCGTCTTGCCGATTCAAAACTTTTAAAACCTAATCCGTTTTGTATGCGCCACTTGATAAAACGATGATCTTGTTCTACAATATTGTTAAGATATTTACATTGTCGGATTTTAATCTTTGAGAACGAACGCTTGTTATAGACTTTGATAGCGGCAGTATTAGAACCGCTTTTATCAATGTTTATTACTCTTGGCCTGTAGTTATTACTAATTGCTTTAATTAGAAATGACTGCGCGCTCATTCTCTTCCTTTTTCTGGTCAAAAGAAAGTCTACCGTATTGCCTAATTTATCTACTGCTCGATATAAATAACACCAAATACCTTTTACTTTGATATAAGTCTCATCCAATCTCCATCTTGTCCCCACTCTAACCTTTCTCTTCTTCATCTCCGACTCAAGCAAAGGTGTAAACTTATAAACCCAGCGCTGAATGGTAGCATGATCAACATGAACTCCTCGCATTTTCATGATCTCTTCAACATCCCGATAGCTTAATGTAAACCTAAGCTTAAAATATACTGCCTGCAGTATAATAGATTTCGGATAGCAATGACCTTTCGTATTCATGAGTTTAACAATTTAAAAAAGGCAAAGTTAAAACGTAGCTAGATGCGACAGAACCCAATAAACTTTAAATATGAAGAACACTTAAATTCAAAAAGGTTAATTCCTTTTTTTAGAACCAAAGAACAAGAATTTTTAGTCTTCACAGAAAATTCACTTATACTTTGGGCTAAAGAAATGGAAAACAATCAAATTTCATGGATTAATGTTTATCCAAATTTCGAAAGTCTTTTGAATGAATATATTAAAAATGAGGGGGGGGATTTGTATTTAATGGAAAAATCCCGCACCTTTAATCCCTAACTGCTTGTAGCGCCAGAACGTTGCCTACTATTATAAAAACAAGACAATTATGGATCATATTGACACTACATATAGAATTGAAAATGCTAAGAAATCACTATTGGGTGTGTCAATTGGCGATGCCTTTGGTGATAGTTTTTTTGGCGATTTAGATAAAATTTCAGAAAGCATTTATTTAAGACAAATACCTGAAACCAATTGGGAATTTACAGATGACACCGTAATGTCTATTGCCATTTTTGAGGAATTGGAAAGAAATGGCGGTATAGACCAGGAAAACTTACTAAAAGAGTTTTGTATCAATCACGATTTAGATACAAATAGAGGTTATGGTGCCACTTTGAGAAGACTGCTGAGAGAAGTTCAAAACGGTGAGGATTGGCAGGAAGTATCAAAAAGAGCATTTGACGGACAAGGTTCAATGGGAAATGGAGCCGCAATGAGAGTCTGTCCAATTGGTGCTTACCATTTCGATAATTTTCAAAAAGTGAAAGAATTAGCTATAAAATCAGCTGAAATTACTCATTCAAATATTGAAGCGATCACAGGTGCTATTGCCATTGCAATTGGCACTGCATTGACAACTCAAATGAAATTTGATAAGTGTATATTAACACCCGATGATTTTATAGATAAAATTTTAAAAGAATTACCAGATAGTGATACCAAGTCAAAGATCTCAAAATCTAAAAGTGTACCCTACAATTATCATATTGAAACGGTAAGAAGCATTTTGGGCAACGGTATAAATATGACTGCACAGGATACAGTGCCTTTTGTAATTTGGTGTACTGCATATAATTTACAAAATTTTGAAGAAGGACTTTGGAAAGCAGTATCTATTTTAGGTGACAGAGACACTATTTGTGCGATGGTAGGCGGAATGTCCATAATGTCATCAGATGATTTAAATATTCCTTTTTCTTGGACAAAGTCGGTAGAAAGTATTGACAAAAGTGTATTTAGAAGAAATGCATAATTTGATTAACAGTTTATAGTAAAGTAAAACTATGACCTTTAGTATTGGAGTTTAAGAATTTAAAAAAGGTAAAGATAAAACTTAGCTATATATTCGACAGAACCGCTGGTAATCTTCTTATTACTTTTTCAAGGGAGGTTTCCAATCCTGATAAATAAATCGTAATGCTTCATAATAAGCTACTATCGGTTCACTCATATGGCTTTCTTCCGGGTAGCATTTGTATTTATATAAAAGCCCTTTGGGTGTTCTGTTTGCAATCAGACTATCGAATTTCAATACATCAGTGTGAAATGAATCCGGCTCATTAATACCTTCGTTTGCAGTGCTGTAAAAAATAGTTTTGTTGAGATCTGCTAATTTTGTCAATTTGCTTTCTGCAAGTTTTAATATATACTTATTATCCCACCAAAGCGAAGGACTTATGGCTATATAGGCATTAAACATATCTGGGTGAGTAAACATGCAGTTTATAGTTGTAATACCACCAAAAGAATGCCCGGCAAATATTTTGTATGATCCGGCTTTATAATTTGTTTCAATATAAGGTATTAGCTCAGCTTTTATAAACTGGAAAAAATGTTCATTCCCGCCGCTTGTTTTATATATAGAGTCTACTTTTCCAAAGTAATCAATTGTGCTATTGGTAGGTGTAAGGTCTTTTCTGCGGTCTTTACTAATAATACCCACTACCATCATTGGAGGGATTATTTCATAATGGCTTAAGTAGTCAATGTATGCGGAAAGTATATGAAAATGATTTTCCCCATCCAATAAATACAGTACGGGAAAAGTCTTGTTAGGGTTTGCCGAATCCTGTTTTGGAACATAAATATAAATTTGACGTTCCTCATTTAGTACTTTGGAGGGTATTGTGATTACTTCATTAGAAATGTGATTAAATAGCGCTGCATTTTGCGCTTTTGATTGCAATGATAAAAGCAAAAAAAGGATAAGGTATTTTGTATGATTAAAAGAGTTTGACATAGTTGAATATTGATAATTTAAATTTGGTAATATATCAAAAGATTTGCTTTTTTGGACGTCCGCCTAATTGCTGTTAACATTCGTTTTGGCAATGGAATGGATTTATGACTAAATTAAGGGTTCTGTCGCATCTGTCAGAATCAAATATACGAATTTAAGTAATTTAAAAGTCAGCACGCCAATTTACAGAATGATTTAAACATAGAAAATCCTGGTCCAAACATTTGATACTTTCTCAGCATATGTACAACTTCAATTCCGCTTAACGTTCGTTTGGCCGATTCAAAATTTTTAAAACCTAATCCGTTTTGTATGCGCCACCTGACGAAACGATGGTCCTGTTCGACAATATTGTTGAGATATTTACACTGTCGGATTTTAATCTTTGGGAACGAACACTTGTTATAGACTTGGATCGCTGCGGTATTAGAACCGCTTTTATTAATGTTTATTACTCTTGGCCGGTAATTATTAGCAATTGCTTTAATTAGAAATAACTACACGCTCATTCTTTGTCTTTTTCTGGTCAAAAGAAAGTCTACTGTATTGCCTAGTTTATCTACTGCTCTATATAAATAACACCAAATACCTTTTATTTTGATATAAGTTTCATCCAATCTCCAACTTTTACCTACTTTACTTTTTCTCTGCTTCATCTCTGCCTCAATGAAAGGCGTAAACTTATAAACCCACCATTGAATAATAGCATGATCAACAGAAACTCCTCGCATTTTCATGATCTCTTCAATATCCCTATAGCTTAATGTAAATCTAAGCTTAAAATATACTGCCTGCAGTATAATAGACTTCGGATAGCAATGACCTTTCGTATTCATGAGTTGAAGAATTTAAAAAAGCTAAAGATAAAACTTAGCTTTAGATGCGACAGAACCAATCTGTTGTAATCTTATAAAACTCTTAAAACTTCCCAATGAATTTTAGTGGGAAGTTAATAACAATGTTTTAATGGAAGAAATTACTTCTTTTGAAACATAAACTAATTATCATTAGTTTCAATTTTTAAAAGTACAGAACTATACCATATCGATTTTACAAATAAAATTGAAGCGTAGATAAAATTTGAGATTTTTGAACAAGTATTTAAAATGCAAAGAGATTAGAAATACTAAAAATCATCGCTAAAGAAATAGATTTCTGTCAGCATCCCAGTTCTTCTCCAAAGCTTCAAAATATTCTATTTTCACACCATCAATTTTTTGATAAATCTCCCTGCTTACTTTGTTCGGAAAAGTATTTAATTCTGAAAAATTAGCCGTTAAAATCATTCTTCCGCATCCAAACAAAACAGAAGTAATACCAAGCAGTATATCTGTATCTCCCCAATCACTTACCAGCATCAATAAGGCTGATGCCGATAATAAAATTACAATCCAGTTTAGATTAGTAAAACGGCTCCAGTCTATCATTCCGTATTGTACCAGTGAACCTGCCAGGATTAGATTAAAGAAACCGGCTATAAAAAAGTAAGATAAAAAAACTTCATTTACATTTAGAATATTTACAAGATCAAATAAAATTAAAATTCCAGTAATTATTGTAAAAATTCCAGACTGTATGAACAATCCCCATGCCTCTAATTTTGTTTTATTGGCAAGAGAGAAAAAAATCTCGCAGCCACCATTTATAATCAGTAAAAAAGCAGAAAACCCAATGATGTAAAACTCTATAGAATGCGTAATTAATAAAGAGATGCACCATGTAATATTAAACAGTAAACCGCTGATGAAAAATATTGAATTAAAGCGAAGCTTTTCAATCATAAATTTAGGAATGCTTTGAGCCTTACTTTTTTTTGTCATCTTAAGTTTCATTGAATGATTTATTTAAAATTTAACCTATTATTTTACTTGCAAATTTAGCCTTTTGAATGAGAATGCTAAAAATAATATGTCACATAAACAGGTCTTAAAGTCGCTTTTAAAATCAAACATAAAAAAATCTGCTTCTTTCGAAGCAGATTTTGTATAATTTAAAGAAATTAATCTTAGTTATTGGTCACCGAGAGCTTAACTTCAATATTGGATCTTGTCGCATTTGAATAAGGACAAATCTGATGGGCTTTTTCTGTTAATTCCTGAGCCTGTTCAATAGTAATTCCCGGAATATTCACATCGAGTTCTGCTGCAAGACCAAAACCACCGTCTTCATTCTGCCCTATGCTTACTTTTGCAGCTACCGAAGTTTCACCGGTTTGAATTTTAGATTTACTGATAATCAAATTCAGTGCACTGTCAAAGCACGCTGCATATCCTGCTGCGAAAAGCATTTCCGGATTGGTAAAATCATCATTGGCTCCGCCTAAAGCTTTAGGCATTCTTACCTCAAGATTCAAAATTCCGTTTTCGCTTTTTACCTGTCCGTTTCTTCCGCCTTTTGCAGTAACACTTGTTGTATATAATGTTTTCATTTTATTTTTGAATTTTATTTAAAATTTTCTGAACAGTTTCTTTGAGTTCGAATAAATCTTCTGTTGTTAAATTTAGTTTTTCCTGCATTTTTGCCGGAATTTCACACGCTTTTTGCTGCAAATTTCTTCCCTTATCAGCTAAAAAAATTTCAACGACTCTTTCGTCTTCTTTTTTTCTTTTTCTGATGATAAAACCCTTAACTTCAAGTCTTTTCAATAACGGTGTTAACGTACCGCTGTCGAGAAACAGTTTTTCGCCAACCTGATTTACAGTCAATCCATCTTTCTCCCAAAGTACCATCATCGCAAGATATTGCGGGTAGGTAATATCAAGTTCATCAAGAAATGGCCTGTACAAACCGATAACTTCTTTTGAAATAACGTAAAGCGGGAAACAAAGCTGGTTTCCCAATATGAGCGGGTGATGATCTTCCATAATCTAATGAGAAAAAGTAATGTAAAAACTATTTTCTGATGATAAATTCCTCCATAGGAATTCTTACTTTCTTCATTTGAGAAAGCCAGTCATTTTCGGTGTCTCTATAACCGAGATATAAAAGGGTAACGCTTTTTAAACCTAATTCTTTGAGATTCAAAATCTCATCTACTACTTCATTGCTGAAACCTTCAGCCGGAGTGGAATCAATCTTCAGTTCAGCCGCCTGAGCCATTGCCAGACCTAATGCAATATAGCTTTGTCTTGCTGTGTGCGCAAAATGCTGTTCAGGAGTTTGTGCTCCGTAGATTTGTTTAATCTGATCAGTATAACTGCTGAAACGGCCTCTTGGTAATTCTCTTACATCAGTGTGATGATCATAAACTTTATCGATTTTCTCATTAGAGTAACTGTCCCACGCTGCAAAAACAAGTACATGAGAACAATCTCTCATAACTTCCGGATTTAATGCTCCTTTTACCATCTTCTCTTTTAATTGCTGATTTTCTACCACAATCACACGGAAGGGCTGTAAACCAGATGAAGTTGGAGCTAATCTTGCAGCTTCTAAAATTTTATTTAAATCTTCTTCTGATACTTTTTTTGCGGGATCATACGCTTTTACAGCATGTCTCCAGTTTAAATCTTCTATTAACGACATTTCTTCTTATTTTATAAATTAAAAATCTGATTGTTAAATCTTTTAAATAATACAACAGCACAAATATACATAACAATTAAATTGTACGCAATTTAATTGTTAGAAATATGTTTTAAATTAGGAATATAGTATTTATTAAATCTATAACAGAAAAATTATGACAGAACAGGTCATTCAAATTAGACAATTGCATATGTGATTCGATAGATAGCTTCAAATATTTACTGTTTATTATAAAATCAAACTTCCTTAAAGAAAAGTTATAATTTACATATTTCTGTTTAAATGAATATTATTTCATTTAACTTTACTATATGAGACCATTAGATCCTGATAAAAGAGAAAAAATTTTAAAGTCGGTACTTGTACTTACTGGTAAACAGGGATTAGCAAGCGTTACTATTTCGGGTATAAGTAAAACAGCCGGAATTGCCGTCGGAACCTTGTACATCTATTTCAAAAACAAGGAAGAGGTAGTACAGTTGGCTTATGCAGCTGTAGAGGATAAAATGACTCGCGCAATGTACCGCGACTTTGATATTAATGTACCAATAAAGCAATCGCTTAAGCAGATTTATATCAATATGCTCAACTACAGGCTAAATAACTATGGCGAAACCGTGTTTATTGACCAGTATCAGCAGTCCGGCTACATACAGCTCAATTTTTCAAAACAACTGGCCGAGTATGAAAGACAGAATAAACCGCTATATAATCTTTTAGAAAAAGGACAGAAGGAAGAAATCATAAAAGCACTGGATGCTATTATACTTATCAGCTTTTTTGATGGTGCAGTACGCTCCTGCTCTACAGGAATTATTCAAAAGTTATTTCCATTAAGCCAGCAACTCATAGATGACAACTTTGATATGATATGGAAGGGCATGAGCTAAAAATTTGAATTTTAAATGAATATTTTTTCACTAATGCTTTTTAATACTATATATTATGAGCATATTTAAAGACAAAACAATTATCATTACCGGAGCCGCTATGGGTTTAGGACTCGCGGCAAGTAAAGCCGTAGCACTAAAAGGAGCCAACCTTTCTATTGTAGATTACAATGCCGAAGCACTCGAAAAAGCAAAAACAGAAATTCAGTCTGTTGTACCAACTGCAAAAATTATAACGATCGTCGCTGACGTTTCAGATGAACAGGCAGTCAAAAATTATGTAGACCAAACAGTTGAAAAGTTTGGCGGTATCGATGGATTCTACAATAATGCAGGTATCGAAGGAAAACAGGCTCCATTAGTGGATTATGACATCAATGTATTTAAAAAAGTAATTGACATCAATCTTATGGGTGTGTATTACGGCCTTAAATACGTGATTCCGGTAATGCAGAAACAAGGTGGAGGAAAAATTGTAAACGTAGCTTCTGTAGGTGGAATCAGAGGTGTTGTTAATCAGATGCCGTATGTAGCAAGTAAACATGCTGTTTCGGGTATGACCAAAAATGCAGCTATTGAATATGGAAAAGACGGAATATATACCAATGCAATCGCGCCTGGGGCTATTCTTACCCCAATGGTGGCAGAAGCTTTTAAACAGGTAAATCCGGCCGACCCAAAAGCAGCAGAAACAACATATGCACAAAGAAACCCAACCAGAAAGTTAGGTAAACCTGAAGATGTGGGTAATCTTGTAGCCTTCCTGCTTAGCGATGAATGCCAATATGTAAATGGGCAGACCATTGCAATTGACGGAGGGGAATCAAACCTGTATGGTAATTCATAAGTCAAAATATTTTATTTAAAAAACGGATCATGGCATACGCTGTGATCCGTTTTTTTATATCGTAGAATAGCAGGCAAATAAATAGTAGCTCAAATTAATCATACAATCACTTTAATTGCGATACTGATCTAAAAACACATTTAGAGCCTTTGAAGGCACTTCATCATTTCTATAAATTAACACTGTGGTCATCGTGGCAAGTTCTTTAGTCACAGGAAAGGTTTTTATATTTCTGTTGCTGTAATATTGGCTTACCACTTCTGCAGGAAGTATACTAATACCAAGTCCTTCCTCCACAAAATTAATAATGCCTTCTATCGAATTGAGTACGGTACTTTTATAGCGAAGTATTCCTTTTGAACCGAGCCAGGTTTCGAGTCTTGCCCTGAAAAAGCAACCTTGTCCAAAAACTACAATTTTTAAAGGATCTTGTTTTAACAATACTGAAAGCTTGTCGACATCACCACCGGCTATTATAACAAGTTGCTCGTCACGCACAACAAGCTGCTGCAAACCCGGAATATTTATAGGCGCAGCAACAAAAGCAGCATCCAGTTTATAACTAAGCACATCTTGTATCAGTGCCGGCAACATCGAAGAATAAAATTCAAGTTCTACATCTGGATAAAGTTCTGCAAAATCCTTAATGATTTCAGGTACTTTTAGAGCCATTGTTGTCTCAATACAGCCTATGCGTATTGTGCCACCAATTTTGTCTGCGCTCTGGATATCGCTTTTGGCATCATCGAGCAAACGTCCTATTTTTTTAGCGTATTGCAAAAGTGTTTCTCCAGCCTCAGTAAGAACCACTTTTCTGGAAACCCGCCGGAATAATTCGGCACCAAATTCATCTTCAAGGTTTTTGATGCGCGCTGTTACATTAGATTGTACTGTAAAGGTTGCTTCTGCGGCTTTTGTAAAACTTCCGAGTGTTGCGGCAGCTTCAAATATTTTGAGGTCATTGCTATTCATAGTATCACAATTAGTGATTAATTAGATCATTATAAATCGTTTTCAGGTATCAAATATAGAATGTAATTTTGTCTTAAACAATTGAAAAAATGAAAAATATAATTAAATCAGTAACTCTAATTCTAGCTATGACTATGCTACCACAAACAGCTGTAAACGCGCAAGAAAAAAACATTGCAACACAGGCAACTCATTACAACACTATAAAAGTCAACGGACTAAACATATTCTACCGTGAAGCCGGAAACAAAGATGCTCCTACTCTATTATTATTGCATGGCTATCCTACGTCATCTCATATGTTTAGAAATCTTATTCCTATTCTAAGCAAAAACTATCATGTAATTGCGCCTGATCTTCCTGGTTTTGGCTTTTCAGATGCACCGGATCATCTTAAGTTTGAATATACTTTTGATAATCTTGCCAACATCATGCAAGGATTTATTGATGTACTTGGTTTAAAACGTTTTGCTGTATATGTATTCGATTATGGAGCACCAACGGGATATAGGCTTGCTCTTGCAAATCCAGAAAAAATTACCGGAATTATATCGCAAAATGGTAATGCCTACGAAGAAGGATTAAGTACGGGCTGGAATCCCATCCAGAAATACTGGAAAGATCCATCTCAGACTAACAGAGATGCTCTTAAAGATTTTGTATCTAAAGAATCGACTTGGTTTCAATACCATGAAGGCGCATCAGATGCTTCGCTTATTGCACCTGAAACGTATACACTAGATCAGTACTTTCTGGATCGTCCCGGAAACATTGAAATACAGCTTGATTTACTAAAAGATTACCGAACTAATGTAGCATTGTATCCTAAATTTCAAGCTTATTTTAGAGATCAAAAACCTATGACATTAGCTGTTTGGGGCAGTCAGGATCCTTATTTTCTTCCAGCAGGAGCAAAAGCATACAAACTTGATAATCCAAATGCTTCTGTAAAATTTTATAAAACAGGTCATTTTGCACTTGAAACTCATTACAAAGAAATTGGCGCTGATATATTATTATTTCTTTCCAAACTTCCCAAATAATTAGTATATACTATTTTTGAAATAGCGGTTCTAATAGACCGCTATTTTTTATAAATAAATGTGTATTCAAATCTCATCACTTTATAATATATTTGGATCTGCATGTAATTTTGAGGTAAAATTCAAAACTATTATGTAGATTTTTCAAGCCTTTACAGCCTAATATTTTACGGTTCCATTTTTTCACGAAAACCTTAGTCTGTTTAGAATAAACAGTCTAAAAGTGGCTTTATCTGAGATTTAATCGAAACTGAACCATGATTCGAAATCCGTTAAGGATATTAGATTTTTATCTCTATCGGTTTATCGCAATTTTTTGATACTAATTATAGTAATTTCCAAAAGAATTTTAGCTTCTTTCCCTTCTACCTCTATACATTACTTAATTTGGAAAAGCAGGAACTTGACAAAATTTGCCAATTTCAAATAAATAAACCATCGCGGAACTACCCGTAGAGATTTTTTATCTCTGACATAACAAAGGTACTTTGGGTACTGCCTATGCTTTCAACTGATCCCAATTTATTAAACACAAAATCCTGATAATGCTTCATGTCTTTGGCAGATACTTTCATTAAAAAATCGTAATCACCTGAGATATTGTAACATTCCACAACTTCTTCTATTTTCATAATATCACTAACAAACTGATTCCCAATATTACGATCGTGCTGTTTAAGTTTGATATTACAAAAAACAATAAATCCCCTGTTTAGTTTTTCTGCATCCAACAAGGCTATATATTTCTTAATGTAACCGCTGTTCTCTAATCTTTTAATCCGCTCAAAAACAGGCGATGCCGATAGATTTACCATTTTAGCAAGCTCTTTTACAGTGTATTTAGAATTATCGTGTAGTATATTTAATAACTGAAGATCAATATCGTCTATTTGTTCCATAGAATATTACTTTAAACAGGTTTAATTTATTTTTAAATCAGAATAAAATTCTTCAAATATAACCAAAAACAATACAAAAATCTCATTTTACACAAGTTAAAAACATAAAATACTGCATCTTTCATCATCACAGTATAAAAATCTAAAAGGTATTATTTTATAGCAGGGAGCGTTATCCTTGGTGCCCTTTATCGAAAAAAGATAAAGGGCCATGCCATAAATAAAAATTATACTTCTTTTCGTCGAGCCATACCCTGAGCAATGATGCTGGCCGCAATCAATTGCAAGGCATGGTAAAGCATGAGCGGCAGCAATACGATGCCGGTAATGGTACTGTGCTGAAAAAGTACTTTTGACATAACGGTGCCGTGTACCAATGACTTTTTAGACCCGCAGAATAAGACAGTAATACGGTCTTCATCTGAAAAACCAAGCAGACGGCTGAGTAGTCCGACACAAAAGAATACGGAAAAAAACAACGCCATCATCCCTGCAGCGAGTCCGGCAAGTTCAAGGGCGGTGAAGCCTTCAAAAATATGTTCAGAAAATGACTTGCAAAACGACGTGTAAATAATCGTTAGAATAACTGCCTGATCGAAATATTTGAGCTGTTTCTTGTATTTTTCGGCAATGGCACCGAAACGGGAATTGAGGCTTATACCAATGATGACAGGTAGCAAGACTTGAAGAATCAACTTTATGACGATTTGAGTGACATCAAAATCGCCTGTCGCAGAAGCTATAAACAGCCCAACCCAGAGAGGCGTAACTACTACTCCGATCAAACTGGAAATGCTTGCATTGAAAATGGCTGCGGGAATGTTTCCCTTAGCGATGGAAACCATGACTACCGAAGAGGAAACTGTGGACGGCAATGCTGCCAGAAAAAATACACCCAGCCAAATCAGCTCGAAGCCGTTATTGACAAACAACGGGCGAAATGCCAAAACAATGAGCGGAAAAAATAAAAAGGTTGTCAACTGGACGACAATGTGCATTTTCCAGTTGGAAAGTCCGGCTTTTAGTTTCTCAGCACTTAGTCGCATGCCATAAAACAAGAAAATCAAGGAAACGCCGGCATTGGCAATCTCCTCCAGCGAAACAGGTTCTTTGACCATGCCTGGCTTTGGCAAAAAATAAGCCATCAGAATCATGGTAGCTATCATTAACAGGAAACCGTCGAAACCTGCTTTTTTTAATACTTCTAATAATTTCTTCAATGTGTTTTAAATATTATTACTCCGTAGAGTCAAGATTACAAAAATATCTTACGCAGATAAACGTGGATTCTCCAGATTCATTAGTCTGTCCGCAGAGTCGCTCTGTTAAATTCTACGGACAACAGGCTTCAAACAAGCAAATCCTATTCAATAATACATTGAGAACTAAATCCCAAGTTCTTTGCGTATAATTTCTGCTCCTGCGCTTAAAGCACTTAACTTGCCTCTGGCTACGCTTCGAGATAGCGGTGCCATACCGCAATTTGTAGAAGGGTAAAGATTTTCGGCATCTACAAACTCAAGAGCTTTACGCAGGGTATCAGCTACTTCTTCTGGTGTTTCGATAGTGTTGGTTGCCACATCAATGGCACCGACCATTACTTTTTTACCGCGAACAAGTTCCATTAAATTTAAAGGCACATTGGAATTGTGACATTCTAAAGACACCACATCAATTTTAGATTTTTGAATTTTCGGAAAAATTTCTTCGTATTGTCGCCACTCTGAACCTAATGTCTTTTTCCAATCAGTATTTGCCTGTATTCCATAACCATAGCAAATATGAACCGCAGTTTGACAGTGTAAACCTTCAATGGCTCTTTCTAATGCTGCCATTCCCCAATCGTTTACTTCATCAAAGAACACATTAAATGCAGGTTCATCAAACTGGATAATATCTACCCCTGCGTCTTGAAGTTCTCTTGCTTCTTCATTGAGTGCTTTGGCAAATTCCCACGCCAATTTTTCCCGGCTTTTATAATGGTCGTCGTACAAGGTATCTACCATTGTCAGCGGGCCTGGCAATGCCCATTTTATAGGCTTGTTAGTCTGTTTACGTAAAAATTTAGCATCTTCAACAAAAACTGCTTTTTGACGTGCAACCTCACCTACAACCACTGGAACACTCGCGTCATAACGGTTACGGATTTTTACTGTTTTACGATTTTCAAAATCTACACCGCTTAAATGTTCGATAAAAGTCGTTACAAAATGCTGGCGTGTCTGCTCGCCGTCACAAATGATATCTAGATCTGCCAATTGCTGTTCCTGCAGAGAAATGCGTAAAGCATCTTGTTTCCCTTCAAGTAGCTGATCGCCTTCTAATTTCCATGGTGACCAAAGTTTTTCGGGTGGTGCAAGCCAGGCAGGTTTGGGTAAACTTCCAACAATAGAGGTGGGCAATAATAATTTCTTCATAATAGTATAATTTTAATGCGTTGTAATCAATTAAAGGGTAAAATTAGCAGACCATTGTTCCAGGAGACTTTTGTAAGGCTTAATGAAATGCTCTTCTGCATATTTACCCTGTTCAACAGCCAATTGGCTGCGCTCTTCGCGGTCATAAACCACGCGAGTCAGTGAATAATCTTCGTGTTTAAGAGTAGGTTGATAGATTTTCCCAGCCACTGAATTTGCATTGTAAATTTCAGGACGATAAATCTTCTGAAAAGTCTCCATGGTGCTGATTGAGCTGATTAGTCCAAGATCAGTATAATCAGCAAGCAGATCTCCGGAATGATAAAAAGCCATCGGTGCCACACTATTCGGAGGCATGAAAAAACGAACTTTTAAGCCCATTTTAGAGAAATATTCATCAGTGATAGAATACTGATCCTGCAGATACTCAAAACCCAGAACCGGATGCTGATACTCAGTACGAGTATAAGTTTTGTTGCTCGATACACTTAGACAAATGATCGGTGACATCTTGAAGTGCTCTTTATAAGTGGCTGAACTCACAAAGCACTTATAAAGTTTTCCGTGCAAATCACCAAAATTTTCAGGAATACAAAAACTAGATTTATTTTTATTGTGCTCGATCAATAAAATACTGAAATCATAATCACGAACATAAGAAGAAAAATTATTACCGGCAATACCTTCGATACGCCGGTTAGTCTTGTGGTCAAAAATATTCGTTTTTAAAACTTCAATCAACGGCAGATTGTTAATACCATTCTTATCATCAATACTCATCGTTACTGTGATGATTTCAAGTTCTACAAGGTAACGATCCCCTTTTGGGTTATCCAGATGAGCCAATGCATTGAATCGATTGTTAATCATATTTAAGGCATTACGTAAGTTTTGTTGGCGATTACCTCCTCTAGCCAAGTTTGCAAAATTGGTTGTCAAACGTGTTTGACTTGAGGGTTGATAGTTTTCATCTAAACAAGTGCTCTTTAGTGTGAATGCAAAATCATTCTGGATTGTATTCTGGTTTTTTTCAATATTCTGCTTTTCGTTTATTCCCCTATCTTCTTGTATGTTCGCTTTCATATGATGATACTGTTTAGTTTTTTTTACCCTGCAAATTTGAAAATAAAAGATTAAATATTTTTATTTATACACAAAATCAGGTAATTATTCTTTTAACATGTATTTTTAAAGATTATTAATCTTTAAACAAATATAATAATGAAGGAAAACAGATAAATATTCTTTAATGGCCTAAGATGATTGATTTGGAGTTTCCCAGAGCGCTTCAAAAACTCGAAAAAGAAAACAATATCATTTATATTTGCCAAAATTTAAGATAGACATAGTAATGAATTTGATAGAAAATTTAAAATGGCGCTACGCCACAAAAGCTTACAATAACATTAAAGTAACAGAAGAGAAGATCGATCAGATCTTAGAGGCTATAAATCTTTCAGCATCTTCTTGTGGTCTGCAATCTTACCGTGTTTTTGTTGTAAGCAACCCAGAAATTCAAAAAAAATTAGGTGCTGATTCGTATAATGGACAGATTAGCTCTTGCTCTCATTTGTTGGTTTTTGCCGCATTCACTGACATGTCTTCGACTTACATTGACGATTACATAGCAATGACAGAAAAGCAAAGAGGTCTTGATACTGGTGCCTTATCAGGATTTAGAAATGGACTGCATTCCTATTTCAGCGCTATTAACGCAGAACAAAAAGCCCTTTGGGCGGCCAAACAGGCTTATATTGCACTAGGAACAGCGCTTATTGCGGCGGCAGAATTGAAAGTGGATGCCACTCCTATCGAAGGATTTAATGCCGCCACTATTGATGAGGTTTTGGGTTTGAAAGAAAAAGGGTTGCATTCTACAGTTATCCTCGCTTTAGGATATCGGGATTCGGAAAAAGACTATATGGCAGCTACGAAAAAAGTTCGTTTACCTATAGATGAAATGATAACTAAAGTTTATTAATGTTATTAGAATTGTTTTCAATTACAAATAATGAAATCTCATTTAAAAATGGTTTATCATCTCATCATTACCTGAATTTTTCGCACTTATACCTTCAATTATTAATTGTTCCTTAACTGAGGCAAAAAAAGATTTATTCTTATAAAAAAGTAAAGCTCTTTTATTGAGATTAAAAGAGCTATTTATACTTTAAACACGAATTCCATCTAAATTGAAATAGGCTTAGTTAAGATTGATGTTTTTAATTTCTAAATTTAGTTTCGTTGCTATTTATTGTTTTTTCAACCTTTTAAAATCCTCAATATATAAACCTTTGGCAGTATTTCTAGGGTTGAATACAGCAAGATTGCCAATTTTTAATGAAAAAGAAGGATTGGCGGTTTTTGCTGTAGTTCGCATAGTCTGACCTGTAATTAATTCGAGAGCTTTATTCAAATAAGGATCTTTTACGTTTCCAAATTCAACCAGATTTAAGAAAGTACTATAAGGATTGATTTCGTAATCAGGTATAATTCTCGCTGGATTTGCTTCTTTGTCTTTATTGTAATATGAAAAAGTAATGGGTTGCAATTGCCATTTGTGTTTAGTGCTTCGATTGCCATAGGACGTATAATCATTAGCAGGAGAATCGTATAATGTGTTTGAGCCAACAAATTTGCCAACGGTTTCTTCGCCTATTGTGATTACGTTAATGTATTTTTTTAGACACTGTATCGTGAGCTCGCTGGCAGAAGCGGTTTGAAAACTTACCAGCACATATATTTTTGGCAAAGCAAGGCTGTTTATACTTTCTTGCCTCTGAAAAGTTGGTTCGTTATCAACCAAGTTAAAAATGTTTACTTTTTCGGAAAGATTTTCATAGCCGTCTTCACTATTGTGTTTATTATTGAAGTCTAAATAAATATATGGTTTATTGGTAAAACTGCCATTAATCATTTGAGCCAGGGCAACTGCCGTTTCTAACGAACCGCCTCCATTGTATCGTAAATCTAAAACCAATTCGTTAATTCCATCCGATTGCATTTTAGCGAAAGCCAAATTGAGTTCGTCATTATAATCGGATTTAAAACCATTAAAAACCAGATAACCAATATTCTTGGATCCATATACTTTCTTTTCATAATAAGCAACTGGGTTTTCATCAATTTCGGATTTTGATACAGTCACAGTTCCTGTTTTATCTGTGGTTACTAAACTACTGCTTGAAAATTGCACGCTCGCTGCCAAAGTAATTGTGAATTGTGTGTTTTCTAGTTGGTCATAATTACTTGAAGTAAGCTGGCTTCCATTTATTTTGGTAATAACATCGCCTCTTTTCAATCCTGCTAAAGCTGCTGGTGAGCCAGGCACAATGTAGTTAATTAAGGCTACCATGTTGGTATTGGATGCATCTTTAGGGTAGATTGCGTAATTAAGACCACCTGTTTTTTCGACTTCTGCAATTTTTGAAACACGCACAATCTCATTACTGTTTTCAATCCAGGAAAATCTATCGATAGTTCCTCTTTGATATAGGAGTGAATAAAAAAGCGCATCGGGCGTTTTTCCGTTGATTAAATTGTTATATACCGCAGTAGAAGTGATTTTGCTGTCGGACAAATTGGCAACGTCGGGTTGCCAGTAATACCAGGAATTCATAGCTTTCCAAACAAAGTTGTTAATCTCGTCTGGCTTGGTAGTTGTGGCTTCTTTAGTGTCAGAATCAGAATCCTTGCTGCAAGCTGTAAAAACCAATCCTACAAGTAATGTCTTAGTAATATATTTTAATTTCATTATTTTTTCAATCGTTTAATTTAAGTTAATTTTGTGGATGAAAAACGCTAAAAGTATGAAAAATAGTATTCCTAAAGCCGCTTTTTTATTATTTTATTTCGGACTTTTTTTTCTTTTTTCCTGTTCCAGACAACTTTTAGATATTAAAAATCAAACGTATAAAAGTTATAACAGTAATAGTGAAAGAGGATATATAGTTAGTTTTAAATTAAATGACACTGCTGTTGTTCCTAAATCGGTTGTGATTAATGGTATTGTTCAGGATATATCCAAAGCAAATAAAATTGGTGATACTTACCAGGTAAATATGATTGCACAAACTACCATAATTCATAATTACAAAGTAAAATTTGATACAAAAGAAAATGGAATTTATTTTGAGAAAAATTCAAATATATTTTTTCAACCTGTAAAATTCAAATTAATCACAGACTAATTGAAAAAATTTAATTGAACCCGTTGGATGTAATTATTACAAATGTCAATTCGAGTATTTTTTGTAGAGAGTAACGGAACAAAACTAGTTTACTGCCCTAAACCAATTTAGTTTTATAATTTTTACATCAATCCCCAATAGCAGTAGAAATCCTTTTGTGCCGGGGCTGGGCACAAAAGATTGGAACGTATAGCGGGAAAAGCTCCTAAAAAATAATATTAAATACAATTGATAATGCTGATCACTTCAAATTAGGTAACAATTCTAAATATCCGATTGATCTAAGCCTTGCATAATTCTGCCTATATTGTACATTATTACTCCCAATGCAATACAATACTATTTTATAACAACCTGAAATAATATAATGAAACACAGCACTTTTTAAGGTAACATTTTTACAACAAATTTAAAGCCTCTGCTGTTCTTACTGCTTCAATAGAATTACTTACATTTAGTTTTTCCAGAATATTTTGTCGGTGCCTATTTACAGTATTAATGCTGATATTTAGGTTATCTGCAATTTCCTTACTGATAATACCTTTACCAATTAATACTAAAATTTCTTTTTCACGAGAAGTCAAAAGATCAACACAATTTTCATAAGTATCTATATGAAAAATCTTTCCTGTTTTCGTATTGATGATTTTTCCTTCTATACCATTCACCCCAGTTCCTTTTTCGAATAAATAATTATACAGGCAAACAGCAAGCCACAATCCTCCTTCTGAACTGTTCTTCATATAAAAGCTGCGATGCAAAATATACTGATATTCCTTATTTTTATTCAGGCTTCTAATTCTGCATTTTGTAGCATAATTTAATCTTTCTTCCGCAGCTATTGTCTTTAAAAAATTAAAAAACTCCAGTTCCAAAAGGTGCCTTTGAAAAAGATCATCGGGATGAATGCGCTGATAAATATCATCTTCCCAAATAGAATCAATTGTTGTAAATCCAGAAGTGTGAATATCAAAAAAACTACCAAAATCACCGGCAAAAACATAGCTTTTATTACTCGCTAAATCTGATAGTACAGCTACTGCATTATCAAGTTTTACATAGGCCTCCATCATTACAATTGCCTCATTTAATGCCTGATTGCGTTTTTCGGAACTGTCAATGGATTCAAAAGAAAATCTGTCTTCTAAGTTCGAGATCGGATTCATAACTATGATTAATGATATACACTGCTAAGTTAATAGAAAGAAGATTAAAGTGGGTTTAAAAATGGTTATATATAACCATTGCTGTAAAAAACTCAAATTACATTCTTTGTAAATTATTAATAAAATTCAAATTTAAGAAATCATGAAGAGAATTCACTTAGTTTTAATATGTATATGCATTATGGCTATAAAAGGAAATGCTCAAAAATTAACTGCTATGAACTGGCTCAATGAACCAGCAGAATGGGAAATAAAAGACAATAAACTTACTATGCAGGTTACGGCTCAATCTGATTACTGGAACAAAAGCCACTACGGATTTACAGTTTACGACGGACCTTTTCTATATACGGAGAGAAGCGGCGAGTTTGAAGTTGTTGTAAAAATGAGCGGTGTTTATAAAACCAGATTCGATCAGGTTTGCCTTATGCTCCGAATAGATGAAAACAATTACGTGAAAACGGGTGTAGAATATGTAGACGGAATCTATAATATTAGTACTGTTCATACTATCGATAAAAGCTCGTGGAGTGTTCTTGGCTTAAAAGAAAAACCTAAAAATGTATGGATGAAGGCCGTACGCCGACTAGATGCACTGGAGATTTTTTATTCTATTGATGGGGTTAATTATACGATGACCAATACCGTTTATTTTCCGGAATTCAAAACGGTACAAGTGGGCATGATGGCTGCAAGTCCTGATGGAAAGGGCTTTACGGCTACTTTCGAAGATTTTAAAATTACGCACCTTCCAGATCAAAGACGTTTAGAGTGGTTAAAAAATAATCAATAGTTTTTGCAGAATCAATTACAACATGCAACTGCTGAACCCGATAAGTTCAGCAGTTTTTTTTATACAAAATCAAATTATAGGATAAGCTTCAATACAACCTACGTAAGTAGTAGAAAAAGGGGATAAATTAAAAATAAGTGAATTAAAAAGTTTAAAAATAATACTGCATTAGAAAGACATGCAGCCATTTATAAAATTACAATCTTATTAAAAGAAAATACCACTTAAAATTTTTTTAATGGTGTTTTGGGTTTAAATTCCGAATTAATAAATAAGCTATTCAAAAGTTGACTTTTAGCTCACAAAGGGATAATCTGTATAGCCCCTTTCCGTCCCCCCTCCAAATAAGGTGTGAGTATCTGAAATATCATTTAAAATCGAATTTTTCTTTACTCTGGCAGGATAATCAGGATTGGCTAAAAAATGTCGCCCAAAGCCAATTAAATCGACTAAATTTTCCTTAATTAATTTCTCAGCTTCTTCAGGGGTTTTGTTTCCTGTGGCAATAATAGTATTTTTAAATGTCTCTCTAAGTTTAATTCTAAAATCGGATGGAATTTGTGGTGCATCGTCCCAATCAGCTTCGCAAAGATGAATATAAGCAACTTCAAGTTTATTTAACTGTTCTGCTGCCAGCATTATAGTTTCCAAAATCTCAGGATCATTCATATCTTTAAAACTAATAAAGGGAGATAATCTTATTCCTGTTTTTTCTTTTCCAATTGTATTGGCTACAGCTCTGGAAATTTCAATTAATAAACGAATTCTATTTTCCTTAGTTCCGCCATATTCATCAGTTCTTCTATTACTATTGCTTCTCAAAAACTGATCAATCAGATAACCGTTTGCTCCATGAATTTCAACACCGTCAAAACCGGCTTTGATAGCATTTTCAGCACCTGTTACAAATTCTTTAATTACAATGTCGATATCGGTTTTATTCATTTCTCTTGGTTCCTCTACCGGAACAAAAGTGGCATCACCATTTGGGGCACCGTCAAAAATGTAAACACTTGTATTTTGCGCTATTAATGACGAAGGTGCTATTGGCTGTAATCCGTTTACTCTTGAACTGCTTACTCTGCCTACATGCCATAACTGCAGAAATATTTTACTTCCGTTTTGATGCACCGCGTCTGTTATTAATTTCCAGCCTTCTATTTGCTGCTGACTGTAAATTCCCGGTGTTTTAGCATATCCTTTTCCTTGCAGAGAAACCTGAACTGCTTCTGTAATTATTATACCGGCCGTACTACGCTGTGCATAATATTCAGCCATTAAAACATTTGGAATATCACCCGGTTGTGAAGCTCTTGAACGTGTCATAGGAGCCATTAAAAAGCGGTTTTCTAAATGATTGCCGCTTAAATTGTATTGCTGAAATAGTTTCTGGTACTTCATCTTAATTCTTGTTTTAGTAGTAATCGGTTTTATTCTCTTATAATACTCTTGTCCTGATAAGCCATTTGAGCAATCTCATCTTTTCGCCTAAAACTAACTCCTTTATGTTTTTGTATATAACGAATGATTTCCGTAGTGGCAGCAACCATTTGTGGCGTACCTCCTATACGATCATGAAAACTTATAGACATTTGCCTGCGCTTTTTTTCTGATTCAATGTAAAGCTGGTCAAATTCCATAATCACCTGACGCGCAAACTGATCTGCACTAAAATTTTTTCCTTCTATTAATACAATATCGTTACAGCGAATAGTGTATGGAACTACTGCAAAATCATTTCCTTTTACCTTTACTAAAAAAGGCTCGTCACGGCTTAAGTCGTCAATGTGATATTTAAAACCAAGTTCCTGTAGAATTTCCAATGTATTTGGGCCGCGTCTTAACCAATTTGCATTATAGCCCACAGGTTCAAAACCAGTTACTTTTTTTATCGCTTCTGCCCCATCTTTGATGAACTTTTTTTCTGTTTCATATGGCATAGAATATTCTGTAGCCCAGTCCATACCGTGGGCCGCCGCTTCATGTCCTCGTTGTACAATTTCCTTGGCTAGTTCGGGATTTTTCAACACTGCCGATCCCACCATATGTGAGGTAACTTTGATTCCGAATTTATCCCAATTGTCCAGCATTCTTGGAATTCCTTCTTTATACCCATATTGATACCAGGTTTCACCCGGAAGATCTACAAATCCTTTCTGCATGTTTTGCGGAAACGGGCTCTCTGAATTTACAGGCTGTCCGCCCGCTTCAAACTGCATAGAAACGGACACAACCAAACGAGATCCGTCAGCCCATTTTGTAGCAGAATTTTCATCATTGGTAAATTGGTTTGTTTTAAGATCACTTGCTGATAATGTATTTATTGGTATCAAACCGGCAAGGCCAACAAGACCCGCTTGTTTAATAAATGTTCTTCTGTCTTTCATCTGTATTGATTTTATTTAAGTACTTTTTCAATAATCAAAGTTTCTTCATAAAGTGAAAATTTACTGATCAGATTATTTTCTACTGTTATATGAATCGCAAGAGGCATTTTAAAATGTTTGCCGTTCTTTTTCACCGTTCTTTCAACAAAACCAAAAACGGCCACTTCATTTCCTCGTAATAAAAAAGATTGCGCTTCGAGTTTTTCACTTCCATCAACAAAATAACTAAAGAGCGTTTTAAATAATGCTGAAATTTCTTCCCGCTTCGAGCGATGTCCTGTCCAGGGCATATATTTCGATTCGAAAATATACCAGTCGACTTTTTCTGAAACCATAGAAGCAATCTTTTCAGGATTTTTTTCTCCTACATATTTAAAAAATTTCTCTGCAGTTTCTTTTGTTTTGATTTCTTCATCAGAATATATTTGTGCTTGTGTCGAAAAACCAATCAATAGCATTACTATTATGAATTGTATCATTTTTGTTTTTGTTTTAAAGACAGCTTTTTCCATAAGATTGTTTTTTAAAATTATTTTGATGTAACTTCATTCTAAGCTTAAAAATGAAGCTGCATCGTAATTCCGGTAAAGAATATGTTTTTACCCGTTCCAGATGCCTGTATATAATCTTTGGCCTGAAACCAGGTCGCTTCGAGCCTGAAATACAAATATTGATTGGGTTCCCAGACGATTTCACTTTCAAGCTGATTTCCGATTTTCTTTTCTGTTGTTGTATCTCCGGGATAAATTAGGGTTGTATTTGGCGCATAGATACCATCATTGCCGCTGTATCTCCAAAACATATCATAGTCAATAACCCAATCTACATTTTTGGCAATTTCAAAATTCAGCGACGGATGGAAATCTATCAGATTAGAAGGTCCTATTACGGAAGCAAGTCCAAAGTAAGCGCCTCTGGGGAAAAGCGGATTGAAAGTCTGCAGACTGGAATCGCCCGTATTTTTGTCTCCGCTAATTACTTCGGTTTTAAAACCAATTTCCGGACGAAACCTCACTTCGTTGAATCGATATCCCGCATTAATGGAAGCAGTCCACGCCCTGATACTTTTTTCGGCTACATCACCAAACTGGTACACAGCTTCACCATCGTAACGCCAGTTTCCCGTTTTTCCCCAAATACGGCTTCCTACCGAATGACGTTTCTCTTTTCCGGCGGCATCATTAAAAGCGGCATGCGCTCTTTGGTAACCCAAATAATACACATCAATATTTTTGATCACAGGTATTTTATTAAACACCAGATAACTTCCCCAAAATTGTCTTTCTTTATTCGAAGCATCATCAAAAATACCATCGTGCGCTACTACGTAATGCGTATAAAACAAGTCTGTCGTGAAATTTTGTATGGACACAATTGCTTTTATTCCGTCAAAAGACTGTCTGTTATTTGGCCCTTCCCTTACAGCAACTAAACGCTGTGAACCATAAGTGAGTTCCTGCCTTCCTACTCTTAAAATCAGCCTTTTATCACCTTCATTTATTATATTCCAGTCAGCAAAGGCCTGATGTGCTTCAAGTGGATTTTGTTCCACAGGATTTGGATCAATTCTTCCGTCGGCCATACTGCTTTGCGTTTGAACAAAGATTCTAAAGTATTTTCCGGCATGAAAATCGGCATGAAACAAATACCTTCCCAAAACATAACCATCATTATCCTGCGGACCATCGCCCCAATTTTCATTTTTAGCATAGAAGTACTGAAACCGTATATCGCCCCCAAAACTGATATATGTTTTTTTAGAAGAAGAAAGAGGCAGGAATTTCACTGTTTTATACCAGTCATTGCTTACCGTGTCATTTTCCAAAACACTGTAATTCTCATCAAACCGAAGCGATTTAAAATCCGGATAACGCTGTGCAAAACCAGAAAATGAAAGCAATAAAACCAATATTAGGATTTTGTATTTCATAATTCAATTTTTAAATTTTCAACACTTAGAAACATGGTGTAAACGATTTCCAAATATTTTTAATTATTTGACTCCGTTTTGCTTAATATCTTTATAAGCATTAGGGACATTGAAATTAAAATGAAGCCAGTTAAAAAGCTCGTATCCTTTGTCAAATTCTTTCATCGTTACGGTGGCTTTCGTTTCTTCTAAAGTCAAGCCTTTTTTTACTGCATTTTCAACATTAGATTGCAAAGCTGTCACATAATCGATCGTATATTTAATTCCGGCTTTGTTGGTAATGCGTCCGTGTCCCGGAACTACAATATCTTTATCCGAAATCATATTGTAAATTTTGTTCAGATTTTGAACCGGCTCTAAAAAATAACCGTCAAATAACCACGGAATAGTTGGGCTTTCGGCAATAAAAGGATTTCCTGCCCACAATACATTTCCGGAAGGCGATTTTAAATAAACAAAAAGATCTGCCGGAGATTGTGCCGTTCCTACATTGATAACCTCAACAATATTGCCTTTTCCCATGTCAATTTTCATCGTTTGGTTAATCGCTATTGTAATATCTGCAGGACGGTAAACACTTTCTTCAATTCCTCTACCTTTGCCAAAAAGCATAATCATAAATTGTTTGATATTATCGTAATTTTTAGAAAGATTCTCTTTGCAGAATTCGTTTTGAATGACAATGGTTTCTTTTGGAAGCAGATAATTTCCAAAACAATGATCTCCGTGATCGCTTGTATTTATAGCGTAAACAATAGGTTTTGGCGTAACAGATCGTATCAATTTATAAAGCTGGTCATAAAGTCCTTTACTCAGCATCGTCTCAATAAGCAAAACACCTTTATCACCCACAATAAATCCTGCCGAAGTAGCCTGTGCAATACCTTTTGTGGTTTCGGTTTCTGTTGTACCCGGAGAAACAGCATATACATTCTCTGAAATTTTATGCAATTTTAAAGTCACTTTGTTCGCGTCCCAAATGGGTACGTGATCGGGCATTGGAAATTGTGCATAGACTGCTGTATTGGCTAACATACAACAGATGATGATGGCCAATCCCGAAATTATTTTTTGAATTTTCATGATTTATTTTTTTTGAATTTTCTTCAATTCGTTTTTACATTTTTTTAGTATAACCACCAAAGTATTTCACTGGCGACCAATCCGGAATTACAGGAGCAATTTCAGGATCAAATGATTTAAAATCTCTGGCACCGTACACAATTTTTCCATTTACAATGGTCAGATCTGATTCAATGTTTCGAACTTTATCGGCTGAAATTGTAAAATAATCTTCTGATAGAATTGAAAAATCAGCATACATTCCTTTTACCAATTTTCCTTTTTCTTTTTCTTCACCCGAAAACCAGGCGCTTCCCGAAGTATATAATTGAAGGGCAGTGAACTTATCCAAAACCTGATCTTTAGGCCAAAACTGCATGCCGCCTAAAGTTTTTCCTGTAATAAGCCAATGCACCGCCATCCACGGATTGTAGGTAGAAATTCGGGTAGCATCAGTTCCCATTCCTACCGGAATACCCATTGCCAGCATTTTTTTAATGGGAGGCAATTGTGTTTTTGGTGCACCATACATTTTTTCATACAATTCTCCCTGAAAATACATCCTGAACTGAACTGCGATTCCGCCATTTAACGCTTTCACTCTTTCCAGTTCCTGAGGTGTAATGGTTTCGGCATGATCAAAAAACCAGCGTAATCCGTTAAACGGAATTTCTTTGTTTACTTTCTCAAAAACATTCAGCATTCTATCGATTGATTCTCCGTAAGTAGCGTGCAGTCGAAACGGCCATTTGTTTTTAACCAGCAATCGGATGATGGGTTCCAGGTCTTTTTCCATTTCATCAGAAAGGACAATTCTTGGTTCCAGAAAGTTTTCAAAATCTGCAGCAGAAACCACAATATTTTCTCCTGCCCCTTCTTCGGTATAACCGTTTGCCGTCAAAAGATTATCGTTTTTATTAATGACGGTTTCAGCCACCCATTTTTCGTAATCCTGAAGTTCTTTTCCTTTTTGCTGTGCAAAGAGATAATACGAAATTCTCAGGTTCAGTTTTCCTTGTTTCGCCAGTTCCATCGAAGTTGCATAATCTGCTGGATAATTTTGTGATCCTCCCGCGGCATCAATCACAGATGTTAATCCAAAACGGTTGAGTTCACGGTTAAACTGAAGCGAACTGTTGATTCTTTCTTCGGGAGTTAGTTTTGTGGTTAATCCTAAAGTAGTGTAAATGGCTTTTGGTGTTTCTTTTGCAAACATCAATCCGGTTAAGTTTCCGTTTTTGTCTTGTTCCAAAACGCTTCCTTCGTAGTGAGTATCTTTGGTATACCCTAAAACTTCAATGCCCTTTTTGTTCAAAAATGCTTTACCATATAAATAGGTTATAAAAACAGGTTTATCAGGAACTGCGGCGTTTATTTCTTCAATCGTTGGCTGTCTTTTTTCTTCAAAACCAAATTCATTCCAGCCTCCAATCACTTTAATCCAAACTCCCGGCGGTGTTCTCGCTGCTTGCTCTTTAAGCATTTCCATCGCTCTCTTTAAAGTTTTTACTCCATCCCAACGCAATTCCGAATTATAGTTTAGTCCTTCGCGAATCACGTGAATATGACTGTCGTTTAAACCGGGAACAACAGTTTTGCCTTTTGCATCAATGCTTTTAGTTGCTGTGGTTTTATAACTTTCTAAAATACTTTTTGAAGTTCCGGCTGCCAGAATAATTCCGTCTTTTATTGCAAGTGCCTGAACAAATTCGCCTGATTTTTGCATGGTTGCGATTTTTCCGTTGTAGACAATCAGATCTGCTTTTTCCTGAGACTGCATCAACAGACCAAAGAAAAATAATAGTGTTACAAATATTTTTTTCATCATGTTTGATTTAATTGTATGATAATTTGCAATCTTTTTTTTGTCACAAATTTTAACCTGTTGGTGTAATGCATAAAAATTTAATTAAACACATAGAAACATAGATTTTATGATTTTTTTAAAGTAAAATAAAAAGAAACTAGTTCTTTAACACATAGCTATATAACTATGTTTGTTGATGCAAGTGAAACGTCTTATTTAGTTCAATGATCCTATGTTTCTATGTGTTAAAATAATTATAACCAAACAGGTTAATTTTATCAATTAGTATTGATCACAAATAGTCATATTCAATTATTTATTTGTTTTATTTTGCAAGGAAAAAAGCCAGCAAATCTTTTTGCACCTGAGCTGTATTTTCCTGAACCAGCCAGTGACCTGAACCTGCAATTTTTGATTCGCTTACATTTTCGGCAACTAGTTTGGAGTGTTCTTTTAAAAATGCAGCAGCAAAATATTCTCCGCCCATTGCCAATAAAGGCATTTTAAGTTTTGTTTTTGCAAAAACCAGATTGTCTTTTCCGTCCTGAGGAAAGTTTGCGAACCATTTGAAACTGGATTTTGCGCCATCTTTCACTGCGTAAGCTCTAACAAATTCAGCGGTTTCTTCTGCCGTAAAAGGATCTTTTACATGTCCTACCACAGGCCAGAAATTCGTTAAAAATTCTTTTTCTTTTCCCGCAACAATATCTCCTGAAGCCGGCCAAGCAAAAAATCCAAACCACCATGCTGAAGCTGAAACCTGAGACCAAACCGGTTCAATACCCGGAAGCAAAGCATCCATTAAAGCTACTTTTTTAACTTCGCTGCCATATTGCGCGGCATACGCATAAGCTACCATAAGTCCGATATCGTGACCGGCAAGATTAATGGAATTGTAACCTAATTTTTTTACGAGCTCGTGAATATCTGTAGCCATTGTTTTTTTGTCATAACCTCCTTCAGGTTTGTCAGACTCGCCAACACCTCTTAAATCCGGAGCGATTACTGTAAAATGTTTTGACAATTCCGGTAATAATCTGTTCCACATATACCAGTTCTGACCAAATCCGTGAACTAAAACCAGAGGATCTCCTTTACCGCCAATAACGTAATGAATGTTTACCCCATTGACCAATGCAGTGGCATGTTTAAAATTCGAAGGCGGATTTGCAGGTTCGGCCTGAGCCGTTTCTGTTGCTGCAGCGGGTGTTGTTTCTGTTACAGGATTTTCTTCTGTTTTTTTATTACAGGAAATTAAAATCAATAGTAAAAGTCCAAAGGTTAAAAGTTGGGTTGCTCTGCTTTTAAAGTTTAAAAAAGCGGTGTTTAATAAATTCGTTTTCATAATTAAAATTTTAAATTGGTTATTAAATAAATTGGTTATTATAAATTTTACGAGGGTAGTTTTGCGATCCATTCTTGTATATAAATTGCAATTTCCTGCCAGCCGGGCTGATTTAAAACAAAATGATTTCTTTCGGGAAATACTTTGAAATCTGTAATCGAACTTTTATCCGTATATTTTTTGTGGTTGGAATAATTGAGTGATTCCGGAATAGTATGATCTGCTGATCCTGCAATTAACAGCAATGGTCTATGTGCAGCGTGAAAATCTACTCTTGCAGCCGAAGTGATAGTATCGCGAACAATTAACTTAGATTCAGGAATAACAAAATCACAGTATGCTTTTTCCTGCCATTCTTCTGGCATTCCATTAGTAAATGCATATTGCCACTGGCTAAAACTCATTAAGAAAGTTTTTTTTGCAGAAGTAAAAAAGCCAAGCGGCCCCCAACCGGCTTTTAAAAATGAAAATTTAAAAGTCATAATTCCCTGCGGAGGAACCGAATGTATGGCAATTGCGGCTGATGCCAAGTTACGCTGTAAAAGTATCTGAGCTGTAAGTCCGCCAATAGAATGACCGATAATAATAGGTTTGTGAGGAAGGTGTTTGGCAATATCCTCAAAGTATTCGATTAATTGAGTTAATCGCAGACCAGCAATTTGAGGGTCTGGATGCCGATCGCGTAAAACATTAGCAGGAGCATCTTTATACGGCCAGGCCGGAGCAAGAGTTTTAAAGCCTTTGTTTTCAAAGAAGACTTTCCATTCATCCCAGCAATTATTGCTTACAAATGCACCTGTAATAAAAAGTATTGTAGTAGGGTTTTCAGTCAGCATAATACATATTTTAATGTTATGCCAAAGTGTAAACTAAAACCGAACCTTTTTGATAACTAATTAATTATCAGTATATTATATTTTAAATAAAAATCTTAAAACGACTATATTTCGTCGTAAAACGAAAATAAAGCAACTTAATATCGTTCGTTTAATTAGTAAGTATTAATTATAAAATCAAATAGATATTTCGCATCCTTTTTCATAAAGCAATTAAAAATGACTTCTCTTTATGCCTAATTTCTGCATTCTTGAAGCCAATGTTGTTGGAGGAAGTCCCAGTATCTCTGATGCTCCTCCGGTTCCTCTAATTCTTCCGTTGCATTTCTCTAAAACATTTATAATATGCTCCCGTTCATTTTCCTGAATGGTTTTAAAGTACCATTCATTTGACTTGATATTTATTTTCGCTTCATCAATAATAGGAAGCGGGATGTGCTCGATGGTGTCTGTTTTTGCTAAAAGAATACTTCTTTCAATAAGATTCTCAAGTTCACGAATATTCCCCGGCCATTGATACGATAAAAGGCTTTTTAAAGCACTTTCTGCTATTTCCGTCACATTTTTTCCCGTTTTGCGACTATAGACAGCAATAAAATGACGGGCAAGAAGACCAATGTCCTCTTTACGCTCTCGCAATGGCGGCAACTGAATAGGAAATACATTGAGCCTATAATATAAATCAAGTCTGAAACGGCCATCGGCAACTTCTTTTTCAAGATTGCAATTGGTAGCGGCAATAATGCGGACATTTATTTTTATGGAAACATTTCCTCCAACACGTTCAATTTCTTTTTCCTGAATTGCCCGCAACAGTTTGGCCTGCATTTCTAATGGCATATCACCAATCTCGTCAAGAAATAAGGTACCATTGTCTGCTTGTTCAAATTTACCAATTCGTCTTTCTGAAGCACCGGTAAAAGATCCTTTTTCATGTCCGAATAACTCAGATTCTATGAGGCTTGGAGGCAAGGCAGAACAGTTAATTTTAACAAAAGGCTGATTTTTTCTATTTGAAAGTTCTTTAATACTATGCGCAATGCTCTCTTTTCCCGTACCGCTTTCTCCTGTAATCAAAACTGTTGTATCAGCGGGAGCTACCTGTAAAATATGATCGAATATCTTTAGCAGCGCCGGACTTTTGCCAACAATCGATTCAAAGCCTGAATTTTTTATATTCTTACCTGCACCAGGATTTTCAGCAGAAGTATTTTTTTTATCTAATTTTTTATCATGACTGATTAAATTTTCAATTGCAAAAATTAAGGGCTCCTGAAGTCTTTCGCATAACGTTAAATGATTTTTGTTATAATTATCTTCCTGCCTGCTGAAAAAAGACAGATATAGTCCGCCATTTTCACTAATTGATAAAGGAACAGGCAGCATGAGATTGGATTTCATATTCATTGAAGTCGCTATCATCTTTTTTATAGGCGTTTTATCGCATATTTTTATAAAATCGGGACCATTATAGAATGTGGCCTCGGTCTCCACTTTACTTTTGTTTCGTAATTCAGTAATTTCAGACTGTTTTAAGGCAGTAATATTTTGTAGTTCTTCAATTCCTATCCGTTGGTATTCGTGTAATCCTGTCCTTGCATAACCCAAAACTCTGCTGGATAATTTATTTTCCATATAAAAAACAGCCATCACAAGATCAAAGGAAATGAGAGATTGCAAAGCAGCAATAATGTTAAGAACCCTATCATCCCAGGTACCGCTTTTTGTTACTATCGTTTTTAATTTTTTCTGAAATAAAAGCTCTTTTCTTATGGAAGATTCTATTCCGTGCTGCTGATGATATTCGGCAATTTCAATTGCTACTAATAAATCTTTTTCTCTAAATGGTTTTACCAAAAAACCGTGAGGATGAGTCAGTTTAGCTTTACTTAGCACTTCTTCATTAGAATTGGCAGAGAGATAAATAAATGGAATATTATCTTCTCGAAGTATTTCAGCAAGATCAATACCGGTCTGTTTTCCTGAAAGAAAAATATCTAATAATACTAATTCCGGTTTTTCCTGTTCAATATAATATTTGGCATCCTGAACTGATCGTGCCATTCCGATAACAGAATGTCCTGCTTTTTTGAGCATAAGGCGCAAATGATTTGCTTCAACAAACTGATCTTCAACAATAAGTATTTTTAGTGGTTTCGCCATTTTATAGAATTAAATTAATGAAGATTACTTTCGTTAATAGTGAATTCCAAAGTTATTTTTGTACCATTTTCACTAAGGATTTGAAACTTCCCTTTAATGTCGTCAGAAAGCCCGGACATTAGTTTTATGCCTAATGAAGGACTGTTGTAAGGGTCAAAATCATTTAGAAGTCCAATACCGTTGTCCTGAATGATTAAAACATAATTTTTAGTATCATTTGTTTTAAGAGAAATATGAATTACTCCGTTTTTATGATCTGGAAAAGCATATTTAATAGCATTTGTAACGGCTTCATTAAAAATTAGCCCTATTGGTATTGAATGAGACAAAGGCAGATTAAAACTGTCAATATCCATTACAAATCGGATTGATTTTCTAATTTCGAATGAATCTTTCAAATATTCAGTTAATTCAAATAGGTAAGATGGCATATCAATTATCGATAAATTCTCTGATTGATATAATTTCTGATGAATTAAAGACATGGCATGAATTCTGTTCTGACTGCTGTTAATAGCCTGAAGCGCTTCTTCATTTTTTAAAAATTCAGCCTGACTTGCCAGCAGGCCCACCACCGTGTGCAGGTTATTTTTTACTCTGTGATGAATTTCCCGCAAAAGCCATTCTTTTTCAACGACCAGCTTTTGCAGTGTATTATTTTTTTTATTGATTTCATTCTGTTGTTTTTCCAATACCATGTTTGTTTTCTTCTTAAACATAAAACTTTTATAAAGTAATCCAAGAATTATAAGTAAAAGCAAAACAAAAGTTATCATAGAATTACGTAAAAATACCTCGTTTTGAAGTTTGCTTTGCTGCAACAAGGTTTTATTTTTAAGTTTGATAATATCCATACTTTTCTTTTCTGTTTCATAAATAATATTCAGTCTGGAGGAAATAGGATAAATATCACTTTCTTTAAGTTTGGCTGCTTTATAGAAAAATATAGCTTTTTTTAGAGAATTTAGCGAGTTGTGAAAATCTGAGATTGAAAAATACAATTCGCTGATTTCTCTGTAGCAGTCACCGCTTCTTTTATTGTTTTTTGACTTTTCAAATAAAGATGCTGCTCTAAAAATTGGGTCTAACCTCTCTGCTATTGGCGCATTGGTACGCATTTTAGATGACCAGACCATTACCCATGCTTCTCCCAAATCATCTGTTTGATTTGTTTTGTTTAATACTTCTATTGCTTTTCTGGCATTGACTTCTATCATGAAATTGTTATTTCTCAACTCTTGCACCATAGAAAGTTGTAAATAACATTTACCAGCATAAATATTAGAATGAAGGATCTGGCTTATACGAAGGGCTTCCTCCGCATATTGAAATGACTTTTGCAGGGTTACAGGGTTATTATAAGAAGCTTCATACCAGTCACTTACTTTTAATAAAATTTTGATTTTGTCTATGTTTTCAGGTAATGTACTAAGCAATTCCTCTGCTTTTTTTACCTGCTGTTCATTATAAGCTGCTTCTTGATTCAAATCATCTTTCAGGACGGATAGATTTTTTTCCATCATTCCTGCCTTCATTATGCTCTTAAAAGGAGCCAATGCATTTACTTCTCCAAATGTAAACCATACAAGGAGAAACAGAATTATTCTGTAGTGCTTTGAGAGCATTTTCTTAGGAATTAATCAGCTATACGAAGGTATTGATAATTATTTATTTAAATTTAAAATATTCAAAAATTGACGGCCAACGATATATCGTTGGCAGTCAATTTTGAACATAGAGTTGCCTCCAATTTTGACACAAAAAAACTGAGGAGGTTTTAATAAAAAGAGTGCAAAGGATAGCGGGAAGATCTCCTAAAAAATAATATTAAAACTAAATTGGATGATTTCCAACTATAGTAAAAATAGCAGCAGGATAAGTAAAATAAATTATTCAGAGCTATTGCTACACAACTAAGAGATTTAGGTTATTATTGTTATATTCGCTAAAAAGCTTACTAACTGAACAAATCCAGCTAAAAAAAGCCCCATTGGAGACAAGATTAAAAACATATGATGAAACCAGGAGAAACATATAATGAATGGCACAGAAGAGAATACCCAAATCAATATGTATGGGAAAATTATTCTTATCCTGAATTTGGAATTAGTGATGAACAACTGGTATGTAAATTACCAATTCGGATTTTCAATTGCGATAATTGTCAATTAATAATTGACAATGTAGAAATTTCAGAAATCCATAAATCGACAATTGATTATATTATTATGAATCAAGAAATATTTGTCGAAGACATCAAAAAATCTGTTTTCGAATATTATACATTTTTATGGAATGATTATTTAAAAGACTTTGAAGATGAAATTAAATATCCTAATCCCGCAATAAATGCTGCTGCAATAGTAGATTCAATGATTACACCAAATTCAATTCATCTTACAGGCAAAATAAGTGAAGGATATTTTGGAATTTGTTTTATATGTACATTTGAAGATGAACACGGACTCGGAATAGAATTAAGAAACTATAAAGTAAATAAAGTCGGAGGATCAGATGTCGGATTTAGTTTACATTCGGATAACTAAAAGCCAGTCATCAACACACGTTTCTATACATCTGCAAATTTAGAGGAATAAATGGACCAGGGCACATACAATATTTTACCTAACTTACTGATTACCTGATATCTATTTTGTAAATGCAAATCATTATTCTGTAAAAAAAAGTGCTACTATCCTTTTTATATTTGATAAAGGACAAAGTAGAAACCCGGACAAGCACGGCAATCTTGCTCAGGACACTTCTTTTAAAAAAACGATAATAAAAATTTAATTTTAAAAAATAATACGATGAATTCAGATACACCGGAAAATTATGCCCAGGATGACAAGAATTTTCAAAACGCAAACACAGGCCCAAAAAGCAGCGATCCAAACAGCAATCCTTATGATTCAGAGAATCTCGACAATGAATCAGAGAGTGAACTCAAAGATATAACCGAACAGGACATTGAAGATGGGCTTAGAAACAATGATTCCTCTGAAGGGTTTGAAACTGAAATTGATAATCCGAAGAGCGATGAATTTGAAAGTGACCAATTTAAAACCAGTGAACTGGATCAGGATAATCCAGTTAACAAGGAATTCAAAATTGGTCAGCTCAGCAATGAGGAGATTAAAAACGATGAACTCAACAGTGATAAAATAGATAATGATGAGCCAAACAACGATCAATTTGGTCGGGGAAATGTTTAATATATTTAGATTTGATGCCGAATAAAAAAACGGTTTATAAGAACTTTTTTTTTTGAATAATCCAGAGATCAATATATAATTATTGTTGCTTTGGCAAATAAATCCAAAAGATGGTCCCCTGACCTGGTATGCTTGTAAATTCAATAATTCCGTTATGGTTTTCAATAATGCGTCGACATAGTGCAAGACCAATTCCGTTACCTCCATACTGGTCCTTTTCGTGCAGGCGCTGGAACATATTAAAGATTCTGCTTGAATACTGGCTTTCAATTCCAATACCATTATCAGCAATAGAGATAATATCGTAATTGCCCGATAAGGCTATTTGATTATTGTGCTCTGGGATAAGAGCTGCAGAGATAGTCACCGAGGGTAGAGAAGCATTAAACTTAAGGGCATTATTTATAAGATTGTAAAACATTTGACGAAGCTGAGTACTCAGACCTAAAACCCGTGGTAATGGTTCTGTATTTATCACTGCACTTTTCTCTTCAATGATCATGCTTAAATCGCCTAGAATCTCGGTAATTATTTCATTAAGATCAACTTGTTCATAAGATTGCTTATTATTATCTATTCTTGAATAATTTAGAACATCATTAATCAAAGTTGATAATCGAGTTGCCGATAATATAATACGGTCAAAATAATAATCCTTTTTTTGATCTTCAGATAAATGCTGACCAGCGCGGGAAATCATGATCATAATTTTGCGAAGTGGTTCCTGAAGATCATGACTTGCAATATAGGCAAACTGCTCCAACTCTTTGTTTTTAAAAACTAATTTGGAATTGGCACTTTCTAATTCACGCTGGATCATTTTCAATTCAGAATTATCTTTCAGCGTTTCAACGATCATTTTTTGCGCATTAATGTCTGTAAAGTAAACCAGCCAGCTGTTAAAAGAACCGTCTTCCGATTTATTGGGGATCATCGTAACAAGATGCCAAACGTATAGAGCACCATCTTTAAGTCGAATTTCTCTTGAAAAAGATAATCGGGTCAATTTTACCTTCTCCCAACCTTCCAAAATTAGATCAATATCGTCAGTATGAATAAAATTTATAAAAAAATTTCTGTCAAAAATTGAAGGAGGAACTTTTAAATAATGTAACAATGATTCATTATAAAGAAGCACTTTATTACGTTCATTGACCTCACAAATTAAAATAGGAATTGTATTGGCTAATTTTCTATATCTGTTTTCACTCTCGGTTAATTTTTCTGAAATTGCAATCAATTCAATATTTTTCTTCCTGATCTCATCATAGGGTGATAATGGCGGCTCAAACTTAAAGTAATCAATAAGTGATTTTATTTTCGTTTCGGATAGAAGCCCCGGTGAGGCCACAGGCTGAATTATCCTGGTAGTGGATCGATTGGCTTTAAAACTGTATTCAATATCCCCGGAAATTTTAGCAGCATAATTAAAGGCCTCAGGGCAAGAGCTTTTCAAATCAACACTATCTGTAATGATCGCCTCAATTTGTTTTTGTGTGGACTTAATAGTATTGATACAAAGCACCAGCAGTGAATTTTTACCCTTTGCAATGGAGCATCTTGCAATTTCAGATACGGCTGTCGAAAATCTGGTCTGGAACGAAGAAGGCATACCGCACATTTCGGCAATTTTCATGCATCGTTTGTGAGCAAGTATCAAGTCCATCTCGTTATCAAGATTTATTTTTATGATCTCTTTCATGGCTCTTACATTATTTTACCTACAAGAATTGATGCGTCATCCGTTCCTCTTATGTTTTCTTTAAGAATAGCAGATGCTATTATACCTGAATGTTGTTTTACTATTGAAGTCATGTCGTTTAGATTCCATCTTGTCCGCAATCCATCACTGTGCATGACAATAATTTGATGTTTTTTATAAGGAACTATCGTTTTGTTTAAAGTACGGGGAATGTTATGACCAATAATTCCGTTATATGGTGTATATGTTTTATTTTCTAATCCGTCATAAATACGGGTACTGATATTACCTATTCCACATATATTCCATACTTCTGATTTATAATCCACCGCTGCTATTGTTCCCACAAGTCCCCTGCTCTTTTTAACCTTAGAATGAATATCCCTGAGGATTTCTGAAGGCTCCGTTTCTATCGACTGTTTAAAAGCTTTGATAGCCAGTTGCACAGCTTCATTTGCATTTTCACCATGACCTAAACCATCGCCTAAAAAAATTTGAAAACCTCTTTTTGTTGATTTGATATGATAACCGTCTCCGCAAATTTTTTCGCCTGGGTAATTTACCGCAATAGCAGCATAGTTCAAACCGCTCTGTAAAGAAGGTAAAGATACATCAGCCTTTTCACCAATTTTGATATATTGCACGCATCCCCAGTTTTTCATGGAGTAGATCTGAAAATCGTTACTCAATCTTTTAATTGCACCTAATCCATGACCTAGCGTGTTAGATGAAGAATAGCCATCGTTCATTACTTTGGATAAATTTTCAAAACCCATACCTTTATCCAGGCAATATATTTCGATGATTTTAAGCCCATCTTCTAAATTAGCACGATACAACAGCTCTCCTCCCTTTGCGTATTTGATAAGGTTAGAAGTTAATTCTGCCACGATAATATCGGTCTCAGCGGCTCTGTGCGGTGTAAATCCTATGTGAAGTGCAAGGTTGTGTATTTCTCTTTTTATAAAAGCAATCAAACTGCGATCGTCAATTTTATAGCTGGAAAACGTATTATCCATTTTTCCATTTTGTTATAGTAACGGTAGTCCCGCTCCCTAGTTCTGTTTTAATGTCAAATTCATTGACAAGTCTTTTTGTACCGGGAAGCCCTAATCCTAAGCTTTTCCCGGTACTATATCCATCTTTCATCGCCAATGTTACATCTGCTATTCCAGGACCGTTATCAATAAAAGTTACTCTTACTCCATTATCACGGCCGTTACTAACCGATTCAATGATGACTTTACCTCCTCCTCCATATTTAAGAAGATTACGGACAAGTTCGCTTGTTGCAGTAATTAATTTGGTTTGATTCAAAATGCTCATGCCAATTTTTACCCCATATTCTTTTACGCGGTTGCGTAAAGGCACCACATCTTGTTCTCTAATAATTAAAGCTTCTTCTTTACTATTCGTTATCGTCGTCATAATCCTGCTCTTCATTATCGCTGGTGTGCATTTTTGAGCGCAGTAAATCCATGCCTCTTTCAACATTAAGGGCACTTATAACTCCGTTTAAGGACAATCCAAGTTCAACAAGTGTGATAGCAACAGCAGGCTGCATTCCAACAACTACTGTTTGTGCATCCATTATTTTAGACATTACTGCTATATTTCCTAAGATACGGCCCATAAAGGAGTCGATTATAGAAACAGCGGATATATCAATTAATACTCCTTTTGAACTGTGCTTGCTTATAGTGTTAATTAAATCTGATTCGAGATTTTCTGCAAGTTGGTCGTACAAATCTACTTGTATGGTAACAAGAAGAAAATCACCCATTTTTAGTATAGGAATTCTATCCATATCATTATAAATTCTTAAACTAGTTTTCTTTTAACAACTGTAAGCTGCAACATATCAAATGCTGTTTTAAGAGCGCTTGCAAGTGTGGCTTTAGTGATAATACCGGTAAGATCTATTCCTAAATGCACCACAGTCTGTGCAATTTCTGGACGAATACCGCTAATAATACATTCTGCCCCCATTAAACGCGTAGCGCTGACAGTTTTAATAAGATGCTGAGCCACAAGAGAATCTACTGCCGGAACACCGGAAATATCAAGAATAGCAATTGAACTTCCAGTGTCTACAATTTGTTGTAGTAGATTTTCCATTACAATCTGTGTTCTTGAACTGTCTAAAGTTCCAATAATTGGTAAGGCAACGATACCATCCCATACCGTAATAACGGGAGTGGAAATTTCACTGATTTCATCCACCTGTCTGGATATCACATCTTCTCTTCCTCTCATATAGGCTTCGAAAGTCATAATTGTCATGTTATCAAGAATCTCATTCAACTGCAGATTAGCTTGATACAATTGTTCTGAATCTTTTATCAGTTCTGAAAGAATTTGTGAAGATGCTTGTTTGAAAGTAGTTAAATATTGAGCGTTTTCTCTTGGGGAAAACCCTCGTTTCCCTCTTGAAGATGATATACCTACAATTAAATCCTCTACTTTTTCAAACTCAGGAGAATCCTGAAATTTACCATTTAGTGTAGCTAGTGAACTTAAAAAGAGTGAAGCGAATTCTTTAGATTCTTCTTCTTCTACTGCTCCATCATCTGATCCACTCTCGATTAGAAGCTTTGACCATATTGTTAGTAATTTATTTTCGTGCTCTTTTAAGCCCCCTAGGAAGTTGTTTTGCATATGGTATAAATTTGTAATTTTCTAAAACAAATATATGATTTTAAAAATTGGGAAATGGGAAATGTTGTATGAAAAAAAACTAGACATTATAAAACTGCATGCTCCCGATATTCAAAGCAGAATTATCAAATCGGACCGATATAAGCTAATCATCATTAACTAAAATCAATTTGTAATTGCTAAAAACTCTTATAAACTCATCAATCACAAATCAGTGAGCAGAAGCATATCCGTAAAAGGAAAATGCCAGGATAATGTTGCTTAGAGTTCCTTCAAGACATTAAAGGTCGAACTGGTTTAACAGAATCTTTCAAAAAAAAGCATGAAGCTGAATCTACCATGGTTCTCTCACATCTGTCAGAATCAAATATAAGAATTTAAGTAATTTAAAAGTTAGCCCGCCAATGTACAAAATGATTTAAACATAAATATCCCTGGTCTAACCATCTGATTCTTCCTTAGCATGCAAAACTTCAATTCCGCTCAATATTCATCTGGCCGATTCAAAACTTTTAAAACCTAACCCGTTTTGTATGCGCCACTTTATAAAACGATGGTCCTGCTCAATAATATTGTTTAGATATTTACATTGTCGAATTTTTATATTGGAAAAAGAACGTTTGTTGTAAACTCTTATTGCGCTGGTGTTCGAGCCGTTTTTGTCTATATTTATTACCGTTAGCCGATAGTTATTATTTACTGCCTTAATTAAAAAAGATTGAGCACTCATTCTCTGTCTTCTTCTGGTCAAAGAAAGTCAACCGTATTGCCTAATTTATCAACTGCCCTATATAAATAACACCAAATACCTTTTACTTTGATATACGTGTCATCCAATCTCCAGCTTGGCCCTACTTTGACCTTTTCTCTTCTTCATCTCTGACTCAATCAAAGGTGTAAACTTATAAACCCAGCGTTGGATTGTGACATGATCTACAATCACACCCTAATCTTCATTATTTCTTCAACGTCACGGTAACTAAGTGTAAATCTTAATTTAAAATAAACTGCCTGAAGAATAATAGATTTTGGATAACAATGACCTTTAGTATTCATTTTTTGATGGGTTTAAAATTATAAAGATAAAGTTATTCCCAAATCCGACAGAACCCAAATGAAAGCCTTGACAACCTAAATAAACTTGAGGATACTATATCATCCGGGCTCTATATTTTCCTGGTGCTGTTACTGTTAATTGCTGTTTGTTCTAATATTTTTGACACCAATTCCCTGTAGCTGGAGCCAATTGGAATTTCTGTTGTGGATACTTCTATATCATTAGCTGTAAAAGAAGTGATTTTATCCATGTTTATAATAAATGAACGGTGAATCCTAAGGAAATTTTTACCGCTCAGTTCTTTTTCCATGTCTCCAAACTTGTATTTTGCTGTGACTTTTTTATCTAAGAGGTGAATGATGATATAATCTTTTACACTTTCTATATATACAATTTCAACAACATCAAGCCTATAAATTTTTCCTTTAGACCGTATATGTAAAAATTGATTTTTATTATCACCTAATGTTTTCGTTTCTATTTTGCTTGCGGGAAATTTTAGTCTTAAAAAACGATCAATAGCTTTGAAGAATCTTTCGAAAGTAATGGGCTTCAATAGATAATCTACCAAATCAAGCTCATATCCTTCTACTGCATATTCACGATAGGCAGTAGTAATAATAACTGCAGGAGGATTTTTAAGAATCTTAAGAAAAGTAAATCCCGTTATCTTTGGCATCTTTATATCAAGAAAAAGCAGATCTACTGCTGTGCAACTAAGAAACTCCCTAGCCTCTACTGCATCGAAACAAGTACCTACCACCTCAAACCCTTCCATCTGAGAAAGATGTTTTTCAATTAATTGTACTGCAAATGGTTCGTCATCAACAATAAGACATTTAATTTTCATAGCTCTTATTTTTATGTTCGTAATTTAAAAGATTGATACTTAATACTACTGTGAAGATATTATGATCTGCATTTACTTTTAATTCGTGCTTATCTCCATAAATTAGTTCCAGCTGTTTTCGGATATTTATAAGTCCAATTCTTTCGGTTTCTCCATCATCTGGTTCTGCTAAAAAACCGTTGGATATTATGAAACGGAAATTGTCATCTCTTAATTGCAAATCAATATCGATAGTAAGAAATCCCGTATTTTCTCCTGCTCCATGTTTAAATGCATTCTCTACCAGAGACAACAAAACCAAGGGTACAATCTCGGCATCCTGATCAATGTGATGATTAAAATTAACCTTTAAACGATCATTATACCTTAGCTTTTCAAGTTCAATATAGTTATTGATAAGCTTAATTTCTTCGCTAAGAGGTACGTATTTATTATTGCATCTGTAGAGTACATGATCAAGAATCTCTGATAATCCTGCTATCGACTTTGACGTTATGGGTGAATTTAGCAGGGACAATAGATAAATATTGTTTAGGGTATTAAACAGAAAATGTGGATTTAGCTGTGCTTTTAATACCTTTAATTCAGACTGGATCTTTTCCTTTTCCAAAGACAAGCTTCGTTGTTGGATAACATACTGATCTTTTATCAATTTCATTAGTGCAAATATCCATGCCGTAGAAAAAGCCTGTGCAAAATAATGTACAATCAATTTAGGAAAATCTGTCATAATCTCCCAGATAGATTCCTGACCAAAGGGAGGTTTTCGAATCAGCGGTTCCAGCAGATATACAACAGTAATTCTGGAACAAACGCAGATTATATAACTACCTGCCAGAAAAGAAACCAGAATCGAATAATAACTTTTTTTAGAAATAATCTTCGGTATAATAAGATAGGCTACAAAATAAGAAGACAGGATCATAAATGACATGTAATAAACGTGTCTGTAGAAAATTTTTTCCTGCTCGCCATATTCCGCCAAATCATACCTGTTAAGAAATATAATTGAGACAATAAGCCAAAAAAATAAATGGCTCAGGAACCTGTGTTCCAAATTAAATTTTACAATTCTCTCTATTAATGTCATAATAAGCAAAAGTAAATATATAATACGAAATAAATATAACCGAATCAGCCAGAGTCGATCAACAAGGTGTTTTTGATGTCGGGTAAATTGAAATAGACTATAAAGAATAAGAGCATCAAAAAAACGCTTTATTTCATCTGATAGCACCTCTACATCTCCCAGATCTTTTTTGTGTCTTTCTAATATTTAATTTTGAACATGATAACCCAATGGTCAAATACAATTAATCTGCAAACAAGTCGAAATCAATCAAAAAATCAATATGAAATCAACAAAAGAATTACGAATATTAATACTGTCCTGCATTTCTTTAATGTACGTAAATCTTGCAAACGGGCAAGAAAACAACTATGTTCAAAAATTGAGGGCAAATGATCTGGACAGTATCATCCAAGAAAACATGAATCAGGCTGGTATGGTCGGTATTGCAGGAGCAGTAATTGTAAATAAGAAAGTTGTTTGGATGAAAGGATATGGTTATGCCGATAAAGAAAAAAAGATACCCTTTACCCCTAACACGGTCATGAACATCGCATCTATCACCAAGACATTTACAGGCGTATGTGTGATGAAAGCATTGGAAGAAGGGAAATTATCACTTGACCAGGATATTAATACCTATTTACCTTTTAAGGTAATCAATCCGAATTTTCCAAAAGAAAAGATAACATTGAGAAACCTGGGCACACATACCTCTGGCATAACTGACAGAGAACCTATTTATAGTAATGCATACCACTATGGAGGTGATAGCCCAGTTTCTTTAGAGGACTTTCTGACCAGTTATTTTGATCAGAAAGGAAAGTATTATTCCCAAGAGAATTTTCTAAAGCAAAAACCTGGCACATATTGGGAATATTCCAACATAGCTACCGCGCTTGCCGGGTATATCGTAGAGCGGGTAACAAGAACTCCCTTGAATGAATATAGTAAGAAAAATATTTTTAAGCCATTGCACATGAATCATTCTGGTTGGTTTCTTTCAGAAATTGATTCTGCTGCCCACTCTAAGCAATACGATAAACAATCAGATACATTAAAACAAATACCTCTCTATGGACTTCCGACCTATCCTGATGGAGGTGTACGTACCTCAGTTTCAGAACTCTCAAAGTTTTTTATTGCGATGTTAAATAATGGAAAATATAAAAATGATCGAATCCTTAAAAAATCATCTGTAGAAATGATGGAAATTTTTCAGTTCACCGAAAACAGTAAACCTGAAAACATTAATCTGCTTACAAAAAATGCTGGCCTTTTTTGGGCTACTAAAGATGGAGGAAAAAAGATAGGTTATGGCGGAACTGATCCAGGTGTAAAAACAGAAATGCTTTCAGATCTTTCGAAAGAAGTTAGTGTTATACTTTTTACCAATACCTCACTCAATATGAAAGATTTACTTAAATATTATTTTAAAGGAATCTTTGACGAACTTTTTAAATATGGATGCTCAGTAAAAGCCCCCCAAAAAAAACTTAATTAATTTATTGACATGAAAAAATCAAAATCGATTTGGCAATCCTTCAATTTTACATTTATTATTATTTTCTTATTTGCAATATAATCTTGTTCTAAAGACAATGACGAAAAAGTAATCGAAGATAATAAAAATTTTCTAACCTGTAAGATAGATGGAAAGCCCTTTACATTTAATTATGGAGTAAACGCAAACGATAGGCCTTCGGGCTCTAAAATAAATTTTGTTGTCATAAGTGGATGGGAAACAAAGGATATGATTACGGGATTTAGCATTGACCTTACGGTACCATCCGGAGCAGAAGAAACAACTTATACTGCATTGGGGACAACAACCTTGTCACTGCATGGAAAATATTTTATTCAAGAAATAAAAGATGGCAAAATCACGGGTACGATAGGATATAATGGTGGGAAAAGTGCAGGAACTTATTTTACATTAACAATCAACAGTTTTTCGCAATGGGGAGTAAAGGGGGCTTTTTCCGGTAGACTTAGCCTGGTGGGCGGAAATGACTTCATTAATGTAACCGATGGAATATTTTCGGCGCCTTATAATTAAAACTTACATTAATTTTAATTTTTATATCATTAACTAAATTATAAAAAAATACTCTTTACTTAGTCATGTCACTTTGTTATTTGCTTTTCTATGGATTAATAAGGCCTGTGCGCAAAATGTTCAGTATGAGGAAAACTTCTCAAAATATAATTCATCTTAAGGAAATGCATTGCGTTCCAATGGTTGAAACTTAAATATAAAATATTATCTAACTATCTCATTTCAAAAACATTATTTCCGTAATTATCTTATTTGAGGAAGCATCAATTCCGGTAACTTAGGCATACTTTACATTAGGTAACAAAAAAGAAACTCCTTCAATGCGTACAAATATTTTTTCTACTTGTATTCTTGCTTTCTACTATTTATTCGACTTCTAACTTTTGCTGATTCACCAAATCATATACGTTTTTTTATAAAGACCTCCTAAACAGATACAAAACTATCAGAAAAAACGGCTTTTATTAAAAAAAAGCACAAATACCTAGGGTTACTATCTTACAAATAATTATCTTTAAGAAATAAAAACAGGAAAAATGCTATAATTATTTTTAATATCTGCCCAGTAATTAATTATTGTAATTTTTCCAATTCTAATTAGACCAAGGTTTGACTAACCGAAAAACAAGCCTTCCAAAATATGGTAAAGATTATTATCCAGATGGATTATTAATCAAAAAAAGTAGGTACCTAAATCAAAATTAACATGATTAGAAAATTACTTCTTTTATTTTTATTACTTGGAGCTCCAAAATTTTATTCGCAGACTTCTTGTGGTACACCCCAAAGTGCAGTACAGAATTTCCAAGGCCAAGATACCCCGTTTTCCGGAGGCTTCTTTACCTGCGTTAATGTACAATTCCATGTGGTTCGTATGAGCGACGGCACAGGTGGCGTCAACGAATCTTATGTGAATCAGATTACGGATCTTTTAAATAGACATTTTAATCCGCACGGTATATATATTAATAAATCCGGCGTTGATTATATTAGCAATTCCGGCTATTATAACATGAATGACAGCTCATTTAATTCTTTGATAGCCACAAACAATAATCCAAATGCAGTGAATTTTTATCTCGTAAATTCCTCCTCGTGGGCAGGAAAAGCACAGGAGATTCCTTCCAAGAATCTAGTTCTGGTTAATTCCTTTGCTTTAAGTGGCGTTGCAGCACATGAACTGGGTCACTGCCTGAATTTATGGCATACATTTCAAGGAACCAAAGCTGGTACATCAGGATGCGCGGAATTTATCAGCGGATCAAACTGCACTTCATGTGGCGATTATGTCTGTGACACCCCAGCTGATGCTGACATAGCAAACACCGGAGGCTACAATCCGGATATGACCAATAATATGTCTTATTACGCATATTCTACCTTGGATCATTTCACCACTCAACAAGGATTAAGAATGAGGAATGCACTTAATTCTTCCCCGCTTCTGCAGGCTGTTTTAAGTACTTCTTGTTCAAACTTAGCTGGGGCAGGAAATATCTGTGCAGAAAGCCCTGGGCTGTATACACTTATTAATCCTCAGAACATTCCTGTGTCTTGGAGTACTTCATCAAATCTTCAGATTATCAGTTCTTCTAATAATGCCGTCACCGTACAAGCCGTTAATGCAAACGTAAACGGTAAAGAAACTGTTACAGCAGTGATAAACGGCATCGTACTACAAAAAACCGTATGGGTCGGAAAACCAAACATTACAATTTACCAACCTCCGGTAAGTACTTGTAATCCAATTTTACAATTAAGAAGTGGTGTTAGCAATGCTACCTTACAAGAACAAGGAATAACTGATGTGAGATGGATAAGAAACGACGAGGAAATGTCAGGAAATAATTATAATTTTAATGTAAATTATGATCCTATTATGATAAAGGTGACAAATTCTTGTGGAACAACAATCTACTATCCCTTTATTCCACTTGTACTTCCTGAAAGATGTGGAGTGGGACCAATACAAAGATTGAGTTCTAATAGTGAATCCAAAACTTATTATAAAATATATCCTAATCCATCAAGTGAAATCATAAATATTAGTCTTAACGCTACTAAGAAAATTTCAAATATAAATTCTTTTGCAAGTTTATATGATTTAAATGGTATTAAAAGAAAGTATTTTGAAATTATAGACAGTAATACCACTGTTAATATCAATGATCTATCTCCTGGAATTTATGTCCTAAGAATAAATATTGATGGAATAGAAGAAAGCCATCAAATTATAATCAATTAGAATTATGGTTATCAAAATATTGTAATTTGATCCAACGTGAAAGTGCATCGATTTCAAGTATAACTATAGTTTATGGCTTTATCTATAAATTTTTCGAACTTCATGAATTAAAGTATAAAATCAGACCAATTTTAATTCGCTATATATTAAATTAAGAAAGTGTTTAATAGAAATTAATCTATTATTCAATTTGTTTTTTTATTTTCACTTAAAATTTATAAACATCACTGGGCTTTTTAATTTAATTCTGTTTCATAAGAATCCATTCTACTAAGATTATAAATAAGCCCATTAAGCATATTGCTCAACGGGCTTATCAATTTTAGTTTTAAATTTTATGTACTCTTTATTTAAAAATCAGTACAGTGTTGGACTTGATACTATTTCTCACACAAAAAGTTAAGGCGAATTTTAAAAAACAATTAAGGGTGTTCTTTTCTGCTGTACGTATGTGTATCTGCACTGTCCTGCTCTATTTGAAATGCCTTAAAACCCTGCAGTTTTAACTCATTATTAAACCCGGAAATTACTATTGTTAGCTTTTCTTGGTTCCGTCACATCTGTCAAAATCAAGTGTAAGAATGGAGTGGCCTCCAATTTTGCCATAAAAAAGCTAAGGCAGTTTTAATAAAAAGAGGTTAACGATTTGTTTTTTACGCTACATTTTCGTTAAATCCCCAACAGGACATCCAAACCAAATTTGTAAAGCCAATGAAAGGCAGACACTACATGAAAAAAGATGTTGAAATTTGTCTTGTCCCTGTCACCACAAGCCAAACGGCGCCAATTAAAGACAATTGGCGCCATTTTTTATTAAAAAAAACTATTAATCAATAAATTAACTGTGAGTCTTTTTTTGCTTTTATTTTTTTAGAATCAATATCTCTATCTTGTTGACGAGGGACACTCTCGCTCCGGTGTGACAGAAGCGAAAAAAGATATTTAGAAAAAACAATTAATGGCATTCTTGTACCCTTATCTTTTTTCTCCAATTTTCTTTAGTACATCCAAACAATTGAAAAAGAAAGAAGTGATACACTACATATATCTAACAAATTCCTCTCTTTTATCATAAGGAATATCATAGTGAAGAGATTTTAATAATAGGGTATTCCAAGGTTTCCATTCATTAGCAAGTTCGGTATTGGTTATTTTATGATGTTCTAAAATTCCAGCTATAAAATAATCCTTTAAAGGCAGATCTAAAACTCTTTCTTTTCCGTCCTTCGTGAGAACTACTGTATGTTCTAAATCGTCCTTTTCATTAATACGGAAAGTAAATACACCGCTGTCCCATGAACTAAGGTATTCTAAGTCACCATCAGCATCATATTGAGTGGGTACAAGATTATTATCTTTTTCATATTCAAATATCATGGACATCATGCGTTCATTTAACCATCTATAGAAAACTTTTGCATAATCCAGTAAGTCTTGCTTTTCCCTCACAGTATCCCACAAATATTCTTCTTGATAAGTCGCATCCTTATTGATTTGTATTCGTACGTAATTGAATTTTTTATTGGATTCTATATTCTGGTGGAATTTTTCACCCATTTTCCTTACTGTATTTCTAATTGGTTTGTTAGATAGTTCTGAATCTATTGATTCAGCATTTCTCTGATATTTTACAAAAAAATTGTAACTGCCCTGCAGGGTAAAAACATATTCAACCAATAATTGGTCATACTCAAATTCTGTATACATGTTTTTTATTTCAGAAACTAAATCTTCAATATTCATATTTGATACTCTATAATTTAAATATATTGAACAAATTCCTCTCTTTTATCATAGGGAATATCATAATGCAGCGATTTTAATATTATAGTATTCCAAGGTTTCCATTCATCAGAAAGTTGTGTATTTGTTATTTTATAATGTTCTGTAATTCCTTCTACAAAATAATCTTTTAATGGCAAATTCAAACTTCTTTCTTTTCCGTTTTTGGTGAGAATTACGGTGTGTTCTAAATTATCTTTTTCATTTATATGGAAAGTAAAGACACCGCTGTCCCATGAACTTAGGTATTCTAAGTCACCATCAGCATCATATTGAGTGGGTACAAGATTATTATTTTTCTCATATTCAAATATCATAGACATCATACGTTCATTAAGCCATTGATAAAAAACTTCTGCACTGTTTAATAAATCTTGTTTTACTTTTTTGATATCCCAAAATTGTCGGTGGCAATACGTTTTGTCATTATTAATTTCTATAATAAATCGATTAAATTTTTCTTCACTGTTGATTTTTATTTCAAAATATTCTGAAATCTTTTCTATTTCATCATCAATAGGGTCCGAACTTTTATTTGTAGGAATTAACGTTTCTGATTCCGACATATATCTTACAAAAAATTTATAGCTTCCTGACTGGGTGAATTCATATTGTATTATTAATTTCGCATAAGGATATTCATTGTAGTAGTGGTATATAGCGTTTACTACCGTAATTAAATTTATACTCATTGCAAGGATCTCAATTTATCTTGGTTAATTTCTTTTTTAAGGACGCAGTTAAATATATGTGACAAATTCTTCTCTTTTATCATAAGGAATATCATAATGAAGAGATTTGAGAATCATTCTATTCCAAGGTTTCCACTCATCAGAAAGCTCCGTATTGGTTATTTTATGATGTTCCAAAATTCCTGCTGTAAAATAAGCCTTTAAAGGCAGCTCTAAAAGCCTCTCCTTTCCATCTTTTGCAAGCAATACTCTATGTTCTAAACTGCTCTTTTCATTTATCGAAAAAGTAAATACGCCGCTGTCCCAGGAACTCAAATACTCCAAATCTCCGTCCGCATCATTTTGGATTTGCAGAAGACCATTATCTTTTTCATATTCAAATATCATAGACATCATACGTTCATTTACGCACTGGTAAAAAACTGCAGCGTAATCTAATAAATTTTCCCTTGCTTTACTATTCTCCCACTTATACTCACTAGCATACAATCCGCTGTTTTGAATTTGAAATATTACAAGATTAAACTGATCATTTGTATTGATTCTGTTTTTAAAAATTTGACAAATAAAATATTCATAAACAAACAATTCTCTTGCCTCTAAAGCAGTTTCTTTACGAGTACCATCATCACAGTAGTGAACTTCTATATCATAACTTCCTCCAAGGGTGAAAGTAAACTTTATCTCTAATACTTTATACGGAAATTCTGTATAGTAATCATAGAACGCTTTTATTGCATCTTGCTCTGTCATTTATTTAAAATCATAAGTTAAAGGCAGGTTTAACTAATAGAAGCCTACTAAGAAACTTACTCTTTAGTAAAATATGCGTGTGCCCAAAACTACTAAAAAGAAAAACATCAATAATGTTCTTTTAAAAAAAATCAGAATTAGATACAAAATTCCATCAATCCCCAACAGGACATCCAAACCAAAATAGTGATTCCATTCAAATACAGACCCTGGCTATAGTCAACCAATCTCTTCAAATCTTCCATAAAATGTATAGAAATTCGTTCAGTAAATATCCCTAAAGCCAAAAGGCGTCAATTGTCTTCAATTGGCGCCTTTTTTATACCTAATCACATAACTAAAAACTTACGTTTATGCGGCGGGGCTCACCCTTTCTAATTCCTGACAGAAAATTTTAACCTCGCCTGTAGAGATATTAATGTAGTGATGAGCAGCGGAGTATAACAATATGTAATTCCCATAACTGAGCAAGGGTCTTCTATTTAACAATCAATGCAATAGTGGTTTTAGCATACTGGTTAATTGCAATTTTCACCTCATCAAAATTAGGTGCTGAGAGTTTTGGTTTATAATTTTTAGAAAATCCAAATCCTTCTCTCGGATAACCAATCATATTTCTATCACATTTTCCGTTATTATTCACGTCTTGATAAACAGCAATAGCATAATCGCCATCCGGTAGGTTTTTGAACGTGTAGACCACTTTATTTTCTGTAGCTTTTACTTTTGCGGTGGCAATCTGTGACTCATTATCAAGAAAGCCTTTCTCTTTATCGTACAATCCCAAAAAAACAGATCCTTTGCCGGGTTCCACGCCCGTTACTTCAACGCTGAAATTATGCTGTGCAAACAGTGCTGAATTAACTGTTACAAGTACTATCAAGCTTATCATTTTAATTTTCATAAGTAATATTATTTAGGATTTACAATAGAACCTTTTCTGGCTTCTCTTTCTCTAAGTGGTTAAAAAAGTGATTCATTTTTTTTACATTCCCTTTTTTAAACGCCTGGTAGGGTTCTGATTGTGAGAGCAGCCATTTTTTTATAATACTTTTAAAAATGAAGGTGATCTTTTTTTGGAGAGGATGAATTTTCTGGCGGACCATCTCGAAATAATCGTTTAAATTTTGTTGTCGAAAACCCAGAATATTATTTAAATCTTCACCATCTTTTAAAATCCCGCAGTGAAAATTTTTCTCTGCAAACGCCTTTTGTGGAAAATCAGCTTTGCCTAAGCCAAATTCAGCAAACATTTTGTCCAGAAAAGATCCATAAGTAATAACACACTCCTCTCCCCCTCCCAGGTTGAATATTTGCTTCTCAAGTTTTTTTTGGTTTTCAATTGCTTTAGCAAAAGCGCTGCCCGTATCTTTTGGCGTGCAGATTTCCATTGGTGTATCCAGCGGCATATGAAACATCAATTTGGATATCTTATGGTTACCCATAATTGCAGCCAGACGAAAAATACTCCATGATAATTTGGATTTCCCAATCAACGACTCACACAACACCTTTGTTTCTCCATACTGATCACCGGGACTGGGCTTCAAAATATCAGCGATACTTATCTCGGGATTCTTCATCCGATCACCATAAACTGAAATACTGGAACTAAAAATCAAATAACAATCCGGTGAATTCTTCTCTAAAGCGTAAATAAGATTTTCGGTCCCTCTCACATTGACCCTGTAAGCCATCTCCGGATCTATATCTGCAAGAGGTGGAATAACCGCTGCCAAATGGATAGCTACATCCTTATTTTGGGCAACTTTTAGCACTTCTTCTCTATTGCTGATGTCGCCATACATAATTTCTACACGAGATCGAAAGGGAGCCAGTTTTTTTACCGAATTTTGGGTTTTTAAATCAAAAACCGTTATTTCATAATCCGTATGCTGAACCAGATGCTGCAAGGTTTCAAATCCTACACTTCCGGATGCACCGGTCAGCAGTATTTTTTTTCGTGATATCTTATTTTCCATTTTTTTTAATTTAACATTTGTCCTTTTCAATCCGCTTAAATTTTGATGAAAAAGCTATATTTGTTATACAATATGTTCCATATTTAACGTTGTGTTCTTTTTGATTACTACGTAAAACTATTAAAGATGAATGTATTTGCTGTTTCAAAAAAGGGTGCTACTGTACATTAGCGAACAAAGACTAATGCTTTTGTAGCGTATGTAAAATAATTTGTGATGGATTTAAGAAAAGACAGAAGGGTTCAGTATACTAAAAAAATATTGCGTGAGGCATTATTTACTTTGCTGCACGACAGGGAATTGAGCGAAATTACTATAACCGAACTGTGTAAAACAGCCGATGTCAACCGCAATACATTTTATCGGCATTATAATATTCCGCTGGATATACTGCTTGAAATAGAAGAAGATGTTTTTGAAAAACTCTCAGCGGTTTTGCGTAAAAGCACCAATATGGATGATGTGATACTGCTCAGCTGCCAGTTACTGGAAAGCGATAAGCAGATGAGTAAAATTGTGTTTACCAAAGCGGATGGAAGCGGAATTCTGTCGCGAATCCTCAGAAGTGTCCGGAATAATTTTCCAGTTGAAAATCAAATAGAACTTACTGCCGAAGTAAAGCCTTTTGCTGAAATGGCATACCAATTTGGCGAAAAAGGAAGTATTGCTGTCATCAAAAATTGGATCGAAAATGATTTCTCTATTCCTGCTGAAAATATTGCACAAATGATAAGTTATCTGGTAAATAAACTCAATAAATTATAGCAATTTTTAGAAGCCACCAATTCCTAATCGAATCTCTCAAAGCAAAGTAAACAAGTATCATGAATTTTAAAAACGAATTGGTTGATCTTCCTTTAACGAATAACCTAAAAATACGATTGCATTTTTGAAAGTAAAAAAGATCTAAATATGATACTTTTATTTTATCTTTTTAAGTTCTTTTTCTAATCTGATCAATACATTCATGCCTAATTGAGAGCTCTTAATTTCCTTTTTGTTAATTTTTTCGCCAAGTATTGCATTTACCAACTTCCGCATTTTTACCACAAAATTTAAAGCTTGTCTTTTTTCACTAAAATAAATTATCACTCTCTTTAAAATCATTTGAGAAATCAAATAGATTTTTGGTTCAATCCCTTCGATAACTCAACAGGATTCGAACACAAAGAATATATCCGAAATTAAGTTTTTAATTTTCTTAAATTGTTTTCAACTGCTGTTCAAAAGCTGATAATCCTATCCTATTTACCATTGTTGTATTATCTTATCATCCGTTCGCATTTGGTTTATTCCTGTAAATGCGGGATTTTTTTTTAATGATTCTGCAAATAAAACCCACACCCTACCGTGTAGAACAAAGAGAACAGGATCAGGTAAAAAACTATCAGATCGCCGGATAAAAGTATTGGATTAATTTATAGTTTTTGAAAACCGTTTGAAAATCTGACTACAACAATTACCAATTGGACTACTTTTCATAGAACGACAATCAAGAATTTTGTACTTGGAATTAAGTCGGTTTTAGAAACAATTCAAAAAAGAATTATGCAAAAAAGAAAATTAGGGAATGACGGATTAGAAGTTTCCGCATTAGGTTTTGGCTGTATGGGTTTAAATTTTTTAGACGGTAAAGGTCTTGATAAAAAAGATGCCATAACACTACTTCGCAACGCAGTTGAAAGAGGTATCACATTTTTTGATACCGCAGAAGCCTACGGACCTTACACTAACGAAGAAATTGTCGGTGAAGCATTACAGCCTTATAGAAAAGACGTTGTTATAGCAACAAAATTTGGTTGTAAAAATGCCAGACCAACAACAGGTTTGGACAGCAGGCCCGAAACTATCAGAGCAGTAGTCGAAGCATCTTTAAAAAGGTTAAAAACAGATTACATTGATTTGCTATATCAGCACAGAGTTGACCCCAATGTTCCGATAGAAGATGTTGCAGGTACAGTAAAAAACTTGATACAAGAGGGTAAAGTAAAACATTTCGGTTTATCAGAAGCAAGTGCAAAAACTATTCGTAAGGCACATTTAGTTCAGCCTGTATCGGCATTACAAAGCGAATATTCTTTGTTTTGGCGTGAACCCGAAAAGGAGATCATACCCACTTTAGAAGAGCTGGGAATTGGTTTTGTTCCGTTCAGTCCTTTAGGCAAAGGCTTCCTTACAGGTACAATAAATTCAAAATTAGAAGATGTCGACCGCAGAAATGTCATTCCTCGCTTTAGCGAAGAAAACATCAAAGCCAATCTGGTTTTAGTGGAAGCGCTTTCTGAGATCGCTAAACAAAAAAATGTTTCAACCGGACAATTAGCATTAGCTTGGCTCTTAGCTCAAAAGCCATGGATAGTACCAATACCAGGCACTACAAAATTGCATCGTTTAGACGAAAACATTAGCAGTACGAATATTGTATTAACAGCTGATGAACTTGCAAAAATCGACACAACAGTAAAGGGAATTGCACTTGTGGGCGATCGTTATCCTGAAGTTCTGGAAAAACAAATAGACAAATAAAAACAAACAACAATGCAAAATATTAAAGGAAAAGTAGTAGCCGTTACTGGTGCAAGCAGCGGAATGGGTAAAGCCATTGCAATGGAATTAGCAAAAAACGGTGCAAAGGTTGTTTTGGGTGCCAGACGAACAGAACAACTCCAACAACTTGTTGAAGAAATAAAAAGTAAAGGTGGCGAAGCCACTTTTACTAAAATTGATGTGAAGGATAAAGCCGATTTAATTCAGTTTGTCCATACAGCCGTTGAGCAATATGGTAAATTAGATGTCATTGTAAACAATGCAGGTGTCAGTCAATTAAGCCGCATTGACGAATTGGATATTGACGGTTGGGAAGAAATGATTGACATTAACCTAAAAGGCGTTTTGTATGGGATGGCGGCAGCAATTCCCGTTTTCAAGCAACAACAATCGGGACATATCGTCAATATCATTTCAACTTCAGGAATAAAGATTGTCCCAATGCAAGGCGTTTATGCAGGAACCAAAAATGCTATTCGCACTATTGCAGAAGCGTTTCGTCAAGAGTCAAACGGAAATATACGCATTACAGGAATTTCACCCGGAATTGTGAAAACAGACTTTGCGAACAACATAAAAAATGAAGAAATGAAAACAGCTGTTCAAAAAGGAATGGAACAAATTGCCATAGATCCCATAGCCATTGCCAATGCTGTAATTTATGCAATAAGCCAACCTGACGACGTTGAAATTGGCGATATTGTTATTCGTCCGTCAAAACAAAATTGATTAAGTTTGTAACAAAATGCAACAACAATCTAACATAAACAACATTACAAGTATATCGCAGCTTCTGCGTGTCCTGGAATATCCTGCACCATTGCACCCATTGATTGCATTGGTAGATTACAATAATGTGTCTAATGATATGTTTCCAAAAGGACAAAAAATAAGTCTTGATTTTTACAAAATTTCCTTTAAGCCTACATTTACAGGACAAATAAAATACGGACAAGGGTATTACGATTTTGAAGAAGGCGGATTAGCATTTTTGAAACCAAAACAAATCGTTTTTTCGCCTGAAGACACCGAAAGCTATGAAGGTATTGCTTTGTATTTCCATTCAGACTTTATCCGAAATTATCCATTAGGAAAAACAATAAATCAATATGGCTTTTTCTCATACGATGTTTCAGAAGCCTTATTTCTATCGGCAAAGGAAAAAGAAATAATAGCCAATTTATTTGCTACGATAGCCAATGAATTAGGCAACAATATTGACAATTTCAGTCAGGATGTTTTGGTGACGCAAATAGAATTGTTATTGAATTACAGTAATCGTTATTACAATAGGCAGTTTATTACGAGGAAAGCAATAAATCACGACATGATTACTTCTTTGGATAAACTTTTAGACAGCTATTTTGAAGAAGAAAACAGTCTGAAAAACGGTCTTCCATCCGTGAAATATATCAGCACGGTATTAAAGCTGTCGCCACGCTATCTGAGTGATATGTTGAGTTCATTGACAGGACTAAACACACAGCAATACATTCAGAACGCAATCATAGAAAAAGCCAAAGAAAAATTATCAACGACAAATCTATCAGTTTCGGAAATTGCTTATGAATTGGGCTTTGAACATTCGCAATCGTTCAGCAAACTTTTCAAGACAAAGACAAATGTTTCGCCTTTGGAGTTCAGACAGTCTTTTAATTAAAAAGCTAAACAACACTGCCACTACTGACCAGGTTTCGTTGGGCTTGAAAAGCCTAGAATGAAAACTATATTTTGGATAACAATGAGCTTTAGTATCATTTTTTAATGGGTTCAAAATTTTAAAGATAAAATTATTCCCAAATGCGACAGAACCTATTGTAGGAGATTCTATAAATAAGTGTAAAACCTGGTATATTATAAAAAACTTAAAGCTTTCATATGAGAGTATAGAAAGCTTTAAAACTTTGTACAAGAAACAGAATTTTAGTAAAAACTACTATTTTCAGCTATGCACTGACGCGATATTGCAGCGGGGTAAGCCCTGTCTTTTGTTTAAATAATCTTGTGAAATGCTGCTGATATTTAAAACCTAATTCATAAGCAATATCGCTTACCGATTTTTCATGATCAAATAATATTCTTTTTGCTTCTTCAATTAATTTTGACTGGATATAATCTAAAGCGGTACTTCCGGTTTCCTTTTTTATAAGATCTCCAAAATAATTAGCTGAAAGAAATAATTGTTCAGCACAATATGTTACAGAAGGGAGCCCTAAAATCTTAGACTTACCCGAAGTAAAATAATCCTTGAGCAGATTTTCAAAACGAATCAGAATATCTTTATTTACATGATTTCTGGTTATAAACTGCCTGTCATAATATCGCATGCAATAATTTAATAAGAGCTCAATATTAGAAACAATAAGTGTTTTGCTATGCTTGTCAATATTTTGATCTATCTCAGTTAGAATTTTTTCAAAACAATCATTGATGGCTTTTCTTTCTTTTTTAGATAAATGCAATGCTTCATTAACTTCGTAAGAAAAAAAAGAATAGTCCTTGATTTGCCTGGCAAGACTTGTTCCGGCAAGCAGATCAGGATGAAAAACAAGTGCTTTTCCCCACGGCTTAATAATTTCGTTCCTGCCATCAATTCCATAAATCTGACCCGGTGAAATAAAAACCAACGTACCATCTTCATAATCATAAGACTGGCATCCATAACGCATATCACCACATTTTATATATTTTAAAAAAACACAATAAACGCCCATATATCTTTTAAAATACTGGTAAGTTGGTATTTCATCAAAATTGACAACGCTAACAAGAGGATGTAAAGTATCTGCTCCTACTGAATCATTGTATTGCTTAACGGTTTCAATTCTATCAATTCGTTCCATAATCAAATGTTTCATACAAATTTAGGAAACAGGCTAATGAAATTGACAATTCGTATTCAAAATCAGTAAAAATGGTAAATACATCTGTATTTTGTATAAAATCAGATCCTTTACAATCCCGAAATTTGTAATAGTTAAAAGTAAAGGATTGCTAATAATTCTTTCATTGACTTTAGTAAAGCTCTTAACCTTTTTTAATTTTTAAATTAACGTACCTATGATACTAAATAAATTTCAACTCTCTCGATATATATTCACTTTCTGCTTAATTTTCAATACAATGACTGCACAAAACAACGATAAAAAAGATCAAACCTTAAATGCACATCAGCAAAGTATGGCTGCCATCGCCGCACTTACAGCCACAGGAAATTTAGAACAATTAAAACCTGCCATACATACTGGTCTTGATGCCGGACTTACCATAAATGAAATAAAAGAAGCTTTAGTACAACTTTATGCCTATTGCGGATTTCCCCGAAGCTTAAATGCGATCAACACGTTAATCGCGGTCCTCGAAGAAAGAAAATCACAAGGCGTAAAAGATACTCAAGGTAAAGATGCTTCTGCAGTATCTGTAGCTAACAAATACAAATCGGGAAAAGAGAATCTACAAAAATTAACGAATAAAGAAGAAACTGGTCCAAAAACGGGTGCTGCTGCTTTTGCTCCCGTAATAGATACTTTTTTAAAAGAACATTTGTTTGCAGATATTTTTAATCGTGATGTGCTGAATTTCCGCCAAAGAGAATTTGTAACCATCTCTGCGCTCGCTGCAATGACCGGAGTTGAGCCACAGCTGCAAGCGCATCTCTTTATGGGTAAAAATACCGGGATAACAGATGCCCAGCTTTTGGAACTTACTACTATTATCGAAAAAACAGCAGGAAAAACACAAGCTAATGTTTTAAGAAATGCCATTGGTCATCCTGTTACACCAGTTATCGAACCTGATATGATGGTGAGAATTTCTGAAATCGAAATTATTCCGGAGTATTTAGAAGAATACAAAGCCATACTTGAAAAAGAATCTTCAGAATCAGTAAAACTTGAAGCAGGAGTCATTGCAATTTACCCTATGTCTCAAAAAGAAAACCCTGCGCAGATTAGGATAATAGAGCTATATGCTAATCAAAAAGCCTATAAATCTCATTTGCAGACACCCCATTTTCAGCATTATAAAACTACAACCTTAAAAATGGTAAAATCATTAAAATTAGTAGATATGACCGCCTTAGACCCGGATACTATGACACTTATTTTTGAAAAGATTGGAAAGTAATTCTAATACAATATAAGCCAATGGAATCAAATGATTTTAAAGCCTTTAAGATTGAAAATCTGGACACTTACACGCCCTCTTTTGGTAGAAAAGATCTTTATCGGATATGTTTAGTGGATGGAAAAAGTACGGTACATTTTAGAGATAAAAGTATTACCATAAGCGGGATGTATCTGTTTTTTGGCAATATAAATACTCCATATTCATGGGAGGCAGAATCAGAGCAAAATGGCTACAGCTGTCTTTTTACTGAAAATTTCCTAAAGGTCGCCGGATATTTTGATAGCACAGAACTGCTTTCTGTTTTTAACATAGAAAAAGTTCCTGTATATGAGGTAACCGGAGATAAAGAAAAAGCTAACATTCAGTTTATTTTCGAAAGAATCCTGGAAGAAAGCACCGGGCAGTATATAAAAAGAAAAGATATGGTTCGTAATTTCATCAGCATATTGATTCATGAAGCATTAAAACTGAATATTGACGAGAATAATATTGCAGGCTTCAACAGTAAAAAAGCCTCAGAAAGAATCTCTTCCAAATTCTTAAATCTGCTAAATGAACAATTTCCCATAGAGGATAAAAATCGTATTTTGTCCTTCAAAACCACTACCGATTTTGCAAGCCAGTTAAGTATACATCCTAATTACTTAAATCGTCTGGTAAAGAGGGAAACCGGAAAAACAATTTTAAAAATAATTAACGAAAGAATTGTAACAGAAGCTAAAATTTTATTGCTGCATACAGATTGGAGCATTACAGAAATAGCCTGCACTTTGGGTTTTGAATATACCTCTTATTTTGATAATGTTTTTAAAAGAACAACTGGTTTGAGTCCAAAATCATTTCGCAAGACAAACTGATATTTTATACTGAATTAAAAACAATTTAAATCGAATCAAATGTCTCACTCAACTTTTAAAATTATAACTACAGAAGAGCATTTTGCTCTTAAAGAAATTTCACAAAAAGTATTCGGGTTTAATACCTCAAAAAGTACTTTTAACTCATCATCGAACCAGGTACAAAAAGAACTGATGTCCATTGCCCTGCCTAATACCGATGTAATAGAAGATCTGGCAGCACTCCGAATTAAATTTATGGATGATAGCAGAATAGACATGCAGATACTTTCATATGGACCAGGGAGTCCGCAGAATATTACAGATAAAATTTTAGCATTAGATTTGTGTAATCAGGCCAACAATGAATTAGCGCGGCTGATCAAAATATACCCAACCAGGTTTTCCGGATTAGCAGTCTTACCCATGGCAGATCCTATAGCAGCAAGCGAAGAACTGGAAAGGTCCGTAAACTTAGGTCTAAAAGGTGCTATGCTCTCAGGAACTTATAATGGACGTTTTTTTGATCACCCTGAATTTCTACCTGTTTTTTATAAAGCACAGGATCTAAATATACCTCTTTACATGCATCCTGCCCCAATATCAGAAAATATTGCAAGTTCCTATTATCAAAGTGATCAGTGGCCAGCTATTGCAGGTGCAATGTTTGCCGGTGCAGGTTATGGATGGCATTTAGATTCGGGTATTGGAATTATAAGACTAATTATTTCAGGCATCTTCGACAAGCTCCCTGCACTTAAGCTTATATCTGGCCACTGGGGCGAGATGGTTCCGTTTTACTTAAATCGCTTAGATGATCAGCTTGGTAAAACTTTAAAATTAGACCGGAAAATTTCTGAATACTATAAAAGTAATATCTACATCACACCAAGCGGGCTTTTTTCTGAAGCACAGTTACAATTTGCTATTTCACAAGTTGGATCAGACCAGATCCTTTATTCTGGCGATTATCCATTTTTGATAGATAAAAATACACGAAGCTTTCTTGAAAATGCCTCTATATCAAATGAAGATAAAGAAAAAATTGGGTACAAAAACGCAGAAAGCCTTTTTCATCTCTAATAATACTACATTAACTATTTTAGTTTGAAATACTTTTATTTCAGAGCTAAAATGGTTTGAAATTCATAAATATCGGTATAAATATTCTTAACAAATTACTCCTGCCACATTATAATTTTGTTGTATAACTAAATAATAAAAAGATGAATACAATATTAGTAAACACTGTTTTAGGTAAAGTAGAAAACATTGAAGAGATTTTACCTCAAGAATTTGCTGTTGTGGCGACTTGGAAAGAAGAAGGAGTTTTAGCACACATTTTTATAAAAGAAGCTATGGGAGGTGCTGTTCTGGTTTTTAATGAAACCAATCAGGACAAAGTGGAAAAATTACTAGCCCAATTACCCCTTTATAAATATTTTATAAAAATAGAATACACGCTATTAAACCAACAATTTTAATCATGAAAAAAGTATTATTTGTAGTTACAAGTTGTAACGAGAAAGGAGAAACAAAGCTTCCAACGGGATTTAATTTAGCTGAAGTTACACATCCGTTAGAGGTTTTAGAAAATGACGGTATTCATGTAGATATTGCTTCTATAAAAGGAGGAGCTGCACCGCTTGACGGATTAGAAGACTTCAATGATCCTGTTATTGCTAAATATTGGGCCGATACCAATTTTAGAAACAAAATTGAAAACACCCTGAAATTAGAAGAGGTAAATATAAAACAATACGATGCGATATTTTTTGCAGGCGGGCACGGAACAATGTGGGATTTTCCAGATACACCAGCCGTTATAAACGCTATTCGCGAAATATATGAAGAAGGCAAGATTGTATCAGCAGTATGCCACGGACCTGCAGCGCTTATCAATGTCACATTAAGCGATGGTTCGTATTTAATTAACGGAAAAAAAGTAGCTGCATTTACAAATGACGAAGAGGAAGAAGTACAATCTACGCATGTAGTTCCTTTTTTATTAGCCGATGCCTTAAAAACCAATGGAGCGTTTCATCAGCCGGCACAAAACTGGAGTGACAATACAATTGTAGACGGTCGTTTAATTACAGGTCAAAACCCACAATCTGCTGCCAGTGTTGGTAAAGCATTGTCTAAATTATTGTTAAACAAATAAACGGTTTACAATGAATAATATCGAAAATAAAGTAATCGTAATTACCGGTGCAAGCAGCGGATTAGGCGAAGCTTCTGCAAAAGCACTATCTGCAAAAGGAGCAATTCTTGTCTTAGCAGCAAGACGTTTAGAACGTATTGATGCACTTGTAGAAGAATTTTCTAAAAACGGAAAAAAAGCACTTGCGGTACAAACCGATGTGACCGATTTTACACAGATGCAAACCCTGATGGAAGAAGCTGTAAATAAATTCGGGAAAATAGATGTACTGCTTAATAATGCCGGAATTATGCCCTCTACACCAATGATGGATTGTGATGTTAAAGCATGGAATCAGGTTATTAATGTAAACATAAACGGGGTTTTGAATGGTATTGCAGCGGTATTGCCCTACTTTAAGGAGCAAAAGTCAGGACATATTATTAATGTGTCTTCGGTTGCAGCGCACAAAATTGGCAAAGGATCAGGAATTTATTCTGCTACTAAAACTGCCGTAAGAGCCATTTCAGAAGGTTTAAGAATGGAAGCCAAAGATTACAATATCAGAACCACTATTATTTCTCCGGGAGTTATAGATACCGAATTGCCAAACGCAAGTGGCATTCCGGATGAATCAACCAAACAATTCTATCAGGCTGTAGCCATTCCGGCAGATTCTTTTGCGCGTGTAGTGGAATTTGCTATCAGTCAACCAGAAGAAGTTGACATTAATGAAATTCTGTTCAGACCTACACGTCAGGAATATTAAATCCTAAAAAATGAAAAAAATAACCTTTATTTATTTTTCAGGTTCAGGCAGCACGGGAAAATTTGCTGAATCCATTGGTAAAGGGGTTTCGTCAGTTGAAAGCGCAACTTTAAAGATTATTTCAATAGATGAAAATGATATCATAAAGGGACGCTATAAAAATGATGCTGTGATAAACCAATTAGAGACAAGTGATGCTGTCATATTTGGAACACCAACTTATATGGCAGGATGTGCAGCACAGTTTAAAGCATTTGCTGATGCAACAATTGGAACCTGGTCAGAGCAAAAATGGAAAAATAAAATTGCAGCAGGATTTACGGTATCCGGAACACCCAGCGGAGACAAAGTAATTACTTTACAGTATTTACAAGCTTTCGCAATGCAGCATGGAATGATTTGGCTGGGAACGGGCGAAATGCCTGTACAGTCAAATGGGGTAAATCGTTTGGGAACGTGGATAGGCGCTATGGCTTTTGCCGAACAAAATCCTGTATTACCTATTACAAAAGACGATTTATTGTCTGGAGAAGTATTTGGCAGAAGAATTGCTGATTTTACAATTAATCATTTACGATAATAGCTCTAAACAACTAACAAATGAAAAAAATAACCTCTTTTAAAAATAAAGGGCTTAAAATGGCCGCTGAATTACATCTTCCGGATAACTTTAGTGAAACAACCAAATATCCGGCTATAGTCTGCATCCACCCTGCCGGTGGAGTCAAAGAACAAACAATTGGGCATTATGCATCAAAATTAGCCGAAAATGGATTCATTGCCCTAACTTTCGATGCCTCTTATCAAGGCGAAAGCGAAGGCCTTCCTCGTTATTTAGAAGATCCTGCAGCCAGAGTTGAAGATACCCGTGCCGGTGCAGATTATTTAGCTGCTCTTCCTTATATTGATACAGATCGTCTGGGTGTATTTGGCATTTGTGCAGGTGGTGGTTATGCAATAAGCGCGGCACAGACAGAGCATCGCTTCAAAGCAATTGCCGCAATAAGCGCTTCTCCAATGGGTGAAGGTTTTAGAAATTTCCTGGGATATGAAACGCCTGCTCCTGTTTTGTTAGACTTACTAAAAAATGTGGGAATACAGCGAAATCTTGAAGCAAACGGGGCTGAACCTATGTATATGCATTGGGTACCGGAAACAAAAGAAGAAATTAATGAAAATACACCCGATTTATTGAGAGAAGGTCATGATTATTACAAAACTTCAAGAGCACAACATCCCAATTCTGTAAATAAATATCTCTTTACCAGTACTGATCGAATTTTGGCTTTTTCTGCTTTTGATCAGATTCCTGCCTTTTTAACACAGCCTGTTTTATTAATTGCCGGAAGTAAAGCAGACACTAAAATTTTCAGCGATCAGGCTTTTGATCTTGCTCAGGGAGACAAAGAATTGTTTATTGTAGATGGAGCCACCCATATCGCCATGTATGATATACCTGAATATGTGCATCAGGCAGTAGTCAAACTAACTGAATTTTACAGTACTAAACTGTAATTTTACAGTTAATAAATGTAGCTTAAAAATGGAGGAGTTTGAATTAGATCAAAACTGCCTTAACTGCTCCTCCATCTTTTATTTGCAAATTCAATTTGGAGCTTCTGTCTTTTTTCCACAAAAAAACTTTAAGACAATCTCTTTTTACTTTGAGTAAATAAAGTAAAAATTATCACATTGCATTTTTAATGAATAGCATAAACGAAATAAATATAATAGGACCTGCAATTAACAAAGGAATAAAAGTCGACTATTGGGCTGAGATTCAAATGATCTTTTCAATTTTTAATTAACTGATTGAAAAAGTCCTTGCAACTAATCAAGATATTAACTGTCTCTTTACTAAATTATAAAATTCTTATTCTTTGACTTTTATTAACGGTAATCCCTAACGATACAGGGACAGATAAGAAAAATACTTTATCAGTATACCCCCGCAGCCCTTGACAGGCGAATACTTTTTACCTAATTTTGCCGCATGACACCAGAAGAAATAAAACGCTATTTTGAAGCCACGCCCCCGCCCCAGGAAATGGACTGGAAGCCCTGGGCGAAAATCACAGATTCCCAGCTTTTCCTAAAGAGCTGTTACTTAACTATAGACAATTACAAAGGAAGCCTCGATATGTGCCCGGCATGGTGGCATCTCAAAGAGGTTTATATGCTTGTAAGACGAGGTTCACAGGGAGCCAAAAGCGAGAATCAAACTGAATAAAATTTAAATTTCCAGCTCTGCTTTAAGCGCATTAATGGCCCTGCCCTACTTACCCCGATAGAAGTAAAATCCTTTTGTGCCGAGGATGGGCACAAAAGATTGCTTGAACTCCTCGTATTTTCATGATCTCTTCAACATCCCGATAACTTAAAGTAAACCTAAGCTTGAAATAGACTGCCGGCAGAATAATAGACTTTGGATAGCAATGACCTTTTGTATTCATTTTTCGATGAGTTTAAAATTCTAAATATAAAAGTTATTCCCAGATGCGACAGATCCACATTTTTATGCTTTATACTTATTTCTTATAATGTTGTTTCCTGAATATAAAATAATCAGGGAAAAATAAGAACCAACAATAAAAAGTCGGGAGAATTTTATCAGGTGTAGAATTTCTACGAAGCAAAAAAATTGCGCAAAGTCAGAGTAGAGACATTTGCGCAGCGTTTCATAAGGAAGACTTCAGAGAGCGGGGTATACAATCAAATATTTTTGATATAAATAAAAACAAAAATAGTCAACCTATATCAGAACAAGACAAATAATAAAAAGCACTGAAAACCAATCCTTTTCAGTGCTTTTTCGATTCTTTATAATTTACTTATGTTATTTCAATTGAGTAGTATTTACTCTTGTTGGCGTATCTTTTCCACTAATAATCGAAGAAGAACTTAATGCAATTGATTTTATTATTTGGGTCATGTTATCAATATCTAACGTTTCAAATTCATCATCGGCTGTGTGATACGTTGGCTCATTATCCATTTTTGAAGTAGAAACGGTATGAGCAGGAACTCCAAGCTTGGCTAACGTAGCGTTGTCTGAGCGGTAAAATAATTGTTGCTCTGGATAAGGATCTGAATAAAATGTAAAACTTGTTCCTGTTAAATTATTTTGTAAAATCTGCCCCATATCCGACTTTTCGTAGCCTGTAATGTAAGCAGAGTTTTTACCCCATTTAGATTCTGTTCCTATCATTTCAATATTGAACATCGCAATCACTTTTTCCGGCACAAGCTGTTTAGAAAAATATTTGGCTCCGTAACCACCTATTTCTTCAGCTACAAATGTGGTAAAAATAATTGTACGCTCGTTGTTATTTTGTTTTTTAAAATATTTCGCAAGCATAATTACTGCTGTTGTTCCGGCCGCATCATCATTAGCGCCATTATAAATAGAATCTGTTGCAGGATGCGGAGCACCTTCTTCAGGAGAGCCTACCCCTAAATGATCATAATGCCCTGAAAAAATCACATACTCATTTGGTTTCGTTTTTCCGGGTAATATTCCAACAACATTATTCAATGTTTTTTTGGAGATTATATTAGTTAATTCAACAGAAAAAGTGGTCGCTTCTATGGTACCAAAAACAAACATAATCGTATTGTTTCCAGGATTAGCATTTATTCGATCAATATGTTTAATATTCGGCAAAACAGTATCAAATGAAGGGTCAACCAGTACCAAGAGATTTTTAGGACTTTTATAATATTCATTAAATTTCTCGCCAATGTTATCCCCTTTATTGATTTTTACAATAGAAATATCGCTTTTTTCAGTTAAAGAAACTTGAGGAAGGTACGAGAATGTTACAACTTGATTATTATTTATTTCTTTACCATCAATAGTAATTTTTGAAGAAGCTGCTTTAGAGGCAGTCATCGAAAATTCTTGTCTGTAATTCGTTGCTGCATTGAAAGTTTGCAAACCAATTGCTGCAAACTCTGATTCTATAAAGGCTGATGCTTTGTCAATACCGGGAGTAAAAGTTCTCCTGCCCTGCATATCATCAGCCGAAAGTATTTTCTCTATACGAGTTACTTCCTTGTTCGTAATAATTTTATCAATCGATTGTCCATGTACATTAAAACATTGACTTAGAATAAACATACTTACAATAATTTTTTTCATATTTTACTTTTATAAATAACATTTTAGTTAAACCAAAAGTAATTTAATTATTTGCAAAATTCAGCGCCTGGTAAAAGTTTTTAATTGAAAAAACTGACAAAATTACTAAATTATAAATTGCAATTACATGACTAAACAATTTTACCGATTCCAAGGCAGACAGTTTGGCTTTTAAAAAGGTAATTTTGCCATTTTTATAAAACCTGATCAAAAAAAGAACTGCATGCCACAAAAAACCGCCTTGCATGAAATACAAGACGGCTGTCCATAAAAACATAATCTTCCATTTTATGCTTCTATCTGTTCTATAAAATGGTAAGCATGCGATAGAGCTTACCTTCTGTTCTTTTTTATTATCGTGATATAGTATCCGTAGGCAAGAGCAATGCCTATTAAAACCAAATCTGAACTAGGGTTAACCCTATCATTAATCATATTATTAACTTCTCCTGCCAAACTTAAAAAGGGGCAAATCCCCAAGCTTTTTCAGATTTATAGAAAAAGTGAAGCCCGTTCTTTGCAATAGTACGGCAGTTTAAGATTATAAGGCTTTTGCAGGGGATGTAAAATATAACTCATTGTAATAATTAACAATATGTTCATAAATCCTAAGCACAGCAAAACCATTTAGTTACCAAGTTTCGCTTGCTTATAATTCAACAATCGTTACACTGAGGTACTACTGCCTTTTTACCATCAGCCTCATTACTTAAAGAGAACCGCCAAAATTCAATATTCAAAGACTCCCATATTTATCCTTATAAGTTTTAAGTTCCCTGTCGGTTTGATCCAGCAGTCTCTCCAGCAGTGCAATTTTATCCCTGTAGAGCATCTCAATATTAGAAAGATCCTCCTTTCCTAGAGACGCCTTGGACTTCATGCAATCGCTCTTAAGGTACAGACTGCTTTCAAAGCCTATAATGCTAATGAGATCCATTTCAAATATAGAGACGATCTCTTCTAATTTATCGCAACTCAGTGCTATGATGCCTTTTTCAATTTTACTGTAGCCCGCCTGGGTAATATTAAGTCTTAAGGCCATATATTCCTGGGTGTAGTCTTTAAGTTCCCGGATGCTTTTTATATTTTCGTTTATTTTTCCCGGCATTTGAATTGGTTTTATAAGTTTACATTTCAAACTACATCATCTGGCGCAAATTCATAAAATAACACTGCACAGCAGTACAAACAGCCCTGAATGGCGAAAGGCTTGCTCCCTAGCCCTGCATCAGGCAATGTATGTCCTGTTTCCCCGATCTATACGACAGGGAAAGTATTAGGAAAAACTCTAATGAATTAGCACTAAAATCTCTCTTCCACTTTTTTACCATTGTAATTAATAATCCTGGTGGTTCCATCTGGCAGTACAACGGTAAATTTTCTGCTGCTTAGCATTCCGGTATATTGTCCCTTCCTGTTGGAAATCGTTAATTTTTTTGACGCCTCATTCCAGGAAAACTCAATTTCGGAATAAAATCCTTTTTCATAATTGTAATTGTCAAACTCATCCTCATAAAGCACAAAAGAGCAATCTTTACCCGGGTATACTTTTATCTGTAAGTTATCCCACTTTTTCTGGGTTGCAAATTGCACTTTTGGACCTAAGGCAATAATTGCTCCTTCCCTTACATAAAGAGGCAGCATGTCAATAGTGGTTTTTCTGTCAATTTCCTGACCTCCTTTAATTTTCTCATTGGTCCAGAAGTCATACCAATTTGTACCAGCAGGCAGATATACATTTCTTGACTTTTCAGCCGTAAAGTCTACCGTTGTTTTATCTGTATTTTTTTTATCTCCTTGCTCATCCCAGCCCGTTGATTCGTTAACTTTTACTATTTTCTCCGGTGTATATTGTGCGTGGACCACGGGAGCTACCAAAATTGACCTGCCAAACATAAACTGATCTTTAATATCCCATCCTTTTTTATCGGTTGGAAAATCCATAAATAATGCCCGCATAAAACTCGACTGCTTACTGGTAACTTCCCATGATGTGGAATAAATATAAGGAAGAAGCGTATAACGAAGATTAATAAATTTCTCAATTGCATCGTAGATAGGCTCCCCTTTTATACCAAAATTATAAATCTCCCTTGGAACATCTGTACCATGAGAACGCATCATTGAATTAAAAGTGCCAAACTGAATCCAACGCACATAGAGTTCCTGATAAAGAGGATTTTTGGCCCCTGACCTTTCATTCCATGCTTGCCTGTAAGCTCCTGCAAAAAAACCACCTATATCTGAATTCCAATGCGGTATGCCCGTAAGAGTAAAATTCAGACCGGCCGGAATCTGATTACGAAGGGTCTCCCAACTCGAGGCTGTATCACCAGACCATGTATTGGCCCCGTAGCGTTGTTGGCCTGCAAAGGCAGATCGGGTTAAAATAAATACACGCTTCTCTGATGTGGTTTTGCGCTGATGGTCGTAAACTCCGCCTACAGTCATTAAAGGATATGCATTTCGCACTTTTCTAAAAGATCCCAGATACGTCTTTGTATCATAATCTGCTGGTTTTGCCTCAAAGTGATCTGGTTCTGTGGAATCCATCCACCAGCCGTCAATTCCATGAGAAAATAGTCCCTTATTGGCATATTTCCAGTAAATATCTCTTGCCTGAGGATTGTAAGGATCATATACTCTAACCCCTGAAGGATAATCTGCATTTGGAGGCCATATTTCTGAACCGGATTCCGGCCAGGTTTTAATATTAAATAACATTCCCTTTTGATCCATTTCCTTATAAGGCTTTGTCTGCGGACCAAAGGAAGACCAAATCGAGATAATCATATGGGCATTAAGATGATGAACCTGATCCACCATTTTTTTCGGATCTGAAAATTCAGGATTCAAAAACTCCATGGCATTCCATAAATAATTGTTGCCCCAATACTGCCAGTCTTGTATTATTCCGTCAAGGGGTACTGATAGCTCTCGATACTTTTTAACTACTTCTACCAATTCATTCTGACTTTTATATCGCTCTTTACTCTGCCAAAAACCATAGGTCCACAAAGGGAACATGGGTACTTTTCCAGTTAATTCACGCATTTTTCCAATTACTCCATCTGCATTGCCCCCGTACATGAAATAATAATCAACAGCGTCCCCCACAATAGATTTAAACGAAGTTTGGGTGGCATCATCTGTAAATTCTGTTGGAGAATAATTATCCCAATAAAGCCCATAGCCTTTTATGGATTGAAAAAAAGTCACCGCATCATCCACATTACCCTGCTCGAGGTGATATTTTTGATTCCTTTGGTTTAAATCTCCTCTTTGATGTTGTCCCAAACCATAAATAGGTTCTTCTTTATCTAAAATAAAAGATTGTGTGACTGTAAAGGTCTTTACTCCTGTATCATCAAAAGGTTCAAAATTGGTTCCCTGAGGTTTTTCTTTTAATAATTCATTTTCAAAGGCTGCAAATGCTACATCTCCTGAAACAGTATTTACACTAACGGTTAATTGATCTGACTTTAAAAAGATAATATTGCCAAGGGTTTTAACACTAAAAGCAGTTTTGGCAGGCTTTAAAACTACCGAGAGACTTTCTTTTAAAAAATTCTTTCCCTCCGGAAATTTAATAACCCTGACAATAGCAGGACTGTAAAACTGTATTTCTATGTTATTGCCATTGGCAATAGTGGTGATTCCTTGAATGGTTTTCTGGAATTTCTGCCCATTACTATGAAGGCAGAAAAGCAACACAGTACATAAGGAGTAGATAATTTTCATTTCAGTTGAGTTAAATAGTTTATAGTGCAATAAAAATAACTTTTGTCATTTTTAAAGCCTTTAAGCTATGTTGAAATAATTATAACTCATGTTGAAACCAGACATCACTTCACCACAAAACACAAAGAATCAACACATTAAAAAACAATTAATTTATTGTATTGAAAAATTTCAATCCCTGCTCTGGCTGGGTGTTTTACCAAAAGTGTCATGAAAGCATTTGGTAAAATACGAAATACTATTAAAACCTACCTGATCAGATACATCGGAAATTGTCAGTTTTTTATCCAATAATAATTCAGCTGCTTTCTTTAGCCGGATAGTACGAATAAAATTTGTGGGAGAATGACCTGTAAGGGCCATAAGTTTTCGATATAAACCAGTACGGTCCATATTCATATCCTCACTGAACTTCTCTACGGTATAATCAGAATTCGACAAATTATCCAAAATACACTGAAAAGTGCGTTTTAAAAACTCCTGATCAATGGGATTATCTGTCAAAGCATCAATTTGCACTTCCTTTTTATTAATGAACGTTTTTCTTCTGGTCTCGTTTATCTCCAGTAGTTTATCAATTCGCAACACCAGCAAATTAATATCAAAGGGCTTTACCATATAGGCATCGATTCCAGCCTTATAACCTTCAAAGCGGGCCTCATCAGAGCTTCTTCCCGTAAGCATAATAATGGGAATGTGACTCACGGCAATGGTATTTCGAACCGATTGACTCAATTGCGAGCCGTCCATTTGGGGCATCATCATATCTGTTACGATAAGATCCGGAACATGCTTTATGGCTTTCTTTAGTCCTTCTTCTCCATTATTGGCTGTGAATACATTATAATACTTTTTCAATTCATCGAGCAGATAACCTCTAAAAAGGATATGATCCTCAACAATAAGTATATTTTTTCTTGCTGATTCTTCCCCTTCTTTAAAAGAGCTCAATTCAGTTTCTTTACCAACTTGTAATAGTACCTTAAAAGAAGTTCCCTGCCCTGGATTACTAGATACCCTGACCCGCCCGCCATGCATTTCTGCATAATATTTTACCATATAAAGGCCTATACCGCTGCCAGAGTATCCACCCTTTTGATTGTCTGCCTGATAAAAACGATTAAAAATATTATCTATTTCTATTGTAGAGATTCCAATCCCTGAATCTTCAACCAAAATGATCAGAACTTTATCCTTATTGTCAATTACGGCCGAGAATTTAACTGCCCCTCCCGAGCCGGTAAATTTAAAAGCGTTAGAGAGCAGGTTAATTATTATTCTGGTGATTTTTTGTCTGTCCAGATACAAATCATCATTTTGCGGGTCGATATCCCAGTTAAAGTCAATTTTTTTTTCCGCTGCTATCGACTCATAGGCTTTACACAATTCAGCGATAAAGGAAAGATTATCATAAAAATTGCGATGTAAAATTTCTTCTCCTGTATCGATCTTTTTAAAATCAAGCAACTGATTGACAGTATCCAGTAAAAGGTCGCTACTGGAACTGATTTGCAAGAGTTCTTTTTTTATTTTCTGATCTTCCACTCTTGCAATCAGCGATTTTAAGGGTGTTATAATAAGGGTAAGCGGGGTACGCAACTCATGACTCATATTGGTTATAAAATCCGACTTTGCTCTCTCTACGGCATAATCTTGCTGCTTTTTGCGGATCAGGGCATTACGTTTTATAAGAGCCTTAGAAATTAAAGCAATCCCTACACATAATAATACCAAATAAAGTACTCTGGCGAGAGTCGTATTCCATATAGGAGGCTCGATGATAATTAAAAGATTTTTCACTCTCCCAGGCCAGTGCAGACCATCAGAACTGGCCTTAACCATAAAAAGATAGCGGCCGGGAGCTATATTGGTATAACTTGCCTCACCTATTCCTGAGGCAGAACTCTCAATGCGCCAATTCCTGTCAATACGCTTCAGTTTATATCTGAAATAAGTATGGGACTCATTGATATAATTGAGTCCGGAAAACCCAATGCTAAAAAAGTTTTGATCATGCTTCAGCCTTAAGGTATCGGTTGATGCGATGGCATTATTTAAAACAATCTCCTGGTTTATTTTCTGACCATTTGTCAAGTTTTTGCCAAACAATTTGAAATTAAATAATATGGGATTAAGAACATATTGAGTATCTATGGCATCATTTCTCTTTAGATTATTCATACCGTCTATTCCCCCGATAAACAATCCGTATTTTGAAGAAATAAGTGCTGAGCCATCCGTAAATGGATATTCCAGCACTCCGGTAAATTTATCATAATTTACAATTCTAAAAGTAAGTCGGTTTGTTGCTCTTTTTTTAATGATATGGCTCACACCGCGTGAGGTGGTAACCCAAAGTGAACGATCTATATCTTCCACTATCGCCTTAATGCTATTGTTTACTAACCCCTTATCGCTATTTAATTCACACAACTTTTGATTTTTATGATCCCAAACTGTCAGACCATTATAAGTCCCCAGCCATAAATCCTGGTCAGAATCAGATAAAATACAACTGTATTTATGGTTCTTTTGGCTGAACATGGGCATTCTTTTATGCCCTTTTGCCAAAGGCATGATAATTTTATCCCCTGCCATATCCATCATAAAAGGGCCATTAGAGGAAATGCCAACCAATTGATGATTCCACTGGGTGATTTGAAATACATCGGCAGGAGAATGAATCAAAAAGGACAGACCAAAAGACTCCAGAGACTTATTCCACTTGAAAATTCCAGTCTCAGTGCAGATATAAATTTCCCCCTGAGTACTTTGATATGCACAAATGGTCAATTGTTTTGTATATTGTTTTATAATGCCATCTCTTCCCTGTACAAACAGTCCTTTATTGGTGGAAATCCAAATTTGACCTGCAGAATCCTTTAACAGAGAATAGCAATGCAATTGGGAGAGTAAAACCCTGAATGATTGGGTATCATTGAGAGGAAGTTCGGCTATATAGAGCGCTTCACTAGTACCGATCAGCAATTTCCCGTCAGAAGTTTCTTCAAAACAATTGACCTGGAATTCTTCATTGTCCTTTAAGTTAAAATTACTTTTTTGATAATATTTAAAACGAGAACGATCCGGATGATGATAATAAATCCCCTTGTTTAATGTCCCTATCCAAAGCCCTCCCTGATAATCGAATAAAACAGTACTTACCTCGGTCTTTATCTTGTTTTTCTCTTTTAAATTTAGCTCTGGATAAAAACTGCCCAGGGTATTGCCCGATCTAAAGTACCAAAGCCCTTTGCTGCAGCTAATGAAAAAATCCCCATTCTTATTTGCTGCAAAAGTGTTAAGCCAATAGGTATGGCTTTGCAATAAGACCACTGACTCTTTGGTCTGGGTATCATATCGGATCAATTGTCCTTTTCCGATTCCCGACCTTACAACATATAGATATTTACCGACCCTCGTGGTGTGATTCCAATCATTAAAATTACCCAAAGCATCCTGGACAATAAATACTTTGTAAATCTCTTTTGAGGTGAAGCGGTCAAAACAACGCACTAATCCTGATCTATAAATTAAATATACCTTCTTTTGATCGCTAACAAGATCATAAAGTAGTTCGTCAGGGCTTCCCTTTATAAAAATGCTCTTTAAAAAGCAGACCACTCTTTTAGAATCCTGCTTGTAACAAAGTAGTTCGCCCAAGTCATTTACCACCCATATATCTTTTTTTTCATCAACAAATAAATCAACCGGGGTGCCTTTAAATCCTAAAAAACGGAGCGTTTTAATTGGATCGGCTTCGCTCCTTTCTTTAGAGACATTAATCAGGCTGATCTTTCCTTTATGCTTGAACCAAATGCGATTGTTCTCTGCATAACTGTGATGAAATCCCCTATAGGAGATAAGTGGAGCAGAATTATCATCGTCAATTTCTATTGTCTTAAAATCTGCTCCATCGTATAAATTGAGCATTCCCACAGTAAAAACACCTATTCTCCCATCCTCGAGTTCAATAAAATTCCTGATTTTCTCTTCATTGAGCTGATGTCTGTTTTCAATTGGAAAAAATAAAAGATCTTGTGGGAAAACTTTACTGCTAAAAGAAAAAAAGATGGCGCAAAGAAAAAAATACCCATGCACAGAGAGTCGCAAAATACCGTTTTCTTTTCTCTGACTCTGCCACAAAAATTTAAATAGTAATTTTGTCATTTATTTGAAGTTTGCATCTATAAAAAAAACTAGTACGGAATTGTAAATAGGTTCTGTCACATCTGTCAGAATCAAATATAAGAATTTAAGTAATTTAAAAGTTATTCCGCCAATCTACAGAATGATTTAAACATAGATATCAAGGCTACGGAATGTTATGGTGGCTGGATTATGAAAACACAATCTCAATTGTTGATGAGGAAATTATCACCGAATTAAAAAAAAATAATATATCAAAGGAGTTCCATCGGGGTTACGTCTTCGCAAAAGACAATTTAGCGGCAAAGTGACCTATCGTGCCGACGGATATTTAGGTAATTACATCATTGTTAATCCAATAAATAATATTGTTGCCGTCAGAATGATAAGCCATCCGAGTCATAAGGAAGAAAAAGACAACTTTTCAGATTTTGGTAAACGGGTAATAGATTTAATAGAATAGATACCAGTAATAACAAAAAACATTTCTAATTGCGTCTGCACGCCAGACACAATTAGAAACATAAAAATAAATAATTGATCAATCAACTTTTACTACATTTTTTAAAGAAATATGACAAAAAATTATCAACTTAAAATTTGTAGTAAAATCATGGTACATAGTGTTTTTGAAAACTAGAAATTTACTAAAACTAAGGAATACAACAGTTGGGCTCGAATGCGTAAAAACCTAACACATTGACTTACTAAAAGTTACGCAGTTTTTTTTTAAGACATTCAGAAATCCTGCTATCATTGAGATTAAAATTTTCATGATTGCAATATTCTAATTTTAAAGTTCTGACTTTAAATCTATTTTCCCTTTCTGAAGTCCTTTACCCGTTACTTCCAATTGTATTGCGCCTGCATTTTTGACTGCTTTAACCAATACTACCAATTTACCGCTGAAAAGCTTCATTTTATTTTCATGAAATATTTCTAATGATGTAGCATCGCCGTTACATGCCGCTCTGTAAGTTGCAGCACCCGTTACTTTAAAATTTAGTTCATTGACAGCTGTCGGGCATGGAATTCCGTTTTTATCTACTACAGAAACGGTTACAAAAGAGATATCTTCGCCATCGGCCTTAATGATTTTGCGATCGGCTTCGAGAACAATTTTATATGCATCTCCTGCGGTTTTAACCTCACTTTCGGCAGCTATTTTTCCATTCGAATCAAATGCTACTACTTTTACCGTTCCGGGTTCGTATTTTACCTCATTCCACATTAAGCGATAGCGGTTTTGCGGAGTTGAATTATTTTTTTTCTGAATTCCCATACTTTTTCCGTTTACAAAAAGCTCAGCGCTGTCGTAATCGGTGTAAACGAAAACGGGAGTAATTTCCCCTTCTCTTCCTTTCCAGTTCCAATGTGGCAAGATATGAAGCGTTTTATCCTGCTTATTCCATCTGCTTCTGTACAGATAAAAACGGTCTTTAGGAAGTCCCGCCAAATCTGAAATTCCGAAATAAGAACTTCTCGATGGCCATTTTTCATCATAAGGTGTTGGTTCTCCCAAATAATCAAAACCGGTCCAGACAAATTCGCCAATAACCCACGGTTTGTCGTCCTGCAATACAAAATCTTCATCAGGAACATTCGACCAGCTGCACGCTTCAAGATCATACGACGAACATTGAAGATCATCGTATTGTTTCTCTTTTTGCTGCACAACAGGAAATTTATAAATTCCTCTTGAACTCACTGTTGAAGCTGTTTCTGAACCTAATATAAATCCTTGTGGAAACGATTTATAAGCTTCTTCATAAAGGTGCACTCTGTAATTCAGTCCCGGTACATCTAATAAAGACCCAAAACCTGACGCCATAGTTTGTTTTACCTGATCCATTCCTACCGTTACAGGGCGCGTAGGATCTTCTCTATGAAAAACATCCTGCAAAAATTTAGCCCTTGTCAAGCCTTCGGCTCCATATTGATCCGGAACTTCATTTCCTGAGCTCCACATGACAATACAAGGATGATTCCTTGTGGCTCTTACTAAATTTACAATGTCTTTTTCTGCATATTCTTCAAAAAAGCGATGGTATCCGTTTTTAACTTTTGGCTTTGCCCATTCATCAAAACTTTCAGCCAGAAACATGAACCCCATTTCGTCAGCCAATTCAAGCTGTTCAAAAGAAGGCATATTATGAGAACTGCGAATGGCATTACATCCTAAATCTTTTAGAATCGTAAGCTGTCTTCGAAGCGCTGCTTTGTTTACCGCAGCACCAAGAGGCCCAAGGTCATGATGAAGACAAACGCCTTTAAATTTTGTTATTTTTCCGTTCAGGCTAAAGCCAACATGCGGTTCGTATTTTATAGATCGTATACCAAATTTTATACTTTGTTCGTCTTTTAAAGTTCCGTCGGCTGCGTATAATTTGGTAATCGCTGTATACAAATAAGGCGTTTCAGGACTCCATAAATGAGGTTGGGCAACCGCAATAGTCTGATGAAATTTTCCGTCTTTTATTTCAGTATCTTTCTGTGTTGCTACTATAGTATTAGCGGCATCTTTTATCTGCGTTACCATCGACAGATTACTGCCATTAACTTCGGCTTTAAGATCTACAACAGCACTAGTTTCTTTGATGTCCGGAGTGGTAATAAAAGTCCCCCATTGTGTAAAGCTTTCCTCCTCTTTTACCACAACACTTACTTTTCTGTACAAACCTGCTCCCGGATACCATCTTGACGAAAATGGTTCATTGGTCAATTTTACTGCCAGTAAATTTGCTGATCCGGGAATAAGATCTTTGCTGATATCAATATAAAAATAGCTGTATCCGTAACCCCATTCTCCTATCTTTTTTCCGTTTAAAAAAACCTGAGGTTCGCTCATGGCGCCTTCAAAAATAAGCAATGCTTTTTTTCCTTTTTTAAACTCGGGAATAGAAAATGTATTGCGATACCAGCCGGTACCAATATGCGGCAATGCTCCGGTACGGCCTGTTTTTTCGGTAGGAACTTTTTCTCCGTTTTGTTCAATTGCCGAAACTTGTTTGTCCCACTCTTTATCAAAAGGTCCGTAAATGGCCCAATCGTGCGGTATACTGACTTTTTCCCATTTCGAAGTATTAAAATCTACCGAAAAAGCATCTCCTTTTACTGCTGCAGAAAAGCGCCAGTTGTCTTTTAAAACAGTGGTGGATTGTGACATCATTTTTCCGGATGAAAAAACCAGAAGAAATACGAACAATATTGATCTAAAAATTAATTTCATTTTATTTTTTATTTTTTCACCATTAAGATAGTTAAGAGCATTTGGCTTAAATCTTAATCCGTTGAATGAAATGCATAAAAATCTAATTAAACACATAGAAACATAGATTTTCTGATTTTGAAAAAAGTAAAGCAAAAAGAAACTCGTTTCTCACACATAGCTATGTGTTTTAATGCAAGTGAAACGCCTTTTTTTGAGTTCAGAAAATCTATGTTTCTATGTGTTAAAAATAATTACACCCAATGGTTTAACTTAGTTTCTTAATAGTAAATTTAATTTTTTATTTAATTTTTGAAAGCATCCAATGCCGGTGACGGTTTCCCATCAGAAAGCCAGGCATTCAATTGATAACCGCTCCAGCTTTTTTCGCCTTGTGGTTCCCAGTAAATAACGCCTAAACCTTTATTATTGGGTACGCTTTTTACGGCTTTTATCGTGGCTTCAAGCATTTCTTTGGTGTTTTGTACCTGTTCGAAATCACCACCCACTTCGACCACCATGACTTCTTTATTGTAGCGTGCTGCCATATCTTTTAGATTATTTTCTAAATCTAAAATAGTACTTTGATAATCGGTTTTGATCCAATACGGATAATACGACAAACCTATTACATCATATTTTACTTTATTTTCTGTGGCTTTATCAAAAAACCATCTGAACTTTTCGCTTTTATTTCCTTCATCCAAATGTACAATTACTTTAATTTTTGGGTCGATGGCTTTTGTAGCTTCATATCCTTTGTCCAGTAATTGTGCAAGCTGACTGAAATTATCTGTACTGCCTTCCGGCCAAAGCATACCGCCTGGGATTTCATTTCCAACCTGAACCCATTCCGGTGTTACTGCGGCTTTTTTTAGCATTTTCAAAACGTCATAAGTATGCTGATACACATCGGTTAACAATTCCGGAAAAGAATGTTTAGCCCATGCAGCAGGTTTATTTTGTTTGCCGGGATCTGCCCAGGAATCACTGTAATGAAAATCGATCATAATACGCATTCCCATTTTTTGAGCACGAACCGCCATGACAACCGTTTCTTCCGGACTGCAATGTCCGCTGGCTTTATCATTATTCGGGTTTACCCAAACACGTAAACGAATGGTGTTTATTCCGCGGTCTTTTAATAATTGCAGACAGTCTTTTTGAGAACCGTCTGCATCATAAAATTTATAGCCTGTTGCTTCCATTTGTGGCAGCCAGCCTACATCTGCCCCGTTTGAAAAGGAGTTTTTTTCGCTAATCATTTTTGGTTTACAAGAAGTAAATGCCAAGGCAATTAGCATCAAAAAAGATACAGTTTTAATTGATTTTTTCATGTTTTATTCTTTACTGAAAGCTTGCATTACTGATAAGGCATTATTATCAAAACTATACAAAGCCTGATTTTCGAATGTAGAACCGCTGGTAGATTGTGGCCCTTTGAAAGCAACCCATTCTCCTCCCCAATACGCGAATCCTTGTCCAAATTGGGATGTTTTTACTAAGTTTTTAATATCCATTACAAAAGTTCTTTGTCCCGCCGGAGTTGCCGGATATCCCGGTACCAGCTGATCGTTTGTTCCTACAATATTATTCGTCTGGTCGTTGTGCAATAAGGTAAAAGGATAAGCGGTTTCTGCAATCAGGACTTTTTTGCCGAATTTTTGTCCTAAAGCATCAATGGTATTTTTTACTACTGTTAAGTCTTTACCGTGCCAAACCGGATAGTAAGATAATCCGATATAATCGTAATCAATACTTTTCATTTTAGTAAAAAACCAATCAGTAGCACCGCCGTCTACACCTGCATAATGAATCATTATTTTGGTGTTGGGCGCTTTGCTGCGAACCGCCGCGCTTGCAGCAGTTAATAATGCGATACATTGTTGTTCGTTACTAATCAGGTTTCCTTGCGGCCACAATAATCCGCTATTGATTTCATTACCAATCTGGATAATATCCGGATTGATTTCTGTCATTATGGTTGATGTGTAATTGGTAACGGCTGTTTTTAAATCAGTAAACAACAAATTTTTCCATTCTTCAGGAACGGTTTGTGTTCCCGGATCAGCCCAATTGTCTGAATAGTGAACAGTAAGCCAGACTCTAAGGCCGGCTTGTTTTGCTTTTTGAGCCAATTGTTTTACTTCGCTTAAACCGGAACGCCCGTTTACAGGATTTTTCCATAAACGAATTCGGACTGTATTACATCCTGCATTTTTTAGTGTTGTAAGCATTGGTTCGGCTTTGCCATTGCTGTAAAATTTAGTTCCCAATGATTCAATCTGCGGAAGAAAAGAAACATCTGATGCTCTGATAAAAGTATCGGTTGCATCCGGCGGGTTAACAGCTTCTGTATCTGCAGCATCATTACCTGAGCAGGAAAACTGAATAGCAGTTATGGCCAATAACCCCAAAATTTTTATATATTTTTTCATGATAATTAATACGTTTTGAATTAGAAGAAGCCTCAAAATACGCTGAAGATTCTCTTATTTTTTTAACCCATCGGGAGTAATTATTTTAACACATAGAAACATAGAATTGTTGAACTCAAAAAAGGCATTTCATTTGCATTAGCACACATAGCTATGTGTGAGAAACTAGTTTCTTTTTGATTTACTCTTTTCAAAAACATAAAAGCTATGTTTCTATGTGTTTATTTTTTTTATGATTACACCCAACGTTTTTTTTAATTCAATTATGGAGTTGATATGAACATATAACGGCCATCTAAGTCATTGAACCAGATTTCATATTTTCCGGCCTCAACAATAATATCTCCGCCATTATCACCCCAGCTTACATCCCATCCGCCATTTGCTTTGAATTTCATTTTTCCTGCTTTTAAAGTTTGGGTAACTTTCCAGATATGGCCATCAAAATCAGATTTTACTAACGGAACTTCTGTATTCCAACCCGTATCATCTCCTGTTAATACAGAACCCGTTAGACCAATTGTTGCGTAGGTTGTCATTGGTCCTGTATAAGGTGTAATTTTGTATGTCAGTTCTTCAAGATTAACTTCAAAACTATAATAACCTGAAGCTGGCGTAGGGAAAACTCCCGGATCAGTATCACTTTCTGTCGCTCTGTATTGTACTTTGGCACCATTTGTTCCGTAAGCCGGAGCCCAGAATCCAATTTGTTCTATTAATTTAAAACCATCTTTATTAAAAAATCCTGTATAATAGAACTTTGCCGTTTCTTTTGGATCTCTGTAAATTGGCATATTGTTGCTTGTTACACTCCAACCTGCAGCAGTTCCGGGACCTACTAAAAACAAATCGATTTTAGGGAATACACCTCTGTAAGGAGTTAATGCAATGGTGATTGGCGTAGAAAGTTTTGGCTCAGAAAGTGTTGTTCCAACGGTAGATTTAATTCTCACATCGATAGTTCCTTCAACATCAGGAGTAAGACCAAGTTCCAATGCTTTTGCATTAAGTTCTGCTACTGTAATAGAGGCATGAGTCGAAGTCGAAGATGTAATATCTACCGGAGCTGCAAACTCTGTATTACTGGCTGCAAACTGTACCGTATAAGTAACGATAGTAGGTGTTCCGTAACTCACTTTTTCCCAGGTAAATGTCAGGGCAGTATTGTTTGGTGTGTCTTTGTTTAAAATAGTCGAAGAACCATTATCAGGCGTAATCATTGAAAAAGCAGCTTCCTGAGGCTCTAAGATCAATAAATCTGTTTCGTTTTCACAAGACCAAAGTCCTGTAATTAAGGCAATAGCTATAAAAATTTTATATATGTGTTTCATTTTTCGTATCGTTTATGTTTTAAAAAAATTTAGTAACCAGTATTTTGAGTCAAATTTCTATTGGCTCCCAATGATCCTTCCGGAATAGGGAAAACGCTCATGTAAGACGGAATAGAGATTCCTTTTGAAGAATTTCCTTTCCATGCCCAATTGTAAGATCCTCCGGTATATTTTCCAAAACGAATTAAATCTTGTCTTCGGTGTGCTTCCCAGTGTAATTCACGTGCTCTTTCATCAATTAAGAAATCAAGGGTTAAGTCGCTTAAAGTGATGTTTCCAACAGTCGAACCGCTATTCGCTCTTTCTCTTAAAGCATTTACATAATTTAATGCCTGAGCTGTGGTTCCGTTTCCGCCTCTTAAAGTGGCTTCTGCATACATTAAATACACATCGGCTAATCTGAATAATGGGAAATCAGTATCTGCATACGTAGAGCTTATACCGCTCACTCCTGTTGACGTTTTATTAGAAAATTTAGACAAAATATAACCTTGTGTTTTTACGCCAATATCCTCAATATCAATAGATCGTTGTTTTGCAGGATCGCCCGTAACACCTTTTCCTATCGTATTTCTGGTATCCTGACTGAATTTTACTCCATCAAATTTTTGAGCAAATTCTTTTCTGATTCTAAGTGCTCCTGTCCAGCCGCCAATTCCAAAATCAGCACCGTTATTTTCCCAGGCACCAATTTGTCCGTTTGTTAAAACAGTTGTTGCTCCCCAGTTTTGAGAAACTGCTCCATCTGACTGGATTCCGAAAATGATTTCCTGAGAAGTGTTGTTATCGGCTTTAAAGTTGTCCAGGTATTTTGGTTTTAAAGTATAACCTCCGGCAATGATTTCGTTACACATTGTGATACAATCATTAAAACGATCGGCCTGAATATACACCTGAGCATTCAAATACATTTTTGCCAAAATCATACGCGCCATAGATTGGTCTAATCGTCCGTATTCATTCGTTCTGGCTGCTTTTAAATCGGGTAAAACCGCTTTTAATTCACTTTCGATAAAATCAAATAATTGTTTTCTGTTAAACTCAGGTCCGGCAAAATTTACAGGATCATTTTCAGTATACATAGGTGCTTTTCCAAATAAATCCATCATGTTGTAATACGCATACGCTCTTAAAACACGAACTTCTTTACGCCAAAGTTCAATATCTGCTAATGTTGTTGCATTTGTAATACCTCTTGAACTTAGTTTTTCCGGCGTACTCTGACGTAAAAATTCATTTGCATACGATACCGAAACCATCGTTCTGCTGAACATTCCTAAAATAACAGGATTTGCAGCTGTCCAGATATTACGCTGTAATTCTGCTGTTCCTCCGTCATTTTCATAACTCCAAACCAACTCGTCTGTAGTTAATTCCTGCATGTACAATAAACATCTTGTAAATTGGCTTGTCCCTGCATCTACGCCTTCTAATGAAGAATCATTAGGGCCAATAACTCCGGTTAAAGTTAGATTTCCGTATACTCCTGCAAAAGCTTTTTTGTATCCTTCCGGAGTCGAAAATAAAACATCAGACGAAAGAACGTCATCATCTTTAGAAACTACGTTTAAGTCATCAGTACAAGACTGAAAAACCGTAGTCAAAGCTAAAATTGTTATTAAAATATATTTTTTCATCTTTATTAAAATTTAAGATTAAGACCAAATAAAACAGATCGTTGTCTAGGGTAAATTGTTTTGTCTACACCATTATTGGTAATTTCAGGATCTAAACCGCTATATTTTGTAAGTACAAAAACGTTCTGAACTCCGGTGGATACTCTTAATGAGGCTTTACTGTTTACCCAATTATTCAGCGTATATCCTAATGTAATATTGTCCATTTTTAAGAAAGAAGCATTCTCAATATAAAGATCTGATAATACTACATTTGAAGTAGTTTGAAAATTAGTATCTCTTATCTGGGAAGGAATATTACTTAAGACACCTCCGTTTTCCATAGCATCATATTGTGCTCTGCTGGCGTCTACTGCATTAAAAATTCTATTTCCTATACTCGCTCTTAAATTGAATGAAAAGTCAAACTTTTTATAATTCATATTGGATGCAAATCCTAAAGTAAAATCGGGATCCGGGTTATTATAAATGTATTTATCAGCATCATTTCTAACATTATCGCCATTTAAATCTGCAAAAGCTCCTTCAATTGGTTTTCCTTCGTTATTGTATAATTGTTTGTATACGTAGAAAGAATACGGTGTATACCCTTCTCTGAAAATTTGCCCCGGAGTTCCTGTTCCTGCAATATTATCTCCTAAAAAGATATCGCTTCCGTTTACCAGATTTTTGATTCTTCTTTCGAATTTAGAAATATTGAAATTCATATTCCAGTTAAAATTCTGTGTTTTAATGGCATTCGCATTAATCGTAAACTCGACACCTTTTGTGGTAAAGCTACCTACGTTTTGATATACACGGTTCGAGAAATTACTACCATCAGATATTGCTGCATTCACTAATAAATCTTTAGATTCTTTGTAATAAACATCAAGTCCGGCAGATAAACGATTGTCTAAAAAACCAAAATCAAGACCTGCGTTATAAGAAGATGTTTGTTCCCATTTTAAATCGTTTGTCCTTTTTGAAGGAAGTGCAACCGGAACCGGGCTTGTACCAAAATAATATTCAGAATTTCCACTACCAAGCTGGTATTTTTGAAGGTAACCGTTTGGCTCAGGAATATCCTGTTGTCCTGTAATACCATAACTTAATCTTAATTTTAAATCAGATAATACCGTACTGTCCTTAAAGAAATCTTCTTTCATTTTCCAGGCAAAAGCTACAGAAGGAAAATTTCCCCAACGATTCGCTTCTTCAAATCTTGAAGAACCATCTCTTCTGTAAGATAACGTTAGCAAATATTTATCTCTGAAATTTAAATTTGTTCTCGCAAAGAATCCTAATAAAACAACATCAGTATCTAATGTAGTTTCAGGAAATGTTGAAGGCAAATCAGGATTTAAAATATTACCCGTTTCAAATTTGGAGCTTTGAAATTTTTGATACGAATAACCACCTGTCATTTCAAAAACCAGTGAATTAAAAGTTTTGTTATACACTAAATAAGTGTCTAATAATTTATTTTTTCTGGTTGCTTCTGTGTATTCATCTGTTCCGTACGGAATGTTGTTGTTTGACGGAGCAGAACCGGCATCGGCACTAACCAATCTTCTTCTTTCTCCATTCGATTCATCATAACCCACATTTACAACAGCTCTTAAAGCAGGTAAAAAATGAAATTTATAATCAACTTCAAAATTTCCAAAAATTCTGTCATTCGTTCCTCTGTCATTGGTATTCAACAATTGTGAAACCGGATTTCTTGCTGCAGTTGAGACTAACGGATAATTTCCGTTCGAATCAATTCCGGTAGTATATTCAAAATAACCTCCGTAAGGTGCACCATCTACTTTTATAGGCTGTGTGGGGTCAAAACCAATTGCAGCTCCTTCAACAGCATCTGTAAATCTGTTTTTTTCGTTGGTATAATTGGCGGAAAGCCTCAATTTTAAATGATTGTCTAAGAAAGTTGGATTCATTACTAAACCAACCGTATTTCTTTTAAAATCATTGGTTAAACGCAAACCTTGCTGATCTGTATTTCCCAACGTTAAACTTGTCGGAATGATATTGAATAAACTTCCTCTGATGGCTAAACTTTGATCTATAGTTCCGGTGTTTCTGTAAATTGCTTTTTGCCAATCTGTATTTGCAGTTCCTAGTTTACCCAGATCATCACTTCTTCTGTCTGCAATAACACTTCTAAATTCATCTGCACTAAAAACATCAACCGTTTTTGTTAGCGTTCCAGCAGCATATTGTACATTATAATCTACAGATAATGTTTTACTTCCTTTTTTGGTAGTAATAATAATGACTCCATTTGAAGCTCTGGAACCATAAATCGCAGAAGCCGATGCATCTTTTAAAACTGTAATAGATTCTACAGTTGCAGGGTTTAAAGAAGCCAAAAAGGAAGAAGACCCCGTATTGGTAGCATTATCAAGAGGTAATCCGTCAATTACAATAAGAGGGTCATTACTTGCAAAAAGCGAACTTCCTCCTCGAATTCTGATTTGAGAACTGGAACCCGGAGCACCGGTTGAATTTACGGTTAAACCCGCTACTCTACCGTTAAGCAGGTTTTCTGTGGTAATATTATTTCCTTTGTTAAAGTCTTTTGTAGTAAGTGCGGTAACAGATCCCGTAGCGTCTTTCTTTTTTACGCTTCCGTAACCTACCTGAACCACTACTTCTTTTAGCTGATTATTATCTTCTTCAAGCTGTACAGTTATACTTTTTTGTCCGGCAACCGGAATAGTCTGAGTGGTATAACCTGTATAAGAAAAGGTAATCTGACTATCGGCTTTTACTCCGGATAATTGAAATTTTCCGTCAAAGTCAGTAGAAGTACTAATGTTGGTACCTACTACTTTTATGTTTACTCCGGGGATGGGCTGTTTGGCTCCCTTTTCCAGGACAACTCCGCTAATGGTGTTCTGAGCAAAAACACAAAAAGGAAGTAAGAGTAATAAAAGTAAAAATTTGGTTTTAATTCTTTTCATACTTTTTTAATTGGGTTGGTTTAAGTTAGTTTTTGTTACAAAATGATTGCAGAGGTCTATAATTTTTAAACAAACAAGCCCTGTTTTTTTTGGATAATTGTTTCTGAAAAATCGTTTCTTAAGATTATAATCTGCTTCTTAAAAAAAAGCTTACGCTCTTTTTTTTTACAATAAGAAAAGGTTTCTCTCTGTAAATTTTAATTGAAGTGTTGGTCATGTTTACATTGTTTTTGGTTACGATAATTGGTTAGTTTGTTTTTATTGACTTATGCTGAACGAAAAAATAAAGCAGTATTACTCAAACGTTGTAGCTTATCAACTTACACTGCAAATTAAGTACAGAGCAAGGTATTAAGACAGGGAAAAATTCATTTATAAAAGGGGACAATTTCGTAAAAGTGTACACCTGATACTTCATAAAAACATATTCCTCAATTTTTTCTCTCAAAAAAAATGATAATATGAATATTTAACCTTTATAATAATAGATTTAATAATCAAACAGATTATGCATTTTAGTCAGTATATTCTCTAAAAAATAATTTTAAAAAGCCTCAAATTTTAATTTTTATATTAGAGAATTCAAAAAACGGCACGATAGAAACAATTATTTTGGATGTAATTATTTTAACACATAGAAACATAGAATTATTGAACTCAAAAAAAGGCGTTTCACTTGCATTAACACACATAGACTATGTGTGAGAAATGAGTTTCTTTTTGATTTACCTTTTTCAAAATCAAAAATTCTATGTTTCTATGTGTTCAATTATTTTTTTATGTAGTGCAGCCAACAGGCTATTATTAATCTAAAAAAACAAATGTTGCTTTTACACAGTATATAATAATTGTGTTAATTTCGCAAAGTATACAGTTTTTAAATATATTCACATAAAAAATTGATCCAGCCATTAGATCACTTTTCTTCTATTTTTCGTATATCAAAAAGCAGCACGCTTTTTAAAAAAATTTCTATGAATAAGTTATTGTTCTTTCTTGTCATTAGTCTCGTGCAGTTATCTGCATCCGGACAGAATTACCCGATAAGGCATCTTGATATTTCATCAGGACTTTCGAACAATTCTGTTGCCTCTATATACCAGGATCAAAATGGCTATATGTGGTTTGGAACTTTTGATGGACTGAACAGATATGATGGAAATGATTTTAAAATTTACCGCCATATTCATACTGATCCAAATTCAATTCAGGGAAATGCCATTAGCTGTATCGAAGGTGATTTTGAAAATAATTTGTGGGTAGGAACAACTGCAGGACCAGTGGTTTTTAATGCTGAACGCTCTTCTTTTAGTCCATTGAAATATTATGATACCAATAAAAAAATCAAACCTTTGAATGTTACCGCTTACGAAATAATCGCTGTTCATTCTTTGCATATCATTCTAGTCGCTACAAAAGAGGCCATCGTATTGTATAAGGAAGGTGAGAAAATTGGAATCGCAATACCTTTCAACAGAAAATTAAATTATATCGCAAGATCAATCTCTTATAATGCTAAAAAACAAATGTTTTATGTTTTTATAACCGGAACCGGTCTTTGCCAATACGATATTAAATCAAAAAAACTGACGCTTCTCAACAATATCATTACAGGCGCCAATTGTATTAAACTTACCAATGAGGGACTCTGGATAGGATCAGACGAAGGTGCGTACTTATATAATGACAGCCAGAATACCTATTCTAAAAATTATTTTCAGGAAAAAACAGTCGTGCGCGATTTTTTTCAACAGGAAAACAGACTCTGGATTGCCACGGATGGAGCTGGACTTTACACTCTTTCAAAAAATCAGACTGCTCCTGTTTTATATCGAGCCAGCGGCCCTGTTGCGTTGCTGAACAGTAAATCTTTGTATGATATATTCGAAAGTAAAACCGGAGAAATGTGGTTTGGAACCCTGCGTGGCGGTGTAAGTATGATGGGGAAAAAACCGCTTTATTTTAATCATTTCAAAAGCAAAGATCCGCTGACCAAGAAAGAAGACGAAGATCCTGCCGCAAACTTCATGCTTTCTTTCTGCGAAGATGAAAAGAAAAACATCTGGATTGGTACTGATGGTGCGGGAATGCGTTATTGGAACAGAAAACAAAATACCTACGACGTTTACTCGACTACCTCATCTGCAGGCAGAAAAATACAGAGCAATTTTGTCACCAGCATCGTCAGGGATGCTGATAATGCCATTTGGGTGGCTATGTGGAAAGGCGGTGTCTGCCGTATTGATCCCCAATCAAAAGCAATTCAGAATTTTTCTATTTACAATCAATTTACTAAAAAAGCAGAACAGGAATCATGGCTGCTCTTTATAGATTCAAAAAAAACGTTGTGGCTTGCTGTTACTAATGGCGGAGCCCTATATCAGTTTGATAAAAAGCAGAACAAATTCGTTTGCTACAGTACAGCTTTACGGGATGTTACCTGTCTCTACGAAACCAAAGACGGAAAAATTTGGGGCGGAACCTTTAATTCTTTTTTTGAAATAGACCCAAAAACGAAAAAAGTAAAAAACTATCATTCCGATTATACTATTCGATGCATCACTGAAGACGAAAACAAAAATCTTTGGATTGGCACTGTTGAAGGCGGTCTGCTTTTATTCAACAGAAAAACTGGCACTTCTAAAAATTACACGACCCAAAACGGTCTTTCGAGCAATACCATACTTCGCCTTTTAGAAGACAAAAAAGGAAATTTATGGATGAGTACGTATCACGGGATTTCAAGATTGAATCCTAAAAACAATACTTTCCGAAATTTTGGCGTTTCTGATGGACTTCAGGGCAATCAATTTAGCTGGAATGCCGGTACCAAACTTTCGACAGGAGAATTTATTTTTGGCGGTATCAACGGATTCAATGTTTTTGATCCTGACAATATAAAAGACAAAAAAAATACCGGCAAATTTTTATTAAATGATTTGCTGGTCAACAACCAGTCTTTAAAATTAGACAGCCCTTACATCACAGAAAAAAAACTCAAAATGATCAGCGCTGCCGAACTTCCTTATGAAAAATCGGCATTGAGTTTTGATTTTGTTTATCTGGATTATGTCAATTCCGAAAAAATTAATACCGCTTATTTTTTGGAAGGATGGGATAAAAACTGGAATTACACCTCCAATAATAACAGGGCAAATTATTCCAGACTGACCGAAGGAACCTATGCTTTTAAGGTAAAAACAACCGATGTTTTTGGAAACTGGACCAATGAAGTAACGCTGGCAACGGTAAAAATACTTCCGCCCTGGTACAGAACCTGGTGGGCTTATACCTTTTATTTAATCGCTGCTGCCGGTGCAATTTATACCTATGTACGGTATCATAAAAATAAGGAAAGGCTTCGCTACGAAATAAAACTGGCCCGTATGGAGCATAAAAAAGACAAGGAACATGCCGAAAAACAGTTTTCGATGTTTACTTATATGGCCCATGAATTGCGCACACCCCTGTCTTTAATCATAAATCCGCTAAAAAGCACCATTGAGAGAAAAAACCGTTCTGAAGATGATCTTGACCTGAATCTCGCCTATAAAAATGCCAAAAGGTTACTGAGTCTCACGGATCAGTTATTGTTGTTTAGAAAAGCCGAAACAGATCTGGATGAACTCAAAATTTCTAAGATTAATTTAAACAGTTTGTGCCGGGAAATCTATGACAGCTTTACGCAAATGGCAGCAGTTAAAAGTTTAAATTATCAGTTTATTGAAGAAAAAACATCCGCTGAAATTTATGGCGATTACGAAAAGCTAGAGATTACTCTTTTTAATTTAATCTCAAATGCTTTCAAATTTACCCCTAATAACGGATCTATAAGTATTGAGATCATCGACAATACTGCTGATGTTTCTATTATTATATCTGATACCGGCAGCGGAATTGAAGAGAATGATATTGAGACTATTTTTGAAGAATTCAAGCAAGTTCAGTCTAAAGCCAGCAATGGGTTTGGAATAGGTCTTTATGTTGCCAAATATTTTGTAAACAAACATCATGGCGAAATAACATGCAAAAGTAAAGTTGGAAAAGGCACTTCGTTTACTATTACACTTCCAAAAGGGAAAAGTCATTTTTCTGAAGTGAGCATCAATGAAAATCATCCGCAAATGTCGCCTCTTGTAGGGGAACTTCTGGAAGGAATGCCTGCAGATAATCACAACACACTTAAAAACGCAAATCAGCCATCAACTCCTGAAAATATACAGTCGGCATTGATCAGTACCAAAAAAGTATTGCTAATTGTTGAAGACAATCAGGAAATGAATCATTATCTGGTACAGCTTTTCTCTAAAAACTATATTGTTTATTCGGCAGCAAATGGACTCGAAGGGTTGAAACTGGTCGAAAAACACATGCCTGATATTGTACTAAGCGATATTTCTATGGAGGGCATGAACGGTTTGGATTTATGCAAGAAAATCAAACAAAATGATGATTTAAGCCACATTCCGGTAATACTTCTCACCGCTACAACCAGCAATGATATTCATTTGCAAAGCATTACTGAAGGTGCAGACGATTATGTTACCAAACCTTTTGACAGTGATATACTGCTGGCAAGAGTTGATTCCGTTCTTCGAAACAGAGGGCAATTGCGCAAGTATTTCCTGGATAGCATAACACTTAGAGAAAATGTAAATAAAGTGCCGCTGGAGTACAAAGAATTTCTGGATAAATGCATCGAAATCGTCGAAGCTAATCTTGAGAACAGCGAATTTAACCTAAAAAGTTTTTCTACCGCAATGGGTATGAGTCATTCCAGTCTTTACAAAAAGATTAAAGCCATTTCAGGACAAACCGTAAATGTTTTTATCAGATCTATCCGAATCCGAAGAGCCGCTGTAATTATGCTTACTGAAAACATTAATATCGCACAGGTTGGCCCTCAGGTTGGTATAGAAGATCAGCGCTATTTCCGTCAACAGTTCATAAAATTGTTTGGGATGAAACCTTCAGAATATATCAAAAAATATAGAAATTCATTTAATAAGGAATTGAATATTATTCAGAAAGGAGATAATACCTAATAGAGTCTTTAATTAAAAAACAGTAAATGAATTGTTGGTATCAATGTTAGATACTAAAAGGGCTTAATACCGGAATAATTGACTGTATCTGCCAATTCCGTAAACAGACAAATCACACACGAGGACTAAACACATAGAACGGTCTGAAAAGAAACTTCAAAATTCAGATATTTAAATTGTTGTCTTTTTTATCTAACAGCTTATTTTATTTTTTCTAAAACAGCTACAAATCCTCCTCTTGGAAGACATACAACATTCAAAACATCTCCTTTTTTCACTTTAATTACTTCGATAGAAAATGACTTATCATTTTCCCCATCCTTAATGAGTTTTAAGTTAAAATTACCCTTTTCAGGAAAATTAAAATTAACTTTTAATGTTTGCTCTATATCCTTGCCATTAAGTCCGCCTAAATACCATTTATTTCCTTTTTTCCGAGCCATAATAACTTTCTCTCCCGGATAACCATCTATAAGTTTTGTATTGTCCCAACTTACCGGAACATTCTTTAGAAATTCTTTAGGTTCATGAGGTAAATTGTAGTACGCTTCAGGTCTATCGGCAAAATGCTGAAAACCAGACTCAAAAACTACTGATAAAGCCAATTCATGACCATAAGAAGTACTATGAGGATGCTGAGAATCTGAAAATGTCACAGGAGTATAATCCATTGAACCAATTACATTGCGAGTAAAAGGTAAAGTAGTATTGTGCTCTGCAGCTTTAGAAGTAAGAACGGGTTTATTGTTATACCATTCAGCTCCGTAAACAGCTTCAGTAGTCATCAAGTTGGGATATGTTCTGGCCCATCCCCGCGGAATAGTTGCTCCGTGAAAATTTACCATTATTTGATACTTTGCTGCATCTTTCAAAATATCTAAATAATATTTCATCATATCTTGCTGGTCTCCGGCAAAAAAATCAACTTTAATACCATATACTCCAATTTTTTTTAGCCAAGCCAATTCTTTATCTCTTTTTTCAACTGTTATCATACGGTCATTAGGAGTTGGATCAAGCCATGCTGTCCCCGAATTATACCACATCAAAGGTTTTATCCCTTTGCTTTTAGCATAATTTACAGCAGCAATTATATCTCCACCATTGGTCATAACATCCCATTCCCAGTCAATAAGTACATAAGGCCATTTCATTTCTACAGCCAAATCAGTATACTCAACCACTTTTTGATAATCCTTTGAACCTCTATTATAGGCCCAATAAATCCAGGAAACTGCACCTGGTTTTATCCAACTTGTTTCTTTTAATGCATTGGGTTCACTAACATCAGTAATTAAAGTAGATTCTGCTATATCAGACAGTTGACCAATTATTAAGGTATGCCATTGCGAATTCCAGGGCAACATGGTTTTAACCCCTGTTTGCCTGAAATTATCTCTGGGAGAAGCATACGTTACTTTATATTCATTGGGATTTTTAAGATTACTTAATTTCGCGGCACAATTATTTTCTGTACTATTTGCTTCAGAAATTAATACCCAAACAGGATTATTATTTACTTTGAACAATGCTGGAAATCCCCATTCTTGTTTGTTATCATCTCTCTTGCCTGTATCAGAAAAAGGGAAAAAATCTTCATAAGAGTCTGTGTAGGATTGCACCCAACGATTTGTACCTGAGGGAATCGTATAAGTTGTAGTTTCATCAATAATAGCAACTAATGAATCTGACTTACCTGTAAATTCATAACGAAATGCTACACCATCATTATAAACTCTAAAAACAATATTTAAAGGCTCTTTATTCGGATTTATATATCTGAAAACTTTTTCAGTTCCTACATTATCACACCATTTTTTTTTACCGGAAATCATTTCGTATTTCTCATTCACCACTTTGGACTCCGATTCGCTAATAAATTGCAGGTTATCTGTAAATTGCTGGTCATTGCGCGCAATACCCAAAGGTGAGTTTGAAATTACGTCAACATATCCTGATTTATTTTTATACATAACCTTAAAACCTACCTTACCAAAAGAGTTTTCGTCTGACGTTTTTTTTGAGTAAACGATTAGCTTAATTTTTTTATTTGGTGAAATAATCTCCTGAGCATTTATTGTAAAAGAAGTTCCGATAAAAAGAGATAGTAACAGATAAATGTATTTCATTGTTCTTTATTTGGTATTTGTCATTTGTGAACTAATAGGAAATAAATTTATACTATGATATAATTTCTAATGCATTTGCATAAGAAACTTCTGGTTTTTGATTTGGAAAATAAACTTCAAGAGCAGTTGAATGCTGTTTGAATTTCAATTTTTGACCAGTACTAACAAGTTTAATTTCTTTTATTTTAGTGGTATGATAAGGCGATTCCTTTCCTAAACTTTTAATAATGGCAGTACCACTTTCTGGCCAGGCCATCACCGTTGCATAAAGTATGTTATCTTTTTGTGCAAAACGAATATCTTCTGAGGTATAAGACTTTCCTTTTCCTTCGTTAAAACCCTGAGCAGTCAATGCTCCGGCACTCTCTTGCTGCGGACCTTCTCCAAATATTTTCCATGGTCGGGTACCATAAATACTTTTGCTGTTTAGTTTCATCCAAACCCCAATTTCATTAACAATTTCGCGTTCTAATTCGTCAATACTTCCATCTCCTCTTACAGGAATGTTTAACATTAGATTCCCGTTCTTGCTTACTACATCAATTAAGGTATGAATAACGGTTTTAGCCGTTTTATAACGTTTATCATTATAAACATCTCGATTATAATGCCATTCCCCAATACAAGTATCTGTTTGCCATGGTAAGGGTTCTATACTGTTACTTTGTCCTTTTTCGATATCCCAAACCATCGCTTTACGCTGCTCTTTATCTAAAATTTTGCCGGTTACAACGGTTTGAACTGTTTTATTTTTTTCAAGGCTTTTATTGTATAAATGTGCCGCAATGCGCAAACCTGCATCACTAATTGGCCAGAGAGGCAGTGCAGTATCATCAAAATAAACCAAATCAGGATTGTATTTGTCTATTAAATCAATCGTTCTGTCTTGAAATTTTTTACAATAATCAGATGTTGGTATTGAAGCTCCATCTCCCCAATCCCATTGACTATGTACTGATGAATTGCCTGAAGGCTTCTCACTCAGAGGATGATTTTGTGCATACAATTCTTGTGGATCTAAACCTTCCCACCAGGTTCCTGCCCCATCCGACTTTGTTAATATACCATCATAAGGAACTCCTGCTAAAGTGCCTTTTTTATCAGTACCCTTAGACGTATCAAACCAATTCCAGGCATGGGCTGCGTGAACACTAACGGCAAAGGGAAGTCCTGCTTTACGGGCTGCTTTTTCCCAACCCGCTATAATATCTTTTTTAGGCCCCATTTTGGTTGAATTCCAATTTGGCTGATATTTACTGTCGTAAAGATCTAAATTGTCATGATGATTGGCCATTGCCATAAAATATCTGGCTCCTGAATCTTTGTATAAATTTACCAATTCTTCCGGATTCCAATTATCCGCTTTCCAAACATTAATTACATCTTTAAAACCAAATTTAGAAGGATGTCCATACTTTTTTAAATGTACCTTATACTGCCGGGAATCTTCTTCATACATTCCACGACCATACCAGTCTCCAGCTTCTGGTTCGCATTGAGGGCCCCAATGCGCCCACATTCCAAATTTAGCATCACGAAACCAATCCGGAACCTGGTATTTGCTTAAAGAATCCCAGGTAGGTTCAAAAATACCTTTGGAAATGGGAGTGTTAAGGATGTAGGAATGTCCCAATAAAGGAGATAAGTAAAGTCCTGCCAGGGCTGACATACCTAATTTTAAAGCATTTCTTCTTTTCATAATTTGAATACTAATTTATACATTTCCGATTTTATCAGTTTATTTAAAACTCTCTTTTTATAGGACTCCCAAGCTTTTTATGACAACTATTTTATATCTAGATTTGATTATAAGTTTTTGATAGCCTATTTTTAATAGCTAAAGACAAATTTAAAATATACACCTTTAGAATTAATTACTCAAAAACGATTTTCTATTATCCAAAAACGATTTTTTATCCTAATTTTAATATCATCATGTCAAAAAGCATTTTCAAATACTCCTTTACCTTACTAAACATTGATTATGTAAAACTTAACAAAAAATGGAATTTTAACAATGTAATTAGCCCTTATTATCGACTTTATTACATTGACGAAGGAATGGGATCTATTTCCCATAGTACTGACAAGTTGATATTAGAACCTGGTTACTTGTATCTAATTCCTAGTTTTACTATTTGCAATTTGAATTGTGAGGAATATTTGAGTCAATATTTCATTCAGTTTTTTGAGGAATCTCCCGATGGAATTTCTTTGTTTAATCAAAATAGAAATGTGATGAAATTAGCCGCCACCGAAACTGATATTGTTCTTATCAAACAAATGCTGCAGGAAAATCCCAGAAGAGGAATTAACAGATCTGACAATCCCAAAGTGTATGAAAAAGAAGTTTATTACAAAGAATACCAATCCCTTAACAATCAACTCAAACCGCACCTGATCTTTGAAAATCAAGGGATACTACTTTTATTGCTTTCCAGATTTCTGAATACTGAAAAATTCAAACAAAACACTCCTCAAAACACTCCTTCAAAAATTTTGGATACGATGAGTTATATCCAACTTCATTTAAGTGAGAATTTAACTGTGGTAGAATTAGCCAAAAGAGTGAATCAAAATAAGGATTATTTTTCGAAACAATTTTTACTTCATAACGGGCAGAGACCTTTAAATTATATTCACGAAAAAAAGATAGAAAGAGCACAATATCTTATTGCTACAACAAATAAGAGTCTTCTTGAAATTGCCTTAGATACCGGTTTCTCGAACTTGCCTCATTTTTTAAAAATATTTAAGAAAATAGTAAACCTCACTCCTGGAAAATATCGCCATCAGAATAATAAACTTTCCATGTGATTTTATTCGAATTTGCCTTCAACATTTCCTGAAACTACATTAGATACTGATGTTGTTTTACTAGGATTCTTTGCGAGAACAAATTATTGCCGCTGCAAAGCGCATGTTCTTTACAGAAAGAAAACTTCATGATACTATGCAGGACATTGCAGATGAAATTGGTGTAACACGACCAGTTGTGAATTATTACTTCCGAACTAAAGATGTTCTAATGGAAAAATTCTACAAAGAAACCATTGAATGTTTAACAGTGCGTCTCAACTTTTTGCTCGATACCGATTCTTCGTTTTACAATAATATTTCAAATTTTATAGAAGACAGTTGGCAAGCCAATCTCTTGAAATCCTGCATAAAATGGTTCAAAATTTGTCGTTTAGCGGTCACTCTAAAAAACATAAAATCTTTCGATTTAATGTTTTTTTATACCTTTTTCGTTCTATTTAACCCATATTCAAGTAATAATTATTTAGGGAAAAATAATAAAAATGACTACAGTTACAGTTTATATTCTCTTTTCACTTTAAGATATATTTTATTTTTTGTAAAAATAATACAGGTGACAAACTCAAAAAACAGTAACTTTTAAATTACTTCTTTTTGAGTTTGTCACCTGAATATGTCATAAATTAAATATTTATCTGTTTAATTAGGCAATTTCTGATTTTGCAGAGCCCAGAAATATTGAACTATCGCGAAGAAAAGCTGTAATCCAGATTAAGACCATAGGGATTCCCGGATTCAGCATCGAGTCGCCTTTAGCCAGCTCAGTAGCCATTGCACCTGCAAAATAACAGCAAAGTAGAATAAAACCTATTCTCATTGTTTTAGGTATGGCAAACAGTATTACAAATACCATCTCCATTAATCCTAAAATGCTTGGATTGTATTTTTCTAAACCTGCTACTGACCAAGGGAGATGAATAAATTTCATAAGACCGCTTACAAATATTATTGCCGTTGTCAATGATGTCAGCGAAATCGCAGTGATTTTTTTTAATTTCATGTTTTTTTAAAATTAATTTTTTAATTCTCTCGCCTCAACAATTACAAAATACCCAATGCGTTCTTTAATAAGCCATTTCCCCTCCTGGAAAACATATATATCGTCATATTTAACGCTGTAATCTGAAAGAACATCCTTTCCTTCCGCTTCCCTAATCATTTTAATTTGTGTAAATGAAATACCAGTAGCTGTATTACCATTGATCTTTACCGAATGCTGACCATTTAATGTAAAATAAGTTTTAACATGAGACGCGTGTACATTGAACTCTTTCTCCATGTTTTCTCTTCCGGAAACATTTCCTGCTAAAAAATCCCCCATATAAGCTTTATAAACAACGTCCGGTGTAAATAAATTAACTACCTCGGAGATCTTTTTTTCATCACTTAAATAGGCATAGTCATCAATTAAATTTCTTAATTGTTCTTTTGTGTTTAAAATTTCTAGTGTCATAATTTTATAATTAATAGTGTAAATAATTCATGCTTTAAATAAATAGCTGTTGTAATTGTTTCTAATTTTTTCGGTTTAGATGATCAAAATGCTTTATCCCCCAGCATTCTATAGCACGCAGCAAGCTTCTAAGTGTCTTTCCGTGAGCAGTTAATTCATATTCTATTGCAATACAGCTATGTTTTGATTCACTTCGAAAAACGATGTCATTGAGCTGTAGTTCCTGAAGTGCCTTTGACAGGATCTTGGGAGATATGTGGGATATACCCCTTTGAAGATCCATGAAACGCGTACTTCCGTGCTGTAATAAGAAAACAACTATCTGCATTTTCCATTTTCCTGACAATAACAGCATTGATTTGCTGATCGTTTGTAGAGAAATTTCATCAGAACCTGTTGCATTTTCTTGTAATTCCATTTATTATCCTTTTTTAATGCCGGGCTGTTAACTTTATACAGTCATTAGTTTTTATTATTGTATCTAATCAAGGTCAATAACTTCAAATAGCTCGTACGGCTGCAGCATTTTTGCGTCAAATCCTATATGGAAATCCAGATCAGAAAGCACCGTTCCGAGAGTCTTTAGTTCAAGTCCCTGCCGTTGGGCTAATTGAAAAATCAATCCAATACCCATGCTGGTAATATTGTCTGTCCACTGATTAATTTCTTGTACATTATCAAATTTATTTACAAAGCTCTCCACAAAAGCCTGTCTGTAGGCAGTTGCAACAGTCTCATACTCTTTTGAGTTTTGGACATAATCGGATATATCTTCTTTGTCAAAGTCTGTTCTTTTTAGAACAAGCACCAAGCACTCTGATACTGGTGAGTTTTCAAAAGGCAGCCCGGTAATCTGTATGCGATCTATCCGCATTATTGTAAAAGGCCATTCGCCGGTTGAGGGCATTAACTGATATAAATTCAGGATCGAAGAGTCTATTTTTTGTTCTGTTTCCATATTCATCTTTCAATTTTTCAGAATGAGCCACTGAGCTTAGAAAAGCTTTCAAGCCTTGATTTATTTTTTATTAAGTTTTGTTTTTTATTCTGGACAAAATTAATTTATATTTGCTTACAATTTATTACCTATTACCTAAAGGTTAGTAGGTAATTATATAGAACCACGACATGAAAGAGCAAAAAGAATCAGAAGAAATTGTTGTAAATAAAGAATTTACAGATGAGTGCCACAGGGTAATGGCAGCAGTAAGTGATGCCCTCTACGCTATTGGTGGAAAGTGGAAATTAATGATCATCATTGCTATGGCCAGAGGCAATAACAGATTTACAGAACTCCAAAGACAGGTTACCGGAATTTCGGCCAGAGTACTCTCAAGTGAGTTGAAAGAACTAGAACTTAACGGTTTCATCATCAAAAAAGTTGCTGTGGGATATCCCGTAACAATCGAGTATCAACTTTTACCCTACAGCCATACTCTCGAAGAAGTTGTCGGTGCGATGACCAAGTGGGGAATGCAGCACCGTGAGAAGATCAAAAAAGACAGATCTTAGTATAAAAAATAATGCTAGCCCTTGATAAATAACTAAAACCGTCCTGTTTTTTCTCCCGGACGGTTTTAACTGTATCACTATGTAAATCGCCTACACAATCAAAAATAGAAATGAGCTAATTACAATACCACTATTTGAGGTTTTTCTATTTTTTCTATTTTCCCTCCTGTTAATGCCATTCTGTTTTCCAGAGCGTTATTAAAATCATGCGGATAACCTTTAGGTACTGAGCTGGCATCATCCAGTTTTTTAATCTGCATTGTATTTAAATGCAAATCAGCTGCTTTTAGATTGTTTTGAATCTGCTCAAATGTTCTGGCGCCAAGAATCGGAATTACTCCTTTTGACTTCAGCCAGGCAAGAGCTACCAATTCCGGCTCACTCTCTATTTCACCAGCAATTGAAAACAATTCATCCAGCACAGTTTCTGCAATAAGATCACCTTCATAAGGAATACTGCCTTTAAACGCAGTAGCCCTGCCACTTTCGCCTTTTCGGTATTTACCAGTTAGAAGCCCGCCTGCCAAAGGTGACCAAGCCAGTACCCCAAGGCCAAAAGCCTCTGCCATTGGTAAAATGTCACGTTCTGTAGTGCGCTGTAAAAGACTGTATTCTACCTCTATAGCACTCACAGCCGACCATTCTCTAAGATCAGCAAGTGTTGCGGCTGCCGAAACCCGCCATGCCGGAAAATTAGAAATACCACCGTAAACAATCTTTCCTGCACGTACAAGATCATCAAGGCCTCGTACAATTTCTTCAATAGGAGTAAAAAAATCATCCTGATGAACAAAATAGATGTCAATCCTGTCAGTATTAAGTCTCTTAAGGCTGGCCTCTACAGACTGAATCATATTTTTACGATGGTTACCAAGCGTTCCTAAAGCTTGTTCCGGGACTATTCCTCTGGTATATTTGGTAGTGATTACCAGATCATTTCGTTTTGAAGCTATTGCTTTTCCCAGAATTTCTTCTGATTCGCCGCATTGATAAGTATCAGATGTATCGATAAGGTTTCCTCCATATTCAGTATACAAAGAGACAATTCTATCAGCTTCTATTGAGTCCGTGCCATATCCCCATGCCTGTCCAAAATTTCCGGCACCTAATGCAAATTCACTAACTGGTAAGCCTGTTCTCTTTCCTAAAAGTTTGTAATTCATCTTTTTAGTTTTTAAATTGAATTACAAAAGTATTTACTTAAGTGTTACTTTATGTTAGTGCTATACAAAAGGTTAGCGGTTATTATTTAGTTATCAGTTATCTTATTTTTGGATATTTATGATCATTTCTAAAATAAAGTACGGGTAAAAGTATTTGCTTTTGGAAAAGATTATAAATGAGCCTTAGAGTAAAGTAAGCTAACATCTAAAACTTTAAATTTGCATATAATTCTACAACATGAACCAAAAACAGGAAGAAAAATTAAGAACCCTCAGCTATTCAGGAATTTTCCTGTCCTGTTTTGCTGAATATAGCGAAAAGTGCATTCATGCTACACCGGAGCATGTTTTGGTTTATATATATTCCGGAGAGCAGGTAATTGAAGATCGTGACAAAAAAATTACACTGCAAAAAGGGGATTGTGCCTTTATAAGAAGAGATCATCGTTTGAAAATGTTTAAGAATAGTAAAAACGAAGATTTATACAAAGGCATTTCCCTTACCTTCAAAAGAAATGTACTGCGTGAGTTTTACAGTAAAATAGATAAATCGGAATTACCAAAATACATCCCTGTTTCAGATGAGAATGTTTTTAAGCTAAAAGCTACACCAGCGATAGAAAGTTTGTTTCAATCACTTACCCCCTATTTTGACAGCAATATAAAACCAACAGAAGGGATAACTCATTTAAAACTACAAGAAGGAATTTATGCTCTATTGAACAGTAGCGAACTTCTTTATCCTGTACTATTTGATTTCGCAGAACCCTGGAAAGTAGATATTTTAGAGTTTCTTAATGAAAACTATATGGACGAATTGACTATGGAACAAATAGCATCCTTTACAGGTCGAAGTCTGGCCACCTTTAAAAGAGATTTTAAAAAAATAAGCAATCTTACACCACAAAAATGGCTGATTAAAAAAAGACTCGAAGTAGCCTATGTTAAACTTAAGGAAGAAGGTCAAAAAGTACAAGATGTATCTATCGATGTCGGGTTTAAAAATCCTTCACACTTCTCTACAGCATTTAAAAAGCAGTATGGAATACCACCAACAGAAGTTTAGATGTGTTACAAAAACTGAGCTTCTCAGAAAAGACATTTGAGCCTCGCAGTAAAGTTACTGCGGGGCTTTGTTTTTAATTTTGCATTGTAAAAAGACATTAAAAACAGAAAAATGAACGCAATAGCGAGAGATATATTTGAAAGATTACGAAATGGTGAGACTATTAGTCCAAACGATCCTCAGGCTCATCAGCTTAGGGAAGCCTCATATGCGGTTAAAGAATTGCTGCTTCAAATGAATAATTCTTCTGATGCTGATACAATCAGAATGATACTAAGTCAAATTACAAATACTCAAATTGATAAAAACACAACTGTATTTACACCATTATATATCAATTATGGAAAGCATCTAAGTATTGGTAAAAATGTGTTCATCAACTTCGATTGTACATTTTTGGCATTAGGAGGTATTACCATAGAAGATAATGTACTTATTGCGCCTAAAGTTAGTCTACTATCCGAAGGACATCCTGTAGCTAGTAACCAAAGACATTCACTTGTTCCGGGTCATATTCACATAAAAAAGAATGCCTGGATAGGTGCAAATGCGACCATTCTTTCAGGAGTTACTATTGGGCAAAATTCAATTGTAGCAGCTGGGGCTGTAGTATCTAAAAATGTTCCTGACAATACTATTGTGGGCGGTATTCCGGCAAAATTTATTAAAACAATAAGTGACAACTAATAAAAAAGATGATGAAAATTAAAATTTTAGCAATCGTTAGCCTAATGATATTAGGTCAGGCCTGCACGCAAAAAAAAGAAAAAGAGCAAAAGAACCAATCCGAAAAAATGAAAGAAATGGAACAAATAGCATCAAAAGAATATACCACTTTTAAAGTCAGTGATAACGTTACAATGTATCGCGTTGCTTTTAAGAACCAATTTAATATGGAGGTTGCAGGACATTTATTTATACCGAAAAATTTTGATCGTAATGCAAAACATCCTGCTATTGTAGTTGGGCATCCTATGGGAGCCGTTAAGGAACAAAGCGCTGATGTTTATGCTTCAAAAATGGCAGACCGTGGATTTATAACCTTAGCGATTGATTTGTCTTTTTGGGGAGAAAGCGCAGGTGAACCCAGAAATGTAGTAGCTCCCGAAATTTACGCTGAAGATTTTAGTGCTGCTATTGACTTTTTGGGAACACGCCCTTTTGTCGATAGAAATAATATTGGAGCGATTGGAGTCTGCGGAAGCGGAAGTTTTGTTATTAGTGCCGCAAAGATTGACCCCAGAATGAAGGCTATTGCAACGGTTAGCATGTATGATATGGGTTCAGCAAGTCGTAATGGACTAAACCATTCTCAGACAGTTGAGCAAAGAAAGAAAAATCAACTGGAAGCTGCAGAACAGCGCTATGTCGAATTCACAGGCGGCGAAACAAAATATACCAGCGGAACTGTGCACAAACCAGATGACAAAACAGATCCTATCCAGCGTGAATTTTATGAATTCTATCGCACTCCACGTGGCGAATATACTCCTAAAGGCGGATCTCCAGAGACCACAACCCATCCAACACTTAGCAGCAATATAAAGTTCAATAATTTCTATCCGTTTAATGATATAGAGACGATTTCACCTCGCCCCTTACTTTTCATCACTGGCGACAAGGCTCATTCAAAAGAATTTAGTGAAGATGCTTATAAACGTGCTGCAGAGCCTAAAGAATTATATTATGTTAAAGATGCTGGACACGTAGATTTGTACGACAAAATTGAATTAATCCCATTCAATAAGTTAGAGTCATTTTTTAAAAAATATTTACATTAAGAGATTTTAAGGTTTTAAAAATTATAATCGAAGAAGCTTCTGATACAATTAAGTCTTTTTAACTAAATCCCTAAATCATTTATTATTACTAAAAAACTAAAATAGTGGCCATAATCCCTAACAAGACATCCAAACCAAAATGTTGAAGCCGTACAAAGACAGCCCTTACATCCAGTAAGCCAATCCCGTCAAATCTTCCATAAAATTTATAGAAATTTGTCCCGTAGAGGTCACCACAGCCAATAGGCGCCAATTGTCTTCAATTGGCGCTATTTTTTTATTATACACTATTAAATAAAGTAAGTTTGAATCATTTTGCTTTTATAATCTTTTTTCAGAATCACTTTAAAAACAAAAAACAACTGCAAAAGACTATGTATTTATACGAAAAACAAGGTGGGGTTTAAGCTTATCCTTCATAATTTAACAAGATTCGAACACAAAGAACGGAAGAGAAATTATGACTTTATAATATCCTAAAATGTTTTAATTGCTGTTCAATCACAAATAATGAAATCTCATTTAAAAAATGGTTTAATATTTCACGATTACTCGAATTTTCCTCCCTCATATTTTAGGTTATTAATTGTTGCTCGACTGAGGCAAAAAATTAGTTAATTTCTTATTTATCTTTTAAAAAGATGGTCCGTACTAGCCAGAAGAGCATTAAAATGTTTTTTAATCAATAATTTTGATTTAGCTATTGATTACTATTTCATTAAAAGATTAATTTAGAACGACGAAAACTTAAGTATGAAAGAAGATTACATAAAACGAATTAATAATGTATTATTATTTATTGACCAAAATTTAGATCAGGAACTGAATTTGGAAACTATAGCTAAAATTGGAAATTACTCGCCATTTCATTTGCACAGAATTTTTAAAGCAATTACAAATGAAACTATAAATGAATACATTACGCGCAAAAGAATTGAAAAAGCGGCGTCAATACTTTTACGCAAAAGAGAAATAACCATTTCAGAACTTTCATTACAATATGGTTTCAACAGTAACTCATCCTTTACCAGAACTTTTAAGAAATTTTACGGGATAAGCCCTAAAGAATTCCGACAAGCATATCCAGATAAATTTAGCAAGATTGGTAAAATGGATAGCAAGAATAGACAAGAAAATGGGATATTTGACCAATATATTTGCAACATTAATAATCATAATAACTGGATAAAGATGAAAGCAAAAATTGAAATCAAAGAAATGCCAAAATTGGATCTTGCTTATATTTCACAAATTGGACATAACGGAATGCAGGATGCTTATTCAAAATTAATTAAGTGGGCAACTTCAAGGAGGCTTCTGGAAAACGAAAACTTAAAAATAGTTACCATTTACCACGATAGTTTTAAAATAACTGAACCTGAAAAAGTCAGAATGAGTGCCTGCATTTCGTTGAAAGAAAAAGTGGAAGTTGATGGAGAAATTGGATTAACTACAATTGAAAGAGGTAGATTTATTGTCGGACATTTTGAAATTCAAATAAACGAATTTGAAAAATCATGGAGCGGTCTTTTTATTTGGATGAGTGAAAACGGATATAAAAAAGCTGATCGAAATCCTTACGAAATTTATTATAATGATTTCAATGAGCATCCGGAAAAAATGAGCATCGTGGATTTTTGTATTCCAATTGAATAAATTAAAACTTCTTAAAAATGGTATACAAAGAAATAAAAACAGTGATAATTTTGACTTTAATAATTACAACGTTTTTGGCAGTGTTTGAATTAAATATCACAAAAAAATATTATTCTAATAAGAAGTCCAAAGTCAGTTTCACTGAAATAACAACTTATGCGCTAAAAATTAGAAATACAAAGTAAAAATAAGCTCTAACTATTAAAATTTAAAAAAAAGCTAAAGTTAGATGGTCATACCCAATAGAAATTCAGCGGATTTAAACTTCCCGTATTATGTTTTTTTAATTGATAATACTAGTTTTAATCAGGATTCAAATCTATTGGAATTGTGTGCGGAAAATTGGGAATACATTTTAATTTCTTAAATACAGTAAGCAGATCAAATTGAAAAAAAGTATAAAACACCACATGAAGTGGTGTTTTAACTTCAATGGAAAATTTAATGAGTTTAGCGCACATATCCTCTATTGTTCAGGACTCTTTAGTTATGTGAAAGCTGTTCAACTCTATAGCCTGATGCAGCAGATCCCGCTATAAAAACAGTATAAATTTTACCGGCAGAAAAATCAGTTGTCCCCAATGTTGCCAATATTTCAGCAGCTCCCGAACCATGCACCTGAATGCTTAAAGAACCGGCGTTAATTTCGATATAGCTGCTTTGGCTGTATCTCCCCAGATTTGTTGAGAGGTTATTGCCTTGCGCATCAACAAAATCAATACTGGCAGGTGCACCCGCACTTAAATGAATAAACTTTACTTTGGCTTTCCCGCTGGCCGGAGTGGTCATATTGTCCTCAAACAATCTCACTTCGGCATCATCTCTTGACTCTCCTGTCAGATATACAGTATATTTTTTGTCATCGCTCAGATTAAGTTCTTCTGCAGCATATAGATCATTATCACTTTGATCTCTAAATTGGCTCACCAGTTTATTTCCTGAGGTCACACTATGATAGGATACAGAATGCTCTAAATAGCTCAGATTGCTTATATAAGGAATGTTAACCATTATAAATTTTTGAGAGCCTGAGTTGGGAGCAGCATTTACGACTTTAAGATCTGCAGAACCAAAAGGATCTATTTGATTGTTATCACACGAGGATAAAAATACAAGAGCAGCAACTGCCATTAAATTTACTGCTATTGATTTACGGATTGTTTTAGTTTTCATAATTTTAATTTGGGGTTTTACTTCGTATTTTTTTTAAAAAAATTTTTATTACATATATTTCACCTTAATGCTGATTTTGTTGTCTTGACTTTTGACGACAATCTTAAAGTCATCAAAGGCAGGTTTTTTCATTTTTTCCATAAAAAAATTGGAAAAACCAAAACCTTCCTTAGGAATGCCAATGAAACTTTTGTTTAGTTCTGCGTCTTTATTTTCATCATCAATTAAGGTAATACCGTAAGTTCCGGGAGCCAGATCACAGGCAATGACCATCAGTCCTGAAGTGATTGCTTTTTTTTCAAATACCAATTTCTTAAATACTTTCTCTTTGTTGTAAGATTCATCATCTTTAAATACATTGAGAATGATTTGGCCTTTTTCAGACCGAATACCTGAAATCATAACATGGGTATTCTGCCCGTAGGAATCAGCGGCAGAAAAAACAGCCAGGACGATAATCAGCCAGGCGGCATAATAATTGTTTTTTGTTTTACTCATAATGGTTTTTATTTTTAAGATTGCTTGACGAAGGTAGAAAAGCAGGTATTTAAAAACCGCAAAAAATAAGTTCAAACGGACAATTTTGAACATGAAGCGTTATGCTGGGAAAAAGCAGATTATTTTTGGAGAAAAATGATCCGATACCGAAAAATTGAAGAAAAATCAGAATTATTGCTGTGATTAGAGCAGCAAATACCCCCATAATAAGTCGTATAGACAGACTATCACCAAGCTGCAATCACAGCTGCTCAAGAAAATACAGACAGAACTATAAAATTGACGATTTTCACTTAAATTTTCAGAAAAATTTAAGTGCATCCTGATTCTTCTTTTTAAATGATATTACCTCAATACGATGTTATCATTCCTTTTTTTTACTTAAAATTATTACAAATTAAAAAGAGCTGTTGGCAAAACAGCTCTTTTAGGTTTTTCAAATAATGTACAAGCTTACTAATTCAAATACTTCTAAAATAATAATGAATGAAAAACCAATAAATTTTATAAGACCGCGAAACGGTTTAAATTTTTGATTTCATAACCACTTCTACAGTTTTAGGCTGTGTAAAAAATTGTTTCGCAAAGGCCCTTATATCTGCTGCGGTTATTTCGTTTAATGTTTTCCTGTAGATACTATCGTCCTTAAAATCATCATTATTCATCAGCATGTTATTTAGGGTTCCAAGCCAGAAACTGTTAGTTAAAACTTTTTCTGCTCTTAATTTTAAAATTGTATTTTTTACCGCTTGAATATCTTCTTCTTTGACTTCTTTTTGCTGCATTAAATCAATCTGCCCGTAGACAATTTTAGTCAGTTTTTCTTCTTTTTCAGGATCACTGTCAAAATTAATTGTCATTGAGTATTGATCTGACGGAAGACGGCTTACTGATCCGGACACATGAACTCCATAACTTCCGCCCTCTTGTTCCCGAATTAAATCCAAATACTTTTTAGACAATAATTCCGATAGAATATGGATTATAAAGATGTTTTTATAAGTGTAGGGAAACTGTTTTACAAAACGAATGTAAACACTTGCCTTTGGCACATTCATTTCGCGAACTAATAATTGTTTGGAAGTTCCATCTGCCGCATCAAGATGATTGTCTATATACTTTTCCTTTTGATTTGGATTTGAAGAGATGCTTCCGATATATTTTTCCAATAATGGAATTGCATTTTCCGGGAGGTTTCCAGTAAATACGAACGTAAAATCGGCTGCATTTTGAATTCTTTCTTTATACAATTCTGAAGCTTTTTCGAAACTCAATTGTTTCAAAAAATCTTCATTAAACAAGGGTACTCTTTTATTACGATTATAGTTCAGCTGTGAGATTGTATCCTGAAAAACTTTCGGATTTGTATTGGCAGCGTTTTCCAATGAGTTATTAAAACCCGTCAGCATTCTCGTATACGAATCTTTCTCAAATCTTGGCTGCTCAAAGTATAAATATAAAAGCTGCAGTAAAACTTCAAAATCTTTTTGATTGCTAGAGCCTTGAAAACCTTCACTCAATTCTGTAATGTAAGGCTTAACACTTGCAACTTTCCCATTTAGTTTATCTTTTAAATCAGTACTTTTAAAAGCTCCTAAACCAGAACTTTCTACCAGACTTACCGCAATTTGTGAAGAAGGAATATCTGCTGTTTTGATTAATGAACTTCCTCCAAAACTAAAAGCCGAAAACAAAACCTCGTCTTTGGCTAAATTGGTCGGATACAAAACAATGTTCGCTCCATTACTTAAAACATAACTTTTTGCACCGTTAATGCCATCAATTGGAGTCTCTTTTACAACTTTAGCACCTTTTAGTTCTGCTGTTATTAAAGGCGCATCTGTATTGGTTTCTTTGTATTTTTCCAGCGGCATTTTCTTTACCGTCGACATAATATTTAGATACTCTTCTTTTACAGGATAAACAATATCGCTTTTGTCCGGACCGGTCACTGTCATGACAATATTATCAGCTGTCTGCAATTTTTTAACGGCCTGGTTTACTTCTGCAAGGGTAATAGATGCGAGCCTGTTTTTGATGTTTTTATATTGTGTTTCAATACTTTCAAACGATGTTGCTTTCAAAAAATAATTAACCAGCTCTTCTGCAAATTCATCATTGTTAATTTTATCTTTATTCTGAAGCAGATTTTCGTAATAACTTAAAACACTTTCTTTGTTTCGGTCTAATTCTTTCTGCGTAAATCCGTAACGCACTGCCCTTTCGGTTTCGATCATCATTTCTCTGAAACCTGCTGCTGTTTTATTATTTTTTGGAACAACATATAAAGCGTATGAATCCGTTAATCTCGATACTTCTGAAGGGCCGGCTGCCATTTTGAGTACCGAAGTTTCGTTATTTTGAATAAACTCGTCATAACGTCTGCTCATCATATCGGCAGCTAAATTATGGACCAAATCTCTTCTTATCGTTTCGTTGTTCTTTACTTTATCAAAATCTTTTTTATAATAAAGCACGATAGAAGTTTCCTGCGCTTCTTTATCTTTGGCTAAAACATATTCTATTGCCTTGTTTTTTGGAAGTGAAACATAATAACGTTCTGCCGGATTTTTTGGCATTTCTATTGAAGAAAAAGCAGCAATAATTTTCTTTTCTATTTCTTTCGCATCGATATCGCCCACTACAATAACAGCCTGTAAATCTGGTCGGTACCATTTTTTATAATAATCCCTAAGAACCTGATAATCAAAATTATTAATGATATTTAAATCGCCAATTACATCACGCTTTGCATATTTAGATCCTTTGTAAAGTGTTTTATCGGTTTCTAAACGCAATCTGAAATCTGAGTCACGTCTTGTACGCCATTCTTCTCTAATTACCCCGCGTTCTGCATCTATTTCTTCATCTTTTAAAGAAAGAAAACCCGACCAGTCGTGCAATGCCAAAAGACAGGAATCTACCAGATTTTTATCTGTGGCAGGAACATTGCTTAGATTATAAACGGTCTGATCTTGTGCTGTGTAAGCATTAATATCGTCACCAAAACGAACACCTTTTTTTTCCAGCATATCAATAATGCCTTTTCCTTCAAAGTTTTGTGTTCCGTTAAAAGCCATATGTTCCAGGAAATGTGCTAATCCGTTTTGATCGTCATTTTCTAAAATGGCTCCCACATTCTGGGCAAAATAAAAACTGACGCGGTCTTTTGGAAACGCATTATGGAGTACATAATATTTCATTCCGTTTTTTAATTTTCCGGAGACAACATCTTTGCTCAACGGAATTGTAGTGGAAAACTGGGCAGCGCTTTTAAATCCGATTAAAAGGATAAAAGCCCAATATTTTGATTGAAAGATTTTCATTTGATATTTTATTTTGTCGGTATCTTTTGTTTTAAACACATAGGCACATAGCTTTTATTTTTTTTGAAAAGATTATAAAAGAGAAACTCATTTCTCAACACATAGTCTGAATGCCTGCTATGTTTGTTTAAATAAATGAAATGCCTCTTTTAAATTCGCAAAAAAATCTATGATTCTATGGGGAAATAAAAACTAAACACACCTTTTTATTATTTCTTAAAGTTCCGGACTCCTTCCTGCAGCCATTGATAATAGCCGTTAATATCCGGATTATAAGCAGAGGGTTTGTTTAGATCATTTTCGTTATGATCCATTAAAACGTAATAAGGCTGCGCATTGGTTTTGTATTTTAAAATCTGGAGTTCACTCCATTTCTGTCCTGTGTATTTCAATACTTTACCGGTAATTTTAGACACAACCTGTTCTTCAATTGGCAGTGGTCTTTTGTCATCTACGTATAAAGAAATCAAAACAACATCGTTATTTAAAACATTCAAAACTTTAGGATCCGGCCAGACGCGTTCTTCCATTTTACGGCAGTTTACGCAGGCATATCCTGTAAAGTCAATCATTATGGGTTTGTTTACTTTTTTGGCGTAAGCTAAACCTTGCTCATAATCATGAAAAGTCGGAATTCCGTTTGCACCGCTTTCTGCACCTTCCGGCAATGCTTGTTTTTCTGTACTCTGCGTTACTGCATTTCCAAAACCATTTGGTGATTCGCTGTATTGTTTTGCGGGCGGAAATCCACTAATATACTGTAAGGGAGCTCCCCAGAGTCCCGGAATCAGGTAGATTACAAAGGATAATACGATAATTCCTAAACTCAGTCTTCCAACAGAAATATGAGTTACGGGCGTATCATGTGACAATTGGATTTTCCCAAATAAATAAAAAGCCAGTACAGAAAAAATAGCAATCCATATCGCCAGAAACACTTCTCTTTCTAATAAATGCAGTTGTAAAACTAAATCAGCATTGCTTAAAAATTTAAAGGCTAAAGCCAATTCTAAAAAGCCTAAAACTACTTTTACCGAGTTTAGCCACCCACCCGATTTAGGAAGTGAGTTCATCCAGCCTGGAAATGCTGCAAATAAGGCAAATGGCAATGCGATTGCCAATGAAAAACCAAGCATTCCGACAATTGGTGCAATTCCTGCCTGACTTGCGGCCTGAACGAGTAAGGTTCCGACAATTGGTCCCGTACATGAAAATGAAACTACAGCTAAGGCCAATGCCATAAAGAAAATGCCAAGAGCGCCGCCAATTTCTGATTTCTGGTCGATTTTAGTCAGCCATGAACTTGGCAGTACAATTTCGAAAGCTCCTAAGAATGATACTGCAAAAACCAGTAAGAGAATAAAGAATACTATATTAAAAACGACATTTGTAGCTAAAGCATTCAGGGCATCTGCACCGAAAATGGCTGTAACCAGACTCCCCAAAATCACATAAATCACGATAATAAAAATACCATACATCACTGCATTTTTAATTCCTGCAGCTTTGTTTTTACTTTGTTTGGTAAAGAAACTTACTGTCATGGGAATCATTGGAAATACGCAGGGCGTAAACAAAGCCGCAAGACCTCCTAAAAAGCTGAAGAAAAATAATGTCCATAAACTTTCTTCAGGGTCTGTTTTTCCTGTTGAAGCTTTTTCAGCCGCATTATTTACGTTTTTAGGAATGTCTGTGCCGGCAGTAGAAACAGAATCTGTTGTGTTGTTTGTGGTATCCTGTTTAACTGTAGATTCGTCTTTTGCAGGCGAATCGGTATTTTTTTGAGCAGTGCTTACCTCTGAATTTTCTTGGTTTTGAACCGGCAGATTTGATTTTTTGAAGGTGAATTTTACTTCCTTATCTGTTGGAGGCAGGCAACTGTTATCATTGCAGACCATAAAAAATATGCTGGCATTAATGGTAAAGGCAGCTGCAGATTTTCGTTCTATATTTTGTGTAAAAACTGCTTTGTCTGCAAAGTATTTAATCCTCATTTGAAAAACCGGATCATCTACTTCATGTCCTTCTGGTTCAGTAACAGCTCCTATGGTTTTAAAATTTTTCGATTTAGGAAAAGTAAAACTCGTTGGTGCCGGTCCGCCTTTTGGTACATTCTGAGAGTAAATATGCCAGCCTTTATCGATCTTGGCAGTTATGATCAGGGTATATTTATTCTCTCCAATTTCTTTTATGGAAGAAGTAAACGAAACTGGATCGTAAATTTGGGCAGTAAGGTTACTTACCGCAAAGAAAATTGCGATAAAAAGAAATATTTTTTTCATGTTATTGGAATGTTTAAAATTGCCTTGTGCAGCTTTCAGTCCTCCGTATCCATTGTCAAATTTCACACCCTGACAATGGCGGGGATATGTTTTTCAGATCATTATTTTTTATACCTAGAGAGAATCCACTTAGAGATATCATGCAAAACTTCGGGGGCAAAAACCTCTTCGATTTCTTTACTTTCACTCTGCTTGCAGGTTATGCAGTGCTGATACATATGATTGAGATCCGGATAGATTTTGGTTGTGACATCAGTGCTCTTGAGATATTTTTTAAAACTTTCCAGATTTTCCTGCGCAGGAACCTGAATGTCTTTGTCTCCGTTTACAGCCAAAACCGGAATTTCAATTTTTGGCAAATAATCCTGTGGATTGTAATGAATCGTGTAGCGGTACCATTTGCGTTCTGCATCTTTGCCGTAACGGTATATAAAATCTTTCTCGCGTCCGCCCCACATATGAATCTCTTTCAGAGTAGTCGAATCCTGTGTTTTTATCCATTGGTCCAGTTTTAGCTGCAGTACCGGTGTTACAGAATCTGATGCTTTTGTATCGTAAACGGCTTTAAACATAATATTATACATTTCCATTTGTTTATTCACCACTTTGTCCGAAAAACCATAATTCTTCAAAATTGCCGTGTTTTGCAGGTTCAGCATTTCGAGCCCGCTTACCGCCACGCCTGATAAACTCACCATAAATTTTACATTTTTATTTCTTGCACTCACAATTGAGGCGATCATACCACCTTCGCTGTGGCCGATTAATCCAATATGAGACGCGTCAATATTTTTATCACTTATTAAGTAAGCAATCTGTGCGTCAACATCATCGGCAAAATCTCCTGTTGTTGCATTTTTGAAATCTCCTGAGGTCTTGCCAATTCCTCTGTCATCAACACGCAGTGAAGCAATTCCTTTTCGGGCCAGTTCATCAGCCAGAACGGTGAAAAATTCCCTTCCCATATACGTGTAGTTGCGGTCGTGCTGTCCGGTTCCGGAAATTAAAATCGCCAGAGGATACTTCTTTTTATCCTGCGGAATTGTTAAGGTTGCTCCATAGGTTAGTTTGGTGCTTTTTCCCAGAAAAGTCATATCAATAACCTGATACGGATATGGCTTTTTAGGATGCTGCGCAAAATACAAAGGCTGGATTTCTTTTTCCTTCTTTAAAACAACTGCTGCATTTGGAATGGAGTAATAATTAAAAATTCCTGAAATAGCCGTTTTCTCCTGGTTATACTTTCCTTTAAAAGAAAAACCATACATCTCATTTTTAAAAAACAGGCTGTCTGCTTTTATTTCAGTAACTACTTTTTTATTGATATCTAATTCCGGGATACTCACATTCAGCGAATCTGTCTGGTAGCTGTTCATATTTCCCGATAAAATAATACGGTACGAATGATGCTGGCCCTGCCAGATAGTTTGTGCAAAACTATACTGGCTGGTCATCATCAAGAAAATTAACGATCTTAAAAGAAGGTTTGCTTTCTTTAAATTAAATAATCCTTTCATTATTTTTTCTCTGACTTTAAATACTCAACAATAATTGAAATTTCATCTACCAATTCGCTTGGGCTTCCAAAATAACCGTTTGACATCCAGCGTAATTTTCCGTCGGCATCAATAATCATTTTCTCTGGAATTCCAGAAAATTTAAATGCTTTCGAGTACTGCTCATACACTAGATCTAACTTTCCAGTTTTGGGATTTTTCCCATCATACAGCACATTAAAATCAAATCCTTTTTCTTTGATAAATGCCTGAGTCTGTTCTTTATAATCCTTAATATATTCCTGAGTATCTACAAAATAGAATTTTACATTCGCATCTTTTTTGTATTTTTCAACTGCCATCTGCATTCCCGGCATGGCATTTTTACAGGGTCCGCACCACATTGCCCAGAAATCAAGTACTACAATTTTTCCTTTTTGATCAGATAGTTTAACCCTGCCGCCTTTGCTGCTTTCTAAATCAAAACCTGCAATAGGAAGGTTTATCAATTCTGAAATTACTTTCTTTTTATGTTCTTCAATATTGCTCAGCGATTTTAAAGATTCTAAGTAGGTATCAAATCCTGCAGCGGCACCACCTTCTTTTAGGTAAATTTCTTTTAAGGAAGCCAACATCTGTGGTGTTACCTGATTTTGTTTTACCGCAAGTGCCATATAATTTTTAGCATCGGCTGTTTGTCCTTTTCTCAAGAGCATTCTGGTGTAAACTTCATTGTATACAGCGTCATTATAACCATATAATGGTTTAATTTTGGCCAAATATTTTTCTTCTGTATCATAGTTTTTTGTAGTTTCAGCCAATTTAGCATAAGTAAAATATTCTCTTGCCATCATTTGTAAAGCCTGCTCCTGCCATTCTTTTAGTGATAATTTTCCGGCATACATTTTTGGAACATAGGTTAATCTGTTTTCCATTTCTCCCATAAAAACATCCGCATACTTTTTTAAAGTTTCCATAGAAGCTTTTTCGGTTCCTTCACGATCTCTGTCAAAAGGAATCGATACTAAATGCCAGTGATAATCTAATAAGTTGCCAAAAGAAACGGTCTTTACACTATTAAGGGCATAATTGTAATCTTTATTGTTTACAATATAACCATAGACAATTCCTTTGATCATTTTATCATAAAACAAACTTTCTGTATCTGTGTAAACATCTTCAAAACTGCTCTGCGGAAAGTTCTTTTGATAATCATCATACAATTTAACTTTTGTTTTAAAATCAGCTTCCATAAAAATCTTTCTTATCTGCTGATCGCGTGCCAGAACTCCTTTTGGATATTTGGCCAATACAACCTTCTGTACAGAATCTACAAATACTTTATTGGCTTCCAATGGCAATAATTGTATTGTTTTCTGAATATTATATTGTGTTGTATTGTTAAGATTATTATCTGCCAGTACCGAACGTAGTTCTTTTTTAATAAGTGCTGCCTGATCTTGTCCAGATTGAAGCTGTTTTAATTTTAGTCCGTAATAAAAAATCTTTTTACGGCTTTCCGGATGGTATTGCAATTCATAATTGATCCACATCAAACCAACCTGGTCTGCAATGTATGCACTGTCACTCACCACATTTGGAACTTCATCCTGAAAGGCTTTGCTTCTCAAAATCCCCCAGCCTGTATAGGCTCCCGGAACCTGTGCAAACATGTAAGCGTTAGGCATTCTTTCCCCTCTGTCAACTATTGTGTCTGATTTGAAAACACAGTTAATAAACGAAGCATGGTCTGAAAGCTTCATTTTGGCTTCCCATTTTTTATCTCCTGCGGCTTTTAAAGTAATATCGTTTGTAATCCATTTAAAATTATCATAGGTATACACCACCCCATTTACATACATGGCATTGGCCAGCGGTCCGTTGGCAGCATTATAGGTTATAGTGATCTCATCACCTGGATTTGGATGTTCGGGAGACAGAACAATTTTCAGCATCGGTGCTGCATCTTGAGCCAATAAACATGTTGTGATACTTAGAAAAAATAGTACCAATTTTAATTTTTTCATTTTCTTTTTTTTTGAATTTAGTGCACTCAAAAAAAAAATTGAGTGCACATTTCTTAATTAACTTAATTATGGATTCTGTTGCAAGTTTGGTGCGTATTCAAAATAAATTGGGGCAAAAGGCATTTGATAACGATCACTATTTGGCGCAAGTGTAAAGGTCTGTCCCGCAAAATCATGAGTAATGGTTTTGGCAAATTCGGGTTCTTTGTTTAAGCGTTTCAAATCAAACCATCTAAAACCTCCAGTTCCCATTAACTCTCTTCTTCTTTCTGCCAGTACTTTGATTAAAGCGTCTTTGCTGTCTGTTGCAGTCATAGCAGTATATTGCGACGCTCTGAATCTTTTTTGTCTTAATTTATTTATCTCAGCCATTGCTAAATCGCCAGAACCTGCTCTTGCCAGACATTCTGCTTTTATCAGCATCATTTCAGGAACTGTTGGCCCTGCATTTCTGCTTTCTCCTGTTAAGCCTTCTTTAGAATATGTTCTCCCTAAAGTATATTCAGAATTAAAAGTGCTTGATGGCTTTGTAAACAATACGTAGCGTAAATCATTGGTATCAAACGAATTGATCAATTCATTGCTTAACGATAATATTTGCGGTGCGTAAGAGTAAGTATTATATCCATTCCATTTTGATAACATTAATTCTTTATCCAGTTTTCTTGATGGATAAATCGCAAATTCATAATCTTCAAGATTGTTAAGTGTGCTTTGTAATGCCAGGGATTTTTCGGCATTTTCTAAAGCCAGCGGATAATTGCGCATATACAAATAGGTTCTCGCCAAAAGTGCATATGCCGATGCTCTGGATGGGAATGCCACATTGTTGCCGGAATTTACAGGCTTTAATCCTGAATTTACGGCATCATTAAGATCGCCAAGAATTACATTATAAGCGTCCTGAACTGAACTTCTTTTGATATCATCTGAAACAGTTGGTGTTGTAAAAAGAACAATTCCGGGATCTGTAGCCGAAGTATTGGCATCATATGCTTTTCCAAAAGCATTGACCAGCGTTAGAAAAATAAAGGCACGGTGTACTTCTGCTTCTCCTTTTATGGCTGCTTTCTCGGCTTCCGTTCCATTTGTACTTTTCATTACTTCATTGATCACTATATTAACAGTGTATAATGCATTATACAGATTGCTCATATCATAATCCGTCTCCCCGTCAAAATAGACAGCATCAGACCATTTATACAAATTAGTAAAAGGACGAAGGTAATCTGCAGCCCCTAATGCAGTGGTCTGTGCCTCATTCTGAAAACTGATATCATCTGATGGTATATCTACATTACCATAAGTTTTGTCTAATGTAGACGTATTGTTTAGAAGATATCGGTAGTTTGATGTTTCCTCAGGTATTAGTTTCCCTTCGGTCTTAATATCTACATAATTATCACAGCTCAACACAATTGCTCCGAATCCTGCAATTGCGATGTATTTTAAAAATTTTTTCATCTTTAAAAAATTAAAAATTAACATTAAAACCAATTGAATACATAGCCATTGCAGGCAATTTCATGTTTACTCCTGTGTAAGGTAAAAAGTCAGGATCTAAACCGTCTTTGTTTTTTCGCCAGAAGAAACCAAGATTTCTGGCTGTAAAATTTACCGAAGCTCCTCTTACAAATCCTCTGTCAATAAGGCTTGTCAAATCATATTTTAACGAAAGTTCTCTAAAACGAATATGATCCCCCTGTATTATCTGATCTTCTCCATAAATGTATCTTACATAACTTAATCCTGTTGATCCCTGGATACCCGGAACAGAAGTAGTCGTCTCATCGCCCGGATTTCTCCATCTTTGATCGATATCTGTATTTAAGTCATATTGGTTAAATCTTCCCTGTCTGTTTACATAACCTCCATAAGTTGGCTTAAATAATACATAATCAAACTTGTAAGTGGCCAAAATGTACAATGACAACTTCTTATAATTGAAAGTCTGGCTTAAACTTCCGTAATACGAAGGAATATTGGTTCCCATGTATTTCATATCTGCAATATCTTTTAGAGAAGTAAAAGAATTTACAACATTACCGTCTTTATCATACACCTGAGTTCTTCCGGTTGCGTCTAATCCTGCTGATCTAAAAGCAAATACACTATTTAAAGGATAACCTTCAATTGGTGGTGTTGATCCTGTACCGTTTAAATAAGAACTGTAGTTCTGAAGACGGGTATCTGTAACTTCTGTATTGTTAAAAGAAACTACAAGAGCCGAATTCCATGAAAAATCTTTTGTTTTAAGAATAACTCCGTTTAAATTTAAATCGATTCCATGCCCTTCTAAAGTTGCAGCATTTTGCACCAGTGTATTGTTTGGCGCTCCGTAAAATGGTGAAACAGGAAAGTCTACAATTAAATCCTTACTATTTTTTTTATAATATTCTACTGTACCACTTAATCTGCTGTTTAAGATCGAAAAATCCAATCCAAAATTTAAGATTGCTGTTTTTTCCCAACGCAAATTAGGATTTGCAGGTTGTGTAATAAAAGCATAAGGTTGTTGCGAAAAGGTATCTAAATCACTTAAGCTTATGTTTGTAAAAGGAAAAACATCTAAGTTTATATTTCCGCTATATCCGTAACTTGCCCTAAAACTTAAATTATTTACCAGACTTACATCTTTAAGAAAATTTTCATCTTTAATATTCCATTTTGCTCCCGTAGACCATAAAGGCGTTCGTCTTAATTTTTTACTTACTCCAAAATTGTTATAGTCGTCTAATCTTGCGCTTCCTGTAAGTGTATATCTATTTTTGAAAGTATAACCCGCATTCGCATAATAAGATAAAAATCTTCTGTGGAAATCTTTATGTAGATTACCATTACCTATAGTGTAATTATAGCCATTAACGTCTACATAATTTTTTGATGGTAAATCTATAGAAGTTTGTGTTCTTGAATTGTAGCCGTAAAGTGTTCTTGAATCCTGGGTTTCTCCAGTTTCTCTGGCCTCAATACCTCCCATAGCGTTAATCAAATGATCTTCGCCAATAATGCCGTCATAATTTAGCTGTCCTCTCATAGTAGAACTTGTTTTTCCAAATCTATTACTTTGAAAAATACCTCCTAACGGAATTCCGTATACTAAATCGCCGTTACTATTTATTGATGTTGCTGAATTGACCGCGTCGCGGGCGTAATATGTGTTTTCATTGTACATATTATCATTAGATGAAGTTGAAGTTTCTACAGAATACATACCTACAGCATCTAAACCTTTTAATAGAGGAAGTGTAGCAGAAACGGTAGCACCAAAATTTTGCTCGTCTATGGTATTATCTTTATTGTTTAATTCATCAATGTAATTGTAAGTCCACGGCAAATACCCTTTCTGTTCTAACGGAATTGTTTGTGCGGCATAGTAATGACGGTAATAATCAACTGAGTTACCATTATCTCCAACGATTTGATCGTAAGGCAATAAAGTTGTTGCAGAAGTTCCCAAAGGAGAAAGTCCTAAACCGTTTTGTTGGTATTTAAAGATCGAACCTCTTAAATTTGTATTTATTTTTACATAATTAAAAAGCTTAAAATCCTGATTAGACAGTAATGTCAAACGTTGTCCGCCAGTTCCTTTTGCCTGGGTTTCTTCTTTAGAATAGGAACCTGACATAAAATAAGAATAATCATTCTCTGCTCCGCTAAAAGACAAATCATAATTCTGGCTTGTTGAAGCCTGTAGCAAATACTGCTCTGCCTGACCGTAAGTATTACGACCACGTAAAACATCTAACCCGGCATCTCTCTGAGCCTGTGTTATTTGACCACGTTTGTACTGAAACATTAAATCCATTCCCTGGCTAACTGGCGTAGTCAGCATATATGTGACACTTGCCGGATCTGTAACCAGATTTTTATCTACAAATTCCTGCTCTAAATTTAAAACCTGAGAAGAATTCATCAAGGGTAATTTTGATAAAGAAGGTTTGTTGGAGAAACCATAATTTTGAGAAAAATTAATTCTGGTTTGCCCCTGTTTTCCTTTTTTGGTATTAATTACCATTACACCATTTGCTGCTCTTGCACCATAAATAGAAGCTGCAGCGGCATCTTTAAGAAAAGTAATTTTTTCAATATCATTTGGGTTTATCGTTCTAATGTCTAATTCTGTAGGTGTTCCATCAAGAACAATTAAAGGCATTGCATTAGTTCCGCCAGCATCAAAAGTAGATTTTCCTCTAATGGCAACATTGTAGCTCGATTTTCCTGCTCCTGCCCCAAAAGTAGTTCCATACACAAAGGTATTGTCAGAATCTAAAATGTTCAATTGCAAACCGGCAACCTGACCTTCCAGCCTGTGTAATACATTGTTTACGGGGATTTTTTCTAAATCTTTTGCCGTAATTACAGCAAAAGAACCTGTAGAACGTTCTTTATCAATATTTTGATAACCTGTAGAAACGACTTTTACTTCATCCAGTTTACTTATATCTTCCAGCATGATAGGATTGATAATCAAACTGTCCGAAACTGTAACTTCCAGTTTTTTGTAACCCATATACTCAAAAATAAGCACATCACCTTTTTTGGCCATGATTTCGTAAGAACCATCAAAATTAGTCATCGAACCATCTTTTGTGCCTTTTACCCAAATCGTTGCTCCTACTAAAAACTCTTTTTTAGAATTTGTTACAACTCCTTTAATTTTTATTTTCTCTTCCATTATAGAAGCGGTTCCTGATTTTATTTTTGGATTTAAAGCAATCACAATCAGTTTGCTGTTTGCAAATTCGGCTTTATAACCGTCACCAATTAATTGTTTGATAACTGCCATAACATCGGCATTATTTACAGCTATATCAACTCTTCTCTGCGCATCAAAAACGTCATCGCTGTAGAAAAACTCGACATTGGTTTTTTTTGTAATTGATTTTAAAACAGAAGATACAGATTGGTTCCTGGCTTTTAAAGTTACTTTCTGCGAATAAGCAAAAGCAACTATATTGAAAAGAAATATTGATAATATTAGGGATTTCCTCATAATGACAAGAAATTTATCCCAAAGAGCGGATTTTACCCCACAATCTTTTGCGGATAGGTTTTTTTTCATACTTTTAAATGTTTTGGTTGGTTAATTGATTTCGAACTCTTTTTTTCGACTGAACAAATACTAGCCGGGAAATGGTGCAAACATTTTCCGGTTTTTTTTATTTACTTAGTTACGGTTACTTCATAGTTTTGGTTTGTTTTGGTTATTTTATAATTCACATTCGATGTTTTACTGATAATATCCAGAAGACGATCTATAGGTTCCTGTTTTAAAACAATCCCGGTAAACTTAATCTGCTCCAAAGACTTATTCTCAAACTTCACATTAAAGTTGTACCATCTTGACATCTTGGTCAAAATGCTTTTCAGGCTCTCGTTTTCAAAATAAAACCTGCCGTCTTTCCATGCTGTGTAAGCCGCAGGATCAACTTCTGCTACTTTGATATCTTCATTTTTATGATATATTCTCGCCTGCTGTCCCGGCGTTAAAATAACGGACGTCTTTTCTGAATCATTGGCAGGGCCTAAAACCTTAACTTTTCCTTCTGCCAGAGTTGCGGCAAATACCTGATCTTCCGTATAAGAACTCACATTAAAGTGTGTTCCTAATACCGTGACATTACCCGACTTTGTTTTTACAGTAAAAGGACTATTGGGATTTTTAGCCACTTCAAAATAAGCTTCTCCCTCAAGGGTTACTGTTCTTTTATCTGAGCTGAATTCAACTGGATATTTCAGGGATGATTTTGAATTTAACCACACTTTTGTTCCATCAGAAAGGTTTACGGCGTAGATACCGCCCACAGGAACTATTAAAGTATTATCTCCCGTTGAAGTTGTTCCGTTTAAATCTTTGGCATCATAAACCAAAACGCTGTTTACATTGGAGATTACACCATTTTTAGAAACAATTTTTTCTTTTTTTGGTTCTAAGGAAACAACCGTTCCGTCTGCCAAAACCAAAGTTGGGTTATGGTACACCGGAGCAATGCTTTGAACTACCACTTCCTTTTTTTGATTTATGTCATTATTTCTAAAAATAAATGTCGCGGCAAGCCCAAGTAGAAGAACAAAAACTGCCGCGTATTGTAGAAATTGCCTGTAGTTAAAAAATGCGATTACAGGGGTATTATCCTGGCTAATCTTTTCTCTCACTCTTGCAAACGCGGCATCTGTATCGATACTGCTGTAAAATACTTCTTTTGATTTTAAGGTTTCAAAACGAATCAACTTTTGATAATACTGCTGATTCTCCGGCACGGAAAGCCATTTTTGCAGTACAGCATTTTCCTGCGTCGATAAACCGCCCCCGGACAGCTCTTTTCTTATAAGATCAGCGATTACAAATTCTTTTTTTCCTAAAGACATATTTTTTGACATTAAGTATCGGTTATTAACACTTTAAGTAAATGTTATATAACTAAGAGTACGAAAGACTAAAAAAGGGTGGAAAGATTTAAGTTAAATTTTCAAAAAAAATAAAAAAAACAGTAATTCCGGGTAATTTGTAAGTTTTGTCTTTAACAATTCGATAGCGCGTGAACGCTGAGACTTTACGGTGTTTATAGAAATATTAAGTTGTAGTGCTATATCTTTATATTTCATTCCTTCTAAGCAGGAAAGTTCAAAAACTTCTTTACATTTTTCAGGTAAAGAATCTAAGGCAGTAATCAGGACAGCGTATACTTCCTCTTCGAGAATATTAAAATCAAATTCAAGTGTATTATCAGAGACTTCATCCTCAAGCTTAACCTTTTTTTGTTGTTCTTTTAATACTCCCAGAGAACCGCTTTTAACCATTTTATAAATATACGATTTCACATCATCCACTTTTTCAAATTTCAAACGGTCTTCCCATAATTGCAGCATGACATTTTCAACTACTTCCTCTGCTTCAAATTTATCCTTCAAATATTTGAAACTATAGCTTACAAGTCTTGGATATAAGGAATAAAAAAGTTCCTTATAGTATGCCTCGTCTATTTTAATATGTTGCTGCTCTGAATTAATTTCTTTCTGCTTTTATTGCAGCAAATATATATTTTTAATAAACAAAACTCCAAAATCCGGAGACAATTGATATCAAATACATAAAATCATTGTAAAAAAGCAGGAAAATAAACACTTTTACCAAGATTAATCTAAACTAAGAACTATAATTAAGAGTTGCAATTTAAGTCATAGAGTTTAGAGTTTTTGATCATTAACATTAAAATGAAGAATGAAAAATATATGTTTTTAGTTTTCTTAAAATGTTTCATTATTAGATATTAAATTGGATCATGAAAACAGTTTACAAAAGCTCCATTCCGCAATTTGTGTCACATCTACCGCCTTTTGTATAATTTGCAGGATAATTTAATGTCCCAACTTTGCATCATCATTTAACACCATAAAAATTAAATAATGAGCGAGACAACAGATACAAAACAATTATTCCAGAGTTTTACATTTAAAAACGGAATCGAAACTAAAAACAGCATTGCAATGGCGCCAATGACAACCTGGGCCAGCAACGATGATTACACAATATCAGATGATGAAATAAAACATTATGAAGCCCGAAGCGGAAACGTTGGCTTGGTGATAACAGGCTGCACCAGAGTTATGGCAAACGGAATTGGTTTTAACAATGAATATGCCTCATACGATGACTCTTTTCTGCCAAGCCTTAAAAAACTGGCCACTGCTGCAAAAAAAGGCGGCTCACCTGCAATACTTCAAATTTATCACGCTGGAAACAAAGCAGTTTTGGACCTTATTCCTGATGGTATTCCTGTTAGTGCAAGTCCCATAGCATTAGCACCGTCTATGTTTTATGCAGGAGGAGTGGTATCGCGTGAACTTACACATGAAGAAATTCTGGAAATGATAAAGGCTTTTGGTGAAACTACTCACAGGGCAATAAAGGCAGGTTTTGACGGAATAGAGCTGCATGGAGCTCACGGATTTCTATTACAAAATTTCTTTTCGCCCTATTATAATCAAAGAACTGACCACTGGGGCGGATCTGCCGAAAAACGAATGAACTTTGCTGTAGAAGTGATCAAAGAAATTCAGGATGTAATTAAAAAGTATGCAGACAGGTCATTTTTGATCGGTTTCAGAATCTCACCAGAAGAGCCTGAAAGTTATAGAGTGAAAGATGTCTTCCCATTGATTGATAAACTAATTGAATGCGGAATTGATTACTTGCACGTTTCACTTGCTGATCTGCTGGCGCAAAAGCCTTTAGATGATGAAAATGGTGGTGCTCCTATTTTAAAATTAGTACTTGATCACGTTCATCACAGAGTTCCAGTGATTGCTGCGGGAGGCATCAAACAGTTCAATGATGCAGTAGAGGCACTAAAAATGGGGTTGTCGTTGGTGGCTGTTGGACACGGTCTTATCATCAATCCGAATTGGGTGGAGCTTGCATCTCATGAAGAAAAAGCAGATGAAGTTTTAAGTATGTCTAAAGCAGATGAACTGAGGATACCTAAAAAACTGCAGGAATTCATTCAAATAGCAACAGGATTTTTTCAGGTCACAGACTAGTATTTTTATTTCAATATTACACATTCATAGGAGCAAAATGAAAAAATCAGAAAAAATAACCGTAATTGGTACCATAATATGATGTGGACTCCTGCAGCAAAATTGATCATGTATGGAAGGCTGAAAACCTTTAGTAATTTTTTGAATAAAGATTAATACTAATATAATTAAGTACAAATAGGACTTATGAAACATTATAAAACGATAAGTGAGCTCCATAAATCAAACGGATTTCCACCGCCTGAAAATCCACTTATGGGTATACTAACTTTTGAGGAGTCAGAAAAATGTACTTTCATAGAGAGAGAATTTACTATGGCGTTTTATACGATTGCCTTAACAAAGTTAAAATCAGGGACATTTCAATATGGTAAAACAAAGTACGACCACGAAAATGGTTCTTTGGCTTTTTTAAAGCCCCATCAGAAAATATTAATGAATAATGTAGAAACAAGTGAAAAAGGATTTCTATTATATATCCACGAAGATTTTTTGGTGAACCATAACCTTCATTCAGAAATAAATAAATATGGATATTTTGATTACGAAGTGAACGAAGCTTTGCATCTCTCGCCAAAAGAAGAAGACATTATATGGGAGTTATTCAACAAGATAAAGCTGGAATATTACAATAATCAGGATGAGTACAGTAAGGATATAATACTTACTCATATAGATTCTATCTTAAAATATGCGCAGCGTTTTTATAAGCGGCAATTCTTGAATAGATCTTTATTATCAGGCACTATAATCACTAAATTTACTGATATACTGAAACAATATTTTGAAAACGGAGGTCTCCAAAAAGAAGGTTTACCGTCTGTAAAATATATGGCTGTAAAATTATCCTTGTCACCAAAATATTTAAGCGATTTATTAAAACAAGAAACAGGTAAAACAGCACTGGAACATATTCATATAGCATTACTTATCGAAGCCAAAAATATTTTAATGAATACCAACAAAACCGTAGCAGAAACTGCGTATCAATTGGGTTTTGAAAACCCACCCTACTTTTCAAGACTTTTTAAAAAAGAAGTAGGTGTAACACCTACCGAATATCGGGAGCAGTTTTTGAATTAAGGTTAAAATGTGGTAGAATGGAAACCTTTTTTGCCACAAAAAGTTAAGGTGGTATCTTTACAAAATAAAGTGAAAAATATCAGAATACATTTTGTGGCAAAATCAAAAATAAAACGATATTAATTTTGTCTTAATCCCCAACAGGGACATCTAAACCAAATTTAGAAAGCCACTGGGAGACAAGCGACTATATATAATAAGCCAATTTCTTCAAATCATCCAAAAAAATGTTGAAATTTGTCCCCTGGAGGTCGCAAAAACTAAAATCCCATTTCTTACGAAATGGGATTTTTTTTTTATGTATTTTACTAAATTCAACCATTAACCGTCACTAAAACCAAATGGCGCCAATTGAAGACAATTGACGCCATTTTTTTGTTTACACTATTAAAAAAGGTAACTTCTAATCATTTTTCTTTTTTTACAATCACTCTAAAATAAGATACAATTGCAAAGAATTATATTTTATACCAAAACCAACATAAATTTTAAGTTTATCATTTGATAACTTAACAGGATTCGAACACCAGGAAGATATCCGAAATTAAGTTTTAAATTGTTTTGAGCTGCTGTTCAAAAGCTGATAATGCTGTCCTATTTAGTATTGTTTTATTATCCCATCATCCGTTTGCATTTGTTGATTATTACCCTGTTACCCAACTGATGCAAAAACTGGTTTGTTCCTCTACTAAAGATTCCTATTACAGATGTCAGAGAATAAACCGGATAAGTCTCTTCGTTGTCCTCCATTGATAAGATGATCATTTTGATTAAGATCAAATACAAACATATTGCTTATTGGAATGACATCATATAAATTGCAGCAAGATCAATTAAAAGACCTTCTGAATTCTAAAGGAGAAATTTTCATTTTGGTCTTGAACAGATTACTGAATGATTGGGAATGCTCAAATCCCAAGGCATTCGCAACTTCTCCTACAGAAAGTTCTGTAGTAGAAAGCATCTGTTTAGCCTCAATAATCAGTCTGTCATGTATATGTTGCTGAGTGCTCTGCCCTGTCAGAGAACGCAGCATATCTGTTAAGTAACTTGGAGAAAGATTTAGATGGTCTGCAAAGTATGAGACGGAAGGCAAGCCAAATTTTACAGATAGTTCATCCTTAAAAAAGGTATCTAACAATGTCTCGAATCTTTCAAGAAGATTACCTCCTACTGCCTTTCGAGTAATGAATTGTCTTTTATAAAAACGATTGGCATAGTTTAAAAGTAATTCAAGCTGCGAGATGATCACATCATGGCTGAAATCGTCAATCCTGGCATTCAATTCATTTTCAATAAAACTAAAGATGGAAAGAATAGTATTTTTTTCCTCTTCCGAAAGATGTAAGGTCTCTTTAATGGAATAGGAGAAGAAACCAAACTGTTTTATCTTTTTAGCCAATGGATAACCTAAAAAGAAGTCCGGATGTATTAACAAGGAAAACCGGGAGCACGCTGAATCTTCGGAGCCTTTTCCTCCCATGATTTGTCCGGGTGCTGCAAATAACAGTCCTCCCTGATCGAAATCATAATAATCCTGTCCATATTTTACTTTTCCGCTTAATCTTGGTTTATACGATATTTTATAAAAACCTAAGACATGAAGATGGGGTATTTTATTCAAAGGCATAAAACTGTGGACTTCATTGATCAGGCTGATCAGCGGATGTTTTGGCTTTGGCAGGTCAAAGAAAAGATGCGCTTCAGTAAGTGATCTAAATTTTGTATGCATCTGTTCGTCCTTTTTCATAATTCTTTATTAAAGATTAAAGATAAGAAAAACCGACTATTAAAAATAATCGGTTTTTTATAAAATTATTAGTTCCCTTGGGCCGATCTTGAAACTTCATCCCAAGATTCCCAAAGGGCGATCCGTTCTGCATAGATCCCCTTTATCACTGGCAGGTTATGACTGCCCATATGAAAGCGCAATGGCGGGTTTTCAGAATCAACAACTTTGAAAAGCGCTTGCGCCGTTGCATTTGGATCTCCCAGCTCAAATGATGAAAGGCTTTCAATAAATTCTGCTTTTAGATCTTTGTAAGCTTCGATATTCCCTGTGAATTTCATAGATTCCTCACTGCCGAATTCTGTGGCATAAGCGCCTGGTTCAATAATAGTGACTTTGATCCCGAACTGCTTCACCTCTTCTGAAAGACTTTCGTGAATGGCCTCGAATGCCCATTTCGAAGAACCATAATATCCAAGGAAAGGCGCAGTGAAGTGGCCGATGGTGCTTGAAGTTCCTAAAATATGACCAAAACCCTGTTCTCTCAAGATCGGCAATGCTGCCTGAATAACACGTATTGGACCAATGATGTTGGTCTCATACAAAGTACGAATCTCATCTGCAGCACCTTCCTCTATTGTGCCGACCAGTGAATATCCTGCATTGTTTAGAACGATATCAAGTTTTCCGAAATATTCCTGGGCTTTCTTAACAGCATCTTTGACCTGGTCATGATTTGTTACATCCAGCTCCAAGGTCAATACCTGGTCGCCATATTTTTCTTTAAAATCGGAAATGCTTTCCAAATTCCTCGCTGTAGCAACTACTTTATCGCCGCGTTTCAATGCTGCTTCTGTCCATATACGTCCGAAACCACGGGATGATCCCGTAATAAACCATACTCTATTTTCCTGTGCCATAATATTTTATTTTAATAGGACAAAATTAATAAGACAGACATTCATATTTGTAGGCGAACCGCAGATGTTTGTAAGCTAATGGCAGAATATTGAGTGAAACAGAAATTTTCACTTCAATTAACAACACTGGAATATATTCACATCGCGCTAATAATGGAAGCCAAAAAAATTTTAATGAATACCGATAAAACAGCAGCAGAAACTGCGTATCAGTTAGGTTTTGAAAACCCACGCTACTTTTCAAGACTTTTAAAAAAGAAGTAGGTACAACCCCTACCGAAGATAGTGTTTTGTGCAAAACCGTCAGATTGGTTTTGATATTGGGTGCTGCACCAAATTTCTCAACGTAGGTATACAGATTATCTATACTTCCTTGTGAGAGGTCATTACCTAAATGACCATACATAATCGCATCCTGATGGAAAGTCTTTTTTAATTCTGCTACGTTTCCTGTTTTTAATCCGTGAACATAGCCTTCCATTGCCGCCAAGACATCTTCATAATCCTGAACGGTATTTATATTTTGATTTGCTGCCATTATTCTTATTTTTTAACTTGATAAATTTTACTGATGATTTTCCAATCGCTGCCGCCCTTAACCAATGTAAACATATCGGCATATTTGTTAGGTCCAAATTGAGATTCTATTCTCACTATTGCTACATCACCTTCTACATCCAGAGTGGTCAATGTGTAATTCGCTTCCATTGGCTCTGCTGCAGAAAATCCATCAAATAGTGCCTGGATAGGAACACTTTTTAATACTCCGTTTTCAGACCACGACATTGTTGCGGTTGATGCAAATGCTGGTTTTGCAATATTCCCATCACCTTTTCTTCCTGCTTCTACATATAATTCTATAGCTTTAAGGATACCTTCTTTTTGTTCTTGATTGTTTTGCATAAGTTCTGTTTTATTGTTTTGATTATTTTTATCTTGACAGGAAATTAATAAACCGCCAATTGTTAATGCTGAGATAGTGGCTACGAAAAATATCTTTTTCGAAATTTTTCCAATGCCTTGCCTAAAGCCATTAGCATTAAAACCTGCGGAATTTGAAACTGCGTTTTTTCGTTCTGGAATGTTTTTCATAAATCGTTTTGTTTTAGTTGAATATTGTTAATTTTTGAGCATAATTCTACTGTGGTACTTCACAGAATAATTAAGCTCTATTTCTAAAACAAAGGTACAATGAGCACAGTGCGTGTGTTTTTCTAATTAGTTCAAAGATTTTGACTAATTAGTCCTTTTTGAGAATTGGAAATATTCAATGTGGAAGTTTCTCCATTAATTACGATTTGTTATAAAAACTTTTTTAATGGGAACTTGAGAATAAGATGGAAGAATGTGATTCAAATAATTGAATGCTGAAATTTTATTGAAGCTGATTTAGTGCTTCATCAATAGGAGTATTGCCGTCGTGCATTAAAACAACCTTACCATTGCTTAGTAAATCAAGATAGACTTGCTCAATATTATCCAAATTATTTTCTGGCTTTGGATTTCTTGAGCCCGATAAAACCTGATGTGGAGAAGCTAATTTATCAACTAAAAGAGGCCCAACTCTTCCATTTCCTCCAATAACTAATACTTTCATAAGTTCGAGTTTTAAATCATCTATTAACGGGAGATACTTGGTGCCTGACCGTGAAATTCTTTGTATATTCTTGAAAAGTGAGAGACATTTTCAAATCCTAAAGAATAACAAATATCCGACACCGACAAAGCTGTAGTTTCCAGCATATCTTTTGCCTTTTCCAATCTCTTTTCTCTGATCCAGGTTGCAGGTGCAACATTGTATATATTTTGAAAATCTCTTTTAAAACTCGACAGACTTCTTCCGGAAAGATAAGCCAGTTCAGAAACAGAGACTGGTGAAGCATAATGCTGTTCTACCACATTACGAATATCAGTTCTAACAGGTTCATGCAACTGTAAAATTTGTAAAAACATATTTCGATTACATTCTGCAACATCATAAAGTAATTCCATAATCTTCAGCCGAAGCTGTCCGGGATGAACCACAGATTGATCAAAGAAATAAGGCTTTAGAGAATGGGCAAATGCAACCAAACATTCATTCATTGGGTAAACTCCTGTCTTAATTTCTCCTTCAGGTTTTGCGACCTTAATTTCTGAGGTTGATAAAAATGACTTTAGAAGATCATCTTTGATACTAAACATAAAACTATCGTAAATATTATCATTTTCAGCATTTCCAAATTTATGATACTTTACAGCAGTTGCCTTTTTTAGCAAAATCATATCATTCTTGCCCAGCTTATATTCCTGCTTCCCATAGGTCAGAACAACGGACCCTTCCAGTACAATTAGGAGTAAATGCTGTTCGAGGTACATTGTTCCTTTAACTTCTGTACTGTGTATACACTGTTCAATTACAGAACAGCCATCTAGCATGAGGAAGTTTTGTGGCGCATCGCACCCAATCAAAGAAGTTGGAACTTTAATCATTTTTTTCATACTACAACTATTAAAGCTATAAAGCGGTTTTAATTCTGTTTTGGAAATTCTTTTGGAATTAATCCTGAAAACATTATATGCTTCAATAACAAAGATACAAGCATTAAGAAAAACATATTTTTCTTTTTAGTCCAAATATTTTGCTCTTTTAGTCCTGAAACAATTGATCCGTTGATAAGTAGTAAATATTTGGCAAAACAGTCAGTATGCAAAATGTGTCCTTTAGGTCACTCTGGCGGTTTGTGTTTTTTCTTGAATAGTAAAATTTCCTGATAAATTAAACCCATCAAGCTTCTTATATCTGCTAAATATCTATCTGCACAAGTTTCATTAAACTAAAAAAGGTTGTCCTGATTCTGTTAACCTTCAATAATTACTTTTTGGTGTTTTATTCCCTATTCAGCAAGATCATTTATTATCTTTTTAATGTCAATCCATACTCCGTCAGTTGACAGGACGCGAAAGAATTTCCGGCAGGTGCTACTACAATGCAGCGATTAGGAGACCCAGTGGAAATTGCGAAAACAGTATTATTTCTTGCTTCAGACCATGCAAGTTTTATTACCGAAACAGAGCTGTTAGCAGATGGAGGCTATATAAATTATTTTTCCAAAACTTTATTTATTACATATCGAAATCTTAAATACAGTAAGATAGATGATGTAAACAACCCCAAACTCAAACCATACCAGATTCCCTTTATTCCTGCATTGAAATAAATTCCTAAAACATAGGCCGCAGGCAGGCCAATAAGCCAATAAGCAACAAAAGTTATAAAGGTTGGAATGTTTACATCTCCCATTCCTCTTAATGTCCCTAATCCAACCACCTGGGTACCATCAAAGAGTTGGAATATTGCGGCAATTATCAATAATTGTGCAGCCAGCGCTACAACACTTGTGTCATTTGTTATTAAATAAGGTAAATATTGATTAAAGAGTGTGAAAATTACAGCAAAGAACATCATAAAAATAATAACTAAATGATAAGAAGCATAAGCAAACTTCTGAAGTCTTTTGTAATTCTGATTTCCGAAACTATTTCCAACTTTAATCGTTGCAGCTGATGCAATTCCTCCTGCCATCATGTAGGTCATTGCCGCAAGGGTTATTGCTGTCTGATGAGCAGCCTGTTCAATTGCACCAATGTGACCGGCCATTAAAGCGGCAACTGCAAATGCGCCAATTTCAAATACATACTGCATCGCCACAGGTAATCCTATTTGTACCACTTTTACCATTTTTGAAAAATCAACAAACTTAACAGAGAAATGTTTTATATAAACGCTAAAATTCTCTGATCGAAGTACATACCACATCATGACCAGCATCATTAAAACCCTATCTATCAATGTTGCTATTCCTACTCCCTGAACCCCCATTGGCTCAATCCCAAACATTCCCTTTACCAGAATCACTGCTATAATTACGTTGAGCACATTTCCCCATATTGTTATCGACATTGCTTGTTTTGTGAAACCCAGCCCTTCTGCAAACTGTTTAAAAGTTTGAAATATCATTAAAGGCAGAATAGATAAACTTAAAATAAGTAAATAAGGTTTTGCTGTTTCTACCACATGAGGATCCTGATCTGCATGCTGCATGGCAAACATAGAACCATAGTACACTACTAAAAAAAGAAAAATTGCAGCAGCGACATTAAGCCATAAACTGTTTGAAAGAAGCCCGGCGCATTCCTTAAAATTTGATTTTCCATTTTCTTGTGCAATCAAAGGTGTTAATCCATAGGCAATCCCTAATCCAATGACTAAAACTACCATAAAAACAGAATGTACCAGCGAGACAGCTGCCAATGATATAGTTCCTGCATAATGCCCAATGATAACTGTATCGAAAGTCTGCACCAGGGTATGTCCAAGCTGAGAGATTACAACAGGTCCTGCAAGTGCTACTGTACTTTGGTAGTATATCTTATTAGATTTGTATTTTTTGATCATATTAAAAATTTGACTGCCAAAAGGCAGATTTAATGTATTGAAATTGCTATGCCGTAAACTTTCATTTAAAGGACATCAATTCTTTTTTTGTAGATATTATGCTCTCAACAGCCTTATTAAAATGCTAAGAAATATACCATTTTGGTAATCTGACAGGAATTTTCTGCTGGTTATTCCTGTCTGGGTTTTAAAAAATCGTATCATCTTTCCGTCTCCAAACACCTCTTAATCAACATATTACCATGTAATACATTGAAAAGCACTTCAACACCACATTCTGTTTTATGAAATTTAACTGTTTTCATTTTCTTTTATTCGTTAACATATTCAAATCCGTTTCTTTTACTTTCTTTAAGATGTGATCGAATATTATAATTAAAGCAAATTTACAACTTCATTTACAAATAACTTCAAACCAAAAAAATGAGCAGTAATAAATTACAGCTCATTTTATAAAAGTGATTCCTTATCTACCCTTTATTTCAGGACAGTAAATAATCTTCTGTTGTTCTGATTTTTGTGTAAAAGAATTCCAATGCTGCTAAAAATGCATTGTGAACATCTGCAGCCTTAACCTCATGTCCATTGACCTGAAGATTCATTGGGATAAACTATATGGGACAAACTCAAATTTAGAGAACATTTTTACATTAATCCCGACAGGACAACCAAACCCAGTCTCTATTATATAACCATTCAGAAATTTTTTTAAACAACATTTTCATTGATTCCGGATCTATTGCGTTCATGATATCAAAACAGTTGTAATCCGGAACAATATCAAAACCACAAAAACGGTAATTACTGGTAACCTGAATTAAAGCATCTTAGAAATTAAGTTTAGATTCTCCTGGATTGTTTTCAATTATTGCTCAAAAGCAAATAATGAGATCTCATTTAAAAATGCTGTGACTGTAAATCAGTTTAAAGAATTGTCTCTAAATTCTTTAGGTGTCACGCCAACTTCTTTTTTAAACAGCCTGGAAAAATAGGGTCGATTTTCAAAACCTAATTGATAAGCCGTCTCCGCTATAGTTTTATTGGTACTTAATAATAAGTTTTTTGCTTCCGTAACTAAAAAAATGTGAATATGTTCCAAAGCCGTTTTTCCTGTTTCCTGTTTGAGTAAATCGCTAAGATATCTTGGAGAAAGCGCCAATTCAGATGCTAAATATTTTACGGTTGGCAATCCTTCTTTTTGAAGTTTTCCACTTTCAAAATAGTGTTTCAAAATTTCTGTGAATTTTGAAACTGTAGTACCAGAAATAGACCTTCTATTTAGAAATTGTCGTTTATAATAACGCTGGGAATATTTTAAAATTGAATCTATATGAGTAAGAATAATATCTCTGGTGTACTCATCTTGATTGTTATAATATTCACCCTTTATTTTATGAAACAAATCCCAAAGTGTTTCTTCTTCATTGGGTGATAAATGCAGAGCTTCGTTGGCTTCGTAGTCAAAGAAACCATACTTTTGGATGGTGGAATGCAGGGAATGATTAAATAAAAAATCTTCGTGAATATAAATCATAAAGCCTTTTTCGGTAAGCTCTATATCGTTCATTTGAATAATCTGGTTCGGCTTTAAAAAAAACATAGAACCATTATCGTGGTCGTATTTTGTTTTTCCATAATTAACGGTCCCGGATTTTACTTTTTTTAAAGCTATTTTATAAAAACCCAAGGTAAATTCTGTCTCGACAAATGTACAACCTCTGATATCATCAAAGGTTACCAAGCCCAGCAATGGGTTTTCCGGAGGAGGAAATCCGTTTGTGGTATAAAGCGCTGTTATTGTTTTGTAATGTTCCATTTTTGATACTCTAAATGTATCAAAAATCTACGATATTAAACTGTAGATTTTTGATAAGTTACTTATTATTCTCAGGCTTCCTCCAGATATGTTACTTTCGGTGCAGCTGTCAATTTACCATCGAGAAAGGCGAAAAAACTTTTTACGTAAATTTGTTCAAGATGCCACTCATACAATTCTTTTGAAGTATAAATAGCAAAAATAACCAGAGTATTGGGCTCTTCTTTTTTTCTTGTTAATTTAAAAATTTCAGTGCCTTCTTCAAGTAAAATGAAATCTTTAGTTTGAATTGCGTTAGAAAGTACTACATCAATGAATACGGAATCCACATCAAGTTCAACGTGGGTAATTATTTTATCGTTTTTCATTTTTAATTGTTTTGAACTATTTTATTATTTTTCCTGGTTCATCATTACAAATGCCCCTGTTGGAGAAGACAAATAGAATTTTCTAAACTCAGCAGTGTCACCCGCATATATTTCAAAAACATTCTGTTCCATTGCGGCCAGTAATACTTTAGCCACTTCAACTGGGGATATTCCTTTCTCTCCTCCTGCTTCGCTGGAAAATTCAGTATTTACCAGTGATGGCATCAATTCAAATACTTTGATAGCAGGTTCTTTGATAAGGTATGACGAAGTGCGAACTGCCACTGTTTTATTTGAAATATACATTTTACTGTTTTCTAAATTATTTAAGGCTTTTTAGCATCGAACCTTCAAGCATCTTTGGAGCGAAGTTTTGAAGGAAAACAATCATTCCCGACTGTTTCCCAACTGGATTACTAAATTTTGGTTCTTTAGTTCCTATTATTTTAGTAATCATGCTAACTACTGGTTCTGGTGTTTGGGCTTCATCTAAACCTTTTTGAGTTAGAGCATCAACTTTTTTTCTATAATTATTATAGTCGCTAATGGCATTGCCCTTAGAAGCGACAGCATGATTACCTAAATTCGTTTTGAACCAAATGGGCTCAACTACACTTACCTTTATATTGAATTGGTTTAACTCCAATCGCAACGCTTTAAAATACCCTTCAACGGCATGTTTTGATGCGGAATAGTAGGACAAATTTGGTGGTCCGATCAAACCAACAATAGAACTTACAGTAATTATCTGTCCAGATCTTTGTTTTCTTAATTTTGGCAACAAAGCATTGGTCACCTTAACTGTTCCCCAAAAATTAGTTTCAAACTGTTTTCTCGCAACCTCCATAGGGGTTTCTTCTGCAATTCCGGTAACCATAAAGCCTGCATTGTTTACTAGGACATCTAATTGTTGGATTTCATTTGAAACTTCTGTGGCAAATGAATGAATAGAGTTGTCATCATCTATATCTAATTTCAATAATTTAAAGGCCAATTTTCCAATGTATTTTTCCGGCTCTCTACTAGTGCCAATTACATTATATCCTTTTTTGTAAAGATCATTTGCTAACATCAATCCAAATCCTGATGATGCGCCTGTAATTAAAATTGTTTTACTCATTATGCTTTTTTTTATGTTTTTAATAATGAGGCAAAGTTAGGACAACAACAGTCGTAGCTAATTATACAAATATCTGAAGTGATGATACATTTTTACGTATATGCTTATAGACCATTACAACATTTACCCCAAAAATGTTTAAAAAAAAGTACTGTACCCGAGAAATACAGAATACCGAAATTTTGTAGCTTTCATTATTGAAACACATGACGACTTTTAATGGATGTAAATAAATTTAACCTCAGAAAAAGAGAACATATTTAAGTTAGCTTAAAATAATTCCAAAATCACGTATTAATTTCAGAGGATATTACGTCGGGCATGTTTTTATTTTAGTTATTATTCTCGGCAGTACATACAAATTTTCGTTAAAGAGACAATAGTCCTATAAATGAAGTATTCTGTCCTATAACTATATTCCCAAGTGTATCTTATTTTTGCAAAAAAACAGAACTCTCAAAAAAAACGATTAGCTTTCTTTTAAAAACTTTCTATTTCATAAAAAAAACACAATAAACTAAACTAGAACGAAGATTAAATAATGCCAAAAAATTAAGGGTGCATTTTTTTGTCATATCAGTACCTGTAGAAATTGGTAATACAGAAACATCTCGAAGATCATTTTCAATTTCTTTAGAAGAGCTATGGCTTCTTGCTATTGACGGATTATTATTAGGGATCTATAAAATCAAAAATGATCCCAAATTGCTTTAACACATTAAGAATAACAATATAGTACCATGATATTTTGGTGGTTTTATTAAACTGTCTTATAGTTTAAAAACAGCAACAGTACACAAATAACGTCAATTTTAACACTTATACTTTTATTTGTCCATTTATTACTTTTCGATAGATCCCATAGCCAAATTGTAAAAGTATCCTAAATGTTTCTGTAATTTATATTTTAAAATATAGTATTCCAAAAATCAGTAAACAATTAATAATCAACATATTAATATCTGAGTTTTAGAACTAAATTTTTGAATTGATAAATAAAAGCAAAAAAACTATGACTCCTGTTAATGCCATAATCTTATCTGAAGAAAAAGAGACTTTTCAAATCTTAAAAAAATTTGAGGAAGAAAACGCTATGATTATGGAGATAATTGGTAACGCTGATTGTATACAAGACGGAATGATTCTAATAAAATCAAAAAAACCAGACCTTATCCTTTTAGATATTATTATTAAAGACAATCTATTTTTTGAAATGCTTGAACAATTAGAATTTAGTATTCCAAAACTTGTATTTATATCAGCAAATAAGGATTATGCTGTTAAAGCTTTTAAACACGATGCTGTTGATTTTTTACTGAAACCCATCGATTTTAATACCATAATAATGGCTATCTATAAAGTAATTAAAAGAAGGGAAATGGAGCGCTCTTATCAGCATCAAAAAATTAACACTATAAATATTTTAAACACTGTTAATCAAAAAAATGATTATGTTGCCGTTGCCTCTTTAGAAAAAATAGAACTCATGCCAATGTCAGAAATTACTTTTTGTAAGGCAGATGGAAAATATACCGTTTTTATTCTATCTAACGGAACCAGGATAATGTCAAGCAGAAATCTGGGTGAATACAGTACCATTCTTGATAACAATTATTTTTTCAGAATACATCATTCCTACATTATCAATCTTCGTCATATTATTAAAATTTCAAAAAAAGACGGCTACTTCTGCGAACTTTCTAATGGAGTAATTTTACCCGTTGCCAAAAGACGGCAAGATGATTTTAACAAGTTTATAAAACTTAAAGATTAAAATAAAAAGTTAACTTCAATTACCAGTAAGATGAATACCTATAATATTTCAGAAAGCAACGCGGCAGAAGAAAAAAATGATAATACCCCATATTGTTTGGATGAACCGTTACATGACCCTGCCAGAATTTTAGAGTTTTCAATGGATCTGATTTGCTCTTGTGATGAAGGGGGAAGATTTGTATGGGTAAATAAAGCTTCAGAACGTATTTTAGGCTATAAACCAGAAGAGTTAACTGGTAAAAAATACAGTGATTTTATATTTCATGAGAATAATGATATTCCAATAAATGAAAATTTTAATTTTAGAAGCGGGACACACACCTCTATATTTGAAAATAATTTCATACACAAAAATGCAAGTATTATTTATTTGCAATGGTCTGCTGTATGGGATGATGTTAAAAAATTATGCTATTGCATAGGCAGAGATGTTACTGAGAAAAAAAATATAGAAAAAACATTTGAAATTGAAAGACTGCAATTCTTTAATATATATTCGAAAGCACCTTCATATATGGGAATATTAAAAGGTCCGGACCATATTTATGAATTGGCAAATGAACTTTATTTGCAATTAATAGATAAAAAGGATATTATTGGAAAGACTGTAAAAGAAGTTTTACCGGAACTTGAAACGCAGGGAATTTTTGAAATTTTAGATAATGTATATCAAACAGGTGAAAGTTTTTCAGCTAATGAAATGCTTATAAAATTTGATCGCTATAGCACCGGAAACCTAAAAGACGTTTATTTAAATTTCATTTTTCAGGCACGCAGGGATGCTAATGATACTATTGACGGAATACTTATTTTTGGCAATGATGTAACAGAGCAGGTTCTATCGCGAAAAAAAATTGAAGAAAGCGAAAAAATGTATAAAGATCTAATCCATAAATTGCCGGTTGCCACCTACTCTTGCGATGCTGAAGGACGAATAGTTCTCTATAATAAAGCTGCAGCTGCGTTATGGGGAAGAGAGCCTGAAATAGGAAAAGATTTATGGTATAATTCATGGAATAGTAATAATAAAAAAAAGCACCTTGCGACCCTCAATTTATGTTCGCTGACTACAGCACTAAAAGAAGGCGATCCAACCCTTAATAAGGAAATAATTATAGAACGTCCCAATGGAGACAAACGCAATGTATTGCCCTACCCCGTTCCCTTTCACAATACTGAAGACGAGATAACAGGAGCCGTTATTGTACTTTCTGATATTACAGAAATCAAGCTGGCGCAGAAAGAGCTAAGAAAAAGTGAAAAAAAGTACAGGTATCTCTTTGACAACAATCCAATGCCAATGTGGATTATTGACTTAGTTTCTTTTAAATTTCTGGATGTAAATAAAATGGCAATTCTGCAATACGGATATAGCCGTGAAGAATTCCTTTCTATGACTGCTTTGGACATACGGCCAGATGATGATAAAATTCATTTCATAAAATCGAGCGATAAATCAAAAATTGATAAATCCAATTATAATAGGGGAATATGGAATCATATAAAGAAAGATGGAACTATTGTTCCAGTTGAAATTATTGCCCATAACATTGTGTATGAAGGAACTGCAGCAAGATTAATTCTTTCTAATGACATCTCTGGTCGTAAAAAAGCAGAAACAAATCTGGAAAAAAGAAACAGAGAACTCATCAAAACCAATTCGGAACTGGATCGATTTGTATACAGTGTATCACACGATCTGCGTTCCCCCCTAACTTCTATTCTTGGTCTAATCTCTTTTATTGAAACAGAAAGCAGGGAAATTGATACTCTTAAACATGCCGAACTGATACGGATCAGTATTAATCGTCTGGATGACTTTATAAAAAATATTTTAAGCTATTCGCGAAATAACCGTACAGGGCTTAAAGTCGAACAGATCTCACTAAATGAAATGATGCTTGACATAGTAGATTCACTTCAAAGAATGAAAGAGGCAAAAGGAATTCGTTTTGAAATTGAAATAAAGGAACAAAAAGTTTTTTATACAGACAGGCTTAGATTTACAACCATTATAAAAAATCTAATTTCCAATGCCATAAAATACCATAAAAAAGAAGAAGATGACAAATTTGTAAAAATATTTGGATATTCAGATCATGAAAATTTCCATTTTTCAATAGTAGATAATGGGATAGGAATTGATCCGGTGTATCATCAAAAAATATTTGAAATGTTTTTTCGCCTTTCGGGCAAAGATGGCTCAGGTATTGGCTTATATATCGTAAAAGATGCCATAGAAATATTGCAGGGCTCTATAGAAGTACAGTCAGAGAAAGGGTCCGGAACCAAATTTAATATCACTCTAAAAAATTTGAAACCATGTTAAAAGAACTACATCCAAAATTTGAAACAGTTATGATTATTGATGATAATCTGGTAGATTTATATATTATATCACGTATGGTCACTCAGAATAATTTTGGAAAAAATGTGCTGCATTATACAGAGGCGCAAGAAGCCGTGAAATATCTGCAGGAGAATCAGTACAATATTTCCAAATTACCTCAAATAATTTTTGTGGACATCTACATGCCTTTAATGTCCGGATTTGAATTTCTGGAAGTATATCATACATTATCAACTACCTTAAAAAATTATTGCAAAACGTATATTATATCCTCAACAATCGATAATGAAGATATTGCACGATCAAGCAGTAACAAAAATGTGGTTTCTTTTCACGTTAAACCGATTACCAAAGAATTTCTTGACCGAATTATTTAGGAATAGTTACTATAAATATTAATTCTAATAATTAACAGATTTTACACTTCACCACTTAGCTGGCAATGTCGTAACGATTTTAATAATTACTACGATTGCTATTTTTAACTGTGATAAACATCTCTCACCCTGTGAACTCTTACAAACTTCATTCAGAAATTTAGTATCAGGATTTTGAGACTCCTGTTACGCTAGCTTGCTTTCATACGATGAGACTATGGGTCGCATTATGTACTCTTTTTTAAAATTCCTTATAATTAACCTTCCTTAACTAGTATTAAGTTTGGCTCTGTCTATAATTTTCATCCTTATCGGTTTCTTGCAGTAAACGGTTATACCATATAGCTGTCAGTTATTACTTCTCCCTTTTAGTTTAAAAGGCATCCCTGTTAATTTGCATATAAGATATTAAAAAAAATATGCTTTGCACAATCCAACAAATGCCTTTCGCTTAACTAACTGCTATTCCCAATTATGAAAAAACCAGCTCTCTATTTATTTTTTTTTACTCCAATAATAGCTCTATCAACAAATCGCCCTCTTGTTTATTTAGACCATAAACCAGTTGAAGCTTCTATTGACTCAATGCTTTTTTTATTATTTACAGCAGGTCTCATATTTGGCTGCTATACTATTTTCAAAAAAAATAGACTTTAAATTAAAAAAATACCCTGTACTAATAATTAAATCAGAAGAAATATGAAAAAAAAGTTACTATTACTCTCTATTTTGTTTTCTTTTCAAAGTTTTTCTCAAATACATATTGGCACCAATATACACATTACATGGCCACGTCAATAAAAAATAAAATTAAAAATATTAGGGAATTAAGAAATTATACCCAGCAATATATGGCTGATCAACTTGGCATTACGCAAGCTGGTTATAGTAAAATTGAAAAAGGAAAAACTATTATATCATACGCTAAATTGGTAGAAATTAGCGAGATTTTCGAAGTTAGCATAGAAGATATAATAAATTTTGACAGTAAAAAATGTATCAAAAGTTTAAATAGAGTTAAAGATAATAATACCGTAAAGTTTTATAATAACTGTAAAGTTCTAAAAGGACTTTATGAGGACAAAATAAAACTTTTAGAAAAGCTTTTAAATAAAACTGAAGATGAATTAGAATATTATAAAAATAGATTTGGCCCATAACACAAAAGTGAAACTATGAAATAATGATTTGGATAAAACATTTTAGTTCTATTAATAAAAAAGACAGATAAAATATTAAACTTATAAATCGGCATTTTTGCTATATGGAAGATTAGGAAAAAGTTTTAAACCCTCACAAACAAAATTCAGACCAGAACTAATTCCAAATAATGATGATCAATTTAAGTGGAATAATTCTGTTTAATGTATTCCGAAACTATTGGTCAAATTATACCGAAAACATATGGTCTCGTTGGCCAATTTTTCCAAAAGCCCCCTATAAAACCTAGTACTTAAATCTCTTAAAGTCAAACAAAACAAAAAGCTGAACACATTAATGCGTTCAGCTTTCTTATTTTAAATTATCTTCCTGCTGGAAATAATATTGTATTGACTTTCATTTTCGGTACGACTTTAAAAACCATACATACCGCCCGAAACGGAAATTTGCTCTCAAGTGATCCAGGCAGCGTCATCAGAAGCCAGAAATACTGCAGCTTTCGCAATATCTTCGGGTTGTCCTCTACGGCCAAGCGGTGTTTTTTCGATAAACATCTTTTCATACTCACTGCCGACAGTAACACCCGCACTTGCTGCACCCTCCGTTTGCGTAGCGCCCGGCAAAATAGAATTTATACGAACTTTTTTAACACCCAACTCCTTAGATAAAGCAATTGTGAAAGCGTCAAGTGCAGCTTTAGTTGAAGAATACAAAGAGGCATTTTGAAGCGGATACTTACTTGCACCTGAACTGATATTGATGATGTTCCCACCCTTATCGCCAAAAAGTTTCAGAGCTGCCTGAATAGTAAGGACTGGCCCCAGCACATTAACGTTAAAACTTTGGTGGAAGTCTTCTGCCGAAATTAGTTCAATCGGTGCATATCCCTGAAATACCGCGTTATTTACTAAAATATCGAGCGTGCCGAAAGACTTCTCGGTTTCTTTAAATAATCTGGTCACATCAGCTTCTTTCGATACATCTGCCTGTACCGCAATGGCTATACCACCATTATCGATTATCGTTTTAACTACTTTGTCTGCTCCTTCTTTACTGGAAGCATAATTTACAACTACCTTTGCGCCTTCTGCAGCAAAGTGTTTAGCGATAGCTGCACCTATTCCTTTGGAAGCACCAGTAACTACCGCTACCTTGTTTTCTAATTTTCTCATGATTTCTATTATTAATTATATGAAAGCCCTTCAGTTTTTTATCCTTCTAAAGCACATTCAAAGTTGCAGCATCCTAACGAACTAGCCGTTGACATGCATCACTAATTACACATGATAAATGTCAATTCAAATTGATGATTCAAATCAAACACACACATTAACTACTTATAAAATAGATATTTACAAAAAACATAAAAAACGAAAATGCAGACCTCCAGATGATCACAAGGGCATAATTTCATCGTTCAGTAGTCTTTCGTTCAGAGAAAGATGCAAAGTTGACGTAACCGAATTGGAATATCTGGCGGAAGTAATCTATAATTACCCCGCAATCCAGACATTGATTAATAGAATTGTTTATATTCCGGGAAAGGAGGTTTCCGGGTTATTCAATTAACAGCCATAATGATACCGAAGTATGAAATAGCTAAAGGATTTATTTTGAAGCGTTTTTCTTTATCCTGCTCAAGGTTTCAGATGATAATCCCAGATAAGAAGCAATCATATTTTGCGGAAACCGCTGTAGAAAATAAGGATAAGTCTTAACCAATTCCTCATAGCGCTCTTCAGCTGAATAGTTAATAGCCTGCATTCTTTTCTGGGCTGCAATGGTGTTGTTTTGACTGATCACATTCGACATCGCTGAAAAGGCAGGGATATGCTTAAGAAAGTCCTCAATTTCCGCGTTGGTTGATTGAAGGATTTCCAGTTCCTCCAGCGCTTCAATATTGAATCGGCTTGGCGTTAACAGGTAAAAGCTTTCAAAATCTGTCAGCCACCAATTTTCCATAGACAATTTCAGTATATGTTCACGTCCTCTTTCATCTAATGTAAAGGTTCTGGCGGATCCTTTCACAATAAACCCTATATATTTGCATATGTCTCCTTCCTGTAAAAAATATTGCCGTCTTCGAAGTTTTCTGGATTTGAAATGAGTTCTTAATAAATGCTTATCATCTTCTGATAACAGTTTGCCTGATATTTCTTGAATGTAATCGAAAAATGCTTCAAAATTGGACATTATAAAAGTAATTTAATGGGTTGCAATTTACTTAATTTAAAACATATCTCAATTATGCAGATAACATATATATAACATCCCTTTATACTACATTCCCTTCCTTATCTGTTCGATATGGTTGGTGCAGTTCATGCCATCTTTTTACAAAAGAATCAATGTTTGCCATATCTTTTTTTACCAAATCTCTTAACTTATTCACCTCTTTTTCGAAACTACTTTGACTATTGATTTTTCCCAGTTTATATTCTGGTAGAAATAACATATAAAACAAAGGAGGACCTTTATAATCATCATATCTTAATTCCATAATAGTTAAGTCGTTTGGCGGCAGCTTAAAATTTATTCCATCACAATCTTTCAAGTCATCAAGTGAATTTAATTTTTCGTTGAGTTCAAAAATATTCAAACTGATTTTTATCCTTTTTTCACCCTTAAGCATACTAGCATTAATAAAATGCAGCTGATTTTGATCTGTCAGTTTGCATAATTCATAGGAGTATCCCCCAATATTAGAATCATATTGTCCAAACCAAGAAGTTTTAAATGGCGATTTTGCGTAACTGTTCTTTTCTAGCTCAGGAATCCCATAATCTTTAAAAATTGTATTCCGTTCGTCTAGAAGTTTTTTTTCTGATATTCTAAAATTATCTTTCATATTTAATAATAAAGGAAAACGAATTGATTGACTAGTGATAATTTCTACCCTTATTTTATTTAATTACTGATAATTAAAACTTTTACATCACTACATGTTGATTACATTACCTTCTCTGTCTGTTATATATGGTTTATGTAATTCATGCCATCTTTTTTCAAAAGAGTCAATATTGGACATATCTTTTTTTATCAAATCACTTAATTTCCTGACTTCCTTTTCAAAACTACTTTGCGATTTGATATTTCCTAATTTATGCCACGGTAAAAATAATATATGAAATAAAGGAGGGCCTTTGTAATCATCCCTTCTTAATTGCATACTAGTTGAGTCGTTTGGCGGAAGATGAAAGTTTATTCCATCACAATCTTTCAAGTCATCAAGTGAATGTAACTTTTCGTTGAGTTCAAAAATATTTAAATATATTTTTATCCATTTATCTCCCTTAACCATATCAGCGGTAATGATATGGAGATGATTTTGATCTGTCAGCTTACATAATTCATAGGAGTATCCGCGAATATTAGAATCGTATTGGCCAAACCAGGAAGTTTTGAATGGCGATTTTACATAACCGTTTTTTTCCAGCTCAGGAATCCCATAATCTTTAAAAATAGTATTTCTTGCATCTAGAAGTTTTTTTTCTGATATTTTAAAATTATCGTTCATATTAATCCTTTTTATTTCTTTGAGCAGCGACACCGCCACCTGCGCCCACGGTAGCCGTTTTTGCAGCATTCCCAAGACCCTGGCTTGTAGTTCTGTCTATTATAACATTAGCGCCTTTATTAATTACAGTTCTCTGATTTCTTGTTAATCCAGATGTATTAAATTTACTTTCGACTGTTATTCGTCTTCCAGTAAATATATTTTCCATATCATGGTCAAATATAGCCTTAGCTTGTCTTCCTGTCGGAGTCTTACCACCCGTCATAACTTTTGATTTTCCGTAACGAAGGTAACCTTTTCCCGTATATTTTATTTCGGTAATCGCTTCTCCTAATTTTCCTTTGGCGCTTCGGGATAGATTATTTGTTGAATTTCTTACGGCGTTGCCTACTAGTTTGCCTCCGGCTCCCAGAACAGCACCTACAGTACCATCAACTACTACATCCCTCACGGTTGTTTTTTGTCCCTGAATAGCTCTGCTTGCAGCACCTCCAACGGCATTTGCTCCTCCAGAAACACCAGCCGTAACCAGTAAACTGGCACCTCCGGTAAATCCTGCGGCACCTCCTACAACAGCACCCTGAACGGCAGCACCACCAACAGCTTTCCAGTTGTCTACTTTTCCGTTTTTATATAATTGGGTTCCCGCTTCTATCGCCCCGCCTATAATTCCTCCTATTAAAGCTCCTGCAGCAGCTGTTGCGCAATTAGGGCATTCTCCATCTGGATCTATATATTTTACAGGATTATTGTATGAAAACGAATACGACGCTAAGTTAAATGAATTAAATGCACCTCCGTTAGTCGATTCTGGCTCTTCAAAAAAGTCTTCCTTAAACATTAGCGGATCAACACTGAGCCACAAACTAGCTTTCATATCGAGATATCTCGCTCCATAATAACTTAAGTTTGTTTCTCTGTCTAACTCCTTACCATTGAACAAATAAGGAGAAGAAAACGAACTTGAATGCTCCTCAAACAAAATCTCTCCAAAAGCAATATACTCTACATGCTGCGATATAGAACCATTTTTGGCTGTAATATAAGAAGTACTTCCCAAATGATCAGCATGAAAATAAAAAATATCGTTCTCCGGCATTCCGGTTCCTGTAAAACCTTCTCCGGCTTTTACTGTTGTTGGTTCTATTGGCGGCCCAAATTGTACAGGTGGCCCAGGTACATCTCCCGGTGCATTAAAAATCGGATTTCTTGGCCATCCTTCCGGAGGTTCCTGATTTTCCTCAACAGGTTTAAGCACCTCACTAGGATATGGATTTCCTGTAAATTCCGGTGTACCATAAATTCCTTGCTGCGTAGGAGGTCCCGGTGGTAATCCCAGGCTTCGTACATAGGCATCTACCGCTTTTTGCTGCTCAGCGGTAAGATTAGTGTAATTTACTCCTCCCGCTGTTAATCCTAACGGTTGTGCAAAAGTTCCATTACCGAGTTTGCTGACAATTCGCCCGCTTCCCTCAAAATAATGCTTGGTAAATTTCCCTTTTCTTATAACAAAATAAGGACTTATATAACCCGTGTAATCATCTGTATGTATAATTGTGGCGGCAGTTTCGCCATTGATTGTCACGTGCTGCGAATCGCCTGAACTTTTAATTACACGTTCTCCGTTACTATCATACGAATATTGGTAAATTCTTCCATTATCATTAATTCCCATCAAACGATTTTCTTCGTCCCATGTCATTTTTCTAAAACTTTGGGTTTCTGTATAACTTGTTGGGTTTCCGTTTCCATCATATACATATTCACGAGGATCTTGTTTTGCTGTTTCTACAATTTTATTCGGCGTATGCGGATGTAATTCGTTATCGTAACTGTAATCCAAAACATATCCCTTTTGTTCATTGTTTATAGTATGCAGCAAATCTTTCTTCGTAATACTGTGTATTTTGTTATACGTCATATTAAGCTCATAATTTGCTTTTGTAAATTCACCCTGATACGTTCCTTTGGCGGATTTCAATCTATAAAAATCATCGTATTGGTATTCCTGAGAAGATGTTCCTCCCAAGGTATTGTTGATTATTGGGGCGGTATTTTTAATGCTTAGTACATTTCCAACCAAATCATAACCGTAGGAGTTGTTTAAAATCTGCCTTGCACCGCTTTTTACCTGCAGCTCTTGCAATCTTCTCATTACGGCATCGTAAGTATAATTGGTTTCTGTATCGTTTCCGTACTTTAAATATTTACGCTGTTCAAATTCATCATAACTTAATTGTTTGATATAATCATAGGTATGACTTTCTTTTTTACCCTGCATTTTTTGCAGGTTTCCTGCACGGTTATAGGTATATTCTACTACTTCTCCATCTGGATAAGTCATTTTTTGAATACGATTCCATGTATCATATTCAAATTGTGAAATATATGTCTGCACATCTGTAGGTGTAATACGAAGTGTACGTATTTCTTTCTCTATCTCTCCCAGTTTTCCAAAGAAAAATTCCTGTCCACCCGTTGCGTCCTGTACAAACCATAATCTGCCTCGGCGGGCGGGAGTTCCATCGGCTTTACCATAATTAAACTGGATATTATTCTGCGGATTTTTAGGATATTTTATATTTTCCAGACGGTTATAATTATATACATATTCTATAGCACCGCCATTTGGAACTGTGTTTTTTAAATCCTGCGTAATACGGCTCGTTAAATTACCTGCCAGATCATACTGCATAGTCGTTGTACCGGAATCAGGATGTGTAAAAGCTGTGCGTTTTCCAATCCAGTCGTAACTAATTTTGGTAACATGATCCAATGCATCAGTCACTTTTATCGTTTCTCCCAGCGCATTCGTTTCAATTTTTGTAATTAAATCATTCTGTATAACGGCTAAGTTTTGCCCGGTAGCATCTGTATAAGTCTGGCTTGTTTTATTTAAAGCATCAGTTTGCGTGGTGCTTAATACCGGCAGGCCTTCATAATTTGCTATAGCATAAACAGTAGTATTTGTGCTTCCGTCCGGCAAGGTTATCTTTACAGGTCGTCCTACCTCATCATAATCCGTTTTGGTTGGTGCTACATTCGACAGTGCTGTACTAAAATTATTGTCTATAGTTGTTGTCGTTGTTGGATAATAAGTTGCTATTGGTCTTTCTAATCCATCATAAACTATTTTTCCTGAAACTACATGTGCTTCCTGATCCGGACTTCCCGGCTGTGTAAATAAACTTGCCGTTTTTTTGACCTGCAAAGGCCTTCCCAATCCGTCTGTATACGTATAGGTTTCAATGTCTTTGTCCAGTTCAGGATCATAATTTCTGGTTTTGGCATATGGAACTTTTGCTTCCGGAAAATATTCATAGGCAATAGTATACGGTTTCCCCGAAGCAATTTCATAAGGTGCTTTTATAGTCAGCGTACGTCCTTTAGCATCTAAGGTATAAATTGTGCTTTGATCATTGCGGTCTGTTGTTTTAAGTGGTATTCCAAAATGATAATCGAATTCAACTTTATTTTGATACCCAAACGCATCTTTTATTTCGGTCATGTATTGATGATTGTCTGAATCGTATACATACTCTAAAGTCATTCGCTGTCCTTTGTGATTTACAGGCCCGGTAATTTTTTCAAGGTTTCCGTAAGCATCATACGCAATGTCAGTAACAGCAATTTTATCTGCAGCACTATAATTTCTTATTTGTGTTACATCTGATGTTGCCGGATCTATTGTCGTAGCTCTTTTACGACGAAGTCCTTCACTGGTAAAAACTTCTAATTGTTTTGCAATTCCGCCATAATAAGGACTTGTACTTTCATAATACGATATTTTGGCTGTCACTTTATCATTGGCAGAACCGTTTCCTAAATCTTCATACTGTGTGATATTTCCATTAGCATCGTAAGTATTAAAAATATTAGTTTCGAGATAGTCACTTCCTCCTTCGTAAACTTTTTCATTAGTATGAATTAATCCAACAAAAATGCGCTTAGCATCACACGATGGCAAATTTAATTCTGAAACCGAAACGCTTGCCTGCGTTGCCACGTCAACTAAACTATATTCGTTTTCAGACTCTTTACGGATTTTGCCGTTTTTGTCTAAGGTATAACTATGCTTTAAAAGATTTTTCCTGAAATAATCGTGGTTGTGAAATTCCTGAACAGTTGTTGAAAAAAGGGAATTATCAGCTGCATCAATTTCCTCTTCAATAACCTTTTCAAAACCATAAAATTCTCTTTCACGACGATCATGATAAGCGTTTTCATATCTAAATCTAGCTATTGAATTATCAATTCCGTCCCCAACATGTCCGTCAAAAACATTCACGGATTGTAAAACCCATTTTGCAGATGGATTGTCATAGGTTGGTTTTATTAATTCGTAATCTACAACATAACTATTTCCTGCACCGTTTGTTACGCTTTTTAATTTGTTTGTTCTTTTTATATTTGACAATTGTGCTGTTAAATGTCCGTCTTCTTTTGAAACAACATAATCTAAATTTCCATCACCGTCAATATCCATAAAAGTTCCTTCAGAACGGTTTGTACTCCATCCCTGGCTTGCTCCAAGAGTTGGTGTAATACGAAGCAGCCAAATAACAATATCAATTGAGAAATTCGCATTCATACCGTAGCTTACCCCTTTATTCTGGTTCATTTCCTGATATCTCGGATATACAACAGGTGCAGCAAAAGAATTACCTAAGTTTAGGGAAACCTGCATAGAACCGCCTTCATATTTTATTTTATCAGAAAGCCCGTCACCGTTAATATCCATAAGTGATTCGTCACTATCAGATTGAGATCTGGCATAATTAGCCCCTCCGGAAATAGATCCCTGTTTAATGCTGAAACCTAATCCGGCACTCCAATCTGTTGAACTACCCCCATTTAAACTATTATGATTCCATTTTTCGGCTGGTAAAAATCCATACCCTGTATTTAAGTATACATCTCCGGAATCTGATATTTTGTCCGGCAGTCCGTCGCCATTAATATCACTGTGAATCATAGTAGAATGATCTTCGCCTTTACCCTGTGAAGCACTTACAGAAATACTGTTACCTCCCTTTTCAGCTTCTTTTGCAGCCGTTTCTTTTGCGGAATCTCTTTTTACACTAGATTTAGCGACTGTAACACTTGATGAGTTTGCAGCAGCCCCATGACTATAACTTCCTCCAAAATTAGGACCTTCGGTACTCGTTTTAGAGTGACTGAAATTATCTCCTATATTAATTATTTCATCGGAAACTTTCCCAACAGGTGCTGTCAGCTGCACATTTCCTCCTCGAATATAATCCGGAAATTTATCGCCATTAAAATCACTCATCGTCTGCGTTATATAAGAGTCACCGTCGATTGATTTACTGTAACCAATATTTGCCTGTCCTGCAGAAACTCCGGCAGAAATACTTTTACTTTTGCTTTCGCTGATCATGTCCAGTGCAGAAGTACCTCCTCCGGGCAAATTAGGAAGCGTGAAATCTGCATACTCCGAAATATCATCTTCTCCCAATCTTGACGTGCCAATTGTTGGGCCTTTTATGTAAATGCCTTCCTCTAAACCTTCCCATTTTGCCTTGGCATACGACGGATTTAACGATACAAAATAACTATCTGCAACTTCATATCCAATTCCTTCATAGTTCTCAGGATCTGTGTTTCCTAAATCCGGTTCTGTATTATATGCATCAGACTTTTTTAGAAGCGTTTGATCAATTGTATTTGACGCTAAATTTCCATTGATCGCAAATCCGCACCATTGACGATAATACAATCCAAAACTTCTTTCATCAGCATTTAAAAGACTGTAAATACTAAAATCATCTGAAGACTTATTCCAAATAACATCATCAGCAGGATTTGCTATATCTTTTAAATCTGTAACCTGAACCTGAATACTTAAGGCATTTGCTTTTGGATAATCCTTAATTATTGTGATAGACTGCGCATTAGAAACTGTCATTTCTAACTCAATTGGCACCCCTAAGACTGCATCCGGATAAGTAACAGAATTATCAAAGGCGTTATTTACAGGAATTAAAACTCCTCCTGCAATTTGATAACGGATGCGTGCCAGTAATGTATTATTTTGCTTGGCCGAAATAATCACATCACCATTGTAATCATTAATATTTCCCGGATATTGAAAAGGTGCTGCTAATGTAAAATCCTGAGGCAGGATGCTTAATTTTACTTTTCCTGATGACGTAGACGTTATGCCGCCCATAGTATAATTTCCTTCTCGCTTGTTATACAACAAATGGGAAACTTCCAGAGGAACCTCTTTAGCAAGTTCTCCCGGATAAGCGGGTACAGTTACACTTGGGGTAAAAGGAATTGTCTGCCAGTTTATATTGGTATCTGTCTCCAAAGCCAGAGATACCATCGTTTCGGCCTCAAATGCCGGCATAACAATCGACGAAAGATCGAATGAACTGACTTCATTTGCCAAAAAGGTTTTTTGAAAAACAATAACAGGAACATTCGACTGATCGAGGTATGTTTTTTTGATCACCAGTTTAATATGATCTGAGGTCAAAGGTTTATTTAAAATTCCTTTCAATACAACATTTCCAGCTACAGGAACTACTCCTCCTCCTGGTGAACTGCTGAAAAAATCGGCACTGGCCTGATAAGAAGATAAGGAATAAGAATTAACATCTTTTAATGAAGAAGGAACAGTAATATCGCTTTCGGTTATATTCCCGTTAACATCCCTGTCAAAGTGTTTTACCTGCGAATAAGTAATAGTTGGATCCCAGATAACGGTATCAAAATTTCCATCTTTAACAGAGCTCACCCTAAAATACAATCGCTCTCCTTTTTCGACAGATATGGCTGCATTTTGTTTGGTTTTTGTGTTATAATCTGTCCCTGTAATTCCTTCATTCCAAATTAACTGATTTCCTTTCTGGAAATACAAATGAACACCATCGGCTTTATCTTCACCGGCATTATTAACATATTCAGCACGCCTTTTAATTCTTTCCGGCGTTGATTCAGGAACTAATTGATATTGGTGTGAAACCGAAATAATTCCCTTTGCAGGAGCTTCCCACATACGAACGACATCATGAAGCGGATTTTGCTTTTCTAATTCTTCTGACGAAATAGATGTATATCCCGGAATGGTAACATTTCCGCCTCCAAAAACCGGGGACGGAGTTCCGGCACTGCTATTTTTAAAAGTTGGAATTCCATTCTCCAATCGGTTGTAATATACTTGTCCGTTACGAACAAAATCAACCAGACCATCTCCGTTAAAATCCATGAAATAGGCTTTGGTCTTGTTGCTTGAACGCTGCTGGTCGTAACCAATATTCCCAAATTTTAAATTTAAATCAACACCCCAATTAAAAGAACTGGATTTTGAAAACCCAACATCACTAATATTAAGTTCCTGCAGATCTCCAAAAGCGAGTTGACCTGTTCCGGCTAAATTTTTTCGGTAATAAACGCCATTTTTATTTTTGAATACTTTATCCGGCAGTCCGTCACCGTCCAAATCTTCTAATGTAACCGTAGTATCGGAGCTTCCCCAGTTATTTCCTCCGTGACCTCCAACAGTAAATCCTTTAAGACTTCCTGTATTTGTGGCCAAACCTATCCCAAGTCGATAACTTACACCTGTTGTAGAGCCTTCTGTACTGCTTACCAGTGAATGTTTTCCTGAAAATAAGGCATTACTATAAGATGGAATTGAGTTATTTTTTAAATTATCATTTGGCACACTCCAGCTCTGTTCCGGTCCAAATGGATTGTATTTTCCTGAAGCATCACGAACATCATCAAAGTATTCTAACTTATTGGTATAAAACAATTTTGACTCTGAATCATATTCTGAAATTGATTCTAACAAAGTCTTTTTAAAAGCACCTTCTTTATACTGCAGTTCATAACTGCGAATCATATCATTTTTGTAACGCACTTCTATTTTTCGAAGTAACTGATTGTTTAACTGCCTGAAACCTAATCTTGCCGAAATCTGCACATCCTGACGATTTGCTTCACCTAAATCTCCATTTTTAACAAACGTAATGCTGTAATTTCCTTTTTGAGAACCATAACCTGTATAATATACCTTTTTAAGATATATCCCGCCATCACGTTTATCGTATTCATATTCTACAGTATTTCCATTTAAATCGACCTGAAGACACAGCGCCCAATACCCAACGTTTCCGTTTGCATCCTGCAGAACAGCAGCAGTCGAAAGTCCGGAAGTGGTACCGCCATAATAACTTGCGTTTCCGCTTTTATCTTTCACTACCCAATAATAATTTTTAGGCGAAGACCCTTTACGAATAATTTGCTGAAAAGCGCCTTCACGTCTTGGATAAAATTGTTTATCCGTAGTTCTGCCAATCCATTCTGCCCTGTGCGAATTGGGTATGACAGATTCTCCGCCAATAGTATAACTTTCCGTTTCATTTGAAGCATCATATCTCGGTGCTCCCCAGCGCGTTTCAATATTTACAGCAGGAACCGAAACATCCCAGCCCATTCCTGCCCAGCTGTGTCCGCCATCACTGTCATATTGCAGTTTTAAAGAAGGCTGCATTCCTCCTCTTCCTCTTGGAATTATAATGGGAAAAGCAGTGCTTGCCGTTCCTCTTCCGTTTGGGGCTGGCGGTTCTATAGACTGAACTCCAACCAGCGGACTGGCTGCTTTTAAATCTTTAATACTTGTTGGTGTATAACCGGAAGTTTCCGGAGATTCCGGCATTTTTACAATTCCAGCAATAAAATCAGTAAAATGTGTTGTTTTTGCTTTAATTAATCCGTGTTTTATATCTAATGAATCTTTGGCGATTTCCTGCCAAAGGCGTTTGTTTTCATCAAAATAAAACACGTTGATATCTTTTTCTGTATAACCGTCCGGAATTGCTTTTTTGTTGTACGGAAGTGATAAGGTTACCGCTTTTTCAAAAATAGTTCCGTGAGGCAGCAATCGAAATCCGGCGTTGCCATTGGTAACATTTACCATTGAAGCATTCAAAGGCGCAATGTCTATTTTTCTTAAACCACTTACAGAAACTGTTTCGTCATTTTTTAACGCACCAACAGGGAAAACTGCAGAAAAGTCTTTATATTCCAGATTATTCGCTGTCTCAAAATTTATGTTTTTGAAGATGCGTTCTTTTGCATTTTCAATTGGTCTGTAACTTTCAACTTTTGAAAACTGATCTAGTCCTATTTTTTCGCTTACAATTAATCCTGTTGCTGTTTCTTTAATAACAGAAATAAATTTATTGGTGCTTACTGCATCCAAAACCAATTCAAATTCCGGCTGATTTACATCGACAGAAATTCCTTCAATCGTAAGCTTTTTTATCTGTGATGGAAAATTTGTACCTTTTATGTATAATTTATTCTCTGCTTTTAGAAGTGTAAAATTATTTATTACAGCCGTATTTTTATATACGATTCGTACATTTTTAATTTTATATCCGTTTAAAATACCCTCCGGTGCTGTAAATAATAAAACGTTATCTCCGGTTCGCAGCGACTTTTCAGACAATAACTCTGACTGTTTGGTCCAGGCTTTATTTTGCGATAAAAACTGCCCTCCGATACTTGGCTGATTGTTTAAACTTCGTGAAACCGAAGCTGTCTGATCATAACCAAATAGCTCATATTCCAGATAAGCGTTTTCATTACCTTGGGGCAATTCATCAATTTTAAGATGAAAAACATTATCATAAGCATCATCAACATCATCAGGATTATTTACTCCGATAATTCCCTGTTGGATATCTGCAGAAAATAATTTGGTGCTTTTGTTTTCTTCTTTTAAAACAACATTCAAATCTGAATTTGAAACAGCCGGTTCTTTACCTGAAGAATCAGCAGTAAAAAAAGAAGGAATTTTATAGTCACCAAAATTGGCGGCAAACAAAAATGTACCTATTAAAAACAGCAGTAATATAATTTTATTTTTCATAGAGCTGATTAATCGATTAGTTGTAACCGGTTTATATTATATTTGGTTCAGCAGAAAGAAATTTCTTCAGCTGCCCCATTATTTCACAATAACTTTAAAGACTTTAGTGCCAAAATCTGAATTTACTTTTACCAGATACATCCCGGAAGATCCTTTTATAATATCTTCATGCAGATACGTTTCAATCTGGCTGTATTTTTTTTCTTTTAAAAGTGATCCTGACAACGAATAAATACTGATTAAAGCATCTGTCTTTTTAGGAAACTGCATTGCAAGGGCAAACTTTCCGTCAGGCGTTGGGTTTGGATATAAAATCAAAACACTATAATCTGTAATCTCCTTGCCGTCTGTTGTTACAGCAATTTTCTTAGACGTTTTGCATTCCTGATCATTAATCAATCGAAGCTCATAAGTACCTGCCTGATCTATTAATATTTTTGGGTTATCGTCTATAAAATTACCTTCGTAAAACCATTCATATTGATAATTTCCTGTTGGAAGATCTTTACCTGCATCCAGGAGCAAAGCGTTTCCATTTGTCAATAAATAATCTGATTTCAGATTAGCAAACGTCCCTTCCTTATCTGCTACAAATACGGTTTCTGAATAGAGATTTCCTTTTATATCTTTTACGATATAATCATAAGTACCTGATGAAAGCTGAACGCCGGTCTGACTTTTTGAAGCCTGGTTCCATTGTTTAACAATAGCTTCGCTTCCTTCTTTTTTAACAGTAACAGTAAAAGGTGCTTCGCCGCCTTCAATTGTATAATTTAATTGTCCGGAACCTGCTACTCCACAAACCGACTCTGTAATCCAGACTCTGCTGAACATTTGAGGCGCTACTTTTAGCGTAAACTTTGCCGATCCTGAATTGTGTTTATTCCAGTCGAAATCTTTTAAAACTAACTTTTCGGTGCTTGAAGTACTTTCTAAACGAATGTATTCTGAATCATTTTCGTCATAAGTTCCTTTTCCGGAATAGTCTACCAATAACCAGTAATAAGTATCTTTTGGCAGGGTTCCTTTTACAAATGCAGGATTAAAAGACCAGTCTAAACTTAAATCTGACGGGTTTTTAAAATCCAGGTTCCATTCTCTTGAAACACCAATAGGCTCTCCTTGTTCTTGTTTTTTTACTAAAAGATTCTTGCCATTATCACTCCAAAAAGCAAAATAATTATTGGGAATATTGTTCGATTTGCTCTTAACTTCAAATGTCAAAAGCCCTTCGTCGACCATACTATTACTTTTTACCTGCAGTAATCCGCTGGCATCATCGCGGCCTACAGCGGTAATTGACGAGCTAAATCCTTTGTGTTTTTCGGCATCCCAAATTGTTTCTCCTTTACTATTTACGTAATTCTTATTCTCAAACTGAGAAAGAGAAATACCGTATTTTATGGCTAAATAACTTGCTGCTTTCTGAGTTTCCAAACCATTAAGAACACGGTTATAAACCAAAATTTCGCTTATGCTTCCTTTAAATTCTTCTGGTGGTAATTTCTCCGATTTAGATTTTTGACCAATAGTCAGCGATGAGAGCTTTGCTATACTATCGGTAATATTTTGCTGAAAAAAATGAATATTGGCTTTATGAGGCTTGATTTTTTCCTGATACGACTGGTAAGAATATTTCTTTAAGTCAACCAATCTTTTATTTGTAGCTGCCGAAATTACTTTTTGAGGATCATTTATTGTCCATAAAAACTGTTCTTTTAAACTGTCTTTAACTTTATAAACCATAAAAAACGTCTGACGCCTTTTACTGTTAACACCCAGCGGTACAATTAATGAATCCTGAGTTGTATCGAAAATAATACTTGGATTATAATTAAAAAGAACACCGCTGTGTTTTTTAGCAGATACTCTTGCTTCTTTATTATTTATAAGACTTTCCCAATAATAATTTTCGCCTGTATTTTTAGATTTTAACCAAAAATAAGGTTCTGAAACCGCTCCAGGCAGTATTTTTTCCTGCGAGAAAGTCAGGCTCACAGTACATACTGTTATTAAATTTACCAGTAAAAAAATCTTTTTATTCATAATTTAAACTGATTTAAGAGCTTATTTATTAAAAATTACCTAAGTCATCGAAGTCAAAAGAATAGCCTATAATTAATGAAATACTATTGATTTTATTTTTGTTTTCGCTGTAGCGATGTCCATTTTCTTCTGTCATTAAAGCATCTGTAAGCCCAACAGTATATCGGGCTCCAACAGAAAAGTTAGAACTGAATTCATATCCTGCAGATAACATTCCGTAGAAATAATTTTTCCCGCTCAAAGATTCTTTGAGTACTTTTTGCACATTTGCATCTGTTTCAAACGGAACGCCCGAATCTGCAAAAATTTCCTGTGCATTTGAAGAATATTTTATATTATCAGCCGCAATATTAAAACCAACATAAGGACCTGCACCAATATAAAATCCCTGAAAAGGATAAAACTTAAGCTGCGCTCCTGTATTTATATAACTATAGCCAAAAGTCATTTTATATTTCAGCCCTTTTACATCTTCATAATTTAAATCTGTAGACTGACCGGAATACGAAACCTCAGTCTGAATGGCAACTTTAGCATAAGGATATTTCCAGTTGATGAAAAAACCACCGGTCCCGCCAAATTTCCCTTCTTCTTTTAAAGTATAACCTTCATAAATACCTTTGGGTACTATAACATCCGGAAGATTGGACATAGACGAATAAATACCTCCGGCAAAAAGACCGTATGTAATTTCTCTGTCACCTTGTGCAAAAACTGATTTTGTGCTTACTAATAAAAACAGTAGAATAATTTTTTTCATTTTTTATAAATTACCATTGATGAAAACTGTAGCCTAGAGAAAAACAAAATACACTGCTTTTATTTTGGTTTTCAATAAACTGAAAAGAAGATGCATTACTTTTTACCATATCTTTTACCCCCAGATAATAGCGAAAATCAAAGTGAATACTCTTATGAAGTTCATACCCCAATGCAAAACAAAGTGCAAAATCATCGGCACCGTCAAGACCGTCTTTGTAAAACTGTCTTGTAGCCACATCGTACATTCCGCCTGCTTCATTCGAAGTATAAGTAATATCGTTAGGAGACAAATTGATGCCGTAAAAAGCACCAACTCCCAGGTTCAGACCTTCATAAGGATAAACTTTATATAAAGCCCCTATTTGCAAAAAAGAATAATTAAGCCCCAGTTCAAACTCTTTTCCAACAACATCACGATAAGTAACTTTTTCGCCTGACTGCCTAAATAAAATTTCAGGCTGAATAGCAACACGCGTGTCATAAAGTTTGAAATTAAGAAAAAAACCACCCTCTAAACCATACTTCCCCTTGCTTTCCATTACACTGTTATCAAAGGTATTGTCCCTTCCTTTGATGCTTTCCGGTAAATTGCTAAAGTTAGAATGTAGTGCTCCAAACTTTAAACCATATGTTATGTTGGTCTCATTTTGACTGTAAATTATAGTGTTAAAAAAACAGCAAAATATTATTAAGGGTATTATTACTTTCATTACTGGAAATTTTTGCGAATATATGTATTAATTTTAGTTTACAGCAATTAAAACCCGACAAAAGGACTTATAAAGCCGACAATATACCTGATTTCATGTAGTAGCCCATTTCAAGATTACTTTTATCTTTACCGCTTTATTCTGGATTAAAGCTATTATATTTACTACAAAATCTTAAAAACTATGAAACCTACTCGTTTATTTTTAATTATATTCCTGGTATTTACTTGTAATATCCATGCAAAATATATTAAAGCTGTTTTGTATATGAAAGATGGAGCAATAAAAAAAGGGCTCGCAGAAAAAGTAGTCAGTACTGACTCTAATGTTAAATTTAAAGCAGACAAAGAAGCCAAAAAAGAAAAAATCTCAAGCAGTGAAATCAAAAAAATTGAATACATAGATTTTGATAATGTAAAATACACAGCCGAAAGACTTTATGCGACGACGGAAAATATATTGAACGGAAAATTTTCGAGGTCTGCCCAAAAAAAGTGGTTCTACATTATTTATGACAAAAATGCAAAAATAGGATATATAACTGAACCTGGCAGCAACAGACCAAATGCCGGAGGAACCAGCAGGGTAATTACTTATGGAAGCAATTCGTATTTTTTTGGAAAAAAGAATAGTGAAGAATTATTTTTTGGTTACACTAAATCCGCAGGAAGTGATCTTGCAATAGGCACTGATTCGTTAATTCGTAAAATGTCAAAAGAAGCTTTTTTAGACTGCGAGGAAATTTTAACTGCTGTAGAAAAAACAAATTTTAAGGTAAATACAGTAATCGATCAGCTGGAAATTATTTTTGACCAAAATAAATGTAAGTAATTCAGGTGGAAATTAACATAAAAGAGATAGCGCTTGTTTAATAAAACATAATTTAGTACATCTATATGTATCCCTTTTTTTTCAGGCAGTTTGCGAATGGAGTTCATACCATAAATTGAACTGCTGTCCCGTCGGGAACATCTGTAAAATATTTGGCGTTAGCAAAAGCGGTTACATTTCAAGTCAACATACTTTTTTCAGGCTTTTCAGGTATAATTATCTTTTGTAGGGACTTAAAAAGCTTTCGAAAGTTCGCACGCTTCTTCAAAAACTGTACTTTCTTGAATTTGTTCATTGCTTCCTGTAGCATATGTCCGGAATTTCGGGAATAAAGTACAACTGGAATTCTTTTTAGCCCCTTAATATCTCGAAGTAACTTAAGAAATCCAGTTCCATCAAGATGTAGCATGTTATAATCCAGGAAAATTATATCGGGTGATAATTTTGAATCCTGAAGTTTTTTTAGAGCTTCAAGTGGACTACTTTCTACGGATGATCTAATTTTATGATTAATTGCATTCAGTACCAATACAAAAGTCTCTGCATCATCATTTATGTCGTTGACTAGTAATATATTTTTGTATTTCATTCCCCAAATATTTTTTAGCGAAAAAAGTTCTAATTTAAGGCAGTTATTGTCTTTAAATTCAGTGCAATTTTATAATAAAATAAAACTATATCAAAGAGCAATAAGGCTAATTTGTAATAACTCTGAAAAACTTTGTAATAACTTACAGTCTATATTTTAAATTGATAAATACCAGTATTCACTGTTTTATTTTTTTTCTTTAGTAAACCACAAACTTAGTGGCATTGGTTAAGTTTTGATCATGCAGCAGCAAACCCTTTATTGCAAAAAACCAAGGAGCTTTACGCAATTCACTAAAGTATATTTTATCAGTTTTTTGACAGAATCGTGGCACAGTAGTATTAAAACCCAATACTGAATCGTAGCGTGATAATGTTTTTCGCAGAAAAATTGACGCTTTTTCTATATCCCTTAAAAATCATCTCATAAATTTTCGATATATCGTAAATAAAAAAAACTCACAAAATCACTAAACCATTGATTATAAGTAATTTTACACCTGTGGCACATTGATTGTTTTATAAATGATATCTGATTATTATCATAAAAAAATATCCTCATGACTATAAATCTCATCATAATTAGCGAAGCCAAAAGAGCAGATCATTTAAATAGTAAACAGGCCTAAAAAGGGAATTATTTTTTTTCTTAATCTAGGTTAACCAACAGACTTCCGGACCTGATGTAAGTTTGTAAAAGAAAAGAACAACAAGTATTCAATCAAAATTAAAATTTAATTACAAAACTAATTTTAACATTAATAAATAAAAATTTTAATAATCTAAAACCATAAAAAAATGAGCACATTTAAAACACAAGACGGAACAGAAATTTTTTACAAAGATTGGGGAACAGGACAACCAATAGTTTTTCACCACGGATGGCCATTATCCAGTGATGACTGGGATGCACAAATGATGTTTTTCCTACAACAAGGATACAGGGTTATTGCTCATGATCGTCGCGGACACGGACGCTCCGGTCAAACTTCAGAAGGAAACAATATGGAGACCTATGCATCTGATATCGCTGAATTAGCTGCTGCTCTTGATTTAAAGAACGCTATTCACGTTGGGCATTCTACCGGTGGCGGCGAAGTAGTACGCTACGCTGCAAAATACGGGAAAGAGCGTGTTGCAAAAGCAATCATTATTAGTGCTGTAACGCCAATTATGATACAAAATGAAACAAATCCTGAAGGCGTTCCTTTAGCTGTTTTTGACGAAATAAGACAAGGCACCGGATTTAACAGAGCACAGTATTTTTATGATTTTCCTATTCCGTTTTACGGATGGAACCGCGAAGGAAAAACAGTTCAGGAAGGTATTAAACACAATTGGTGGCGTCAGGGAATGATGGGTTCAGTTTTAGCTCATTATGAGGGAATAAAAGCTTTTTCTGAATCAGATTTTACAGAAGATCTTAAAAGTTTAGACATTCCTGTTTTGGTTCTTCACGGGGAAGATGATCAGATCGTTCCATTTGGTCAGGCTCCAAGAGCAGCAAAACTTTTGAAAAACGGAAAACTAATTTCTTATCCTGGATTTCCTCACGGTATGCCAACTACAGAGGCGGAAACAATCAATAAAGATATTCTGGATTTTATTAAATCATAAGCAGGCATTCTTTCAAAATTAATCAAAACTGCCTGATAGGGTTTGCTTTAAAAGGCAGTTTTTAAATTTCTCCCCACCATGAGTTTATTTCAACAACCCGCTTTTGATACGGTTACCGAGGCTTTACAATGGCTAAATCAGCAAGGTTTTACAGAAAACTTTAATCTTGACGAAAATTGTATCCGTTATAATAATAACACACAAACCATGTCTCCGGAAGAATTCAAAATTGAATATCTATTTCGTTTTGAAGGAGATACAGATCCAGGAGATGAAGATATTGTGTACGGAATTATATCTGAGATCTATAACATAAAAGGTGTTTTAACCAGTGCTTTTGGAATTTATGCCGACGCCGTTTCTGCAGAAATGATCAAAAAGCTTTCAACACATTCCTAATACATTCAATAAAGCAATACTAAATTTACGAAATATCGTAATTAAAAATTACTATTACAGCCATAACCAGCAACAAAACAGCCCATTAACAATTTGGTACTTTGTTGGCATAAAACAAACTTAAATAATAAATATAAATCTTATGAAACCATCAGTAAACTTATTATCACCAGACAATCACGCACTAGTATTAATTGACTTTGAAGGGCAAATGGCATTTGCAACAAACAGCATTGCAATAAGTGAATTGCGCAATAATGTTGCTATTATTTGCGGAGCTTCAAAAATCTTCAACGTTCCAACAATTGTAACTACTGTTTTTGAAGAAAGCTTTGCAGGTCCAGTTTTTCCTGAAATTGAAGAATATTATCCAATTGCTACTTCGGGATATATCGACCGTACAACCATGAATACCTGGGAAGATGAAAATGCTTATAAAGCAATTACCGCAACAAAAAAACAAAAGATAGTTCTTGCCGGATTATGGACAGGGGTTTGTATCGTTGGGCCTGCTCTTTCTGCTATTGAAGAAGGTTATGAAGTTTACGTGATCACAGATGCCTGCGGAGACGTCAGTAACGAAGCTCACGAACGTGCCATTCAGAGAATGATTCAGGTGGGTGTACAACCAGTGACTTCTATTCAATATATATTAGAACTTCAAAGAGACTGGGCACGTCAGGAAACTTATGTTCCGGTAACCAACTTAATGAAAAAACATGGCGGATCTTATGGCTTAGGGATTCATTATGCACACAACATGTTGAAACACTAATTCATTTCGACCTGAAGATTGAAACCTGACACAAAATCAATATAAACCTCTTACCTTTTATTATGTTGGAATCATCAAAATTCATATTGCACAAAAAGAACTTCAAAATCATTGTAATATGCTTTCTTTTTACAGGAACCATAGCATCTGCACAAAATTTTAAGCTTTTGCGATATGACGAAAACTACGAATTCTTAAAAGACTCGACCAGAAATTTTTATGAGAATTTAAAATTCATTCCCTTAAACAAAGAGAAAGATTTTTATTTATCTCTTGGCGGTGAAGCGAGATACGAATATGTAGATTTCAATAATGAAGATTGGGGAAGACTAAATATTGGTCACAACAACTTTTTACTACAACGCTATGATCTTCATGCCGATATTCATTTAGGAAAAACCTTTAGAGTATTTGCACAATTGCGAAGTGCCTTGCAAGACGGACGAATCAATGGTCCGAGAGGTATTGACGAGGATCAGCTGAATGTTCAGAACCTTTTTTTAGATGTCAATTTATATCAGAAAGAAGATAAAAAACTAATCCTTCGTGCCGGAAGACAAGAACTTGATTATGGTTCCGGAAGATTAATTTCGGTTAGAGAAGGTCCAAATGCAAGACTTTATTTTACAGGCGGAAAAATAATATATACCTCTTCCCGATTCTCAATTGACGGATTTGCAATGATGGCAGACACTATTTATACAGGAGCTTTTGATAATAAAATGTCGAAACAGCTGAATCTTTGGGGAGCTTATTCTAAAATAATATTCCCAAAAGCAGGAAATCTGGATCTTTATTATCTCGGAATCAGAAGAGACGAATCGCTGTTTGAAGAAGGAATTGCTCCTGAAAAAAGACATACCATCGGAACAAGACTCTGGAAATACGGTGGCGGTTTTATTTACAATCTGGAAGCTGCATATCAATTTGGAACTTTTGGATCAGGAAACATTAATGCATGGACTGGATCAATAGATATAGGCTATTCTTTTGAAAACGTGAAATTTAAACCCACGATAAATCTTAGAAATGATTATATTTCAGGGGATAAAAACAAAGGCGACGGAAGTTTACAAACCTTCAACCCTTTATATCCAAAAGGAGGATATTTTGGTTTTAGTCCGCAAGTGGGCCCGGTAAACCTTATCGACATTCATCCTTATGCCACCATGGATTTATTGCCACAGCTAAAGATGCAGGTCGATGTGGTTTTTAACTGGCGATATTCATTACAGGATGGCGTTTACAGACCAAGCGGATCATTAAATCTTCCCGGAAGTTCTTCAACAGAAAGATATATCGGGACCGCTTATCTTGCCAATTTTTCTTATAGCGTAAACAAATATATTTCAGTCGTAAGCGGTATTCAATATTTTAAAACCGGTGCCTTTATCGACGATATTATTCCAAATTCTAAAGACGGTGTTTTCTTTAATGCCAGACTTGGATTTAAATTTTAACAACAAAATAAACTGAACATAATTATTTTAAACCCATAGAAGAACAGGATCTTATAAACTTAAAAAGTCGTTTCACTTGCATTGGTAAACATAGCTATAACACACATAGCTATGTGTGAGAAACTAGTTTCTTTTGATATTCTTTGATTCATTTCAAAATATAAAATCTATGTCTCTATGTGTTTAAATATTTTTCACATTATACAAACATTAATTAAAATTGACAACTATGAAAAATTTATCCGTTTTCTCAAAATACAGACTTAGCTATTCTGCTCTAATTCTTGTTATTACAATATTATTTGCAAATAGTTCTTTTGCACAAACGGCTTCTCTTGGCTCAACTACTACTTGGGGAAAAGTAGACGGAGTTGCCATAAACGGATTGGTTCAGGGACCATCTGCAGCAGAAGCAGAATTACAAGTTGCCTGCGTTTTTGAATATACAGAGGGCGATATCTTTAACCCTCCTGCCCTTCCTGCTAACCTAAACGGAATGGTACATTTAGACGATGCATTAAAAGGCATTATTACTGAATTACGCAAAAGCGGAAAATTTACAGGGCATTCTCTTGAAACCTTACTAATTACACCTCCAAAAGGTACTTTAGCTTCTAAACAATTATTGTTAATAGGTCTTGGTGACCGCAATAAATTCACACCGGATTTAATGATTAGTGTAGGAAGCACTGCTATGCGCGAAGCTTTGCGTTTGGGCGTTACTAACTATTCTTTTGCAAGTGATATCAAAGATGCAGGAATTGATTCGCCAACGGCTTTAGTGGCTACAAATGTAGTTTTAGGTTCTTTTGAAGCGTACAGAACACAGACTTATTTAAAAGATAAAAAACTAGCCGATTATAAGCCTTTAACCAAAATTATTCTGCTGGCGGGACCCTCTTTTTACACTGTTGCCGGCGAAGGAATTAAAGACGCAATTGCAAAACTTAACGCTAAATAACGGAATTATGAAAGCAGATCTAATTTTATTCAACGGTAAAATTCACAGTTTCAATGCCGAAACACCAAATATTACGGCTGTAGCGATCAAAGACGGTAAGTTTATTGCAGTTGGAAACGACAGCAGTGTAATGGAATTTGCATCTGAAGAAACCAAAATAATCGACCTTCACAATAAAAGAGTAGTTCCGGGAATCAACGATTCGCACATTCATCTTATCCGGGGCGGTTTAAACTATAATCTAGAATTACGCTGGGATGGTGTTCCTTCACTTGCAGATGCACTTAGAATGCTAAAAGAACAAGTAGACAGAACTCCTAATCCGCAATGGGTTCGTGTAGTTGGCGGCTGGTCTGAATTTCAGTTTGCTGAACGCAGAATGCCAACTTTAGAAGAAATTAATGCAATTGCACCGGAAACTCCTGTTTTTATTCTGCATTTATACGACAGGGCAATTCTGAACAGGGCCGCATTAAAAGCAGTGGGTTATACTAAAAATACACCTGCTCCTCCCGGAGGACAGATTGAAAGAGATTCTAAAGGAGAACCAACCGGACTTATTATTGCGACACCAAATGCTATGATTTTGTATTCGACTTTAGCAAAAGGCCCCACGTTATCTTATGAACATCAGATCAATTCGACCCGTCACTTCATGAAAGAATTGAACCGTTTCGGGATTACAAGCGTAATTGATGCCGGAGGCGGATTTCAGAATTTTCCCGATGATTATAAAGTCGTTAATGAATTGAATGAGAAGAAGCAATTAACGGTTAGAATTGCCTATAATCTTTTTACTCAAAAACCAAAACACGAATTTGAAGATTTTGAAGATTGGATTGATACGGTAAAATTATATCAGGGAGACGATATGTACCGTCATAATGGTGCGGGTGAAATGCTGGTTTTTTCTGCTGCCGATTTTGAGGATTTCCTTCAGCCAAGACCTGATCTTCCTGAAAACATGGAAACAGAACTGGAGAAAGTTGTTCGTCTTTTAGTCGCAAATCGTTGGCCGTTTCGACTTCATGCGACATATAATGAAAGTATTACGAGATTCTTAAATGTATTTGAAAAGATCAATCAGGAAATTCCGTTTAACGGATTGCCGTGGATATTTGATCACGCCGAAACGATTGATGAACGCAATATTGAACGTGTCAAAAACTTAGGCGGCGGAATTGCCGTACAAAGCAGAATGGCGTATCAGGGTGAATATTTCACAGACCGATATGGCGCAAAAGCAGCCGAAAATACACCGCCAATTAAAAAAATGCTCGAAATGGAAGTTCCTGTTGGCGGAGGTTCTGACGCTACAAGGGTAAGCAGTTACAATCCGTGGGTTTCCATGTATTGGATGACCGCTGGAAAAACAGTTGGCGGTCTGCAATTATATAATGAAAGCAGATTAAGCAGGGAAACCGCTTTAGAATTATATACCAGAGGAAGCGCCTGGTTCTCTCAGGAACAAGCAAAAAAAGGAGATATAAGAACCGGTATGTTTGCCGATTTGGTAGTTTTGGACAGTGACTATTTTACAATTGATGACGAAGACATTAAAAAAATCGAAGCCGATTTGACGATTGTAGACGGAAAAATTGTGTATGCCAATGGCGATTTCTCTTCGTTTTCACCGCCACATATTCCAATTTTGCCAGACTGGTCACCAACGAATATTTACAACGGTTATCCAGCTAAAAGCAATTTCCAGAGTGCCATTGAGAAAAACGTAAAAGCAGATGCAAAACCAGGCCTGACTTCGCAAATACACAGTTGCAGCGGCAGTTGTGATGTTCATGCACACAGCCACGATATTGCCAGAATGAGCAATGTTCCGGTAAATAACTATAATGCATTTTGGGGAGCTTTAGGCTGTTCCTGCTTTGCCTTTTAAATTTAAAGATATGACTGAAATTATAAAACAAATCCTTTATTCTGATTTAGGAACAGCCTTTAACAATGCGGCATTTTTAGTTTTTAGAATATTGCTTGCCATAGAACTTTTTAGAGTTCACGGAATGAAAAAATTCAGAGTCGAAAACGGCCAAAGAGAACATGTTCCAAATCCATTGCATTTACCTGAAAAACTAAACGGATTAGTAGCCACTTTTTCAGATACTGTAGTGCCGTTTCTTATTATGCTGGGTATCGGAACCCGACTTGTTGTATTGCCAACCATTGGCGTAACAGCCGTAGGATATTTTGTCGTGCACAGAAAAGATTCGCTCGAAGTACGCGACGTTCCTTATATGTACACTTTATCCTTACTATTAATTCTCGCACTTGGAGCCGGAACATATTCACTAGATTATTATCTCTTAACCTTTATGGACAATTAATGTAAACACATAGAAACATAAATTTTTGACCGTGTAAAAAGGCGTTTCACTTTGTTTAATAAACATAGCAATCAAGATTTGAAAGCCTGCAATTTGTGCCGTTAGGCACTAAATATCGGTAATTAACAGGAATCGGAATAAACCCAGCGTGCCGTAGGTACGCAACATAATAATAACTAGCGATATTTAGTGTCTAATGGCACATTTTAACTCTTGGTTCGCATTACTTATAATTATCAAAAAAGCTTAACTTAATGACATTGAGATCTATGTGTAAAAAACTAGTTTCTTTCATTATCTTCTTTCCAAATCAAAGAAAACCTATGTTTCTATGTGTTCAAAATATTTAGAATTATCATTAACCTATTATTAAAACCTAATTAAAAATGAAAGCAAACATCGGAATTAAACAAGAAAGCATCACAAAAGTTGTAGATGTATTAGCAAAAGTTCTGGCTGACGAATTTGTACTTTATACAAAAACAAAAAAAGCACACTGGAATGTAGAAGGTCCGGATTTTTATAACAAACACCTTTTCTTCGAACAGCAATATGAAGCGCTGGACGAAATTGTTGATGCCGTTGCAGAAAGAATCAGAACTTTGGGTCATTATGCACCGGGAACTTTAAAAGAATATCTGGCGCTGACACATCTTTCGGAAGAATCAAGAGAGAAAAACGACAGTACAGGTTACATCAAAGAATTGCTTTTAGACCACGAAAGTATCCTGATACACTTACGTGAAAACATCAATAATTTTGCTGCAGAATTGCACGATGCCGGAACCAGTGATTACATCACCGGGCTTTTAGAAAATCACGAGAAAATGGCCTGGATGCTTCGCGCACATTTAAAATAAGAATCAAAAATTAAAAATTATGGAAATACAAAAAAATATCTGGTACGTTACCCTGCTGCTCACAATGATAGCAGGGTATTGTGATACCGTAACTTTTGTAGCTGCCGATTCGATATTTTCAGCACACGTTACGGGCAACTTTATTGTTTTTGCTTATCAAATTATCAAAGGTTCTGATCTGCATGCGTGGGTGAAATTATTGACTTTTCCCATTTTTATTTTAGCCGTAATTACCGGAGGAAGAATTGCCTTAAAAGCAACAAATCGTTATTCGATTTTATTTTGGGAAGGCGTTATTCTGGTTTTAAGCGGGATTGCTTCATATGTTTTTGGCTATTTACAAATCCTTTCAGAATGGACGATGTACACAGTAGCTATGACAACCGTATTTGCAATGGGACTTCAGAATGCTTTTGGAAAATTGTATGCTAAAGAAACTCACGGTCCAACAACCATGATGACAGGAAATGTAACACAGGCGTCTCTTGATTTGGGAAACCTCTTAAAAAACGGATTAAAAGATGCTGATGTACTGCTCAGTTTTAAAAAACAATTAGTTACTATAATCGGGTTTCTTGTCGGTTGTTTTTTAGGAGCTGTTGCCGGAAAGTTTTTCGGATTAGGAACTTTAATTCTGCCTGGAATTGCCATGATAATATGTTACATCTACCATCGTGAATAGTAAACAAAGCCAGCTGTAGGCTTGCGGACTTCTGATAATATATTATCTTTAAAAAATGAACTTTATCCCTTTTATTTCCGTCAAAAACTACTTGTGCATCTTCTGTACGGTGTCATTATTTTTACTTGCCACTTTTCATGGAACGGCGCAGTCAAAAGAAGATCCTACTGTGTTAAAAAAGAAAATTGCATCAGCGGGAAGTGACAGTCAGAAAGTCGAATTACTTTTAACTTTAAGCTCTTATTATCTTACTAAACCGGGTGAACTTAAAGCCGATCTTGACAGTGCCAGTAATTTAAATTTTGAAGCAAAAAAGTTAAGTAATGCTTTAGGTTATAAACCCGGAAAAGGAAAAGCCATTCTTTTAGAAGGTCAGATTTACAGAGAAAAAGGAGATTCAAAAAATGGATTAAAGAAAACCAATGAAACACTCGCCTATTCTGAAAAAAACAATTTAGTAGTTTTAAAAGCAGATGCTTACAGGGAACTTTGCGCCTATAAAGGTTATGAAAAAGAAGATACAGAAGCCAAGATAAAATATCTTGAAATTGCAGTATCGCTTTACAAAAAAAGCAAGGCTTATAAGAAGCAAGCAGACGCTTTAAAAGATCTTGCCGATTATTATGGAAGTATAGAAGAAAATCAAAAAGCGCTGGTGCTTTTAGAAAATGCAGTTACTGTTTATAAAGCTATTGGTTTCAAAGAGCTTCAGGGTGTCTATACCTTAATGTCTGATAATTACGGAATATTACAAAACACACAATTATCATTGCAATATGCATTGATGGCCGAAAAAACAGCCGAAGAAACTCACGACACAAGTTATCAGCTCTGCACTATTTACAATCATCTTGGTCTTGCTTATTACGATCTTCTCAAATATGATTTAGCCTTTTCTAATTTTGAAAAAGCACTAAATATTGCTTTAGAAAATAAAAATGTAGGCGATGTCAATGTAATAAGTTATAATCTGGCATCATTATATTGCCAGCAAAAAAATTATCGCGAGGCATTGCGAACGCTAAAACGAACTGCAAAAGATTATGCGCCACAAGATGAGGTTACCCAAATAAGACAGACATTTATATTTGTGGTTTGCTATTCGATGCTTAAACAACTGGACAATGCAAAACCCTATTACGAGCAAATACTTAAAGATTATCAGCAATCTGATACCGGTCTCGCCTATAAATTAACCGGAATAATTATTTATTTACAACAGTCAGGTCAGGTAGAGAAAACGTATGCCTACATCGAAAAATTTAAAGAATTTGCTAAAAAATCAAATAAGCTTATTCTGTATTCGCAGATCGAACTTTTGTCTTTTCAATCCGATCATGCCAGTAAAAAATACGAGTCGGCAATAAAGCATTTACAGCGTCATCAACTTTTCAGGGATTCTATTTTTAATGTAGAAAAACTAAAACAGTCCGCAGCATTACAGCTTCAATTTGAAACAGAAAAGAAAGACAAAAATATTAAATTGCTTACACAGCAGGGAAAATTACAGGAAATAAAAATTCACAACGATCAGATTATCCGTTATGTTTTTATAGGAAGCGTGGTTGTTTTGGTACTTTTTCTGGTGTTTTTGTATAATAGTTTCAGGTCTAAAAAGAAAAAAAACGAAGCATTAGAAATTCAGCGACAACAGATTAATGAACAGAACGAACTGAACAAAAAAATGCTGATTGAAAAAGAATGGCTTTTAAAGGAAATCCATCATCGTGTAAAAAATAATCTCCAGATTGTCATTAGTTTATTAAACACCCAATCGGCTTATTTGGATAATGAAGATGCTTTAATGGCCATACAAAACAGCCAGCACAGAATGCATGCCATGTCGTTAATACATCAAAAATTATATCAATCTGATAATCTGGCAAACATCGATATGTCCTGGTATATTTATGAACTAATCAGTTATATGAGAGAATGTTTTGATACCGATAATAAAATCAATTTTGTTCTGGATACAGAAAAAGTATATCTTGATGTAGCACAAGCAGTTCCGTTGGGATTAATTATAAACGAAGCCATCAATAATGCCATTAAATATGCTTTTCCTCTTGACAAAAAAGGAAATATAAGTATTGAGCTGAAAAATATCGTAGAAAATAATTATAAGCTGGTCATTGCCGACAACGGAGTTGGTCTTCCTGCCCATTTTGAAGATACAGAGCGAAATTCCCTCGGTATGAATTTAATGATGGGATTAACCGATCAGATTGATGGAACTTTTGATATGAAAAATGAGAACGGATTGAGTATCAAAATTACATTTACAAGAAATACAGAATTTGAAGGATCAACTGAAAATGCTGAAATTATATAACTTATGGTGATAAAGGAGAAAATTCTAATTGTTGAAGATGAATTTATAGTAGCAAATGATTTAAAAATCATGCTGGTTAAAGCGGGTTACGAAATAACCGGTATTGCTTCTTCTGTGGTTCAGGCACGAAAATTAATCGATACAAAAAGACCGGACTGGGTTTTACTGGATATTATGCTCAAAGGCGATCTTACCGGAATTGATCTGGCGTGGGAACTTCGCGAAATACAATTGCCATTTCTCTATATTTCTGCCAATACCAACCAATCGACTCTTGAAGCTGTAAAAGCAACTCATCCTTACGGCTTTATGGTAAAGCCATTTCGCGAAAGAGATCTGATTGTCATGCTTGATATTGCCAAATACAGATTTGGTCAGGAGAAAGGAACTTTAGGAGCAACTCAAAATGATACTCAAAACCAGGAAATTGAGGGAATTATTGGAAAAAGCCCTCTTTTAAAAGAAGTTATAGAAAAAATAAAAATTGTAGCCCCGGCCGAAACGTCCGTTTTAATTCTTGGCGAAAGCGGTACTGGAAAAGAAAGAGTAGCGCATTCTATACACGATCTTTCGGCGCATAAGTCAAACGCAATTATAATTGTCAATTGTGCCGCTTTGCCTCATTCTTTAATCGAATCAGAATTATTTGGACATGAAAAAGGCGCTTTTACGGGAGCTAACTCTTTACGAATCGGAAAGTTTGAACAGGCAAATGACGGCACTATTTTTCTGGATGAAATTGGCGAATTGCCGCTTGATTCCCAGGTAAAATTATTGCGTGTTTTACAGGAAAAGGAAATCCAGAGACTTGGTGGAAATAAAACCATAAAAATCAATGTACGGATTGTTGCTGCAACCAACAGATCTCTGGAAAAAGAAGTTGCAGAAGGACGTTTTAGACTTGATTTGTATTATCGACTCAATGTGTTTCCGATCCAGCTTCCAACATTAAAAGAACGCAAAGAAGATATGGAAGTTTTAGCCCATTATTTTCTGAAAAAATATGCGGCAAGTTCCCGCAAAAATGTCAGCAGTATAAGTGTTCCGGCTTTAGAACAATTGATGCAATACGACTGGCCGGGAAATATTCGCGAATTAGAACATTTGATAGAAAGAAATGTACTCTTGGCCAAAACAAATGAAATCGAAAAATTTGATCTTCCAACCTCTAATTCAAATCCATTAGAAGTAAATAATGGAAGAATAAAATCAATGGAAGAGATGGAAAAAGAGCATATTCTGAATGCGCTCCAAATTTGTGCCGGAAAAGTTTCTGGTCCGGGCGGTGCTGCAGAACTGCTAAAAATGCAGTCTCAGACTTTGTATTCAAAAATGAAAAAATTAGGTATAAAACAAGGATATAATTAAAAGATATGGAAACAATAAAATTAGAATTAGACGAGAAAAAACACGGTGCTTTTAATCTTTATGTTAATGACAAAAAACTTGGCGAAATGACAGTAAGCTTAAAAGATGATTTGTTAACCGTTTACCACACAGGAGTTGAACCGGAAGCCGAAGGAAAAGGATACGCAAAGAAACTTCTTGACGAAATGGTTTCATATGTACGTGCCAACAATATGATGGTTTTACCGCTTTGCCCTTATGTACACGCACAATTCAAAAAACATCCGGAGGAATATCTGGATATCTGGAAAAAATAATTCATTTTTAACCAAAGTATGTCCGCAAAGTTTGTCATTACGATAGCTATTGGGGGATAAAAAGATAAAAACAGATCAAAATCTGCGAGATCTTAAAAACAATTAATTAAAAAAATAAAGTCATGAATTTAGAAATTATAACAGACGGGGTACCTTTAAATCAAGCTAAAAAGGCCTTGATTATGATTCACGGACGTGGTGCCGGCGCACATGATATTCTTTCAATCGCGAGACATCTTAAGGTTGATGATTTTGCATTGGTTGCACCACAGGCAGAAAACAGAACCTGGTATCCCTATTCATTTTTAGTTCCTATTAATGAAAATGAACCTTCTTTTTCAAAATCATTAGACGACATTCATCAGGTTGTTGTCGCAGTTCAGCAAAACGGAATTGAAAAAGAGAACATTTATTTTCTTGGATTTTCGCAGGGAGCTTGCCTGGCTTTAGAATTTACAGCCAGAAATGCCGCAAAATACGGCGGTGTAGTTGCTTTTACAGGCGGACTCATTGGCGATAAAGTTTATGAAGACCATTATTCAGGAAACTTCGAAAATACACCCGTTTTTATCGGAACGAGTGATCCTGATTTTCATGTTCCGGTCGAAAGAGTCAATGAATCTGAAGCGCTTCTTAAAAAATTAGGCGCAAATGTTACCAAAAAAATCTACGATAATATGGGACATACCATAAGTCAGGACGAAATAGATTTGGCCAACGAACTTATTTTTGCAAAGAAATAATGATTCAGATAACCCGGATTTACAGCGATGCAAATGGCGAAAGTCATTTTGAAGATTTTGAAGTTCCGTTGAAAAACAATGGCGATATTGGTTTTTTATCTGATAATGAACCCGTAAAATCAATTGTTTTTAGAGAAGTCAGTCCGTCTTATGATTATGATTTTCATAATGCCCCGGATCGCCAATATATTGTTTTGCTGGAAGGTGGCGTAGAAATCGAAACTTCATTAGGAGAGAAAAGAACATTTGAAACAGGATCAATTTTATTGGTTGAAGACACTACAGGAAAAGGGCACAAAACAAAAAATTTAGAACCAAAACTGCGAAAATCAATATTTATAAAATTATAAAATTTAACCGCAAAGTTCGCAAAGATTTTTATTGTTGGATTTTATAAAAAAGGCAAAGTTCGCAAAGTTTTGTATTGATATAGCTTTGCTGACTTTGCGTTTATCAACGTAATATTGGCTAAAAATCTTTGGGAACTCTGTGGTTAATTTACATTGCGTTCTTCGCGTAAACCTTTGCGAACTTTGCGGTTAATTTACATTGCGTTCTTCGCGTAAACCTTTGCGAACTTTGCGGTTAATTCACATTGCGTTCTTCACGTAAACCTTTGCAAACTTTGCGGTTAAAATAATCTAAAAAAATAAAATGGAAAAAGAAACTGTAAGAATAGAAAATTTCAGTGATGCCGTATTTGCGATTGCGATTACGCTTTTGGTTCTTGATCTTCATGCCCCAGACGCAGAAACTATAAAAAATGGTACTGAATTACTGGCTTTTCTAAAAGGTGAATGGACAACGTATCTCGCTTTTACGCTTTCTTTCTTCAGTATTTTTATCATGTGGGTCAATCACCACAAGATTTTCAAACAAATTTACAGCCGTAATACTGCTATCATGTTTTCTAACGGATTGATTCTTTTTCTCGTAACCGCAGTTTCTTATCCCACAGCTTTATTAGCCCGTTTTTTTGAAGGTGAAGCTTCAAATATTGCGGTAGCGATTTACACCGGAATATTTGTGCTTATTAATCTTTCTTACAATCTGTTGTGGTTTATTGCGAGCAGCAACAAGAAACTTTTACGTCCCGAAATCACAAATTCGGCAATACGAAAAATCAGAAATAATTATCTGTACGGATTGCCCACTTACTTAATTGCTTTTGCAATTTCATTTCAATATCCAACAGTTGCTTTGGTTATAAGTATGTTATTATTGATTTTCTGGGCCGTTTCTTCCGGAAAAATAAAAATGATCCAGGAATAAAATCAATCTATAAAATGTTCTTTTTTAATGCCTAATTTCTGCATTTTAGAAATGAGCGTTGTTCCGGGTAAATTTAGTAAAACTGCCGCGCCTTGCGGGCCGGAAATTCTTCCGTTGCATTTTTTTACTACTTTTAGAATATGCTCCTTCTCTATTTCCTGTAATGTTTTGGTATAAAATTCGGTTTCAGAAGTTGTAGATTCGGTTTTGAAAATTTCAGGAAAACTCATTTCTTTTATCGTTTCTTCTTTGGTGAACAAAATACTTCTTTCGACCATATTTTCTAATTCGCGAACATTTCCCGGCCATGCATTTGCTTTCATGCTGTTCAGTACTTTTTTAGAAAAACCTTTTATCTTTTTACCCATTTTACCCGAATGTCTTTCCAGAAAAAAATTTCCTAAAACTTCAATATCTTCGGGGCGATCCCGCAAAGATGGCAGCGGAATCGGAAATACATTCAATCGATAATACAAATCGCTTCTAAACCGGCCTTCGGCTACTTCCTTTTCCAGTAACCTGTTGGTTGCCGCAATTACGCGAAAATTTACTTTTATAGTATTTTTACCGCCAATTCTTTCTATTTCTTTTTCCTGTAAAACGCGAAGCAGTTTTCCCTGCAATTCTAATGGCATCTCTCCTATTTCGTCTAAAAAAATGATACTGTTTTCTGCCTGTTCAAATTTCCCGATTCTTAATTCCAACGCTCCCGTAAAAGCCCCTTTTTCGTGTCCGAATAATTCACTTTCGATTAAACTCCCCGGAATTGAAGCGCAATTTACTTTTACCATTTTTTTATTGGAAAACGATGACAAATTATGAATCGCACTCGCTACAAGTTCTTTTCCCGTTCCGGTTTCGCCCGAAATCAAAACTGTAGATTGCGAAGGTGCCACCTGCGAAATTAATTCGTAAACGTTTTGCATGGCAGCGCTGTTTCCAACAATTCCCTCAAAGCCTTCGTTTTTTACAGGTTCTTCTTTTTCATCTGTCGTAGTTTTTTTCAAAATTGAAAGTTCCTTAACCTTGCTTTCGTATTCCTGGCCCAGAATAATATTCCTGACTGTAATAGAAAGCTGCATGGCAATTCCTCTAATAATTCGGTTATATTCTTTGCTGAAAGTTGTGGTATTTTTAAAGAAAAGAAAAAGTACATTTCTGTTTCCTTTGATATAAGGAAGACAAATTCCTATTCCGTTTTTAAAACCTTTATTATTTGTAATAGTTATGTAGTCCGGAAATTTGTTTCTATTTAAAGTATTGAGATCGAAAATAACCGTATCGGCCGAATCCATACAAAAATCAAAAAAACCATCATTAATTTTTAGTCCTTTCAACTTGGAATCTTTCTGTAAAAATTGATAGAAAACATGATATTCCGTTTCCTTTTCATCGGCAGAAGCCAAAATAAAATCATCAAAAGAGAACTCCTCTTTTAGAATATCGTTTACGACCAGATTAAATTCTTCTTTCGTCAAAGCCTGAGAAAGCGCACTGCAGATCGACATAATCAACATTTGTTCTTTTTCTCTTTCCTGCAGTCGCTTCATTAAAATTGCAGTTTGATCAGTCGGCTTTTCCATAAACAATAATTAGTGTGGTATTTTATGTGGTAACAACGTAAATTTAAGGAATAGCCATAGTAAAATAACCATTCCTTTTCTAAATAAAACAGCTGCAATTCATAAAATTACGATATGTCGTAGTATCACAAACAAACGAAACACCATTAAAACCTTAACATACAACACCTTAACAAAAACGGAATATTATTTGGCTATTGTTTGACTGATAAAAATTTATCTGCTTTTTATTTCTTAATCTAGGTTAATCGATGCAGCGCTATAACGGACGTAAATTTGTAAAAGAAAATCAATAACAATTTAATACACATAAAACCATGGAAAATAAAATTTTAGGCTTACACCATATTACTGCAATTGCAGGTGACGCTAAACGCAATTTTAACTTTTACTCAAACATATTAGGGTTGAGATTCATCAAAAAAACAGTGAATTTTGATGATCCCGGAACATACCATTTTTACTTTGGTGATGAAGTTGGAAGTGCCGGAACAATCTTAACTTTTTTTCCTTGGGGAGAAGGAATTCAACAAGGAAGAAAAGGGTCCGGAATGGCTACAGAAATTGGATATTCTGTTCCAAAAGGAAGTTTGGATTTCTGGCAGAAACGTTTTGAGAAGTACAATGTTATTTACAACAAACCGTCTGAAAAATTTGGTGAAAAATATTTGACTTTCTTAGATCCGGATGGATTAAAGTTAGAGTTAATCGAATCTAAAACTGAAGATAGCAGAAAACCCTGGGAAACTGACGAAGTAAAAGCTGATGTGGCAACAAGAGGTTTCCACAATATTACCCTGACTTTAAACAGCATAAAAGCAACTGCTGCAATCTTAACCGAAATATTTGGTTATAAATTGATTGATCAGGATGTAAACCGTTACCGTTATGCAACTGATGCTGTAGAAAATGCAGCAATTGTTGACTTGGTAGAATTGGCCGAAGAAAAACGCGGTCATGTAGCAAACGGATCTGTACATCACGTAGCCTTTCGTGTACAAAATGATGAAATTTTAATGCACTTCCGTGAAAAAATCGAAGCATACGGATTGTCTATTACACCACAGATTGACAGAAATTATTTCCACTCTCTTTATTTTAGAGAACCAGGAGGAGTTTTATTTGAAATTGCCACAGAAAACCCTGGTTTTACAGTTGATGAAAGTTTAGAAGAATTAGGGAAAAACTTAAAACTTCCTGCACAATATGAATCAGACAGAACTGCTATTGAAGCGCATTTGGTGAAAATCAATTAATTCTTTTTGAACCAATAATTCAGTATTCAAAATAGAGAACTGAAAATACATTTCTAACAAAACTTAAAAGGCAGATTTTTTTTTCTGCCTTTTTTTTGCACCTTTTTCATCAATCCGTAAGATCATCTGTACAGCTTACTGGCAAGTTACAGAAGAAAACAACTATAGACCGGGAACTCTATTTTTATCTCAGGGCAGACAACGGACAAACTATTGCCACCAGCCAAAAATACACCAGCGCCCTTTCGCGTGAACAGGCTATCGAAAGGATTCAGAAAGTGGCACCTGCAGCCCCCGTTTAAGACCTTAGTTGATTAAAAGATAAAAGCAACAGCCGTCTTCCTGACTCAAGCTATTTTATGTAATTGGGCGAAACACAGTTCTGCCAGTATTCCACAATGTTTTTTATCATGGCTGTCATTTTATTAAAATCAGATGGCTTCACAAAAAATCCCTGAACCGATTTGGAATAAGCATCTATGACATGCTGCTGTTCGGCAACGGTCGAAAAAAACAAATACGGAATTGATTTCATTCTCAAATCTTCATTTTCATGAACTTTTGCCCGAAGCTCTATTCCATTAAGCCTTGGCATATTAATATCAGAGAATATAATAAAAGGCTCGATGGGGGTCTCAGTCAGATATACAAGTGCCTGCTCCCCGTCACCGAAAAAAATAATTTCATTGGGATACTGAAGCTTTTTAAAAACCTCTCCCAATACTTCCTGATCATCCTCATCATCTTCTATAATTATGATCGGCCCTCTTTTATTCATAAGTGTTAGTTAATAAGTTTTGATGGGCAAGGTATATAAATAAAATCATATTTTGAAGTTCTTCGTCTCAAAGATACAGGAGTGCAGCTCCGGATTCGCAGGAAACAAGCAAGCCCCTTATTAATAAAAAAAAGGCACCTGCTAAGCAGGTGCCTTTATAAGTTAACTGTGATAGTATATGGTTATGCTAAGACTACGTTTACTGCGTTTGGACCTTTACGGCCTTCTTCTATGTCATATCGTACTTCATCGTCTTGACGGATGTTTTCTGATAGACCTGAAGCATGAACAAAAACTTCGGCCCCTCCATTATTAGGAGTTATAAATCCGAATCCTTTTTCTTCATTGAAAAATTTTACTGTACCTTCTTGCATTTTAATATATTTAATTGCTCAAAGATAGCTTTATTTAATTAGAACTGACTGAATTTGAGTTTTTTATTTTATTTTTATAATAGATGTGGCTGTACGACTGGGTTTACCTCAATAATCTACCCTGCTCATTCTATCATGCAGCAAAGGTTTTGTCTGAAATCAAGGCATAATTATTAAAATGAATAAATCATTCTTTCTAAATTTTAATAAAAATTCTATGTTCGAATAATGAAAGATTCTGTTAAAATAGTATAACTAAAAAAGTTAGAATCTATAATACATTCGTTAAAATAAAAACCACCACTAATGTATGATAATCTATTGCTTTTGAAGGACATTGTGGATAATACCCCTTTGCCTACCGCCGTCTACACAGGAGAAAAATTAAAAATAGAATTAGCCAACCCCGCCATGATAAAGGCCTGGGGCAAAGGAGATCAGGTAATTGGCAAAAACTATATGGATGTCCTGCCTGAAATTCAAAACCAGCCGTTTTTTCAGCAGGCATTAGGCGTGCTTAAAACCGGAATTGCTTTCCACGCAAAAGACAAACAGGTCGATTTAATGATTGATGGGGTTTTAAGAACCTACTATTTTAATTATAGCTTTATCCCTCTTTTTGATAAGGAGTCAAAAATCTATGCGGTAATGAACACAGGATCAGAAGTCACTGACCTGCATCTGGCAAAACAACAGACCCAAAGTGCCGATGAAAGGCTTAGAATGGCTATTGAATCCTCAGGAATGGGCACTTATGAAATAGATCTTGCTACAAAGAAAATCAAGACTTCGGGAAATTTTAATGCCATCTGGTCCATCGATAGCGAAATATCCAATGAAGAGCTCATAACCAAACTACATCCCGAGGATCAGGCTCTGTGCGAGAAAGCACATAAGGAATCCCAAATTACCGGAGAAATGTGCTATCAGGCCCGAATCATAAATGATGACCAGAGCGTTAAATGGGTTAAGATCAATGGTAAAATCATCAAGGACGAAAATGGAACTCCCGGCACTCTTATCGGGATTATACAGGATATCCACGAGCAGAAACAATTTGAAGAAGAATTAAAAAAACAGGTCGCCGAGAGTACACAGGAACTTCGCAGATCCAATGATGACCTGCTGCATTTTGCCAATGTGGTCAGCCATGACCTGAAAGAACCTATTAGAAAAATCAAGACTTTCAATAGTCTTTTAATAAATGAATACAAATCTGATTTTAATGAGCACTCCAAAAAATTCCTCCAAAAGGTAGAACAGTCCGCGCAAAGGATGCAGAACATTATAGAGGGCATTCTCGCTTACTCTACCCTGGATAAAAAAACGCAGCCTATTGAAAAGATAAATCTAAATGAGATGATCGAAAGTATCAAAACAGATCTGGAACTCATCATAAAGGAAAAAGGAGCTATACTGATCACAAGCCAGCTTCCTGATATAGAAGGGGCACCTATACTGATCCAGCAGCTTTTTTACAATCTGATCCATAATGCCTTAAAATTCTCAAAAGCAGATGAGCCCCCAAGGGTTATCATATCATTTGCTGCGGTAAATAATCAGGATATTGACCTTGTTCAAATCACAATTAAGGACAATGGAATTGGACTGGATGCTATTCATGCCGAGAGGATCTTTAATGCCTTTCAAAGACTGCATTCCAAAGACCAGTATGAAGGCAACGGGCTTGGTCTGGCGCTGTGCAGAAAAATAGCCAAAAGACATGGCGGTACCATTACGGCTACAGGTGAAAAAGATAATGGAGCAGAATTCATTGTTACCTTGCCTTTAAGACAAAATACAGCAACGATATAGCGCTAATTCCCCAGCAAGCTTGTCAGACTTCTTATCATTAATTTCTATAAGATTTGTTCTGTAAAAACTTATAGAATTTAAACGGATTGCCAAAAGCGCTCTTAAATTCTAAAGTCAATCCAACTTTCTACAACTATTACAATACAATTTATTAAAAGTCCTTTCTTTTATTGAGATCTGTCCTTATATAACTACTAAATAGCGAGCAAATTTGTGCCACAATAAATATCACATAAAAAAAACATACTTAAAAAAATAAAACATGCTAGAAATCTGGATCGCTTTATCCATTACAGGGATTGTACTATTAGTACTGATAGTCTTTATATTCATCGAGATTGCAAAGACCAGAAAAGCATACCAAAAGGATTTAGACCGATATTCAGACCCTCATGAGAAAGAATTTGAAATAAATGACAAAGAATAATTATGGTATGCCGCCTTATAAGTAATCTTACCAGGAATTATAAAAGTTTTCATTTTATTATACCCATGTAAAACCTCATTACCAATTATTTATCTTTTGAGATTTATCAATAATTTGTTTTAAAACCGAATTGAAATGATTGTTTAATCCATTAGAGGCATCTTCTAAAAGAAGTTTTCCCTCTTTATCATAAATAGCCACTCTATCGTTCTTGCCTTTTACAAGTTTTAGCGTAGTCCAGCCACTGCTGCCCCAGCCACTTGTAGGTTTGTAAGTTGCTTCATACCATCGCCTGCATTCAAAAACAGGAGTGTTAATCCTGATCTTACCGTCTTTAAAAAGAAAGGATAACGTATAAGACAGGTCATATTTATAATTTCCTTTTCCAAAACCTCCAGCGCTATGCCTTACAGGCAGGGCATTTTCTTCATACGCTGTCAGACTAATACTTTCCCCTTCCACTACATTGAGTCCTTTTTGTGGGTTACTGTACATCAAATTAATCGCATTGAGTACATTTTTGTACAAATCCTTTTGTTTTGCGTTTGGCACATTCACTACCGTAAAATCGCTATTGTCGTTTGATACGAAGCCTTGAGGGGTTAGTTTAAAATATTGAGCGAAGCTTAGCTGTGTAACAAGCAGAAAGATGGCAATACTGAGTATTTTTTTTATGTTCATAATTTGTAAAAATTCAAGGTTATGAGTAATTGCAGCATTATCTGCTGTTTGATTCAAACAAATTTACTCTGGGACGATACGAAAAACAATACCTGATTTCATGGTTATTTGATGTAAATTTTCTCCACTCTTTTGTCTTGTTTTCTACTGCATCGGGCATTTTGATTAAAGAATATAAACCCTCGTCAGGTCAGGGTCAGGATCTCCGGCGGCATTATACCAGAAAATATTGGAGTAAAACAGAAATATAACCGGTATAATATCTGACAAAAAGGATCTTTTACGGGATATTTTTTTATCTTTGAAATTCAGGATTTTTTATCCAAATGGCTTTATCTTTGAGCCTTTAGAAAAATTAATATTCGTTATGGAACAGAAAATACATCAGGGAAGAAACATAAAACGTTTCAGAGAAATGCTTAACATAAAGCAGGAAGCATTAGCTTATGATCTGGGAGAAGACTGGAACCAGAAGAAAATTTCTATGCTGGAGCAAAAAGATGTAATTGAAGACAAACTGCTGAAACAAATTTCGGCTGTATTAAAAATTCCTGTTGAAGCTTTTCAGAATTTTGATGAAGAACAGGCGATTAATATTATTTCTAATACTTTTGACAATTGTCAGCAACCTGCATCTGTATTTTACAATTCTACCATTAATCAAATTGATCAATTTATTAAACTTCATGAAGAAAAAATTGAGTTATACGAGCGTATGTTGAAAGAGAAAGATGAAATGATGGTGAGGCTTGAGAAATTAATCAATAAATAATTATTTATAGAATATATATTAAAACAAAAAAGAGACTTTGGAGTCTCTTTTTTGTTTTGGGACTACCGACTTTAGAACTAAATTAATCCCTATTTTCGGAACTGTAGTTTATTTCTTTTTTTTTCATAATAAAAATAATGCCGGAAGTTCCTCCACCGCCTGTGCCTTGATAGCTACTACCTTCTTCTAATGTAAGTGTCTCAACCAGTTCAAAATCATTTTCAACCATATAGTTTAATATGGCGGCATAAGATTTTTTGTTAGTCAGTACCTGAGAATATTCTTGTCCAGCTTTTATCTGTTCTGGCAAGTCTCCAAGATCAACAATTACATTGAGTTTTTTGGAAAGCAATTTACCCGAGACGGAGATATAAGCATATGAAATTGTTTGACTTGTCTCTTTTTCTGTTTGCGAGAAAGCAGTAAAGCTAATTGTCGCAATAAGCGCGATCATAATAAATTTTCTCATATCAGTATAAATTTTCGATTGTCCCTTAGCATTATGAATAACGTTTTAATAATACAGTAGGTTTAAGAATAAATTAAACTCTATTCTCGAATTTGCCACCCAAGCTAAGTGAACAGGCGAGGCAAATTACCCCAAATACAAAACCAACTTTCCATTAAGCCTATTGCTTAAATCCGTTGTAGTAGTTGTTAGTGGCTGCTATTTTTAATAAGTTCCTTCGTCTTTTCTTCTATTGATTTGGCAATTAGAACTAATAATAAAATTGTAAGCTTCAAATAATCTCTGTCTATAATTCTTTTTGTTCCTAATACAAATTGACTATTCTCATTAATTTTTAAATAAGTTTCATTGACATAACCGTTATTATGCAAAATAATATTTCGTGTGCTGAATAATTCAATAATATTAGGTTTATGTTCTTCAATTGATGGAAAATCCAAATTGAAATTATTTTTAAGGAATTTTATTTTATCATTAAAAGATGAATGTGAAAACTTTAAAATCGTTTTTCTTAGAAGTTCATTGTTTTCCTCAGTAGTTTCTTGATTTATCAAAAGGTAGTGTGTGTCTAAAATATCATTTAAAAAAGCTTCTGTTCGTGCAATTAGATTGATAAAACAAAAAGTGTAGATCTCTGTTTCGTAGCTTGATATTTCTAAATTTAAATTTTTAAAGATTTCCATACCTCTTTTTTCCTCAACATCTCTATCCTTTTCATTGAACTCATTTAGAATGTCAGGATATTTATCCTTAAAAAACATATATGATACCAATGTGCCAGTTAAAAAATGGTCGACATTCAAAGTGTCTTTTCGGAAATCATCGATATTTCTACTTATTCTTTCAATTAAATTCATAATGTTTATTTTCCTTGCCACTAACGTTCTTGTAATATATCGGGTTTGGTATTAAATTATCTCCATTCTTCGGATTTGCCAAATCATCCCATACAAAACCATTTTCCCATTAAGCTTATTGCCTAAATTCGTTGTAGTAGATGTTAGTGGCTGACTATTTGGGTAAAAAGTAATTATTGAAAACTCTTTTTATCAAGTCCCAAATTGCATTTGCATTTTCAGGAGTTACATTTAATTGAATTACAACACTAATAATTGTACCGACAAATAGATTTATCCAATCAAATTTCCCTAATTCTTTAGCCGTTTCACTTAAATGGTCAAGTCTTAAAATTATCTCATTTTGCTGGTTTAAAATTAAAGGAATTGATGAAAGGCTATTTTTTAGGATATCTATTTTTTCTGAAATTTCAGTATACTCAGAAAAAGAAAATTTTTGGTTACTAAAGTTATTAATATATTTTATTTCTGAGATTTCAGTTTTAAATTGTTGCCAAAGATTTGGAGATGTAACTTCTCTTTGTAAATAATATAACCAATTTTCAAAAATATTTAAAGCTTGATTCCAACTTATTTTAGAAGTCGAATCCATAATTTGTTCATCACCTGGAGAATGATTTACGAATAATGAATTTGCATAATTTGAATCAATAAATCTGAAATAAAAATCTTTATTTGCTTTATATTCTATGTGAGTATCATATACTCCCATAATATCTTTTTCGATTAATTCAAATTGATTATGAGAAAAGAAATCAACTTCTTGAATTAGTTCAAAAAGAGAATTCTTTTGAGATGTTAATAGTTTCATTTTTTAGTTGGTTTTTAGTTTGCCACTAACTTGTATATATTGCCTAACAATATCCGACATATCTATCCTAAATCGGGTCGATATATCGGATAAATATTAATATTTATTTACTTTCAAAAATAGGATTTTTATTTCATAAATCATTAAACTGACTTCTATTTGTTGAATACTTTTTAGTACTAACTTGGATGTAAATTTCGTTGGTCTTGCTGCTTTAATGACCTAATAACCCGATCGCGCGGATTTGCAATCCGTGCCCGCAAAGTATATCTTAACAAATAAAAAAAAGAAAATCTAGTTTTTATTAATATAGGAACGGGCACGGAAAGAATTTCCGCGCTATCGTTGCGTATATCTAAGCGATTGGGTTTTTATTTTTGCATTTCAAATATAACCCGATAGCGCATATTTGCAATCCGTGCCCGCAAAGTATATCGTAACAGATTAAAAAAAAGAAAAATCCGGTTTTTATTAATATAGGAATGGACACGGAAAGAATTTCCGCGCTATCGTTGCGCATATCTAAGCGATTGGGTTAGTAATCTGTATTTCCGCACCACCTGCATTGTTTATTTCTTCTAAAAATTCTTCCATATACTTTTTTCATAATAATAACGATTTTTGAATTATAAGTCAACACTTCAAAAGAGTTTTTTCTGATTTTTTTTTATTTCAACAACATCCTCTCAGTAATCATTTTATTTGAAGAAGTCTCAATTCCGGTAACTTCGGCATACTTTACATTGGGTAACCAAAAAGAACCTCCTTCAATGCGTAAAAATATTTTTTCTACCTGGATTTTTTTCTGATTTACACTTACAAAAACATGATATTTTTGATCTGAATCTATCTTTTTCAAGGTCAGGGGTAACTTTTTATATGATACAAACTGAAGCTCAAACTCCTCATTGTTTAAAGTTTTACTTTCTATTCCGTAGGCAAATTTGCGTTGTATATAACTAAAATCTTTTTTGTCCCCTTTCTCAGCATATCGAATCCAATACGCTTTTATAGGATTGCTTTTGTCTATTTTTCCATTTTCCTGGTAGTTTATGGCATAAATAGCCGTGTTCGTATTGGGGTCGCGCTGAATGTAAAATAGCATATTATCTATATTCTTGGGCGTTGGAAAATGTAATGGCGACGGATTTTTGGATTGTGCCAATAGATTTTCAGAAGTCATGTTTACTAAGATCGTTATAATGATTAGTGATCTTGTAAAATATTTAAATTTTAATTTATTCATAAACGAAATATTTTATAATATATTGGGGGCTATTATTTTAACACATAGAAACATAGATAACAGGACGTTTAAAAAAGGCGTTTCACTTGTTTAAAACAAACATAGCTATGTGTAAAAAAAATAGTTTCTTTTGTTATATTCTTTTTACGCATCTAAAACCTATGTTTCTATGTGTTAAATTTACGTCCAGCGGATTAATTTGATTCGATTGCATTCTGTTTTTCGTTTGCCCTAAAAACCCAATATTTAATCAGTGGATAGTTAAATCCATAAGAAACAAAACTATCCGTGATTAATCTTCCAATTCTATAATCGATTTGAAATACTTTCTGCAAAATAAGCGTCCCAGATGATTTTAAGGAAATGCTTCCCAAAACCACCAGCGCAAATTTAAAAAGCTGACTATTGATGCGGCTGCTATAACCCGATTGATTTTTAAATACCCAAAATCTGTTGATGCTGAAATTGATAACTGCACCAATAGTTCCGGAGATGAGAATAGAAAAGGTAAAATGCAGTTTAAATACTTCTGTCAATAAAATCATTACCCCATAATCGGTAATGCCGCCTAAAAATGCTGCAACTTGTGCTTGCAGAAAAGTCAAAACAGATTTTTTCGGGAACATATCAGCCTTGGTTTTTGTCTTTTAAATCGCCCAGCTTTAAAAGCTTTAAGCTATCGCTAGTATTGATTATAAGCAAAATAACAGAAATTAAACCCGCCAGATAGGCAATTGATCCCTGAAATAAAACTTCGATAATTAAAAGTAAAGCAATAATAAACCGAAGTTCTGTTGGGCCAACAAAACCGGAATCTATACGGTATTCATTTGTGATTTTATAGCGTAACTGGCTGATGATGATAGACCAGCCATACAATGCGACAAAAGCAAAGGCTACTATTTGTGTGCCATTTTCAGCATAAATGTAGTAGCCAAAGCCTATAAGTACAATACCAATCCAATCGGCAATAATATCAAGTGCAAAACCATACCAACGGCGTGGAATATTTCGATAATAAGCCAGTCTTCCGTCTAAAGAATCGCCTAACCAATTTATACCCAAACCGATAATACCTAAAAGCAAATACCAATTTGCTCCATAAGTACCTAAAACAAAAGCTAAAAAAACGAATCCCGAACCAACTGTACCCATTAAAGTGAGTACGTTTGGCGAAATGAATTCAGGTATCTTTGGAAGCAAAAATACAATCGTTGACTGTTCTGCTCTTTTTAAAATATTAGTTCGCTTACGGTCTGAAAATGTTCTTTGTACAATTGCACTATGATCTTCAAGCTGTGTTTCTTTTCCCATTAATAGCGCAAAATTTGTAAGCCTGATAGTATAGCCAGTTCTAGTTTTATCATTTTTAATTTTATTTTCCTTTGCGTATTTTTAAAAAAATCGGTGGTTCTTTTTAGCTTACCTGATCTGACCAGATAGCTAAATGCGAGGATAATCAGCATATTATTTAACAATTCCCGCAAAACGTTGATAGAAAACCGTTGGACTGTTCTCATTTTTAGGAGCATATTTTCCTGCTATAATCGGGATATAAATCACTCTTCTTCTACTCTCTTCGCCACGGATAGATGATTCTGCCACTCTGTGCCACAAACGGCCATCGTGAACAGTTAAATCTCCGGCTTCCGGATTGATGGAAACTTCCTCCGGATCGGCTTTATTGTCTAAAAAGTATTTTTTACGAAAAAGCATCTGGTAAATACTTTGCTTGTGCGTACCCGGAATGATCTTAAGACCGCCGTTTTCGGGTTTTAAAGTGCTTAAGTGAATCCCCACATTGAGCATCGGGTTTAATTTTGCACCATAAAAAATATCTCTCAAACCATCTGTATGCCACCCCATTTTAGTAAACTTACTTTCTGGCCCGTTGATATAATGATTGAAAACCATTCCGTCTTTTTCTTCCGTACCTAATCTTGCGCCATCGCCTGCCAACGGTAATAAACCATTAAATCTTGGATCAAGTAAAAGACCGCTTAAGGTTTGATGATGCTGATTGATAAAAGCAAAACGTTGTACAATAGGAGAACCGTCTAAATCTTTTCCGTATTTAATAGGAACACCATTTATTTTTTGAAGGTCATTGTCAATCCATTTTTGCTCCACTTGTTTCGAGGCATCAATGATGGATGAAACAGTTTCGGGATTTATAAATTTTTTGAAATGGATAAAGCCATATTCGTTAAAAAAGTCAATTTGCTCAGCAGTTAATTGCTCAGTTAGGGTAAATGTTTTATAAGAAGATATCATGATAATATAGATTTAATAAATGAAAGAATAATGTTTGAATTTTATCTAAAGGACTAGCAACAGCAACAACAACACATTCGCATGTTTGTGTGCATTCGACCTTTAGGAAAATTAAACTTATTTCTTTTATTTGACATACTCTATAGAATTAGTAGATATTAAAACAAATGTAATATAATTTCTCTTTCGCAAAGAATTTTTTTTTATTTTTTTTTTGAAAAAATTAAATTTTATAAATTCCGGCTGCCGTTTTTTCGATAATAGCCTTTGGTAGTATGCGGTTGGCATAAACCGAAATGATATTGGTAAAACCCGGAATAACTTCTGATTTTTTGCTGAACATGGCTTTTACGGCCATTTTTGCCACTTCATCAGGCTGCATATTAAACTTTTCGGCCATTTTGCTAAAAGCGTTTAAGCCGGCTCTTGCAGCAAAACCAGTATCAACCGGGCCCGGACTAAAACAGGTTACTGAAATGGAAGTTGGGGCAAGTTCGAAACGCAAGGCGCGCGTAAACGATAAAACAAAAGCCTTGGTAGCCGAATAAACAGCCAGCGTAGGTACGGCCTGGTAGGCAGCAGTACTCGATATATTTAAAATGTAGGCTTGTTTTTGTTGTAAAAGTACGGGTACTAATAAATGTGAAAGCTCTACCACTACATTCATGTTAAGCTGCATCATGCCAAGCTGATCGGTTAGAGAAGACTCGCTAAAATCGCCCCACACGCCATAACCGGCATTGTTAACTAAAAAGCCAACTGGATAGTTATTCGTTTTTATCCAATCGCTTACCTTTAGCGCTGCACCATTTATCGAAAGATCAATCGATAAAATAGCAGCATTGATACCGTATTTAACCTGAAGATCATCAGACAGTGCTTTTAATTCCTCGTCACTTCTTGCCACAAGCAATAGTGGATAACCCTGTTTAGCCAATTCATAAGCAATAGATTTTCCAATGCCTTTGCTGGCGCCGGTTATTAAGGCATACGGTTTCGTTTTTTCGCTCATTTTATTCATTTAATCATCAAATATAAAGATTAATTGCAAACCGTAGGCGGTGCAATGTGCATAATGATTACCCCCTGCCTCCCCTATCCTCCGGGACTTATTGCACTCCTCATCCTTTAAGCCGGCAGGTTGTTTCCCTAAGCTCATCATCCAGCTCTGGTTCCTTATTTTATAATACCCCATCAATCGCCAACAGGAGATCCAAACCAAATTCATAAAGCCAATGAAAGGCAGACACTGGATATAAGATAGGTCAAACTCTTCAAATCTTGCATAAAATTTCTAGGAATTTGTCCCGTAGAGGTCACAAAACTTAACCATCACAGGTAACAATACTTACAAGATTTATCCTATATTTGATTTTCGACATTCAATTCCAAATAACCTAAAAAACCAAATTCAAAGACGATGAAAAAAATTTACCTGCTCCCCCTATTTTTAATCATCTTAACCTCTTGCTCAGGCGATAGCGAAATCATCCCCGAAGACACATCAGGAAACATTCAAGGGGTCTGGCAGCTAAAGGCATTGTATGCTTCTGGTATAAGACAGCCCTTAAGTGCCTGCCGTTTGAATGAAAGCATGGCCTTTGAGCAGAATGCTGTTATGATGGTACAGGCCAACGAAACCGGCAACACATCCTGCAACATCAGTACCGTGAATGGTACCTTTTCAAGAAGCGACAATACCTTATTGATCACATTTCCTAATGAGAACAAAAAAGTCAAAATCAAGGAGCTTACTAAAGTCAAATTGGTTATACTCTCTGAGAATAATACAGAGAGAATGGAATATGAAAAAGCGAATTAAGCTATTGGGCAAACGCTGCCAATAATAGACTAATCTCTTTTGGTCTTCTATAAAATGGTATAAGATATGTTCTTTAAGGGCCATAAAATTAAAATCCCATTTCTTGCAAAATGGGATTTTAATTTTATGGTTTTTCCATTCTGGTTTACCATCTTAAATTTATAAAAACAGTCTTTTGGAGTCTTAAAATTTACTTTTACTAATAAAGAGAATTATAAACGTCAGGTAATATATTAATTTCGATTAGCACTATTCGCCTGTCTGATTGCTTTAGGATCGGTTAAATTAAAGCGATACACAAAACTTAAACGGTAACGGGCGGCATTGGGAATATTGTTTTCAGCAATATAATAATCTGTTCCGGTTGTGGTACTTTTATTCTGGCGTAAGTTAAAAGCATTGGTGACATCAAATACAAGTGTAGCTTTATCTTTTAATAAAGTTTTGCTCAGACCAAAATCCAGAGACTGCAGTGCATCGTTTTTGGTCTGCGCATTTTGCTGTGCCCCCCGAAAGTTGTAACGACCCTGAAAACTAAATTTTACAGGCAATTTTATCTGAGTATTCAAACGTCCTGTAAAGGTTTGGCCTTTGTAGTCTAAGTTTTCCTCCTGATAACTTCCTTTTTGAGTGAAATGATAGAAATTCATTTCCATATTGATCTGCAGCCATTTTACCGGATTATATAATGTAGAAAGCTCTGCGCCACTGCGTATTTCATGTTGTATATTAATAGGTGTTGTAAAAAATATATCATTTTCACGATAAGTAAAATCCTGAATATAGCCGCTTTCCCATTGATAATAAACCGAAGGATTCAGTGTAAAGGTTTTCCATGTTTTAAGAAATGCCAGTTCAAACACATCTGTAAAAGAAGGATTAAGATCAGGATTGCCAATATATTGCGAATTTAAATCGGTCAGTTCATTAAAAGGATATAAGGCATATAAAGACGGGCGATTTATACGTTTACTGTAATTTAATTGTAAAGTCGCAGCGTCAAATTTATAACTCAAATTTACGGTAGGAAACAATTGGCTGTATTTTTTATCATCATTATAAGTATTTTTGACATCTGTAATAGCGATTTTGGTAAACTCATTTCGCAGACCCAGCATATAATTAAATCTGCCTTTCTTATTGCTGTATTGTGCGTAACCGCTGGCAATAGTTTCGTCATAATTCATGTCGTTTTCAATATTTTGGTAGATACTCCACGTATTTCCTTCTTCCTGTTCTGCTAAAAAATTACTGGCAACTTTACGGATTTCTGTTTTAACGCCAAATTCAAATACTGAAACACTGTCGATGGGCTGCGTAAAATCACTTTGAACAAGCAAATCCTTACTGCTGCCAATTGAGCTCGTTCTAATGCCTGGATACTTCAGGACAGTTGGATACAAACGCTGAGTCGAAAGATTCCAGTCTTTATCGCTGTTCCACCAATCATACTGAACATCAATCGTCCATTTTTTGGCCGGCTGTTTAAAGGTTTGTGTATAATTAAACTCTAATTGATTGTAATCTCTTTTTTCTAATGATTTTCCCTGTCTTGTCAAAGTACTGTCTTTTGCATGGTCAGCTTTGTTGTAATTGTACAACAAATGAGTTTTGTCATTGTCTTTTGTGGCATTTTTTAGAAAAGCGGCAGTAATGGTCCGATGCTCATCAATAAAATAATCCGCACCAAAATAAATCAATTTGCCATCGTCGTGGCGATCTTCGTTCTGCACATGGTTTAAGTAAGATAGTGTACCGTTATTCATTGTAGACTGATTGGTAGTATACAATCCAACATAATCAGAAGAACGGATACTGAAATTAGAAAAAATATTGATTTTTTCCGATTTATAGTTGATGCTCGGATTAAGTCTGCTGTCATTTGGAGAACCTGCAACCAATCGAACCTGACCGCTAAAACCGCTTTTTTTGTTTTTCTTCAAAATGATATTGATAATCCCTGCAGAACCCGAAGCGTCATATCTCGAAGAAGGATTCGTAATCACTTCTATCCGCTCAATTTGGTCCGCTGCAATTTGATCAAGTGCGTTATTTTGGGTTAAACCCGATTGACGCCCGTTGATCAATACCAAAACGCTGCTGTTCCCGCGAAGACTTACAGATCCTGTGGGGCTGACCGCAACAGACGGAACACCATTGAGAACATCATGTGCAGAACCATTCTGCGAAAGCACATCTTTGCCAACTTCAAAAACTTTTTTATCCAGCTTTAGGCTGATGTTTGGTTTTTGTCCGTTAATTTCTACTGCGTTCAATTGTACGGCATCTGTAGACAAACCTATAGTTCCTAATTCTGTTTTCGGCCTGCCCGAAATAATTTCAAATGGCTGTGCATAATTTTGATATCCCATGAAACTAAAAGAGATCGTCATTTTACCAATTGGCAATCCTTCTAAATTAAAAATACCCTTATCGTCTGTAACGCCAATTACTACGGTTTTCAGGCTGCTGTCTTTTACTGAAACCGTTACGTACGGCAAAGCTACTTTGGTCGTCTTGTCCTCTACTTTTCCGGAAACACTGATTTGCTGGCTGTGGCCAAAAAGATGAAAAAATAAAATTAAAATACAAGTTATGAGGTTTTTCATGTTAGGTGTTTTTTAGACTACAAGGTTAGCTGATAAAAGAAAATGCCGTCTTTTAAAACATGCAAACGGCTCCAATACCTTTTGAAATGCATTTCGCTATTCAATATTTATGCTATCTTTATCTTATGTATCGTCTCCCCTTTTTTATCGCTTTTTTACTACTTTTGTTTACATCATGTGAACAGTATACTGATTATGTGAAATCAGATGTAACCTATTATAGCGATGATGATCATCCAAAAGATTATTTGGGCAAATCTGAAAATTCTGTCTTCAAAGTTCCTATACCTGTTGAACTGATTGAACGCGAAAAAAATGCCGGCCCATTAGGTTTACAAGTGAACGCTTTTGGTGCTTTTGATGTTTACTGGGATGGCGTTTTTGTAGGACGCAACGGCAAAATGGCCCAATCAGGTCAGGCCGAAGTACCGGGAACTGAAATGACTTATTATCAAATACCCGAAGATTTAGCTTTTACAGGTAAGCACCGTGTCACGATAATAGGAACACAATCGCAATGGCGGGAAGCGTACCGTGGCATTCATGTAAAACTTGAAAGCTATTTAAGATTGCATCGCGCACCGCTTATTGTGATGTCATTTATGAACCTTATGGCAGGAGCTTTTCTTATTGCTGCTATTTATTATTTTTTTCTATATATAAACAGTAGCCGTAAAGAGACAACGGTTTTGCTTTTTGGAATAATCTGCCTGCTTTTTTTCTGTCTTTTAATTATTGAATATGTCAAATTTTATATAGATATTCCGTACATTCAATATTACACACGATTGAAGATTGTTGGCTGCCTTACTTTTGCAATTTCAATATTGGTTCCATGGTATTTTATGCTGCAGTTTGACTTCAAAAAAAAGCGGTTGTTTTTGTTTCTTTTGTTTACCAGTCTTATTGCAATCTACATTATCTATTATGGCCATTATGACAGGACCGCTATCTATTTTAGTTATGCTATGTGCCTTGTTTCCTTAATTATTGCCACCAATGCGGCAGCCCGTAAAATTAAAGGCGGATTAATTGTTGTCATTGGCTTGCTGGCAAGTGTGGTTGTGAATTACTTTTTATTTTATGATTTTGGATTGTTTATCGCTTTTACAATCATTGTATTATCGATGCTTTATCTCCACACCATTCGGGCAAAAGCTATCGAAGAAGCTCATAACGCATCATTATTGCTTTCGTCAAGACTGCAGTTAGAGCTGATTAAGAAAAATATTCAGCCTCATTTTCTTCGCAATACATTAACTTCTTTAATTGACTGGATCGAAGAAGCTCCACTGCAGGGCGTTATCTTTATTCGCGCGCTGGCAGATGAGTTTGATATTATGAATTCTATCGCCGAAGAAACACTTATTCCCATAAGGGAAGAAATCAGCTTATGCCAAAAGCATTTGCAAGTAATGTCTTTTCGCAAAGAAATTTGTTATGATTGGGAGGAAAAAGATATCGACGAAAAGGAAGAAATTCCGCCCGCCATTATACACACTATTGTAGAAAACGGTATAACACACAGTATGCCTCCAGCACATGGCTGTATCTGTTTTTGTTTGAGTTTTACCAAAGAAAAAAACTATAAACAATATTCATTGCTGACAGCCGCAAAAAACCGAAAAACAAAAAAAGACAAAAGCAGCGGTACTGGTTTTAAATATATAAAAGCCAGACTGAATGAAAGTTATGGAGACAACTGGCAGTTTGGTTCTTTTGCTGTAGAAGAAGGCTGGCTAACGACCATTAAAATTTTTGATACAAAATGAAGATTCTAATTATTGAAGACGAGGCTAGAATTTCCAAACGAATAGAACGAATGACCCGGGATTTTTTTGATAAAGAAGTTCAGATTTTGCTTTGCGATTCGGTTGAGAATGGTTTAAGCACGATTGAAACGAATTCTATTGATTTACTGCTGCTGGACTTGAATTTAAATGGCGAAGACGGATTTGATATACTGCAATCTGTTGTCGTGAAATCTTTTCAAACCATTATCATATCTGCTTATACTGATAAAGCTATTACGGCGTTTCATTACGGCGTATTGGATTTTGTACCCAAACCATTTGATCAAAATCGGCTTTTCCAGGCTTTTTTACGTTTTACATCGCCAGAAAAACAACCTGGTGGCGACCTTCAGTTTTTAGCGGTAAAAAAAGCAAAAACAATTAAACTCATCAATATTACAGACATACAATATATAAAAGGAGCAGGAATTTACACAGAACTGCATGTAGCAGACGGACACGTTGAACTTCATGACAAATCTTTAGAATCATTAGAAAAACTGCTTCCACCATCCTTTCAAAGAATCCATAAATCTTATATTCTTTGCTGGCATGAAGCCGATAAATTGGTTGTAGAATCCGGCGGAAGATATAATATGCTGCTTAAAAATGGCGAATTATTACCCGTAGGCCGTTCAAAATATAAAGAAATAAGACATCGAATGATTTGAATACTTATGTTTTTCAAACAAATTACAGCTGTTTTAAATAGTAAATTTTAGGAGACCACTCCAATAATCAAAATAATGATCTCCAATAAATCGTTTAGATATTTGAGTGTCTGGGAAGTTAGAAGCAATACTTTCAAGTCATTATACTTTTTTCTCAGACTTTTCGGCTAGAATTATCTTTTGTAGGGACTTAAAAAGCTTTCTAAAATTTGCACGTTTCTTCAAAAACTGTACTTTCCTGAATTTGGTCATCGCTTCCTCTATCCTAAGTCCTGAACTTCGAGAATAAAGTACAACTGGAATTCTTTTTAGGCCTTTAATGTCCCGAAGTAATTTAAGAAATCCCATTCCATTAAGATATAACATGTTATAATCCAGGAAAATTATATCTGGTGATAATTTTGAATCCTGAAGCTTTTTTAGTACTATCTAGTCTGTATAAACATCTAAATTCCTGGTGGTTTTGTCTTAAAGGTATCCCTGACAGCATTAAAAAAGGCATTGATAACCAACTATATGCTGACAATCAATGCCTGGTAATGAATAAGGTAGTAAAAGCTGTTTATTTTTTTGTTTTAAAAACTTTATAACATGCAAAAAGAATCCCCAGCCAAATAGGAATTAATTCTACGGACAACTTCATATTTGTGATCCACATGATGGATAAAATACCCAGTAAAAACACAAAACAGATGTAGTTACTTACCGGATAAAACAAGGAAGGAAACTTCGTTTTTGTGTTTTCCCTGTCTTTCGAACGTCTAAATTTCAGATGGGTATAAGAAATCATAACCCAGTTAATAACCAGGCAAGACACCACTAAAGACATTAAAATACTAAAGGCCTCTTTTGGAATTACTTTATTTATTAAAATACAGATCGCTGCAAAGCATGAAGAAATTAAAATAGCATTAATAGGTACCGATTGTTTGTTTAGCTTCATTAAAAACTTAGGAGCATTGCCCTGATCTGCTAAACCATATAACATACGTGAGTTGCTGTATACACTACTATTGTATACTGATAAAGCGGCAGTTAATACAATTAAATTAAGCACATTAGCAATAAGGCGTGTAAAAAATATTTTGTTGCCAAAAAGCTCAAATTCCATTCCGTTTAAATTTTGAAAAACCATTACAAACGGACTGCTGTCTGTAGTAATTTGCTGCCAGGGTGACAAAGCAAATAAAATGACCAATGCACCTACATAAAATATAAGGATTCTATAGATAACCTGATTGGTTGCTTTTGGAATGTTTTTTTGCGGATTTTCTGCCTCAGCAGCGGTAATTCCAATTAATTCCAGACCGCCAAAGGAGAACATAATCAGCGCCATTGCAGCTAATAAACCCTGAAAACTGCCATCAGTTGTTTTTTCAAAGAAACCTTTCGGGAAAAAACCTCCATCGTTATATAAATTATGAATTGTCGCATGCTCTCCTCCTGTACCGCTTATTAGCAAGTAAGTACCAAAGAGGATCATGGCAATAATGGCAGCAACTTTTATGATTGAAAACCAAAATTCAGTTTCTCCATACACTTTTACCGAGGCAAAATTCAAAGCATTAACAATCAGGAAGAAAAATAAACTGGATGCCCACAGCGGAATTTCAGGCCACCAAAACTGCACATAAACACCAATGGCTGTAAGTTCAGCCATACTAACCAGAATATATAAAATCCAATAATTCCAACCGGATGCAAAACCGGCAAAAGAACCACAATACTTATAGGCAAAGTGACTAAAACTTCCTGATACCGGTTCTTCTACCACCATTTCGCCCAGCTGTCTCATAATAAAAAAAGCGATAATTCCGGCAACAGCATATCCTAAAATAACAGAGGGCCCTGCTAGTACAGCCGCCGGGCCAATACCAAGAAAAAGACCTGTTCCTATTGATCCGCCTAAGGCAATTAACTGAATGTGGCGATTAGTCAGCCCACGTTTAAGCTGATTGTCCTGCGCGTCTTCCTGTTTTATTTTCACAAATTAGATTTTTTAAATGAGCCAGATGCACTCACAAATGTATAAACCGCGAAGATAAGTTAAAAAAGGAATCGTACAAAGCATGCACTATGCTAAAAGGTTATTTTATTACGCTACAGGATCCATCTGATCCGTTTTCCTGATTTTCTCAACACCCCTTTCTCTTATTAGTTCCCCCGCATCGAGCATTTTGATTAAATGAATATAAGGCGTCGTCAGTTCAGCGTCAGGATCTCCGGCATGGGGAGACAATGAAAGCTCTACGATTTGGCACAGGAATAATTCAAATTCTTCAAGCGTATTTTCGCCAAATGCTTTCTGAAATACAATAAAAGGATTCTCGTATTCTTCCTGAGTCAGGGAAGTAAGATGAAATACAGTTTCACAGCACAAAGAATCTTTCACTTTCCATTTTTTGCTTTTCTTTTGGAGACCGTAACAGACTTTAAGAAAAAAGTTGAAAGCAGTATACAAGACAAAAACATCAGAAGGGTTGTCCTGTTTGTATACTTTTGTTTTACGGCTGTAAATTACCATTTCACTTAAATTCTGTTTATAATAATCAAGGTAGGCAAAGGCAAAAAAGGCATCAACTTCCCTGAATGGATTTCCTTCTGCCAACCCTGTCCAAAAGCTGGTTTCGAAAGACATTTTATTCTTTTTCATTGTACGGAGATTTAAAATTCTCAAGCGAAGTTCTATTCTTTAGAAAGGATAATCTATTCTGGAAACGGGTATAATATCTGACAAAAACAGCCGTTTTAAAGGATATTTTTTTATCTTTGAAATTCAGGATTTTTAATGCAAATGGCTTTATCTTTGAGCCTTTAGAAAAATTGATATTCATTATGGAACAGAAAATACATCAGGGAAGAAACGTAAAACGCTTCAGAGAAATGCTGGGCATCAAACAAGAAGCATTGGCTTTTGATCTGGGAAATGACTGGAACCAGAAGAAAATTTCGATGCTGGAGCAAAAAGATGTAATTGAAGATGATATACTGGATCAAATTTCACATGCCTTAAAAATTCCTGTTGAGGCTTTTCAGAATTTTGATGAGGAACAAGCGGTAAATATTATTTCTAATACGTTTACAAGTAATGATACATCAACATTAAATGCAGTTAACCCACACTGTACATTTAATCCAATTGACAAAATTGTTCAATTATATGATGAAAAAATTGCATTGTATGAGCGTATGCTGAAAGAGAAAGATGAAATGATGGTGAGGTTTGAAAAATTGATTAATAAATAATTAATTATTGAAGATATAATTCCTTAAAGAGACTTTCGAGTCTCTTTTTTTGTTTTAGAACATTATTTTATGGGTGAGAAGTTAGGAGATATTCGCTTTTCAATAAGAACTCTTTGGAGATCGGGGAATATAAATCTGATTTACACAAGTACCTTAAGCTGCTAACGACTTAAAAACAAGGAGGTTAAAACTAACAAGAAAAAACTTAATTTTTATCTTTATATTAATTGTTATTTTTTAATGTTTGATTTTTAAATGTAAGAAAAAGATGTATCTTTAAAGCTAAAATAAATCTTACAAATTATCATGATTACTGGTGAAATTTTAGACAATTGGGGAGTAGTTAAACACTTTACTTACAAGATACAAAAAGGAGATACTCCTACTTCGGTAGCAAATAAACTTGAAATAACACTCTACGAACTTAGGCTTTATCATAACTTTAATTGCATTGAAGATTGTGATGTGATAAATGCTGATTTTCCAAGTCATTTACAATTTGTTCTTTTAAAACCAACAAAACAGGAATCAGATTGCGAGCAAGAAAATTCAAAGCCAGTAAAAGTAATTTTCGATAATGAATTCAAGATACCTTTCGATAACGTAAGAGGTAAAAACACCTACATGGTGCTTCAGACCATTGAAAACGACAAGCATTTACAAACTATAAAATATAAAGCAAGTGTAGAATGTATTAAAAAAGATAAAAATGGATATTCTTTATTTGAAATTGATAGAGTCTCTAAAGTATATTTAAATAATGCTCAAACTGACACCATAACAGATACTCTGGCAGAAGAAGTCTCAAGTGTTTTATACCCACTATTAATAGTTGTGAATCAGGAAGGAGAATGGATTGATATCCATAATTTTGATGAAATAGGCGAACGATGGATTTTAAAAAGAAAAAGAATCTTAGAAAAAAATGAAGGCGAAGCTATAAATAAATACTTAAATGCTGTCGATTCTATATTAAATGATGTAGAAAATCTACTTCAAAATCTATCCGATGATTGGTTTTTAAAAGTCTTCTTTAATGGAATCCATACTACTTATACTTCCGATTTATCTTTTATAGCAGAGGCAGATTTTGCTATTACACCTAAAGATGATGCTCTAATATTCAAAGTAACTCAAAAAATTGATGAGTACCTAAATAATATGAATATGATAGTAATTGAAAAAAAGGGCACGCTGGTAAATACATCAAAAGAAACTGCTGTTGAAAAAAATAATTTTTCAGGCAGCTACCATTCCATTTACCATTTGAATCCAAATACCTATAACATCGAAAACGCAAGTTTAGAATGCGATATCATTGATGATCTTACTAAAAAAGCTATAGTTAAAATCTACAATCTCAATGACAAAAAAGTTATAGCTTCTGAGCAAAAGCATGAATTTTTTGTAGGCGAAACTACAAAAAAGGAAAGTTTTTTTAAGGGTCTCTTTAAACTCCATTAATCAAGAATAAGTTAAGAATTATGAGTAAAAAACACATTGTTGTAAACGGTGCAACTCTAAAATGCAAATTTAGTGTTGAACCTAAGCTTGATAAATTAAAAGTAAAAACGCAAAATAAACATTATGCAAATGATAAAGATGGTAATAAGAAACTTATAGCCACAGATAAAGAGATTGGTCAGGCATTAGAAAAAAACACCTTCGGAAAATGTAAAATGCAACCTAACGGAAGCGGAGATTATTTACCATGCCAAGCGATAATTACAGAATGGAGTGGTTTTTATGAAAAAATAACCTTGTCTAATAAAGGTAAAGCATTACTAGAAGATAGTAAAGGAACTTGTCCGATTGGTGGACCTGATTGTATTGAAGTTAAAAATCACGGGCAAATAGCGGAGCCTAGTGAGCAAAATTTTATTAATGCAAATCCTGATGTACACAATCTAATAAATCCCATGTTTAATATGGGCGAATTTCAAAATGAACTAAACGGAATACCTGAAGCTAAAAAATAATATTTATGAATTTTTTTATAAAAGGAGACTCAAGACCTATAATTGGTAAAAGTGTTTATTTATTAATGTACACCAAGACGGCTAAAGACCAGGAAAAAAAGAAAGTGCAGTTATATGTAAACGAAAAAGAAGACAACCATAAAGAAGTAGATGGAGATAAAATTGTAAAACAGCATTGGACACTTTTAAAAAACGGAAAACTGTTTTTAGATTTAGGTAACGATGGTCGAGTTACTTTTAGTCAGGCAAGTTTGGGGATCAATTATACAATGGTTGTTACTTTTACTGATATTCATGGAGCAAAAGATACTGCAAAACTTAATATTACGCCAGTTGCAGGAACACCAAGTATAGAAAATCTTAAATGGCAAGATCAATATTATCGCGACCTAAACGGTAAAGCAATTGGCTATTCTGATAATGTTCGTTTGTTTATTCATACACTAAATATTCCGGCAGGAGACAGACTTCAAGTAACTATTTGGGAAGACGAAGGAACAGACGGACACGCTAATAGTTCTAGAAACATGGGCACCTATACCACATCTCCTGTTGATAAATATGGAAAAGCAGAATTATATTTTAACAATATAAAAGCATATCAAAAAATACTAAACGATAAAGATTTTAGGGACGAAAATGAACATGAATTTTACGCCCAGGTTAAATATATAGGGAAAATTGACACGATACAAGACACTATACAACTTAAAATTATAAATGATCTAAAGAAAACAGTTGAACCTCCTAAAAATAATAGTCTTGCAAAAGTTGCTGCTCCTGATAAACAAAAAAAACCTGCTAATAAGGTAGGCGTAAAAGTAACTGTGAATGTGTTTTTTGATGGAACGAAAAACAATACACAAAATACTACAGACAGACTTGCATTTCAAAAAGAAAAAGAAAGCAAAACTTTTAGTAAAGATGCAAAAGCATATATTAATAATGCTGGAAAAGAAAGTAGTTACCATAATTATTATTCAAACGTATCTATATTGAATCAAATTAATTTAGTTACTACAGATGGCGGATATAGAGAAATTAAAATTTACATCGAAGGACCGGGAACTGTAGATAATGAGAAAGATGATTTTATGGGATATGCCTATGGTAGTGGCGATACGTCAGGAATTCCAATAAAAGTAAATAAAGCATTTATTGAAATTGAAAAAGAAATAGAATTGCTAAAGAAAAAGAAATTAATAAAAGAAAATGAATTTGTAAACGAAATTGAATTGACTGTTTTTGGTTTTAGTCGAGGTGCCGCAGCAGCTCGCAATTTTGTATCTCAAAGACGAAAACTACAAAATTTGTATGATTTAGAGTCTAGTAAATTTACAATAAAATTTGTTGGATTGTTTGATACAGTCTCATCCTACTCTAAGAATGCTTCTTTATCACCAAATTTTGATAATGATGTTGAAGGAAAACAAGGACTAGGATTAAAAATGGAAGGAAATATTAGAAAAGTTGTACATCTTACAGCTGCAGATGAATATCGTAATAACTTTTCACTTACTAATATCAAAAGCTCTATTTTAGCAGGAGTTGGGTACGAACTTTCCTTGCCGGGTGTGCATAGTGATATAGGTGGAGGTTATGAAGAAGACCAAAAAATAGAAGACAGAAGTTTATCCTCTAACATATCTTTATTTACTAAAATTAAAAAGGAGCTTATAAAGGAAGGTTGGTACACTCAAGAACAATTTGTTGAAGTAGAAACAAACAAAGATGATAGTACTGATCATTTTGAATTTGAGCTTCATGGTATTCGTAAAAATATTCCAAACAGTTATCAATTTATTCCATTACTAATAATGGTACAACTTGCCGAAAACTATGGACTAAAATTTGAAAAAAAATTAATGGAAAAAGGATTAGACTATAGTGTTCCAGAAGATTTAACTGGCGTTAAAAATTCTCTACTAAATTATGCTATAGCAAATGATGGAGCCCATAGTAAAGCAATTTCTTTTAAGATCGAGAAACTGTTATCAATACGTAATAAATACCTTCATCGTTCTGCTTCAACTTCTATAGGCATGGAGGGACGATATAAAGATGGAAAACCTAATAGAAAAATTATCGACGGGTAATCTTTTCAAAATGATTAATATTCGCAATATATAATAAACCTATCTTAATAATGAAAAATAATATAGTAAAACATTTAACAATTAGATTAGTCATTCCTGTCTTTATTTTATTTCTAATATGGATATTAGGAGGTATTAATAATAGAGGTTTAGAACAGATACTGTTCTTTTCATTTTTTTCAAGTATTCTGATTTTTATATTTAGCATATTTATAATAAATGAAACTATTTCTTTTTATCAGCAGAAAAACCTAACGTTAAGAAATATTAATATTGCTTTATTAATATTTTCTATTACTTTTTTTGTTTTCATGGCAATTATAACCGTTGCTCTCGTGAATTTTTAAATATACAAAAATGAAAAAAATATCCATCTATATAATTACACTAATGCTTTCAATTTTAATCAGTTGCAAAAAGAATGATATAATGAAAATACAAACAAAAAAATTTGAATGGTTGCCACAAGTTAGCGGTGATAAAACTTGTCCAGTCGAAATTGTTAATGGAAGTTTTAAATTATCCGATAGCAGCAAAATTTGGATACCCAGTGGAGAATATCTAAATGGTAATTGGGGAATAAGCAGTGGGACTATGGTTGTAGGCGAAGATTTAAAAAAGATACCTGAGCATTTGGAGATAACATGGTTTTCTTATATCGAAAATAAATTTTACACAGGTAGTTTTGAATTACCGCAAAAAAAAATGTATGAAATTTTTAAAAAAGATTATGGTAAATCTTTAATGCCAGATGGTACAGAATATAAAAATGCATTTACAAGATTACTTCTTGGTTTCGCTCCACAAGGATTAGTAACTCTTTGGATTGACGGAGAGGGTTCTAAAGAAATTGGCACTTACCAAGCACATGAAACTTTTGACGTTGAATGGAGTAATTTACATAAGGGTGAAAAATCTGTATTAGTAAATTCACGTAGAGAAGATATGCCCTTATTTGTTCAGGAAGAAATAGCAAATAATAAAATAAGTAATACATATTTCAAGAATCGTCTTAAAAGATATCATTATAAAATTGGCACCAATAGATCAGACTTTAAAATATACAATTATGATATCTTTTTTATAAATAACGAAGTTATCAGTAACGCCAATACTGGTATTGAATTTCTTAACGATACCGTTGTCGGAAAAGCTGTACCTATAAGTATGGTAATTTTTGTAGAAGATCAATTTTCAAGACAATTAGAAGTTCGTATTTGGTTAGATTTACTTAATGGAAAAACAACAAATGAGAATGACGACATAAAGGATCCACTTGAAAAACGTAATTTTAATAATCAATTAATGGAGCGTTTTAAAACATTTTTTGACAAAAACGAAAATGTCGAATTATACATTAAATTCAATAAAGAAATTATAAAAAGTAACATCAATAAACCTGTTTATTCAGGTAAAGTTTATCTAAAATCTCCAACTACTGAAGTTGAAATACCAAACTCAAAAGTCGAGGTTTATGACGCTGAATAAAATAAGATGTACAAGTACAATAACCTCAAAAGATAATTTTGTGTTATTAGTAACAATAATTCATTATTGGTGGGATAAGTACGACTGGCACAAAGAAGCAAATGCTTATATCTGATGAAAAAAACATCCGAACAGTTACCAATATATACCACTTGCAATAATGGTAAAACTTTCCGAAAATTATGGTTTAGCGTTCGATAAATCTATGATAGAAACTAAAGGATTAGATTACAACGTTCCGGATGATTTAACTGAAGCCAAAGAAGCTTTATTAAATTATGCAATTACAAATGACGGAGCACATAGTAAAGCGGTAACTATTGAAAATGAAAAATTGCATTTTATACGTAATAGATACCTTCATAGATCAACTTGTGATAGTATGGGAAAAGGAGGCAGATATAAAGACGGAAAACCATATAGAAAAATTATTAATGGATAAATATATACAAGTTTTAAATAAAATGTCAGATCAAAATAAAAATAAGATACTATCATTATTACTCATCTTGCTAATTTCTTCTTTATGTAGTTTTTTTTATTCAAATGATTCAAATGGAGAAAAATTAATAACAACAATTCCTGTTTTTACAATTTTGTTTTCTTTCTATGTTCATGTGTATGGGTTAAAAAAATTACTTGCAAAAATTTTATTCATACTTCTTATAATAGCAAGTATAATCGTGTTGTCATTCATTTGGTTGTTTCACAAATTAGCACATGGGTCGCATTAATCTAAAAACATGAAAATAAATAATTTAAACAAAATTTACATTTTAACAGTTATAATTCTATTAGCATTATTACTAAAAGCTGGATATAATGTATGCAAGGAAAGAGGGATGCTAATATTTAACAAGGAAAAGAAAAAAGAAATGCTTATAAAAACAGAAAAATTCGGATGGCTAGCAACTACAGGTGCAGGTGAAGAATATCCAATGGAAATTGTAAGTGGGAGCTTTATTGCCTCTGATAGCAGTTTGCAATGGATACCAAGTGGAGAAATTTTAAAATCTGGCTGGGGCAATGGAAATGGCGTTTGGGTCGTAGGTGAAGAATTGAAAAAAGTGCCAGAACGCATGGAAATAACATGGTTTTCTTATGCTGAAAATAAGTTTTTTACCGAACTCTTACAATCTTCGATTCAGGAAAATCGATATCAAGATTCTTTTTTATTATTCCAGTAATAACATCAATGCGAGTTCCAATAATTATATCTCTATTTTTAATTGGCCAATCTGTCATTATTGCTGTTAATTTAGGTTTTATAATTCCTGTAGATAAATCTAAAGGATCTGTAAACCATAGACCGCACCCACTAATACCGTGTAATTCCGGACCTGTTCCAAACATATATTTTTTGTGGTTAAAAGAAAGTTTTCTATTATATGATGTAACAACATTAACAGCAGGATTTCGATCAAACTTTGAATAATCCTCGTTTCTTTCAGGAGTAGTAAAATGAAAAAAAGAGGTAGAATCGAAAATATCTGTCTTATATTTTTTTTTTGATTTTGTCGCGGGATAGCCCAGAAATGTGTAATATTCTTCGCTTTGGAATATATGATTGATAGCTAAATCGTCAGCCTGCAAAAAATTATAAGTGCGCAAAAGATGAGGAACACATTCTTTATCTAATTTCAGAACACCTATATCAATTGTATCTTTATCCCTATTTGCTGCATTATGATTGTAAGTTGTTCCTCCTGGCCTAATTATTTCATAGTCTCTTGATAAAAAAATGAATAACTCACTGTACTTATCAAAAACATGGGCAGCTGAAATAAGAAAATAGTGGTCTTGAATCTGAATAAATACTCCTGTTCCATAAACTTTATAACTAGAAGTATCGGTCAATAGCATACAAGTATAACTCTTCATTGAATTCAAACTGGATAATTGTAACGATCTATATTTTTCAGCTAATGTTTCCATATAATAACTAATTCTTTTGTGATCTATTTAACCCTTTAAATTTAGAAATAATAAATCGTTCAAAAAAGTAACGAATTCAATAAATAATATAATTGCCCAAAACTGTTATAGTAACTGCTTTTAGCAAATCAACAACAAGCGATATTGGCCTTCATTTTCTATTGGTGCTCTGTGAATGCAAGGCAACACTTCTTGTTTTGGATGATCTACGGCAAGTCGCCAAAGATGTCCTAATCCTAAATTAACAGGTTCTGCATCAGCATCCCGCTCCCCGAAGTGTTCATAATTGCTGTACAAAGTCTCCCGACTTCACACCCATTCCCGCTCCCCGAAGAGTTCTTATAAAAAGCTGTGCGAAGTCTCCCGACTTCGTACCCGTTGCTATATTCCGTTCCTATTTTATTTTTTGATGCTCTTTGCGGATTATTGGAGTGCGTACGAAGTCGGCAGACTTCGCAGCAAGTACAGTTGGCCCCGATATTTGGAAGAAATATACTAATGCAAATGGTGATATTGATTTTTCTGACCCATATTTTAATCCTTCCTATTAATATTCCATTTAGAAATTCGTATTGACCTGATATAAAAAGAGACATCAAATATAGTTTGACATCTCTCTTTAATTCAGCTTCAATGATTAATCCTGATCAAAAACTTTTCCCAAATGTTCTTCCATCACAAAATACGGATCATCTGTCTGTGTCATCGACCTCATATGAATTAAACTAGTTTTACTCATCATTCTGAGCATTTGTCGTCTCTCGCACTTCACAATCTTGCCATTCTCTTCCCTCTGCCCTGCCGTAAAAGCACTTCTTCCATGCGCACATAGGTGATTATTGACAAAGATCACATCTCCGGAATCCGGTATATACTCATTATTAATCAACTCTTTAGCCTCGTTCCAGAATTCAGTTAAATTATAAAGAGCTTCAGGGGTTTGGCCAGCCTTTTCATTAAATATCTGCTCTGCCGCATCGAATCTAATAAAAGGCAGTTCTTTATTTCCGTACAGAACAGAAGCCAGCGGGCCGTTATTAATTTCCTCATTATAATTGGCGTCTTTAGGGCATTGATAAATAGGCTGAAAAAGCTTTTCCATTACTGTATTTACCCCGCCATGTGACCGTACCGAATACAGTGATGAGGGAACTCGCTCTTCATTTCGCAAATACAGAAAGCTTAAAAAATCAGCCTGGTGCAGAAGAAACGCATCTTCGGTATGAACATACAAATTTGTTTTTGATCCCGACCCTGTTTGCGTAGCAGCCATATTTTCATCGGGAATAACCGCATGAAGAATTCCTCCGCCTTTTCGCTGTGCATAATACTGAACAGGTTTAGAGGGAACTGCCCCATGCAGCAGTGAACAAATAAAGCCGTATTTATTGAGTTTGGAGTAATCAGCACTTTGCCAGTTCGCGGGAGTTGGTCCCAGATGGTTCTGATCTACTTCAAGAAGGCCTCTAAAAATAATGGCCCCGTACTGGCCTGCCGAGAAATCCGCTCCAAAACGGCTTAAAATCCTGGCAATTCGTTCTGGAAGAAGCTGGAAAGAATAAAGATGAAGCGCGGCTATATAATCCGGATTTTCATAGCTCCGGAATGCCTTCTCCAGCAGGGTGCCCACATTCGATAAAATATTTCTTTCCTGAGGCGTAACCTCCACTATCAGCGGGCTTGTAGGAATTTGATAAACAGAACTTTCTTTTACTGGTATCTCATCTTCAATTAATGACTGTGATTTCATTTTATAAGTTTATTTAATAGTTAATAACGATTTGGACAAACAAAAAACACAAACTACTGAAAGTAACCTATATAAAATAAAACCATTATTCATACACATTTAAAAATGTACAGAATTTCTCATGAATATTTTTTCTGATTTATTTTTTTTATACAGATTAATTTCTACATTTGCCTACACTGTTTTTATTTATTCTAAATAAAATCTACTTACAAATATATTTGTTTTATCATTTAAAAAAAGAATTTTCTTTAATAATTTTAAAAAAAAACATGAATAATAGTGTTAAACCCAGTAAAATCAAGGTCTCAGATTTTGAAAGCAGACGAAGTAAAATTTCAAAAATTATCCGGACAAGACGAAGTATTTATGCTGATGAATTTGTAAAGCAAAATATACCGGACGAATTATTAAATGAAATTTTAATAAATGCAACTTATGCCCCTACGCATAAAATGACCGAACCATGGAGGTTTATTGTTTTTAAGGATAGCTATTTAGAAAAATTAGGCGCTTTTCTGGCAGAATATTACAAAGAGTTTTATTATCAAAAATTCTCTGCTGAAACCGCTGTCGAAAAGTACAATCTGCTTAAAGAATATCCTCTTAATTCGGCATGTGTTATTGGTGTTGTAATGGTTCGTAATCACAAAATAGATTTGCCTGAATGGGAAGAAATCGCTGCTGTTTCATCTGCTGTTCAAAACATAGCGCTTACCTGTACTGCCAATAATATCGGGAGTTACTGGAGCACATCTGCAGGTGCAATTGATTACTTAAAGCAATTTGACCTGGCAGAAAATGAAAAATCCCTCGGGTTAATTTATGTGGGATATTATCCGGAGGATATGGAACCATCAAGAAAAAAAAGAACCCCCGTTTCTAACAAAGTAACTTATTTTAAATAATCTCAACTCTAAAATTTATCATTATGCAAAACCTATTAGACACTGATCAGGATGTCATTGTTAAAAGTTCTACTGACGATTTTTATCAGGATATTTTTCATGAAAATTCCGGCACTGAATATAACAACGCAATAGCATTAGTACAAAAACGAGTAGCCGGTTTTCTTGAAAATACTAAAATTCCATTTAGCGGTATTAAACCCGAGGAAATAAGAAATAAAGTAGAAGCTGTAAACTTAGACCTGCCGCTCAAAGATTATGAAAGCCTTTGGAATGAGATCGATGATATTTATGTAAATCATGCCACTGCCTATCATTTACCGGAATATATAGCCCATTTAAACTGTCCGGTAGTAATTCCAGCTTTAGCCGCCGATGTACTGATAAGTGCTATCAATTCGTCGCAGGATACTTATGATCAAAGTGCCGGAGGAACATTTATAGAAAGAAAACTAATTGCCTGGACAGGGGAACAAATTGGATATAATGAAGATTGTGATGGTATCTTTACAGGAGGCGGCTCGCAGAGTAACCTTATGGGACTGCTTTTGGCAAGGGATTATTTTGCCTTGAAATACCTGAATTGGAATATCAAATTAAATGGATGTCCTCCGGATGCCAGTAAATTCCGAATTTTTGTTTCCGAAAAATCTCATTTCAGCAATCAAAAAAACGCTTCTATTCTTGGCCTTGGCGAGCAGTCTATTGTCCAGGTTATTACCGATAGCCGTTATCGAATGGATGCCGGAAAATTGAATCAAGCCATTATTGAAGAACTGGAAAAAGGCAATATTCCAATAGCTATTGTGGCGACGGCAGGTACAACAGATTTCGGTAACATTGATCCATTAGCTGAAATTGCGATTCTGGCAGAAAAATATAAATTATGGCTTCATGTAGATGCGGCTTATGGCTGCGGCTTATTGCTTACCGATAAATACAAACCTTTACTAAACGGCATAGAACAAGCTCATTCTGTAACTATTGATTACCATAAATCTTTTTTTCAGCCTATCTGCAGCAGTGCTTTTATGGTGAGAAACAAACAGCATCTCCATATTATAAAACATCATGCCGACTATCTAAACCCTAAGGAGCAGGATTATGATGAACTTCCTGCCCAAATCAACAAGTCTCTGGTACAAAGTACACGCCGTTTTGATGCTTTAAAGCTATGGTGTACGCTGCGCTATATGGGCAGAACTAAACTGGGGCAGTATACGGAAACTATTATTGAAACTACAAAACAAACTGCTGCAATATTAGAGAACGACAAAGATTTTGAACTTTTAACAGATTCTGATTTAAGTGTTTTGGTTTTTAGATATAAGCTGGCCGGCTGGCCGGGTGACTGCTGTAAAATGAATTTGTACATCAAAAAGAAAATGTTTTTTAACGGCGAAGTTTTAGTAGCAAGCACAAAAGTAAATGGCATTTTTTACCTGAAGTTCACCATTTTGAACCCATTAACCACTATAACACACATTAACAATATTCTTTCAATCATAAAAAAACACGGAAATGAATACATCTTCTCCTAAAGAGATTGCTCAGGAAGCAGTCCATATTACACTTACAATTTTATTGAACTGCTGCCTGCGCGAATTAGGCAACAGTAGTTTTTATGAAGGGGTTTCTAAATACGATCCTGTACTAAAATCATATATGTCAAAGTCTGATCATAAGCTTCATCTAAAATTGGATTTTCCTGTTGATAATGTTGAAGTCTATGCACCGATAAGGTACAGATCTGAAACCTTCAGACATTTGTATGATTTTCCGGTAATGGAACGTGACCTTACTGCTGAAACCATAAAAGAAATAGATGCAGAGCGTCTTTTGGAATTAATTACAACTCACGTAAGACAGCAGTATCCGCTCGTAGATTCTAAAAATGTAAAAAAAAGAATGCAGCTGAGTACCGAGAAAATAGCGCAGTTTTTAGAGCATTTTAAAACTTCCGGCCAGCAGTTTAATAAGCCTGAAATGACATTTATTGAAGCGGAACAATTATTTCCGGCAGGACATTTACTTCATCCGCTTACCAAAGGACGTGAAGGTTTTACGGAACCGGAAGTTTTGAAGTATGCTCCTGAAACCGGCGGCCATTTTCAATTGTACTATTTTTTAGTGCACCCTGATCTGGTTACCGAAAAATCAGTAGACAACGTTCTGCCTTCTGAATTTGCAAAAGCAACAGTATTAGAAGCAGGCAAAGGAGATAAAGAAATACAAGATTTACTGGAAAAATATCCGGAATGGAAAGTGCTTCCGCTTCACCCGTGGGAAGCTGCCCATTTTAAATCCCAGCCCCTATTTGATACACTGGTAAAAGAAAATCTGCTTATCGATCTAGGCGAATTTGGCAAAGAATTTACAGCCACTTCTTCTGTACGAACGGTATATAATAATGAAAGCGATTATATGTACAAATTTTCCCTTCACGTAAAAATTACCGGAGCGGAACGCATTAATCATTATCATGAACTTTACAGAGGTTATGATGTATCGAGGCTAATGCAGACCCCTTGGGGAGACAAGGTAAGGAAAACGTATCCTGATATTGAATTGATATGCGATCCGGGTTTTATATCAGTATCTTATAATGGAAATGTACTGGACAGTTTTTCTACCAGTGTGAGATATAATCCATTTAAAAGTACTGCAGCCGAAAAAGAAAAGAATGTCTGTTTAGTGGCTTCTTTATGTCAGGACAGCATATTGGGAGATCCTTCCAGAATGCAGAACGTGATTCAAAAAGCGGCACAGCAAACCGGATTATCTGTAGAAAAAACAAGTGAGCTTTGGTTTAAAAAATATATTGATATTATAGTTACAGGCGTAATAAAAATGTTTAATGAACAGGGAATGTTCTGCGAGTGGCATCAACAAAATACATTGGTACAACTGGATGCGGCGTTCCTGCCTGAAAAACTATTTTTTCGCGATAATCAAAGTTTTTTATTCCGAAAATCTTTTGAAGAACAGTTAAACAAGATCGTACCAGGTTTATCTGAAAATGGAAAAATGTTTATTCCGGACGATCGCTTATTTAACCTGTTGCTTCATTATTTCTGGGTAGGTAATATACTGGCCGTTGTAAATACCTTCGGCGCCAACGGACTTACAGATGAAAAAAATCTCTTAAATATTCTGTATGACAAATTAGAAGATTTACAAAAAGAAGACGAAAGCGGTCTGGTTACGTTTATTCTCGAAAGCAGATATTGGAAAGTGAAAGGCAATTTGCTTACTGCACTAAATGATATTGACTGCGGTGGTAATCCTGCCGGCGTGACCCGTATTAATTTCCCTAATGTTTTACACAAACGCTTTTTTTCAGAACAATTAATACATCCAAAAGGGAAAGAAATCGTTTACAACCGTTATTTTCCTAAAGAAGATGTAACCATTAGTTTACGCCCTGTTGATATAGAAAATGACCTGGAAATGCTGCACGAATGGTTTCATCGTGACCACGCCAAAGCAGCATGGAAAATGGACTGGCCCCTGCGCGAACTTGAAGCCTATTACAGAACTCTGCTTCCGGGAGATGGTTTGTACAGCTATATAGGAATGGCCAACGGAGAGCCTACTTTTAATATTGAAGTATACTGGCCGACACGTGATGTACTGGGAGATTATTATGATGTTCTGCCTACTGATTATGGAACTCATCAATTTATTGCGCCAACAGATCCTAAACAAAAATTTGTATCACCATCAACACAATGCATGATCGATTATGTATTTGCGCAGTCTGAAGTGGGTAAAATGGTTGGTGAAGGCGCTGTTGATTCCAGGGCTTCGATGATGAACAAAGCGTTTCATGGTTTTAAAATCGAAAAAGTCATCGAAATGCCGCATAAAACCTCAAATCTTAATTTTTGCTACCGCGAATGGTATTGGGCGAAATTCCCTCAAAACAAAGACATTATCATAAACGCTGAAGCAGAACATAATCTTATAAACCAATAGTATGGAAGATCGTAAAGTATATTCATTAATAGGAATCGGAATCGGGCCTTTCAATTTAGGTTTAGCCGCTTTGTTAGAACCGGTTGATGAGGTTTCATCACTTTTCTTTGATCAAAAAGAGCAATTTAACTGGCATCCGGGTTTGCTTTTTGACCACGTTACACTGCAGACTCCATTCTTATGTGACTGTGTTTCAATGGCAGATCCAACAAGTAAATTTAGTTTTTTAAATTTCCTTAAAAAAACAGATCGACTATATAAATTTTTTATCCGCGAAAATTTCTTTGTACTGCGTAAAGAATACAATTTATACTGTCAATGGGTAATTAAACAGCTAAAGAACTGTCGCTTCTCCTCTAGTGTAAGGGAAATTTATTATAAGGAGGGCCTCTATGAGTTACACGTATTTCATAAAGAAGAAAACCAAACCAAAATTTACTATTGCGAAAAATTAGTATTAGGAACAGGCACTGTACCTGTACTTCCTGAGTTTGTCGATTTAAAAGAGATGGAAAAAGTTTGTCATACGTCAAGCTATCTTTTTAGAAAAGAAGAAATTCTGGAACAGGATACCGTAACTGTAATTGGTTCCGGACAAAGTGCTGCCGAGGTATTCTTTGATCTTCTTCAAAACAGACCTAAAAATCTAAAACTGAATTGGTATTCACGTCCCGATCGTTTTTTTGCCATGGAATATTCCAAGCTTATTTTAGAACATACCTCACCGGATTACATAGACTATTTTCATCAAATGCCAGCTTCAACCCGTAAGGTCATGCTGGACCGTCAGAAATTACAATTTAAAGGAGTCAACTTTGATTTACTCAACGAGATTTACGATCATCTGTATGCACTCAGCGTAGATAACGAAGACATTGGTGTAAAGATCAGGCCCAACATACAATTGGATGATATAACGGCGGGAATTCACAATAATTACGAATTGCATCTGGAGCAGATCGAACAGCAGAAAAAGTTTACAGACCATGCTGACTATGTTATTTTAGGCACCGGATATCATTATCAGGAACCTCAATTTCTTAAAGAGATACAGCATCGCATCAGCAGGACTTCAACAGGCAGTTATGATGTAAAAAGAAACTACAGTATAGATCATAATGGCAGTGAAATTTTTGTGCAGAATGCAGAAATTCACACCCACAGCTATATTTCATCTGATTTGGGCATGGGTGCTTATCGCAATTCTTATATCATTAATGAAGTAGCGAAACGCGAAGTATATAAATTAGAAAAAAGGATTGCTTTTCAGGATTTTGACCTTTCGGGTATTGCCGCGGAAAGAGCGGAAGAAATTAGTATTTAATACATCTAAAATGAATATAGAAACAATACCACACTTAGACATTTTTACCGCTCCCGTTTGGGAAAAGGTAAATCTTAATCTGCTGGCCAAGAGTTTAGCCGAATTAATGCATGAAGATGTTGCAAAACCCGCAATTACGGGCAGTGAAAAAGCGGGCAGTGAAAAAGATGGTCTTACACATTTTAAACTGACAACTGATCTCCCGGAGGTTTACTATACTTTTTCGGCTTATCCAAGACTTTTGGAGTATTGGCATATTGAAAAAGAAAGTACCCGGAGATGGGAAAACGGCACAGCCAAGCCTGCAAAAGATGTTCTTTCTTTTTTTATGGAATTACAAAAAACCTTTGGCATTGACTCCTTTACACTGGCAAAATATACAGAAGAACTCCTCAATACCTTATATGCTGATGCACATTTGTACACCAGAAAAAAACTGAGTGCTGCTGATTTGACACAGGCCGATTACCAGACTATCGAGCACCAAATGGAGGGTCATCCCTGGGTTATTGCGAATAAAGGACGAGTTGGTTTCAACAATAGTGATTATCACAATTATGCGCCCGAAGCCAATAAAAATACTGATTTATACTGGCTGGCAGCCCACAAAGAAAGAGCTGCATTTAATGCCCTGGAGACGATAAATTTCAATGATTTTTATACGGAAGAATTAGGAGAAGAAGTTTTTAATAGATTTCAGGAGAAGCTCTTCAATATGAAACTTGTGGCTGAAGATTATGTTTTTATACCCGTACATCCGTGGCAGTTGAACAATAAAATTTTGCCGCAATTTCATCAGGATCTTGCGAACCAATATTTAGTTATTTTGGGCAAAAGCGACGATGTATATTCGCCTCAGCAAAGCATCCGGACTTTCTTTAATTTAAGTTATCCCTCAAAACATTATGTAAAAACGGCAATCTCGATTTTGAGCACAGGAAATATCCGCGGATTATCCCCAAAACAAATGGATATTGCTCCGAGAGTAACAAAATGGGTAAAAGAGATGCTCGATAAAGATCCTTATTTTCAGGAAAAAGAAGTGGTGCTGTTAGGCGAAGTTGCCACGGTTTCTTATCGTCATCCGCAGTACAATTCTATAGCTGACAGTCCGTATCATTATCGCGAAATGTTAGGCGCATTATGGAGGGAAAGTGCAGAGAAATATCGTAAACCTGAAGAAAAACTAATGACAATGGCATCTTTATTATATATCGATGACAACAGCCGTCCTTTTCTTCAGGAGCTGATAAACATATCAGGACTAGATACGCAAGGCTGGCTGGAGCACTATTTAGAAGCATATTTAAAGCCTTTGTTGCATATTTATTATCAGCATTCCTTATGTGTAACACCTCATGGCGAGAATATTATTTTAGTTATGAAAAAAGGAATACCGCAGCGTATTATTATAAAAGATTTCGTTGATGATATTGTTTTAACAGAAGAAGCCAAAGCAAAATTACCGGCTGAACTTAAAGACGGTCTTATACAATCCTCCAATAAAGAGAATACGCCTTTATTTATTTTGATAGGTGTTTTTGATGCCTTTTTTAGATACCTGTCTGATATTTTACATACTTATTTGGATTACGATGAACATTTGTTTTGGAAAACCGTAACAGGATCAATTGAGGAATACCAACAGGATAATCCACATCTTACAGACCGCTTTGAAAAGTACAATCTTTTTGAACCTGAGTTTAAGCGATTTTACATCAATAGCCTGAAACTGCTTAATAATGGCTATGCTGAGCAAACTGGTTTTGCCGTACCGAAAAAAGGAAGTAAACTTCCTAATCCGCTGTATGTCATTAAGCAGTATGAAATGAGCGAGTTTACAGACATTAGTAATGAAACAATACAGCACCAATCATGAAAACAGTTGTATTGAGGCTTCAATCTTATAGTGATTTGTTTCTTACTGCGGTATTAGGCCGGGAAAAAAAGTTCACTTCAGGCAGTATTAATCGGGCAATTGTATTGCTTGCTGTTCCGATGGTTTTAGAGCTGGTTATGGAATCTGTTTTTGTTTGTGCCAGTTTGTTTTTTGTGAGTAAACTTGGTGCCGAAGCAGTTTCTATTGTGGGTTCTACGGAGTCTGTTATCAGCTTTTCCTATTCGGTTTCTATTGGTCTGAGCATTGCAGCCTCGACTTTAATTGCAAGACGGGTTGGCGAGCAGAACTTTAAAGAAGCAAGCGTTACAGCAGGACAGGTCATAAACATAAGCGTAATTTGCGGTATTATCATTAGTATCATCTGTTTTATCTGGAGTGATGAGATACTGGCACTGGTAGGGCTTTCTCCAGCGATTATAAAACAAGGCAGTTTGTATGCCAAAGTAATGTTTGCCAGCTGCGGATTCATTATTATCCGTATTGCGTTAAATGGTATTCTTCGGGGTGCCGGTTATGCTGCTATGGCGATGCGTACCCTATGGCTGTCCAATGCATTGAATATACTCTTGTGTCCCCTGCTTATTTTTGGATGGGGCCCGATACCTGCATACGGACTACTCGGAGTTGGTATAGCTACAGCTGTAGCCCGTTTTATCGGAGTCTGTTATCAGGCATTTCATTTGATTAAAGGAACAACCATTATTCAAATTGGTAAACAGCAGCTGGCACTTCATAATGAAACTTTTAAAAAAGTATTGAAACTTACTTTTGGTGGTATGTTACAGTATTTGATTCCTGCATCCAGCTGGCTGTTTATGATTAAAATCGTATCTCATTTTGGAGGTAATGCCCTCGCAGGCTATATCATAGCACAGCGTGTTGCCTCAATAGTGACAACGCCGGCCTGGGGAATAGGAAATGCTGCCGGAATCTTAACCGGACAAAATTTGGGTGCACAACAGCCCGAGAGAGCCGAGAAATCAGTCTGGCGGGCAGGAATGATCAATATGTGTTTTTTGATTTCGGTGTCCATAGGATGGATTTTTATGGCTGATCCGGTTGTCAGAATCTTTTCTGATGTGCCTGAAGTCATCGATAACAGCACGACTTACATTCACATTATTTCTATTGCCTATGTATTACTGGGGTATACAATGGTTATTTCCAGAGCACTGAATGCCGCCGGCAAAGTAATGGTGGTTACCCTCCTGTACATCCTGATGTTTTACGTGATACAAATACCGCTTTCATTTGTCTTTGGAGTCGCATTGGGTTTTGGCCCTAAAGGCATTTTTGCCGCTATATTAATTTCAGAGCTGGTATTGGCTTTTGGCTGTATCACCATATTCAGAACAGGAAAATGGAAGTTAGCTAAAGTTTAAAAAAAATAGTATAAATAAATTAAAACAAGATAATTATGAGCACAACACAAGAATTACATCAGGTATTTGCAACTGCGTTTGAAATACCTGTAGAATCAATTACACCGGATTTAGAATATCAGGGTATTGTCGAATGGGATTCGATGAGCCACCTGCTTTTGGTTGATGAACTGGAGCGATTTTATAATGTTGCAATTCCTATGGAAGATATTCTGGAGATGGGAAGTGTCGATAAAATAAAAGAAATACTGAAGAAAAACGGTGTAGAAATCCAATAATTCAAAAGAAGAAAGTATGGAACTTTATGATTTAATTCAAAAAAATAAAAAATTAAATTTTATAGATGCAAAAACCAAAGTTGTTAAAACGTTTAGCGAATTACATGAATCTTTAGATATTGAAGATTTACGTGCAGTTGTTTTCATTTATAACGACAATCAGCTGCCGGCAATTGAAACGTTTTTGAATTTTTATCAAAAAAAGTACACGGTAGCTTTGCTTAATTCGGGTTTACATCCTGCTTTTAAACAAAACCTGGAAGATCAATACAGGCCTGCTTATATCTTCGATCCGGCAAGGACCGAAGTTGAAGGCTATGATTTAAAGCAGGCATCCAAAGACATTTCAGTGTTTAAAAGAAGAGAAATTCACCTCTACCCTATTCACGGGGATATTAAGCTTTTAATGAGTACATCAGGAACCACCGGGTCACCTAAATTTGTTAAGATTTCAGATCAAAACCTGGTTCAGAATGCCTTATCTATCATGGAGTACATGCCAATAACGGAACACGATGTTGTTCCGTTAAATGTGCCTGTTAACTTTGTGTATGGTTTTTCTATTTTTACTACAAATTGCATAAAAGCAAACACCATTGTCTGCACTGACAGAGATGTACTTCAAAAAGAATTCTGGTCAGATCTTGCCCATTATGGCTATTCTACGCTCAGTGGCGTTCCTTATTTTTATGAGTTGCTGCACCGCTTTGGTTTCTTTAAAAAAGACACTCCTTCTTTACGTTATTTGACCCATACGGGAGGAATGATGAATAAAGAGCTGGCAAATGTCATCTCCCATTATACCCATATCTATAACAAGCAGTTTTTTGCCCAATACGGACAAACCGAAGCCAGCGGCAGAATGGCTGTTTTACCGCCAAAAGATTTTCAGGCCAAAGGAACATCTATAGGGTTTCCTGTAAAAAACGGAAGGTTTGAAATTGATGAAAGCACAGGAGAACTTATTTTTTACGGACCCAATGTTTCCGGAGGTTATGCCAACAACATCTTTGATTTACAGGACTATAACCATACTGATAAGCTTTATACCGGTGATCTGGCAGAAAAGGATGAATTGGGCTACTATCATATTAAGGGACGCATTAAACGTATTATAAAATTATTTGGAGTCCGCTTAAACCTTGATGAGGTTGAGATTTTACTGAAAAATGAATTAGGGGGACAAACCTTTATCTGTATAAGTGTTCAGGATAAATATCTTGGAGTCATACATCAGGATGAATCTTTATCGCGTGAAACAATCACTCAGGTAATAAAAGAAAAACTGGGACTACATGCCAGTTCCATAAAAAACTATTATTTCGATCAGGTGCCCCTGACTGTTAACGGCAAAGTAGATTATCCTGCTATAAACAGGCATATCAATGAAAACGAAAATTCATTTGCAGCCGCAAAAACAGTTGCAGGGTAATACAATTATATTTAAAATGTGTAAAAATTAAACGCGGATAAAACAGATTTGCTTTCGCAAAAACGCGGATAAAAACGGATTTTATGTATTGAATTAAAAAAATCCGTGAAAATCAGCGTCTTCATGATAACAAATCCGTCTAATCCGTGTCATAATATATAATTTTTGAATTACACCCAACAAGTAATTATTTAATAAAAAATTTAGGTCTTGAAAGCCTAAGATCACAAAAAAATAAAACTATGGAACAGCAAAGTAAAAGAATTCCAGCACTGGATCTTATAAAAGGAATGAGTGTTATAGGAATGATAATCATACATACACTGCTGACATTTGCAGATGTCAAATCGCAGTCGGAAACATTTATTGGTAGTTTCATTGTTTTTCTGGGCAGAGGAACTTCTATTTTTCTAATCTGCATGGGAATAACATTTATGACCTCTCGTCATCAAAGCCTTAAAAGTGCTCTAACGCGCGGTGGACTGCTTTTAGCAGCTGCCCTTTTAATGAATTTTCTTAAGTTCATTTTTCCTGTAATTTTTGGTTTTGCACCGGATAATTTTATACAAAGATATGGTTGGCACGGGCCCATAGAACAGCAGTATATGTATCTGATGTTATTGGGCGATATTCTACAATTAGCAGGAATGTCTTTACTGTTCGTTGGCTTTATTAGAAAATATGTTACCAATAAATATGGAATCTTAGCCATAGGCATATTGGTAGCCTTAGTTTCCAGGGAAGTCAGCGGCATCAATATAGATTATCCTGTAATTAATTATGTGTTGGACCTTATTTTCAGTAATGATTATCCGGCCTACGTTTATTTTCCTGTTTTTCCGTGGATGTCTTTTATTATCATTGGGATGTTTTTTGGTAAATGGTATCAGGAACTTAATTATGACAGGCCCCAATTGTTTAAAAACATGTTGTATACCGGCTTTTTGTTGCTTGCTCTGGGTGCACCTCTGGTTTTTATCTACGGAACTTACAATTACAATGGTTTTTACCATATGGGACCGGGCGGAGTTCTTTATTTCGCAGGCTGGACCTTAATTTTTCTATGGATTATTTTTAAAATATCCATAAATACCAAAGAAAACAAATTTATTAAACTTCTAAAATATTGCAGTAAGAACCTGACATCTATGTACATGACACAATGGATTCTCATTTCCTGGGGCAAAGGCATCTTCGGTTTTAGGGAGAATGGCATAACCACTGTACTTGCACTTATAGTACTTTATATTATACTGACTTTTTCTGTTCAGATCCTTTTAGATTTCCTGCGAAAAAAGAACCAAAGATCAAAAGTTATAGAAGCTGTTAATTAAAATTTAAATATTTTTTTATTCTATTAAGTTATTATTATTAGATAATTTCATACTTTTGAATTTTTATTTATTCTAAATAAGAATAGTATTTAATTCTAAGTATATTTCATGAAGCTCAAAATAGTATTGCTCTTTCTATTCTCGTCGACATTTTTAATGGCACAAAACAAAATTTCCGGTACAGTAAATGATGAACAGGGAAACCCTTTAAGCGGGGTTAACATTCAGCTTTTAGGTACCCAAATAAATGTAACAACTACTACCGGTGGATTTTATCAGATCGAGAATGTAGCAAATGGCAGCTATACAATTGAAGCAGGTTTAGATGGGTATATCTCAAAGAAGCAAACTATTGTGGTAGAAAGTTCTCTAAATACTTCGTTTACTATAACGTTAGAAAAGGCTCATACTACATCAAAAGATGCTGAAAAATTAAATGATGTAGTGGTAAAAGGTGTATCTGAAAAAAGAAAAAAGGAAGAAACAGCACAAGCGGTTTCCGTAATAGAAATGCGGGAAGCTAAGTTTAAAACTGCAGATTTAGGCGAAGTACTTGCCCAGACACAAGGTATAAATGTTAGACGTACCGGCGGTTTAGGTTCCAGGACAAATTTTTCAATGAATGGACTGACAGGAAATCAAATCCGGTTTTTCCTAGAGGGGATTCCTTTGGAATATCACGGCTATACTTTCGGAATTTCAACAGTTCCCGTTAACTTAATTGATCGTGTTGAGGTTTATAAAGGAGTCGTTCCTATCGAATTTGGAGCAGATGCCCTTGGTGGTGCTGTTAATTTAATCACTCCAAAAATAAAATCCGGATTCAGCGGTTCTTTTTCTGCCCAGGCGGGATCTTTTGGAACCTACAGAACATCGTTAATACTTAGTAGTTATAATAAAAAGACTGGATTTTTTATAAAAGGAAACGGATTTTACGATACTTCCCAAAACAACTATAAAGTAGATGTTGATGTTGCAGATGATGCCGGTAAAATAAAAAAAGTAACAGTGCCTCGATTTCATGATGCCTACAAAGGCTACGGATTGCAGATCATTACAGGTGTAAAAGACAGAATCTGGGCAAAGGAACTAAGCATCGAAGGATTTTATACCGATTACACAAAAGAAATCCAGCACAATCAATTAATGGTTGGAGTTCCCTACGGAGAAGTGATGACGTATCGAAAATCGGCCGGATCTGTCCTTACCTATCGTAATGATTTTGGTAATAATGTTCAGTTGGATATTGTTTCGGGATATAATTACAGGGAACGTCAATTTAAAGATGTATCAGATTATGTCTATAATTGGTATGGTGAGCGTATTGAAGGTTCTGCAGGAAATGTGAGCGGGGAGATTTCAGAATCTACCGGTCCAAGTGATACTTACACCTGGAACAATGATGTTTTTTCACGTCTGAAAGCGTCATGGAAAATCAATAATCAATATGCCCTGAGTTTTACTTCAGCACCAACCTACTCCAAACAAACCGGAGATGACAGACTTATTACCGGCTATGATCCTGCCAGTGCTGTAAGAGAATTGTTTACATGGGTGAATGGTGCAGACTTTAAAATAAATGCATTTAATGAAAAATTAGAGAATCTGTTTTTTATTAAAAACTATTTACAAAAAATCAATTCTGAGGAGAGGATACCCTCTAATAATAGCGTAATAAAAGAAGACAGAAGCGTAAACTATTTTGGTTTTGGAAATGGATTCCGCTTTAAATTTAATGAACAATTTGCTGCAAGATTAACGTATGAGTATGCTACCCGACTGCCTCAGACAGACGAGTTGTTCGGAGACGGCCAATTTGTACAAGGCAATCTGAATTTAAAACCAGAACGCAGTCATAACGTCAATTTTGAGTTGTTTTTCAAGTCTAAAGAAAATTATGAAACAAGCAACTGGCAGGTTCAAACCAATGTTTTTTTAAGAAAGATAGACAATCAGATCTTATTTGTTCCAAGTCTGGACCGCAATAATATGTATCAGAATGTATTTGCAGCCACTTCTAAAGGAATTGAAGTTGCCGGCAGCTGGACTTCTAAAAATGACAAACTTTCATTTCACGCCAACAGTACTTACCAACACTTTTACAATGACTCAAACGAAGGGATATTTGCCGCTTATAAAGGCGACAGAGTACCTAACCAGCCTTATTTTTTTGCTAACGGAGGCGCTAATTATTCTTTTCATAACTTAATTGGCAAGGCCGATAAATTATCCCTTTTTCTTGATGCAAGGTATGTATATGAATTTTTTAGAAGCTGGGAAAGTGCTTCTGTTAATCCTTTTGTTATCCCAAGTCAGCAGACTTTTGATTTTGGCACTACTTATCATAATAGTATAAACAGTTTCAGATATGCCATAACAGCAGAAATCCAAAATTTAAGCAATGAAAAAAATTATGACTTTTTTGGTGTACAAAAACCGGGAAGATCATTTAATATCAAATTAGTAACGCAATTTTAATTAATTATATAACCAATCCATATGAAAACAAATCGATTTTTTATAAAACATGCTGCTCTAGCCATAATGTGTTCGGTATTCGCATTAACATCATGCAGTTCAGATGATTCCAAAACAGATGAAGGTCAGGGTGATAATCCTGCCGTTATTGCATCAGTTCGTGTAAATACTCCCGGAGGCAGGGTTTTTTATTTAGGAGCATACGATAAATTCCCTTCCACTCTTGATTATAAAACGATGACAGAGATTGGTCCGGGCGCTACAATATATTCCTATGGAGAACATCCTTATGTCTGGAATGGTACAGCTTCGACTTTAACTAAATACAATGTAAGTAACGAAATGAAAATTTCAGCCGCAGATGCTTTAAGCCTTGCGGGAACTGGTGTTAGCGGTACTTTTGGCCCTCCTGCTTTTGTGTCTGAAACAGAAGCTTATTTTTTCGCCTTAAATGATGGAAAAATTATTAAGTTCAATCCAACAACTATGACTATAACAGAAACGATAGCCGTAACTCCATTGCCGTTAAGTAATGATGCTGCTGTTAAGACATCTACTTATATGAGTTATGTTACTTCTGCAAAAAAAATCATTTTACCGGTGGCAGCAACTCCTACCGATTTTAATAAGTTTCCACAATATGCTCAAATTGCAGTTTTTGATATAGCAACAAAAGTGGTTTCTTATGTTAAAGATTCCCGTATGTCAATGGGCTACGATACGTTTGCTAAAGGAAATGATGGTACTTTGTACTACAGACCTTCACGCGCTACATCTCTTTCATTAGATTACAGCACTGTAACGGGTGCTCCTCCAGCAGGCGGGCTACTAAAGGTAAACCCTAACGGAACATTTGATCCTAACTTTTTTGTAGACTTAAAAGCCCCCCTAAATGCACATTCAGTCAATGTGGTAGCTTATGTTCATGGAGATAAAGCGCTTGCTCAGTATCTGGACAATACATTTACTCCGCCGGCAAAACCAGCTGATTGGTACAATGCTCCGACAAAATTTGCTCTTGTAGATTTAAAAACATTAAAGGTTGAGCCTTTTACTTCTTTTGAAAAATATGGTACCGTTTATTCTGTCGGTACAATTGATGGTGTCGAATATTATGGTAATATCACTGCTCCTGATGGTAAATTCAGCCTTTTGAAGCAAAAAGGACCTGCCGATTTTGAAGCAATTTCTGAAGCGATTGGCGGTAGTTTAATATTTGTTGGAAAATTAAGATAGTAAATACATTCATTTTTTTATAATCTAATGATTTTCTAAATATATAATTCGAACTTAAGTACGTACCACTTAAGAAGAAGAATCTGTCCTAAAGGGCAGATTCTTTTTTTTAAATCATAAATATATTTACAAAACTGTATTTTAATACCTTGTAATTAAACTCCCGATTACTAATCCCTAAAAAGAAAATAAAAAAACTGAACTAAATTTTAAAGGACAAATTACCCCTGAACAGTAATTAAAATGCTTAAAAATGAAGGTTTTCAGGGATTTAAAAAGCTTTCCTTAACTGCATTGTCCCCACAATTTCCTTAACAAATCAACAACAACCGATATTCCCCTTGTTTTTCTATTGGTGCTCTGTGAATACAAGGCAGCACTTGTTGTTTTGGATGATCTACGGCCAGCCGCCAAAGATGCCCTAACCCTAAATTAACAGGTGCTGCATCAGCATGTACCTGATAATGCAAATCAAAATAATTTTCCTCCAGAAAGTTTTCGAATCCTTCATCTGGTCCGTCATACAGCTCTTTTAGCCTGGCCCTGATTTCCGGAATCTGGATTTTTTGCTCTGCCTGCGCATTAGCAATAATATCACTTGCGGCTCCGTGATAAGTACATAAAAAAGTATCTGTTGCAATGGGCGAACGGTCTACATGAAACGAATACACATCAGTCGATATGAAATCAAATTCATCATCACGTTCGTAACACTTCAGTAAATTAAGAGCCGGAGAAGCTCCAAAATCAGTTAATAATTGTAAATCATTTAAGATGATTTCCCTTGCTATACTCCCCTTTTCCGATAGTTGGAGCGCGATTAGATCTTCAGGGTAAACTTCGGTTATATTTTCTTCTAAAGATAACTTGGCAACAATATCATTAAAATCGCCATCCAAATTTCTGAACCAGCATAGTGCATTCATTTCTCCCCTGAAATCAGTATGTACAAGCTCAGAGAAAGTAGCTACCAATCCTATTTGGCTGCTGTCAGAAAATGTATTGTTCATAGTATAATAGTAAGAAGCTAGTTACTTCATGCCTTACAAAATTATGTAATAGTAGTCAGTTGCCGCATTTTTATCGCTATAAACTTTTAGAGTTATCCTTTTTTTGGTCCAAAAACACAACGCTATACTTCTTTAAAATCTCACTACTTAAATATTAATGGGTTTAAAATAAAGGTAAGGGAGTCTTTTTGTCCACACTATTTTAGGATATTAATATTCCAAAAAACAAAAGAGTCGTCAATCTTAAGTAAACAAATTTAATCAGGGCTAAAATCAAAAAAAAGATCAGCCATTGCTAAATGTTTGATCTTTTTTCTTGATTTTCATTTTATAAAATGTCAGCTTCTGCATTAAAATATCTGATAAAAATACTATTTGTCATCAAATTCCCTGCGGTTGTAAAAAGAGTCATCATCGCTATAATACACAGAGTCAGGATCATTTTCGGGATAATAGGACTTCATTACTCTTCTTTCATATTCCCTGTTAAAATTGTGCTGCCTGTTATATCTGCTGGTGTTTCTAAATGTATCATATCCTATACTGTTAGCCATAACAATTTTGGTATCTTTATTAATACTGACTGATCCAATTGGTATGATAACATGGCTGTCTCCGTCTTTATAGATAAACTCCTTTCCATTATCGTTTGCTATAACATCGTGCACCTCATTACGGCTATCCTCAATTAATGTTTTATCTGCTTTCACATCCAGATATACAACGCGCTTCATATCTTTGTTAACCCAAAGATTATCAATTGTACCTATCGTACGGTTGTCAGCGTCTACTATTTTCCATCCTCGTACATCAGAATAGTTTGAAGCAATTTTATAATCAGAAAGTTCGTCCAGTCTGTATAAATTTCTATCTTTATTTTCCATAAATTATTTTTTAGTATTAAAAATTATTTTCCCCTCGTCCGGCTGCAGGAATTTTTTCTTTTAAGTCTGATCTTCCTTCTTGCAGCAAAAAAATTCAGAAAAACTTCTTGATCCACCTATGTTAACACAATGTTTTTGTTTATGTTAACCCATTTCTATAGGTAGCAAAAGGAGTTATTTTCGTTTCTCTGTATCGTTACTGGTTAGTTTGTCGTATTGTCTGTACTGGTAGTATTTTCAATTTCAACGCTTCTTCCACTTTGTGCCTCGTTATCTCTCAAAAAGATATAGTATATAATTGCTGAGATCAACAGGACTACTACAATCCATGGCCATATTGCCTTCTTTTTCTCAATTTTAATTTCTGCCATAACTTTATTTTTTTTTGATTATATAATAGTTTTTAATGTCCTATTAAAGATACAAATGAGAGGAGTTTAAGAAGTATTTAATTTCAGCAGGATGTTACACAATTCCCAGTAGATCTAAATGGGCTTTTTTAGGTGTTTTTCTATTAGTAGCCGATGAGCTGCAAAAAGTTTATAGTAGGATCAGCTCTATATTTCTGTGTATATTTAGTAATTTTATTATTTCAAAACTTATACAAGCTTAAAAAACTGCTTTTAATGGATCAACTACTTAGCTTCTTTGTTGCTGGAACAACTTTATTACTGGCATTTTTAATCTTCGCAAATAGTAATCAGATCAACACCAGAGGCAATCTATGGCTGGGTTCTTTTATTTTGTGTGTTTTTCTTATTCAGTTTAACGACCTGTTAGAAAAAACCGAGTTTATGAAAACAAGAATGCTCATTAATGATTTTCTGGGGATAACCGATTTTATAGTAGCTCCTGTTTTTTATTTCAGTGTAATTTATTTTATTCAACCCAATAGAAAATGGCAGCTAAAAGATACTTATCATTTTGCTTTTGCTTTTGTAATATTAGTACTGCTTTTTCTTTCGGTAATGATTGAGGTAAAACAACCAACAGCTACAGATAAAAAAAATGCTGCTATAATACTTACCGTTTTTGATCTTCTTTTTTGTGTTCAGGTTGTTACGTATTGCATTTTAGCGTATAAAAAAATTACTTCCTATCAAAAGAATTTGTTTTTGTACACTTCAAATACTGCTGTAATTAACTTAAAATGGTTACAGAAAGTGGTTATTTGTGTATTGTTTATCACAGCGTTATGGTTGATTGACAATGTTTTTAAATTAGCAAAAAACAATGCTTTATTTGACCATTTTGCGAGTCTGATTTATCTTGCCGGATTTTTTTCGATTGCGTACTATTCTTTAAAACAAAAAGAAATTTCAGAAATTAGTCCACAAGAAAAAAAAGAAATCGATATCATGATAACAGAGGATTTCAGCACAGAAAATAATCAGAAAAAACTAATCTCTGATATTGATTTACAAGAAATGAAAGCGGTTTTAACGGATATGATGAAAAATAAAAAACCTTTTTTGGATGCTGAATTGAGCTTATTCAAATTGGCTTCACAACTGGATATTTCATCTCATCAACTTTCTTATATTATCAATAAAGGTTTTGACGAAAATTTCTATCAATTTATCAATCAGTACCGAATCGAAGAAGCAAAAAGAATGATCCGGGATCCGAACATGCAGCATTTAAGTTTAATTGGAATTGCATTTGAAGTTGGCTTCAATTCTAAAACCGTTTTTAATACTACTTTTAAAAAAAGAACCAATCAGACTCCATCCGAATTTAAAAAAGCAAATCTCGCTTTAATATCAATTCATTAATGTTATTTTGATTTTTCGCAATATGAAGCTTGTAACTTATAGTGTATTGTAAAAGACGTTCTGATTCATAAATCAGAACTTTTAAGTGGTAAATGATACTAATATTTGTAGAGAATTTACTTTTTAAAACTGAAACAATACCATGACCTTAAAAAAAGAAACACAAAAATTAAAGCGAAACAAAATCATTAAAACTCACTTGCGATGCGTTTTTATAGCCATTACTTTTACCATTTTTTCTATCTCTTGTTCAGACGATGATAGAAATCGCAGTACGGAATATCCCGGAACTCCAGTAGATCTGGGGACACATCAATTAATGGCATACACGGTATCAAAAAAATCAAAATATTTGGTTGTTTTTGAATCAGGTCACGGCAATGACCATACATCATGGTATAGTACCGGAAAATCCTCCGAAATCTTATCTATATCTAATTTTCTGGATTCTGATGTTTTATTATATGACAGAGCCGGTTATGGAAAATCAGGTTTTAATACTGAGCCCAGAAATATTAATAAGCTAAGAAGTGAACTTGAAACAGTAGTGAATCAATTTGCAAATGGCAGAAAACTAGTTCTGGCAGGACATTCATTAGGGGGCCTGATTATTAGAGATTATGCGATAAAAAATCCGGAGAAAGTGGCCGGCTTATTATTTGTTGACCCTTCGCACGAAAAGTATAATAATCTTTCGCAAGAACAGATCAATACTTTTTATACTAATTATAAAACTATTTATGGAGCAAATTCCGGCATAGCACTGGAAACACTACAATTAATTGAAGATTTTAAATATATGGCAACATTGCCTAATTTGCCAGACGTTCCGGTCGTTGTACTAACCAGTATGAAAACTGATGCTGAAAATAATGCGGCTTCAAAACAACAATGGTATAATGCCCACGAATTCCTTAAGGCCGGGGTAACTGATTTTACGCATATTTCAACAGTAAAATCCGGGCATTTTATTCAGCTTGACGAACCTCAGCTTGTCTTGAACAATATTAATTTTATATTGTCAAAACTTCCATAAGAATACTATTTTCAGAATACTTAAAATTCTTATTTTTCAAGGGTTTTTCTCTTAGACAATGCATTACTTATATTATTTTTCATAAAAAATACTATTATATTTGTTTGTCTGTTTTTCTTAATTGACAACTTAACTGCCTTTCGGAAATCAGTAAAGGCATAGTAATCTAACCTCAACTATATACAGCATGCAACTTAAATTTAGTCATATCGATATTTTGGTAAAAGACCTTGAAACAGCTTGCAGCTATTATTCAAAAATACTTGGGGCTGAAATTTCAAAAAAATTTACTTGGGAGAGAGATGATCTACACGTTATCTATGCCGTTGTTAAAATTGGTAAAGAAAGATTTATGCTGGTTCAGCCATTTTCCGGAAATCTCAAAAACCTTCTGGATAGTAAAGGCGAAGGAACCATTTACCGTCATTGTTATTCAACTCCTGATATTGAAGCTATATTTGACGAATTACTAGCCTCGGGTGTACAACCTGAAGATGAAAATGGAAATGCTTTATCAAAAGAAAAGCTTAATTCGCCTAGTGGAATCAGAATTATCTGGCTCCCAAAACGTTTTGGAGAATTCTCTATTGAAATACTGGAAGAAGCAGGACTTCAAGAATTTATCGATGATGCATTTCAAAGCTAACAGGAAGCGTCTGCAGAATATGTAAAAGATGATGTTCAAATTGTATTTTTATCAATAGCAATAACTTTAATTCGAACTATCTCTGTGAATGCTCCGGCATACTGAATGTAAAAGGCTGCTACAGGCATAAATTCATAACCATAGTCTATCTGCATAATTACTAAAAAACAAACAACCCTTAAACTAGTTTAAGTATTTTTATTAAAGTAGGTTATTCCCCATAGGTTCTTACACCACTAAATTTGCAGGGTAATAAATTAATTTTATGAAAAATTTACTTTTATCCGCAATACTAATTTTCTCTGCGGCACTCTATCCACAGCAGACAAAACCGATGAGGTATGCGCTTCAGGCGATCACTCCGCCCCAAAACACAATTCCATACGGAAACAATACAGCAGCAGGGCATTACATAACGTCTGATGATGCAAAAATCTATTATGAAATCTATGGCACGGGCGATCCCGTTTTGGTATTGCATGGAGGTATATTTGGTTCTGCTTTCGAGATGTACCCTTTTATAGACAGTCTAAAAACTAATCATCAGGTAATTGCTATCTCCACAAGAGGGCACGGGAAATCAGAATTGGGAAATCAGCCTCACACCTATCAGCTGAAAGCCAGAGATGCCGTCACTATATTAAATGCAGTAACAAAAGACAGTGCTACCGTAATCGGTTTTAGCGATGGAGGTTATACCGGTTATATGCTTGCAAGCCTTTATCCGTCAAAAGTCAAAAAATTAGTAGTTATAGGGGCTGGTGAAAGGCACCCGGGAGACCAGCCTAATGGCATTACGGTTAAACAGGCCTTAGAACTGGATAAGCCTTTTTGGGATCAGCAGCTGGCTTTGATGCCCGAGCCAAAAAGACTCTCTGAGCTCTTTACAAACGTTCAGGAAGAGTTCAACAACAAACTGGTGGCGGACCAAAAACTATTTAGCACGATTAAATGCCCTGTGCTTGTAATGGTTGGCGATCATGATCATTTTATTTCGGTTGAACATGCGGACCATGCTGCTAAATTTATTCTAAAGGGCCAGCTGAGTGTTATTCCCGGTGCCGGTCATGGTGCCTTTCTGGAAAAGTGGCCTGTCGCCTGGCCTGCTGTATGCCATTTTTTACAACAATAATTAAGAATCTAAATAAAAGTGATGAGATATTTTTTAAAATATACTGTGCTGACGCTACTTTTTGGCCCATGCCTGTTGGCACAAAAGATTAAACTTAATGATAATAACCTCACCCCGGTCGGGATTTACCTTTCCCGGAGTAAAGTAAACGGAAGCAAAGCGGTACGGGTAGTTAAAGATTCAACTATAATTCCAGATGATGAAGCTACTTATGCCAGAATCAATAATTTTGAATTTAGTCAGGGGGTTATTGAAGTAAAAGTATGGAGTAAAATTCTAAAAAATGCCCCTTCCCATGCACGAGGCTTTATAGGGGTCGCATTTCATATTAATGACGATAATTCTAAGTTTGAAGCCATCTACATAAGACCAGCAAATTCCATGGCGGATGACCAGCTTCGCAGAAACCGCTCTACACAATATTTTGCCTATCCTGATTTTAAATTTACTGATAGCAGGAAAATTGCTCCGGGAGTTTATGAATCCTATGAGGATATGGAACTCAACAAATGGATAAAGATTAAAATTATAGTTAAAGGGCAACAGGCTAAACTATATTTAGACGGACGCAAAGCACCTTCTTTGATCGTAAATGATCTTAAGCTGGGCAAGGATGCCAAGGGTGCCATTGGACTTTTTGTAGACATTGGCACTGAGGGATTTTTTAAAGATCTCGTTATTACCAAAGAATAACTGGGGAAATATAAATACTAAGTCACGATTTTTTTCCTGATTTTACTCAGAAACTCAGGTGTAATACCTAAGTAAGAAGCAATTTGTGTATTGGGTATCCTATTAACCAGTGCAGGATATTCGCTGGTAAAGCTAATGTAGCGTTCTTCTGCTGTAGAACTGATATTCTGCAAAATTCGATTTTGAAAATTGATGTACTTGCGCTCTGTAATTATCCTGAAATTGCGGTCGAATTTATGGTAATGGATAAATAAATACAAAAGGTCGTCATGCTGGATCTGCAGGACAACCGAAGGCTCAATCGCCTCTATATGCATACGGCTTGGTTCCTCAGAATAAAAACTGTGCAGGTCGCTTATCCATTCATTTTCAGCAGCAAACTGCAGGTTGTGTTCTTTACCGGCAGGATCTACAGCAAACATTTTAAAACAGCCTGAGACAATAAAGAAATAATGGCGACATACATCCCCTTCCTGCAGGATATATCCTTTACGCCTGATATTTCTTTGCGAAAAAAGTCTGACAACCTCTTCACGTTCTTTTTTATCAAGGGCAAAATATCCATTAAAGAATTGAATTAACTGCTCCACAGGGGATTCTTTATCGGCTAATGCTGTAGTAGTATCCATAATATGCTTTAAGTAGTAAAAGTAAGGAATGTGAGCCATAATAAAAAGTTTTAGATGTTTCATCTCAAGATGAACTTAATGCTTTTATTACGGCTCACATTCCTTTAGGATGCTTCTGCTCTAATAAACTATGTGATAGTGAAGGCTATTTTTCATTTTGATTAAACCATGCGATGTAAGCGTCAACAGCTTTTTTAATAAAGTCTTTTGTGGGGCCTTCTTTAATAGTTCCGCTTTCATTAAAAAGTTCATTAACCTTGGCAAGGTAAACTTCCGGCTGCTGCATCACGGGAATGTTCAAAAATACAAGGCTTTGTCTTAAATGGTGGTTGGCACCAAAACCTCCAACTGCCCCTGGAGAATTACTGAATATGGCTCCCGGCTTACCATCCCAGACACTTTTACCGTAAGGACGTGATCCAACGTCGAGTGCGTTTTTAAGTACAGCCGGTACAGATCTGTTATATTCAGGTGTAATAAAAATAAAGCCGCCAAGCTCCTTTACTTCCTTTCTAAATGTTGTATAGGCCGGCGGAACTTCATTATGATCGTCAAAGTCCTGATTATAAACAGGCAGGTCAGCCAGACTTATTATTTTAAAATCAAATCCTTCGGGTGCCATAGCTACTATAGCTTTTGCCAATTTTTTTGAAAACGATTCTTTACGCAGGCTTCCTGCGATTATACCAATTATCTTGCTCATAATTTTGTTTTTTATAATTAACTTATCGGCAATATGCTGTTCAACAGTCTGTTTGCTTATGTAATTTACAAAAAAATTGCCGGTTACCCGGCAATATCTTAACTATTTATGCTTTATAATCCCCTATTAAAAGAACGGATTTAATAGTTCTTCCTTTTTCTGAATCTTCAACTGCCTGGTTGATGTCTTCAAAAGCATATGTTTTAATTAACTTATCAAAAGGAAATTGACCATGCTGGTACATTTTTATCAGTTTAGGAATAAACTCCTGAGGTACACTGTCGCCCTGGTTCACAAATTTAATTTTAAACCCTTTGGTCAAAAATATATTGGTCTCCAGTTCCAAAGGTTTTGTAGCAACACCAATTATGGCAATTTCGCCTACAGGAGCCAAAACAGCCAGCGAATTATTAATTACCTCGTTACGACCTGTTGTGTCTACAGCATACTGAACACCATTAGGCAATATCTCCCTAATGCGTTCCTGAACATTTTCTTTAAGGCTGTTTATGGTATGTGTAGCACCCAGTTCTTTCGAAAATTCTAATCGCTCGTCATTAATATCTACGGCAATAATTGTGGTTGCAGAGCTTGCTTTTGCAGCCATAACTGCCGAAAGCCCAACTGCACCTGTACCTGATACCACCACTGAACTGCCTACTTTAACCTTTAAGGTGTTGATTATGGCCCCGGATCCTGTTTGTATCCCACATCCCAAAGGCCCTAAAATTTCTAAAGGTGCATCTTTAGGCACTGCTATCACATTATTTTTATGAGCAATAGAATAAGTTGCAAAAGAAGACTGTGAAAAGAAATTGTCATTAATAGGTTGGTGATTATGGTCGTGATGGCTGTGGGTTCCATCTACACGTGCACCCGAAAAATTTCTTTGAAAAAATTCATAACAATACGCCGGTGTCCCGCTGCGGCATATTTCGCATTCTCCACAATAACCATAGGTAAGTACTACGTGGTCACCCACTTTTAGATGGTGCACATCTTCTCCAATTTTTTCTATAATACCTGCACCTTCATGCCCCAGTATAACGGGGAAATTTGGAGACCCCATGATAAAATCACGTGCTACCATATCTGTATGACAGATACCCGTTGCTACAATTTTAACTAATACTTCTTCAGAACCCGGTTCATCAAGAAGAACTTTACTTAGCTTAAAATCACTGCCTTTTTCACCAACTATTGCTGCTGTAATTTCCATAAATTTAAATTTTTAAAGTTTTTAAATCTGGTATGTTTAGTACTACCAAAACTATTTTAACTCAACTAATAAGTAGAAAGATGCCATGCTTCTAAAAAGAAGAACTGTATGTTTACAAGAACAGCATCTAATTAAACAATCATAAGGCTGAGAAAAAAACCTTATAATCCTCCTGTCAAAGTTCTTTATAATCACAAACATATACCCTTAAACTATATTAAGAAATACCCTTAATTTAGTTTAAGTACTACAATTAAACTCAAATAATAGAAGTCTAAATAGTAAATCCAGATCTGTAAAATAACGAGGAACAATTAAAGTAAACCCACACGCAGAATTAAAATTTAACGACTGCTTTAAAATTTACTATAAGCCATCAAAAGAGTATTTTACATTTTTTGACCCGGAAGTTATCAAAATTGGAATACTACTGTAGTTTTTTCCTTAAATTATCACTAAATTTCCGATTAGTATAACCCGGTCTTTTTTTAATAAATGAACTTTGCATTAAAATAAGACGTAGTCATTAACAATTTTTTAAAACGTAAACGAATGAAAAAATTTAGTGTATTAACATTGGTCGCTGTTACTTTATTTATAACGGCATGTAAAAAATCATCAGGCGAAACCACAACAGGCGAAGAAAAGCAGGTTGCCGAAAAAAAGGGAGAAGTATTAGCCGTAAAGCTGGAAACCTCTAAAGTAGACTGGAAAGCATTTCATAAAGGAGGTTTTGCACCTCGTTGGGGAACTCTTGCTATTCAGTCAGGTGAAGTATCAGTTGAAGCTAATGAACTTACAGCAGGTGATTTCGTAATCGATATGAAGTCTATTAAAGTAGATCCTGCATCTGTAACTGAAAAAGACAAAAAATATTCAGAATTAGAAGCTCACTTAAAAAGTGCTGATTTTTTTGATGTTGAAAAAAATCCAACTGCTGCCTTTAAAATTACCAGCGTTACAAACTTAGCTACTCCGGTAAAAGATGCGGTAGAAGGCGCTAATAAAACAGTAAGCGGTAATCTTACGCTTAAAGGCAAAGCGGTGAATGTTACTTTCCCTGCAAAAGTTACGGTAGCAGGCGGAACTGCCACAATACAAGCTAAATTTACTGTTAACCGTACAGACTGGGATATTAAATTTGGAGCATCTGAAGCTGATCCTGCAGAATGGATGATCAGTAAAGATATCGAGATTGGTATTAATGTTACGGCAGGAAAATAATAAGTAAATCGTAATTACTATACTAAAAAAGGCAGTCTAAAACATTGGGCTGCCTTTTTTGATTTTATGACTGATTAAGACAATCCTTTTAAAAGCCTTTCAAGTCCATCTTTTAAAAGAAATTTTGGCGTTGCAATATTAATTCGCAGAAATCCCTCTCCCGAAGATCCATACATGGTGCCGGAATTAATCCAAAGCTTTTGCTCTTCAAGAAGTATATGCGATAATTCATCTGCCGATTTTCCCCATGCTGTGCAATCCAGCCAAACCAAATAAGTGGCTTCTAAACGGGTAACTTTAACTTGAGGTAGATTTAAGTTTATAAATTCTGTTAGAAAAAGATAATTATCATGTAGATATTCTTTTAAAGCATCCAACCATTGTTCTGATTCTTCGTAAGCTGCTATAAGCGCTGTGATGCCAAATATATTGAGTAATTCTATTCCCATCAACTGAAACGAGGACTGAATGGCTTTGCGGAATTGCTCGTTTTGTGTGAAAAAATAACCAACCTGTAATCCTGCTAAATTAAAACTTTTTGTTGGCGAACTCAGCGTAACAGAATGAAGACTGTATTTTTCTCCCAATGAAGCAAAAGGAATGTGATTGTGTCCCTTAAAAACCAAATCGGCATGAATTTCATCTGAAATAATTACGACATTATGCTGTAAACAAATATCGCCAAGGGCTTGTAATTCTTCTTTTTTCCAGACTCTGCCCACAGGATTGTGCGGATTACTAATCATCAGAAGCTTTACTTTGGGATCTGCGGCTTTTTGTGCCAAATCTTCAAAATCAATAGTATATTCACCATTGTTGTAAAGTAAATTATTCTCGATGGCAATTCGTCCGCTATTTTCAATACTGCTGTAGAAATGATTGTAAACAGGTGCTTGTATTATGACTTCATCGCCAATTTTCGATAATGATTGTATGCCGGCCGATAATGCCGGTATAACTCCGGAAACAGGTACGAGCCATTCTTTTTCAAGGGTAAAACCATATCTTTTTTTCCACCATTTTATTATCGCAGCATAAAATGCTTCGGGTATTGCCGTATAACCAAAAATACCATGATCTACTCTTTTCTGTAAAGCCTTTAAAATTTCCGGTGCCGATTTAAAATCCATGTCAGCAATCCACATGGGGAGTACTTCTCCAAACGGACCGTCATCCCATTTAATAGAACCGCTATCGCTGCGTGATATTATCTCATCAAAATTATATTTCATGATACGAAGTTTTAGTTTGAAACTTAGTCTTTAGCGCAATATTCTGTCAGTTGCGAAATTGTTCTAATGTGCAATTGCTTCGCCTGAGTTCTGCGCATCATCAACGCATAAGCATTATTAAACCCAATAGGTTTGAGCCATTGCAATTGATATTGTTTCTGAAATTCTCTCTGAACATACTCATAGGTTTTTCTGCTGTCTTTCGAGACCTCTTTAATTGTTTGTTCTGAAGGTTTTAGCAAGACTAATAATCCTGTTCCGGTATATTCCGGATAAAGATCAATGCCGTCATTCATTAGAGCATCAAAACATATTTTTGTTCCGCCAAGTCCGGTTTTAGTTTCCACTTTATAATTGGTATTTCCTTCAATGAGCATTTGGTACATTTCGGCCAAAATATATTGTTCGCCAAAAATCTTTGAACCAATTCTTATGGTTTCGCCATTTCCCTGATTGGCTTTTTTATATAAACCCTGACTCACCAAAAAATCTTTCGCCACTTTTTCCGGAGTCTGGTTTAAAAGTTCAGTCTTATAATTAAGATCTGTCATAATACTGTCGTTGATTTTCCCTGCCAGAAGATTCAGGGTTTCTTCGAGTCCGGGAAATTTTTTCAGTGTCTGGGTTTTGATGATCGGAGCGGCGTAATAAGGCGGAAATATGGTTTTATCATCTTCTAAAACTACCAAATCAAAGGCTTTAATTCTTCCATCGGTAGAATAACCACTGATTAAATCCAATTTTCCCTGATATGCCGCTTCGTACATAACAGCATCTGAAACCACCAGCGGATTCAGTTTTAATCCATATACAGATCGAAGTCCCAAATCACCATCCTGACGTCCCATAAATTCCGGTGTAAATCCGGCAATTATTTTACGTTCAGCTTTAGCCGAAAATATAAAATAAAGACCTGTTACCACTACAATAGCACAAATAATATAAAAGGCCCTTCGCAGATTTTTTAAGGTCGATTTTTGAAGATAACCAATAATGAAATCCAACAAGACAGCCAGTACTGCCGCCGGAATTGCTCCTGCCAAAATCATATTGGTATTGTTTAGCGAGATTCCGCCAAAAATAAATTCGCCCAATCCGCCCGCCGCCACAAAAGAGGCAAGAGTAGCAACGCCAACGTTGATTACGGCAGCAGTTCGAATACCGGCTATAATCACCGGCATCGCCAATGGAAATTCAACTTTAAACAAACGCTGGGTTTTATTCATTCCAAGTGCCGTTGCTGCTTCAATAACTACGGGATCTACTCCTGTAATTCCGGTATAAGTGTTTCGTATAATGGGAAGTAAGGCATAAATGAGCAATGCAATGATTGCGGGCGTGGCACCAATACCAAAAAGCGGAATCATAAAACCCAAAAGCGCAATACTGGGAACAGTTTGTAATATTCCCGCTGTTCCTAATACCGAAGCAGCTAACCTACGTCTTCGGGAAATTAAAACACCTAACGGGATTCCAACTACAATTGCCAGAAGCAATGATAAAAAAGTAAGTCCCAGATGCTGCCCGATTTGTACCAACAGCTTTTCCTGCTGTGACATCATAAATTGCCAAAGGCTTTGCTGTTGTGTCATACCGTTTGGAGTTTTCTGTAGTGATTAAAAGCCTGCAAAAGTTCTTCGTAGTCTTCATTATAAACATTGTCAGCGCTAAAAACCTGAAGGGTTTCCCAGATATTAGCATCACTAGTAAGTTGTTCCTGTGCTTTTGCTGATAATGGTTTTGCCAGAAAAGATGCTACCAATTTTACGGAAGCGATTTTATATTCGAGCATTAATCGATTACCCGCAAAGAAATCTTTTACAAAATTATTTGCGGGATGATATAATATTTCTGCCGGAGAACCGATCTGAATAATTTTTCCTTTATCCATCAAACAAATACGATGTCCGATTTCAAAGGCTTCTATTATATCGTGGGTTACTAAAATGGTTGTTTTGTTTTTGAGTTCATCCAGGTTCTTAAACTCATTGTGAATCGCCGACTTTGTAATGGTATCCAAAGCACCAAAAGGTTCGTCCATTAAAAGAACAGGAGTATCCGCAATAAGCGCCCGGGCGATACCAATGCGCTGTTGTTGTCCTCCGCTAAGTTCATGAGGAAAAACCTTTAACAGGTCTTCCGTAAGATGGAGTTTTTCTAAAAGTTCTAAAGTTCTTTTTGCTGTCTTTTGCTTATCCCATTTGAGCAGATTGGGTACAATGGCAATATTCTGCGCCACGGTATAATGCGGAAAAAGTCCCGCATGCTGCATGACAAAACCAATGTTTTTGCGAAGTTCCTCTGGTTGTTGATCCCTTATATTTTTGCCGTCAATAAAGATATTGCCACTATCGGGTTCAATAAGGCGATTGATCATTTTTAGCGTAGTTGTTTTACCACAGCCACTTGTGCCTAATAGTACCAGAATTTCTTTATCATTGGCTTCAAATGAAATTGAATCTACTGCTTTATTCGAACCAAAACTTTTGGAAACTCCTTCTATACTAATCATATATTATCCTGATAAATTATTTTGCCAGACGAATGCCCATAAATTGCCATTGATGACGCGGATGAAAAAAGTTGCGATAAGTAGCACGGCTATGGCCTTTCGGTGTTGCCACCGAAGCGCCTCGTAAAACCATCTGACTAACCATAAACTTACCATTGTACTCTCCTATTGCTCCCGGCGCCTTTTTAAATCCCGGATAAGGCAAGTAAGCACTGTCTGTCCATTCCCAGCGTTGTCCCCAGTTTAAATTTGGTGAAGCAATCTCCCACTCTGCTTCGGTTGGCAAACGCATTCCTTTCCAGGAGGCAAATGCTGAAGCTTCGTAAAAATTAATATGGCAAACGGGTTCGTTAAGATCTATTTCTTTTAAACCGGCAAAGGTATAATTCATCCATTTTTGATCGATATAATGCCAGTATAAAGGTGATTTTGCATTGTTTTCTTTTACCCATTCCCAACCTTCGGAATGCCAGTATTTAAAATTGGTATATCCTCCGTCAGCAATAAATTCGAGATATTGGGCATTGGTCACGGGATATCTGGCGATCTCAAAATTTTCCAGATATACCTTATGACGCCCCAATTCATTATCAAAACAAAAATCTTCTCCCTGATATCCAACTTCATAAACACCGGATTCTACCTGTAAAAATTCATTGTTTTGAATGATTTTCTGATCGAAAATTGTATCAGTACTATAAACCGGAAAAAGCGGATTATGCCCTAATATATATTTGATATCGCTGTACAGTAATTCCTGATGCTGCTGCTCGTGATTCAATCCGAGTTCGAGCAATTCAGTTAATTCAAAAGAAAGGATATTATTTTGCAGAAAAGCTTCCATCTGCCGGTCTACATAAGCACGATAACGATACACATCGGTAACCGAAGGCCGGCTTAAATTACCGCGGTCTGTGCGTACCACGCGGGCGCCAACACTTTCATAATAACTGTTGAAAACGAAGTCATATTGGTCATTGAAAACTTTGTAATCCTTATAATTTGGTTTCAGGATAAAAGTTTCAAAAAACCAGGTGGTATGCCCCAAATGCCATTTGGGCGGACTAACATCGACAATGGGCTGCACCACATAATCCTCTATTTCTAAAGGCTTGCAGATATGTTCAGAATGCAGTCTGATGGTATTGTATTTGTCAATTATATATTGGTTGCGAATTGCTGAGGCTTTTACTTGCATATTAATGATCTTTAAATGTTAAACCGACAACCAGGCTACATCTGTAAACCACGATTTAGAGTCCATAATATGATTTATTGTTTCAAAACCGGAATGGTTTGCCAAGGTTTCACTCTCTTCTAAGGAGTATTTTTGTGAAAGCTCCATATAGATCAGTTCATCTTTTTCAAAATGAACAGGCTGACCATCAATAGTAACAAGCTGATTATCTAAACTAATTAAATAACTTCTGCAGGCACCGCTTAACGGATCATAAGTCTGGTAATGTTCAAACTTTTCGATACTAAAATCACCATTGAGCTCTCTGTTGATACGCGTTAGCAAATTAAGATTAAATGCTGCGGTAATCCCCGCCTTGTCGTTATAGGCATCCAGTATAATTTGTGGATTTTTTTTCAGGTCGAATCCCATCAGTACAATATCGCCAGGGGCAAGATAGCTGTTAAGGCCGCGACAAAACGAAAGCGCTTCTTCCTTCTCCATATTTCCAATATTGCTTCCCAGAAAAAGAACAACTTTTCTTCTTGAAGATAATTCGGTTGCTTTTTCCAGCATCCTGAAATATTCCCCTTCCAGACAAATAATAGTAAGTTCAGGAAGATCGGCTTTTAGCTTATTATTTAAAACAGACAATATATTGGCGGATATATCAATTGGCATATAATTAAAATCTGCCTTTTGATTTAAAAGGTGTTTTAGTAAAAAAGCAGATTTTGTTCCGTCTCCTGCTCCCAGTTCAATCAGATCGAATGCTTCATCAGTTTCCAAAATAATATTGGCCAGTTCTGATGTTTTATTTTGAAAGATGTCCATTTCACAATCCGTCAGATAATATTCCGGCATTGCCATGATCTGTTGAAAAAGAGTGTCTCCTATTTTATCGTAAAAATATTTAGAGTGCAGTTTTTTTGGTGTACTGTTTAGACCTTTAAGCACATCAAAACGAAATTGCTCAATTGCATTATCCTGATTTGCAACTTCTTTGGTTAAAGTTTTTTCAGTTTTTAGTATCATATTATTATATTAAATTAAGCACTCCGTTTATGACCTTCTATTAAAGGTAATAATTTATACCCTAAAATTTGTGAAAAAATTACCGCAATTTTTGCAGTGCATTACGGAAGTACTACAATTTTGCCTCCTCCGGAACTGCTTTCCATAAAATGGTGTGCAGCAACGATTTCGTCCAGATTAAAGATACGTTTTATGGCTGGTTTTATAAATCCTTTTTCGATATCCTTAACAAATTCCTGAAAATGTACTGCCTCAATTCTTATTTGACCGCTGTCATAAACTGTCAGATTAACAGTTGCGGGAATATAATCCATAGGCACAAATTCAGCAATGGACCATTGTTCTGATAACATGCCTGTCATACAGACAGCACCGCCGTTGACTACTGTTTTAAAAGAATCCTGTAATGTGGTTGTACCTACAAGTTCGAGTACTTTATCAATTTTAAACTGATTTTTATTTTTGACTGTTCCTGCTAAGTTTCCGTTGTCAATGAGCACTTCATCAGCTCCGTTAGCGAGTAGTAAATCTCTTTTATTTTCGCTTCTCGTGGTTGAAATCACAAAAAGCCCGGCTTTCTTAGCCAGTTGCAGCGCCAGTAAACCTACTGACGATGTGCCGCCACGAATTAATAACGTTTCTCCCGATTTTATTTTAAGGGCACGATAAAGCGATCCGTAGGCAGTCTGGAACATTTCAGGCAGTGCGCCGAGAATTTCCCACGAAAGGGTACTTTCAAAAGGTATAATAATATCCGTTGGAACTACAGTATACTGGGCGTAACTTCCATCGAAATCACGTCCCATCCCGCCCATAAAAGCGGCTACCTTTTGTCCTTTTGCTAATATACCGGAAGGATCATTCTCTACTTCACCCACACATTCAATTCCCAAAACTCTCGGAAAACGTACATCAGGCGATAATCCTTTTCGGGTCATAAGCTCAGAACGGTTAAGCCCAAAGGCTTTTATCTTAATGAGCACCTCATTTTTTAATGGAGCTGGCAGTACAAGCTCTTCGAGAGAAAAGTTTTCTGCCCCTCCTGCAATTCTTAATACAGCTGCCTTCATCTTAAATCTCTTAGATTAATTCCAGTTCTCGTACATTATTGAAAATATAACGGTAAATTTTCCAGTTTTCGTCTTCATTTTTTAAAACGAAAAAATCGATACTTCTTTTCTGTACAGGCTTTAAATCCCAAACAGACTTTTCAGTCGTAGTGGCAAAAGTTTCTACAAAAGCAAATTGATTTTCGATAGTAATCTCTTTTATAGTATAACCAATTTTAAAATCAGAGCGTTTTAGATATCCATTGGTGGTTTTTCCTAATTCATTACCCGCCATAATCTTCTTCATACCATCAGGAATAAAAATAGCATCACGATCAAAAAAACCCGAAATCGCTTTTGTATCCCCATTATTTAATACCCGGGCAAAATTGCCCAGGAGTGTATTAATTGCTTCTTTTTCTTTGGTGTAACCCATAGCCGTATTTTTCATTACTTCAGCATTAAGTGGGTATTAATACCCTGGTTTTTTATAAAGCTTTTCCATATTGGGCTTTATTTCTTTATCATATACCTGCTCCATCCAAACATCTTCAGCAACTTCAGCTATAGCGATAGAAACCGCTGCTTCCGGTTTACCGGTATGTTTCATAATGATATCTGTAATTTCTTGTGCGATTTTTTCTTTTTGTTCCTCAGAAGTTCCCGGGTACATTTTTACATTTACGTGTGGCATATTATTTTTATTTAAGGTTGAATTTTCCCTGCTTATTTTCAAGCGGCAATTTGTTCTGCAAAATTGCACCAAAACTGTAGTTGTTGCTTATAAACATGTTTAAGAAATACTCTTAATCTAGTTTAATAGTACTTCTTAAACCAGATTAAGATAATAATGAGCAGCAACATTTAAATTTACAAAATATTTGCCTTGCTTATGAAAGTATGAGGAATACTAACAAGGGTAAGTGCTGGTTTATTCTAAATAATTATCTTTAACAAACGCTATTAAAAATGATTTAATGACAGAAATCTTTAAAATATTTCGAATTACAGCAGCAGAATCCGCAAAGATTATGCAAACTTTAAACGAACCGCATGCTCATGATTTTGAAGAACTGATCATAGGCGGAGAAGGCCAGCTGGAGCATTTTATTGATTTTAAATCCCGATTAATTGATGCTCCTTTTATCAGTTTTGTAACCAGAGGAAAAATCCATCGTGTAAAGCCAATCATTAAAGAAGGCCAAAGTGATATATGGGTGCTAAGGTTTAAAAGTGAATTTATAGCAGAAACGATCTTTAGCCTTTATGCTTCTTTTCACGAAAAAGCGAATATCAACATGCAAAGTAATGCGTGTTTTGAAAGATTAGACATGCTGTGCAAAATGATTTATGAAGAATACAATCAGGAAGCTTCTGACCTCGCCGTTATACGACAGTTGCTAAGTGCTCTGTTTACGATTATTGAGTCGGAGCGACGCAAACTCAACCTAAACAATGATGAATCTAAGAAAATACAAGGTACAACATTTAAAAATTTCCTCAGGCTTTTAGAAGAGCATTATAAAGAATCCAAAGATGTGAACTTCTATGCCGACAAACTTTTCATGACCACACGAAATTTAAATCTAATTTGTCAAAATGTACTACAGCAGAGCGTTTCTGAAATTATCGAAACACGAAAACTGACTGAAGCGAAAAACCTTTTGATGACCACGGATAAAAATATTGCCGAAATAGGTTATGAACTGGGATTTAATGAAAAAACCTATTTTACCCATGCCTTTAAACGCAAGGCAGGCCTTACTCCTACAGAGTTTAGGGAAGAAATGCAAAAATTGCTTTCCTAAAAACACAACCATTCTTCCGAAAAGCGTTACCTCTGCCCTGCCATTTAGCCGCAACTTTGTATCAATAAAAAAAGATACATTATGAAAAATTCAATTTTAGGACAAGTAACCGCAGCGGTTCTTGTTTTCGCTCTAAGCGCTACAGTAACGGCTCAGAAAAAAGACGATAAAGCCGATTTAGTAAAACAGATTAAAGAGCTTGCAGCAACCAATGCGCAGATTGCTAAAAATCTGGAGACTTTTGACACTTTAGATTATACTGTTTTTAGTAATCGTGACTGGTCACGTCTGCACGAAAGTCATGCAAAGAATATTAAAGTACATTTTCCTGACGGGCATACTGAAGTTGGTCTCGAACAGCATATCAAAACTCTTGATGCGATGTTTGTTTATGCTCCCGATACCCGCATTAAAGAGCATCCAATTAAAATCGGTTCCGATAATCTTACTGCCGTAATGGGATATATGGAAGGTACTTTTACAAAGCCTATGCCCGCAGGAGATGGCACTTTTATTCCGCCAACCGGAAAAAAATTCAAATTGCCAATGGCCACTATCGGAATTTGGGAAAATGGTGTAATGCAGGAAGAATATCTTTTCTGGGATAACAAATCATACATGGACCAAATTTTAAGTAAATAAAAAAACTAAAAAGATGGATAGGAAAGATTTTCTTAAAACTATGGCCATTTTACCATTGGGAGCTGCAGCCATGCAGCTCAGCTCCCTTAAAACAGCAACTGATGCCTTTGGAGCAACAGAACGTATGCCGATTCTTTTTCTGGGACATGGTAATCCTATGAATGCCCTGGCGGATAATAATTTTACTCAGGGTTTTCAACAAGTAGCCAAAACACTTCCAAAACCAAGAGCTGTACTTTGTATATCGGCACATTGGGAAACCAAAGGTACTTTTGTCACAGCAATGCAAAAACCGGAAACTATTCATGATTTTGGAGGTTTTCCGCAGCAGCTTTTTGATCTTCAATATCCTGCGCCCGGAAGCCCTGAATTGGCACTGGAAACTCAAAAATTAATCACTTCAACACCAGTCGGACTTAGTAATGACTGGGGACTCGATCATGGATGCTGGTCGGTAATAAAATTCCTTTATCCGAATGCGGATATTCCTGTGGTAGAAATGAGTATCGATTATACAAAGCCCGCCTCCTATCATTATCAATTAGGAAAAGAACTCGCAGCTTTAAGACGCAAAGGTGTATTGATTGTGGGCAGTGGAAACTCGGTACACAATTTACAGCTTGCCGCCTGGGATAAAATGATGGTTCCCGGATATGCTTATGAATGGGCCCATATTGCCAATGAAAAAATAAAAAAAATGATTGTGGAAGAAGATCACCAATCCCTTATCAATTTTGACAAACAGGGACGTGAATTCCAGCTTGCTGTGCCAACTCCTGAACATTATATCCCAATGCTTTACATCTTAGCACTTCAAGAAAAAGATGAAAAAGCTACGGTGTTTAATGATGCTTTAGTAGCCGGATCACTCAACATGATGTCTTTTAAAATTGACAAGGCATGATGATAAAAAAACATTTACGGATCTGCTTTGGCATCCTTATTTCAATTTCAATTTTTAGCTTTACTATTATGAATTCCAATAACGAAAAAATTCAATTGCATTATTTGGTCAGACAGCCCAAAACCAACATAAGCAAACCACCATTATTATTGCTCCTTCATGGCGTTGGCGGGAGTGAGCAGAACCTGTTTTCGTTTGCCAACGAACTTCCGGACAATTTTTTAGTAGTTTCTGTACGCGGACCACTTACACTAGGTCCGGAAAGTTTCGCCTGGTTTCAGGTAAATTTCACGGGTGGATATCCACAAATTAATGAACAGCAGGCAGAAGCGGCAAGGGTCACTATTTTAGATTTTATCGAAAGCCTGAAAAATGAACTTGATTTTGATGAAAAACAAGTTTATTTAATGGGCTTTAGCCAGGGAGGCATCATGAGCTACAGTGTGGCACTCACTGAACCGGAAAAAATTAAGGGAATTGCTGTCATGAGCGGCAGATTACTTCCTGAGGTAAAACCCCTTATTGCCGATGAAAAAAGACTTGAAAAACTAAACGTATTCATTTCTCACGGCAGACAGGATGCTGTACTTCATTTTCCTTTTGCTACCGATGCAGTAGCTTATCTTGAATCCAAAGGGATTCACTCTGACTTCCATCAATATGACGAAGGACATACGATTAATAAACAAATGTTTGATGATGTAAATCTTTGGCTAAAAACCAATATTGCTCATTAATAACACGACATATTATTACTGATGTAGCAATACCTGCTTTAAAAAAAGCAGGTATTGCTACATTATCATTATTTTTTTTTATTACGATCTTTTGTTTAATTATTCCTTATCTTTAATAATTACATTATCAAATGTTAGAAAACGAATCTCTTCATTATTAGTACTGCAAACAAAATATTTTTTATTCTCCTTATAGTATAGTGAATCATAAATCAGTGGAATTACAATTTTATTATTTAAGTCAATAACTCCCGTTTTAAAAAGATCTGAAACTAATAGATATTTATTATTCACAAGTTGTATAATGTTTCCATATGATATTGGAATTTTTAGCGGCAGGATTTTATTTTTGGCAGATTCCAAATCAATAATTCCCTGCATTCCATTTAAAGAAACAACCATATATCTATAATTTAAAATTTGAACCATATAATCATATTTAGCAGGTATAATTAGTGTTCCTAACCGATTTATTAATCCAAATTTATTGTTGCTTTTAACTTCCAGGTAACCATAAAATTTTGAAAAATTGATTTCATCGTATGCAGTCGAAATGATTTCTCCTTCTGAATTGGCCATATACTTTTTAGAATCTTTTTCAATTATAAATAAATTTTTATCGTACGTTTTTTCAACTTTTGGATATAACAGCGGAAAAAACTGTTTTCCGTTTTCATCTAAAAATCCCTGTTTTCCGTTTTGGTAAATTTTATAAAATTTTGGATTATCCCATTTGCTTTCCACTACTGAATCACATTTCGATTCAAACAAAAACCTCCCCTGAGCATCATAAACTATCTCATTCTGGTCTTTTCTGGCAATTATAGAACTAAAAAGTGTTCTGTCTTTTCTGAAACTGTCGTATTCTAACGGCAGAATATTTTTTAGATTTGGTCCAAGAATTCCCATTTTATGATCTTTTGAAACTATAAAATTAAATGATGGTCTTTGAGGAATTCTTTTGTCATGCATTTCCTTAATAATTTCGACATCATTGTTCTTAATTCTCCTTTCCTGCAAATACTGAGTCTCTATTTTATCGTATTCAAACCCCAGCAATACGTTGTTATCCCGGTCAATAATTCCGTATTTAGTATTCTTTTTTACAATGTAAACAGAATCTATTGACGGTATTATGGTATCATATACAAAAGGAACACGGATTTTTTCGTCAACAGCTATAATCCCGTACTTATTTTCTTTTTTCTGAATTAAATATAAATTCCAATTATCTAAATAGTTTACATTCTGGTTTCTGTCGATAAATCGTTCTGAAATCAGATTTCCTTTAGTGCTGTACTTCTGCACGAGAACTTTTGAATCTGAAGTCGAAGTATTATTGCTTATAATAGTAAAACCGCCGTTAATGTCCTTTAAAATCGAACTTTTACTAACTTTTAGAACAATTTTATTTTGATTTAAATCAAATAATATAGTTTCATCAGCAGCTTTTAGAATAGCAATTCCGTTTTTAAAATCAAACGAATCATTGTTTTTAGGAACTGATAAACCGGCTATTTTCTTTCCGTTAAGTCTTAAAAAATCAAATTTATCAGCCGTTTTGTCAGATTTGTCAATGCAGACAAGAATTTTTGTTACTTCTTCTTTTGGAGACTTTTTGCCGGAGAGTACAACTTTTGTTGGTGCATCATAAATAACATCATAAACATTGGCTTTTATAATAATCTTTCCATTATCACTAACAAGACCCGGCCGTTTGTTGGCATCATAGAATTTATACAATTTTCCTTCTGGTGAATATATAGGATAATTTACATCTACATTTTGAAAAGTGCTTTTTGTCTTTTGTCCGTTTTTATCAAAAAAACCATATTTTCCATCCTTTTCAAAAAATATCACATTATTAATTATACTTGAAATCTGGTCTTTTGAAACTGTCATATTTAAATTTTCATCTATAATAGTTTCAAAATACTGATCTGTTTTAGCGTAAATAAATCTCTTTGGATTTGAATACATTATCCCGATTTCTTTGAATTTCGGTTCAATTAATTTTTGACTGTTTAAATCGTAAAAGCCCAATAAATAGTTATATCGCAACTGAATAATAGTATTATTGTAAACTTCTAAAATATCATATTTTTCGAGGATTCGGGTACAAACATCATTTTCAACTTTAACTAAATATCTATAATAGTCTTGAATGCAATAAAAGGTTTCCTTATTACTGTTTATAATTTTTTCAAATTTATAAACGGTATCACAATCCTTAGGAAGAGTATAGATTATTTTATTCTGAGCATCTACAATCTTACATCTATTATCCTGATCTTTAACGAGATAAAAACCATCTAAAAAAACCTTGATTTCTTTATAAATAATCGGGAAAACTTCTTTGCCCTCTTTATCAAAAAGTCCAAATTTATAATATTGAGCAACGAGATAGTATTTATTATCGAAAGTACTAATTGAGTTATAATCCGCTGGAATAATTGTTTTTCCGTTTTCGTCAATAACCCCTGCATCTCTATCAGTATTGATAATCAGATATTGATTCTCTAAGCCATAAATAATCTGGGTATAAATAGGTTTTATGATTTCGTTGCCCTTTTTATCGTCGAGACCAAATAATTTTTGGTCTTCTAATTCTCCTTCTTCAGGATTAGCAAATTTTGTCTGGCTTGTTAAGATCCTATTCAAATTTGGAGCTGTATAACTCCAATCTGTATATGGATATTCTTTTCTGCTTACTTCTTTTTCACTTTTTGATTCAGAATTTCCATATTCCATTCCATCTAAAGTGTATTTTTTGATTTTACTTTTGAGACAGGTTTCAAGATAAGGTTCAGCAGAATTTTTAGAATTACTGTCAAAACCTGATTGTATAAAATCATACTTTAGATAAACATGATCAAACTGAGGTTTTACGATAGCAATTTTATCCTTTTCTACAGAAATCCAACCCCATAATTTTTGCTTTTTAGTCAAAAACAAACTCGTGTTTACTTGCTCCACTTCATCAAATTGCGCTTCGGTTATGGTTTTATTAAATATTGTTTTTAATCCACACAAATTGTTTTTAGCATAAACAACCGCATTTGAAATATAATCAGCATCTTCTTTTATGGGATATTCATATTTTAAATTCTTCCAAACTTTGTTTTTTATACAATTGTAAAAATTATTTATCGAATCATAAATTGGTTCTGAATCGTACTTATTTTGTGTTAAGTTGTAAATACCATATTTTGAATTTTTCTTTACGATAATACGTTTGTCTTTTTTTAAATCTTTAATCGTATTACTTTTATCTGCATTAAATTGATTTTGTTCAAATATGTTTAATCCTTTATTATAAGTAACAATTTGGTCAAAAGCATTCCGTGCACTACTACTGTTTGTATTAAAATTACGGACTTCGGTTTTGTTATCTTTTTTAATAAAAAAACCATTTGTATTTACACTAAAATATTGGTCAATGTTTTCAATTTTATCACAGTCATCGATTAAAAACTGTGCTTTTTCGGCATCAAATAATCCAAATTTATCTGAGCTGTTTTGAGTGATGAAATAGTCTTGATTTATTTGCTGTACTAATTTAAAATTATTCAAAAGGAGCTTTCCATCCAGTCGGTACAGACTTACTATCGAATTTTTGTAATTTAAAAACAACACAATAAATTTGTCTTGCATAATTCTATAATCCCCCAACGGAATAATTGTTTTTCCTGATAAATCAATCAGTGCATTTTGACGATTTAAATTAACAACTATATACCTTAAATTTTTATCCCTGACAGGAATCTGATCATAAACGGGAGTAATTATATATTTTTTAGTATTGCTATTATAAACGCCAAAATGCGTTAGTAACGAAGTTTTTACAACAACTATTTTAACAGAATCATTGATCACGGCTCCTTCTTGAAATTTATAATCCAGGATTTCTTTACAATGCTTTTTCCAGAGGTTCGTATCTGTGTCGGCAAGTGTTTGTTTGTCTTTAATTTGTTCTAAAGTCTGTAAAGCGTCTTGTACTTTTCCGGCATTAAAAAGCACCATTGCTTCCTGTTTTATCAAATTTTGATTTTGTGCAGGACAAAGCTGTATTAAAAGCAGAAAGAAAAATAGTATTGGGGTTTTCATTTTTTATCTGGAGCTATAAATTAGTCTGAGGCGTTATATGTTGGGTTTTCTTATTTTTTGTACAATAAAATATTCCTCTGTTAAAATAAATATTATCATACTTAAACGGGATCACTGTTTGATTTTGTGAATTAATCGCACCATATTTCCAGCTTTTTTCACGATATAAAAATCTTCATTTAGTACTATAATTATTTCCTCGTATAGAAAAGGCAGAATTTGTTTTAAGTCTTTTGTATCTAAGCCGTAAAAATTATTTTCGTCCTGAATTAATATACTTTGTATAAGGAATCATTTAGCTTCGTTTTCTTAAAAAAACGGTACTGCATTCTATCTTGTAGATGGGACTTGTACAAATTAACATTTGTAGTTTCGAGAATTTTTTTATCCTTTATCTTATTTAAGGCTTGATATGATTTTAAAAAATCACCATTATTATAATAGGTCTCAGCATTCTCGCGCAAGGCCTGTACGCTCTGCGAAAACCCGGCTAATGGAAATAAAATAAATACAAACAGTAATTTTTTTATCATATCTTTTATAGAATAAATGGGAACACTAAAATGAATTTGGCAAATTGATTACTTCTCTTACTGAGTATAGATGCCATAAAAGGTAAAAAGGTTGGGAATAAATATTTTTTTTTATTTACTAAAGAAACCAAATATAATGGTTTTAACAATCAGACCTATCAAACAATGGTTTTCAAACCCAATTTTTTTTAAAATCATCAACAAATTATGCTCTCTGTTGGTCCAATAAACAGATGGAGATTAGCTGCTGCTTTGGGCGTATAACCTTCATTTTAGTTCATTAAATGACAACTGTTTAGCATTTCATAAGAGTTATGACGGCTATGATTTATTGTTAAAACTATCTTTTGTATACCGGATTGTGTTTGAATACACAAACGCTTAAACATCACGAATCCTCTCCCTTATAAATACCTTAAAACAAAGGGGTCTGTCATTTTTCAAAAAAAAACAAAAATAGGCATAGGGGTAAAATGTCATTCAATTGTATTACTACTATAACAACAGTTCAATTGATTAACGTTTAATCTCAAAGGGCCTTATGATACAAATAACGATCACTGCTGCATTACTATTTTGGTTGTTTAAAAAACATACTATTACTCTTTCCGGGAATTTTATTTCCGGGATAATCAATGGCCAGGCATTATTTAGTGTATTCTTTTTTCTTTTTTTTATAGCTTCTCAGGCACAGGAAAAAACGGTAAACTACAATGTGCTTCAAAATGGTAACATCATTGGTCAGATGCAATTTTATCAAAAGAGTTATCATGATGAAGTCTTTTTGAAAATTTCTTCACAAGTAGAAACCCGATTAATTTTTGGCATTCATATAAAAACAGAAGAAGGTTCTCATTTCAAAAATGGAAAATTAATGTCTTCCTACGTAAAACGTCAGGTTAACGGAAAAGAGAAAGCCAATAAAACCACTCAGTTTATAAATTCAAATTATAAAACTTTAGCTGAAAATAAAAAAGGGCAAATCAAAGAACAATATATCGCTTACAACCTCATGCTGCTCTACAGTAAAGAACCTGTGGATGAAAATCAGGTTTATTCTGATAGTTTCCAGCAATTTCTGACTATCAAAAAAACAGACCATCATTCCTATCGCATTGCACTGCCCGATGGAAATTATAATGATTATCATTTCCTAAATGGCATGTGCCAAAAAGTAGAATTACATCATTCCCTATTTACGATCAACATTCAAATCGCATAATTCAATCTAAAATAATCGCCATGTTTACAATCATCACTAAGATATTTACTAAGCTGACCATTTTTGGTGCAGAGCCCATTGCCATAGAAAAAATTCATGAAGTCGAAAAAAGTGCTCCAAATTTAATTGTTTATGCCCTGCCGGCAGTATTGATTTTTACCGTATTGGAATTTATAGTTTTTTACTTCACAGAACAAAAAGAATATGATAAAAAAGAGACAATGGGTTCCGTGTTAATAGGCCTGGGTAATCTAACAGTCAATTTATTAATGAAAACCGGTTTGCTTTATGCTGTCGTTGGAATTTACAATATACTGCCTTATCGCATGGAGTTTAGTTGGTGGAGCTTAATTTCATGTTTCCTACTATATGATTTTAGCTCTTATTGGACCCACCGTATTTCACACTATTGCCGTTTTTTCTGGGCGACTCACGTCGTTCATCATTCTGCTGATCATTACAATCTTACCGTAAGCTTTAGACAGAGCTGGTTTCAATATGCAAAAATTATATTCTTTATTCCGTTAATCTTTGCCGGTTTTCATCCTGCTATATTTTTCATTGCCAATCAAATCAGCGTATTGTATCAGTTCTGGGTCCATACAGAAGCCATTGGTAAGCTGCATCCTTTTATCGAAAAATATTTTGGAACCCCTTCAAATCATCGCGTACATCATGGAAGTCAGGAAAAATATCTCGATAAAAACTTTGGGGCAGCCTTTATGATCTGGGACCATTTGTTTGGTTCCTTTCAATACGAAGAAGAAAAACCCCGTTACGGTATTACCAGCACACTTAAAAGCAAACTCAATCCTTTATATCTTAATATCCATGAGTTCCAGGACATTATTGCAGATGTAAAAAACACAAAGGGCTTTCGAAAAAAGATGTATTATATTTTTGCCAGCCCTGATGCTATTGCTAAAAAGAAATTAAGTAAAGAAACCAATCCACCTGTTAAATTACCTGTATCATGCGAAGAAGCCAAAAAAAACAACGACAATTTCAACAACAGCTTTTCGAATATTTTAGCCGAAAAGATAATTGTACAACAACCATTGACAGCGAAATCATAGACACAGAGCAAACAGATAAGGGGTTATATTTTACCTACTTCTCGGATCACAGCTGTATTGTTCACTGCTATGAATTTGGCCTAAACACTGAGCTCGAAAGAGATGCATCGATGGATGCTTTTATCCAATTATTAAGTAGTCATAACAGAATATATTATCAGCCAAATCAGTCCTGTAATTAATCAAAAAAATAACATTAAATATAAAAAGTATTTATCTTTGATTGAATGTCAAAACGTAGTCGTGGAGTATAGCCATACAGACCAAATCAGTTTTATAAAGAACGGAAATGAAGCTGCTTTTGAAAAGGTTTTTAAAATGTATTTTAAAAACCTTCATGCTTTTGCCTACACTTTTATGAAAGATGATATCATTGCCGAAGAGATTGTGCAAAATGTATTTTTTAAGATTTGGGAAAAGAAAGATCAACTACAAATAGATGATTCCTTAAAGGCTTATCTCTACAGAGCAGTTCATAATGAAAGTCTGAATCATCTCAAACACCTAAAAATAAAAAACTCTTTTCAACTTCAGTATTCAGATCCTATGGAACCCTCAGATCAGGATGCATCCAGCCAAATGATTGCAACTGAACTCGAAAATGATATTCAAAAAGCAATTAACGAATTGCCGCAACAGTGTCGCACCATTTTTCAGATGAGTCGTTTCGAGCAGCTTAAATATCAGCAAATTGCCGATCATTTGAACATATCAATTAAAACAGTTGAAAATCAAATGGGCAAAGCCCTTAGAGTATTACGATCCAAGCTAGTGGAGTATCTTCCTTTCCTGTTACATTTATTATATTTAATCCGAAGATCATGAGCCAAAACAATATCAATATGAACGATGATTTACTGGTGAAATATCTGGTGGGCGAAACTGCAGCAGACGAAACTGCAGCAGTAGAAAATTGGCTTAATGTCAATAAAAATAACCTAAAATACTACCATGATTTTAAGAAAATATGGCAAGACAGCCTTTTAATTGCGGCCCAAAATACCTGCGTCGATGAAGATGCTGCCTGGAAACGATTACAAAACCGCATTCATGAAAAAGATGTTCCCGTGCATACCCTGAAAAAATCTTCTTTCCATTGGGTACGCATTGCTGCTTCTATCTTGTTACTGATCACTCTGGGATGGTTTGGTTATTCTTATTTCGATAATAAATCAGCTAATACTTTAGTAGAGATACAGGCAGCAAACACTACTTTAAATGATACTTTACCCGATGGTACCACAGTGACTTTAAATAAAAATTCATCCTTGTCTTATACCCATAAGTTTAGGGGCAATACCCGGCCGGTTACCTTAAAAGGCGAGGCTTTTTTTAATGTTTCCCCGGATAAAACGAAACCTTTTATCATTACAATTAATGAGGTTACGGTACAAGTGGTAGGAACTTCGTTTAATGTGAAAAACAAAAATGGAAAGACGACCGTAGATGTCGAAACGGGAATTGTAAAAGTACGTAAAAACCAGGATCAGGTAGAATTGCGACATGGCGAAAAAGTAATCATCGCCGATCTGCAGTCACAATTGTTAAAAAGTATCAGCAAAGGCAAATTGTACAATTATTACCGCAACAAGGAACTCATTTGCGACCAGACACCACTGCAGGAATTAGTGGACGCGCTTAACGAAATATATAATACCCATATCATTATTAAAAATGCTGAATTGCAGGAAAAACCCATAACAACAATATTTAAGGATCAGTCTTTGGATCAGATTTTAGAAGTAATCCAGGAAACATTTTTGATTAAAATCGAACGCAGGAACAACCAAATTTTATTAAAGTAATTCCTTTTTTTATATGCTAATCAATTCAAGGTTTACTTTTGTCTGGATTTTATTTATGTTTATTTCAGGTACTTTTTTTAATGCCTGTGCCCAATCTCTGTTAGGCAACGAAATCTCTGTCTATGGGGATAAAAAACCATTAGGTGCTATCTTAGGCTTAATGGAGCAAAAGGGAAATTTTAGATTTGCTTATTATAGCAAACTAGTTCCAAAAGATAGTATTGTTAGTATTCATGCTGATCAATCTACCGTGAAAGAAGTGTTAGATCAGTTACTAAACAATCGGTATGAATATAAAGAATCACCTGGTTTTATTATCCTCAGATACGCCCCCTGGGAGCTCACTCTCGAACTGGAAAAGAACAGTGTGGCTGGTGACTATCATACAGTAAGCGGATATATTCTCGATGTTCAAACCAACAAACGAATTGAGAATGTCAGTGTATACGAAAAGAATGCGCTACAATCAACCTTAACGAATAAAGATGGTTTTTTTGAACTGCGGCTGAAAAACATACAACAACCCATCGAGCTCACTGTTACAAAAGAAAATTACAAAAGCGTCACTTTGATGTTGCTCTCTGAAATTACAATTCAGAAGAATTCAGAAAAAAGAGCATCGGATTATTTCACAGGGGATTTATCTGAAGTAGAGCGCACGGGAATTGGACGTTTCTTTATTTCTTCCAGACAAAAAATACAATCTCTCAACCTTGGCGGACTTATTGCAAAAGCTCCCGTTCAGGCTTCTTTAATTCCCAGTATCAGCACACGGGGCATGATGAATTCTCAAATTAACAGTAGTTTCTCTTTAAACGTATTGGGAGGATATACTGGTGGTGTTCAGGGAGTCGAAATGGCCGGACTGTACAACATCAACCGAATGAATGTATACGCATTACAAATGGCTGGTATATTCAATACCGTGGGCGGATCTGTCAAAGGAGTTCAATTGGCCGGAATCTATAATAACGTATTTGGCGACCTCAAAGGCCTGCAAATGAGCTGCATTCACAATAGTGTAAAAGGCTCACAGATTGGCTTGCAAATGACCGGGATTTACAATAATGTAAAAAAAGATTCTAAAGGGCTTCAAATTGCCGGTATTCAAAATACCGTGAGTGGTTCTCAAAATGGATTACAAATTTCTGCAGGTTATAATATCGGAAAGGATACGGTTCGCGGTGCCCAAATCACCGGACTTTTTAATTATGCCAAAGAATTGAATGGAATTCAGTTTGGATTGGTAAACATTACAGATTCACCATCAGGCTATAGTTTTGGTTTATTGAACTTTAAAAAGAATGGTTATAAGAAATTCAGTATCACAAGTAATGAAATTTCAGATATTAATTTTTCCATAAAAACAGGAGATAATAAACTCTACACTATTTTGATGGCGGGAAGAAGCGAACGAAGTGAAGAAGAAAAACTAACTTCTTTTGGAATTGGATTAGGAAAGAATATCCTATTAGGAAAGCGTATTGCCTATAATCCGGAAATCAGCGCCCAATATCTTTACTTAGGAAACTGGGACTACTACAATTTGTTATATAAATTTGATTCTTCTTTTACCTTCCGTTTATTCAAAGGTGTTGCACTATCTGCCGGGCCTACTTTTAATATCTATTCGTCTGAAAGAAGAGATAAGAATATCCCTGACACCAATACCCCTACTTTTGTTCAGGATCGAACAAAGCGTTATAATGTCATAAAAGATACTGGCAAGGGGATCAGCGGATGGGTTGGATGGAGCTTTGGACTTACTCTGTTTTAATTACCGTATCAAAGTTAAAAGATGGAAAAAAATAAATCGGAACAGAACTCAGTCTGTTCCGATTTAACTAATTTGTATTATTAATAATCAGTCAGTCTTTTCAGGGAAATCTCAAGCTTACTTCTTGTGATTATAATAAATTACCTTTTAATCAGGGATTAATTACATCTAAATAAGGAAGATTAAAAGTACCTTCTGTAATATCTATTGCTGCACCTGAATCCATGTTTCTGACTTTTCCGGAAAATGTGCCTTTAATGCCGTTTTTACTTATAGATTCAATTTTTACCGTAAAAATATCATCTGCCGTTCTTGTACTGTAAATTATAGTTCCGTTTGGCGTTTGAATAGCATATCGTGCAACCATCTCCTGATCAACAGGTGTTGAATAAGTGCCCGCTGTAATATTACCTCCCAATTTCCATATCTCAAAATCTAATGATGGCGGGGCCAGTTCCCCAATTTTAGCAGGTAAAGGTGCCTCATATCCTCCTATTACTATCTGTTCAAAACGATTATCGTTGCCGCCACCCTGAAAGTTTACTACGTAAAAATCTACTTTCCGACCATCCAGACTTGCTCTGAAATAATAATCGGATGACTTTGGGTCTGATGCGCCATCATCACTTGAACAGGCAGAAAATAGTATCGTAAAAATGGATACATAAAAAAGGTGCCTGATTAAACTTGCTGTTTTGCTTTTAAAAAAAACTGACTTTTTCAATAAAAGATTATTAGTATTATTTTTTTTCATTATGTTTTTTTTGATTACTAACAAACTTACTAACGGCAGACACAATGAACAATACCTGATTTCATGGTTATTTGCTATACAAAAAATGCCAAACTATGTGTTTAACATTTTTATCTTATTCTATTAGAAGGTTCTAACCAGTATTTTTTTTGTTACGGAAAGAGTTATATTTTAATCTTAGCCGTCATAATCTAGGCTTCTAAATAAGTCAACTCTTTATAATTGTATTTTAGTAATCTCTAAATATTCATATTATAAATATGAATATTGATATTATAATTTATTTCGGTTTTTTTAGTAATACTGTTTTTAAAATCTAAAAAACAGGCATAAAATTCAAAAGCAGGATTTTTATGTATCCAAAATCGTACTTTTTTACTCCCCTTTTAAATTGTTATTAATCAACTTTGCTGTGTCAATTATAAAACGTTGTTTTTGAGTTGCGCAGTCATTGATACTTATTTTGAGCATTTGAAAAGTCTTCTTTTTCGGTATCAAATGATGTCATCACTATCTCTTATTTACTAACCATTAATTATTTACTAACCTTAAAGTTTTACAAATGAAAAAATTCTTAAAATTAACAAGTTTGCTATTTATTTTAGCAGTAGTGTTTAATTCCTGTGAAAAGGAACAAGATCTAAATGAGCCGCAAAGCACTAGCAAGGACATGCAAATCGATAGCAAAGACGTGACGCAAAGCACTAACAAAGAAGCCATCTCGACGAATGCCGCATTAGCAGGTGGTGGTGCCGGAGCCCGAACGATCACATTGCAGACAAATACGCTATCATGTCCCGGTGGTTTGTGTACATCGTATGGCGTTTGGTCAGCGGGCGTTTATACTGTTTGGTTTACGATGAAATTTAATTCAGGATTTTATTGGAGCAGAGGTGGTAAATGCGGATATGGTATACTAATTGGTGATCAGAACACCGGTGGCGATCCAGGATGGGATGGCAATGGCGGTAGTGCCCGATTTATGTGGTATTGCCCGAATGGATCAAACACTGCCAAAGGAAGCGGTGCTTATCTTCAGCCTTATGTCTATTATAAGGATCAGCCCGGACAATTTGGTAATGATTTTGGAAAAAAGTACTACATACAAGAAGGAGTGACCTATAACTGTCAAATATCTGTTAAGTTAAATACGGGATCAAATACTGACGGATATGTCAAATATTATGTAAATGGTACAGAGATATTGAATCAGGCAATTCGTTGGGTAACTAACGATTCTAAACGAAATGTGAATGCAGTAAGTCTTCACACCTTCCGTGGCGGTAGTCAAAATTACTGGACAGCTCCGGTAACAAGCTCTATTTATTATGCTAGTGCAGCTTGGGATGCCCAATAATTTTACTTGAAAAATATGCCAACTTCTTTACGTCCTGCGTAATTTTTTAAATAAACACTAATAAAGCCGTTGAATGTATTCAACGGCTTTTATTTTATCATTTTTTTAGATGCAACAGGGCATTTTTTCTACTATTTAGCTGGTTTTTCCAGATACATTCTTAATGCTATCATGGCAAAAGCCAAAACACCAAATGATATTGTTAACCATGGCGTGTAGGCAATACCTTTTGTTACAATTATCCATCCCCCCATAGTGGTGCCTAAAGTCACTCCTAAGTTTCCAAAAGATGTCGCCAGACTATTGGCAAATTCTAATGATTTTGGAACTGAAGAAATCATGTAAGTCGATGCATTGAGGAAACTTGGCGAATAAAAAAAGCCCCAAATGGCAACGACAATAATAGTGGTTACTGTATTTCCTCCTGAAAAATGCAGCAATACAGGAATAATGAGTGTTCCCGAAAGAAAAAAAGCTGTCGTTTTGGTAACACTTTTATTGAGCATTTTTCCCGCCAGCCAATTGGCCACAACACCTATGAAACCAAATAAGAAGAACATATAACTCACCATAACCTTATCCATATCTTTTGCTTTGTTCAAATAATCAGCAAAATAACTGTAGGTTGAAAACCATCCGGAAATCATAAAAAAATTCATAGCAGTACTCACAATGAAAGTAGGCTGAGTTAAAATTTTCAGCTGTCCTTTATATGATTTTCTTTCTGTTACCGGCATAGAAGGCAGCATAAAATAAATAATGATTAAAGATACTCCGCTGACAACAGCCTGAACAACAAAAGAATATTCCCATGTAAATAAACTGGCCAGATAGGTGGCAAAAGGAACTGTAGTTACCATAGCAATAGCAACACCGCTAAAAACAATGCTCATCAGTTCATTTTCATTTTTTTTATCCCCCTGAGATACCGCAACTGATAAAGCTGTGGCAATATAAACCGGTTGCAAAAAAGCGGGCATTATCCTTACTATTAGCAGCACCCAGAAAGGAGGTCCAAAAGATGATATTACTCCCGCTAACAGAAAAATTAAAATAGCGGCCAGCATTACTTTTTTACGATTAAATCCTGAAGTTATAAGCGTCATAAAAGGGCCTGTGAATGCGATTACAAGTGCAAAAGCACTTAATAGAATTCCTGCCTTGTCGATACTTATATGATAATATTCTGCTACCTGAGGCAAAATTCCAATTATTCCAAACTCGGTGGTGATGACACCTATAAACCCAAGGCAACCTATGTAAGCAAATTTCTTCATGTTTAATGATTAAATTTTTGAATTAGAAAATTTGCGGTTTCTTCAATCGCCTTATTACCATCCTCTATGATTCCGCCCATCTGAAAAAAACCATGTATCATTCCTTTATACAAAGATTGCTTTACCTCTACGTCTGAGCTTTTTAATTTTTCAGCATACAGAATTGCTTCATCTTTTAAAGGGTCATACTCTGCATGAATAATAAAAGTAGAAGGAATCCCTGTAAAATCATCTGCATGCAGCGGTGAGGCATCTGGATTTTTTCGATTTTCACCATCAGGCAAATATAAATTCCAAGCATCAACAGCACCTTCATAGTTCAGAACAGGTCCTTCTTTAAATTCTTGCCAGGAGGCTGTAGTAAGTGAAGCGTCTGTAACAGGATAAATCAAAGCCTGGCAAAGCACCTTATGCAGATTGTTTTTTACCGAAAGTCTGGTGATAGTTGCTGCCAGGGCCCCTCCTGCACTATCTCCTGCCAAAGCTAAACGGTCCGGATCAACTCCTAATGATTCTGCATGGTCAAAAACATAGCGCAATGCAGCAAAACCATCATTTAAACCAGCAGGAAAAGGATGTTCCGGTGCCAATCGATACCCAACAGATAAAATAATCGCTCCAGATAAATTAGCCAGCTTTCTTAAAGGCCGGTCGTGAGAATCAATACTGCCTGCATTAAACCAGCCTCCATGAAAATAAACCACAACTGGTAATTTAACCGTGGCCAAAGGGCGGTAAATTCGAATAGCTATATCCTGATCCAAAGACGGAATCTGATGATTCTCTATTTTAAAAACAGCTTCTTCCTCTCCTGCCATTGGAATAAATTCTTCATAAAAAGCTCTTGCTGCTTCTAAAGGCTCTTTAACCTCTGACACATCAATTGCCTTAATGTAATCGAGTGCCGATCTAACTTGTTTTGATAAATTCATATAATCTGTTTTATTTTAAAATTATCATGCAAAGTTATTTTCAAAACTTTATTTTTGTATGTAACACGCCCTGTTGTATGGTACTAACAAAAATGTAAGTAATGACAAAAAGAAAAGAAAATTCGACTAATACGCTGAACGAAAAGTGTATAACTGAAGGTTGTAATTTAACCTATGCCGTTTGTAAGATTGGCGGAAGATGGAAATTATTAATTCTCTGTAAACTTGAAGAAGGAAAGCTACGATTTGGCGAAATAAAAAAATTGATTCCCAATGTCACTGAACGCATGCTGACTTTACAATTAAGGGAATTAGAAAAAGACGGACTGGTAAAACGTACGGTATATGCAGAAGTTCCCCCAAGGGTGGATTATGAACTAACAGAAATCGCAGAAGAACTAGTGCCGATCTGGTTACAATTAAGTAAGTGGGGAGAAAAGCATAAAGAATTGATGAAATAGATGATCCAATTTAACCAAAAAATAGTACCTGTAGAAAGTAGCTCCGGCATTTACCGAAGCATACTCAACAGTCTCTATATAAATCTGAGATGGTTTTTAAGTGGTGCAACTATCAATAATCAATTATTTGCCCATTTTATACATCCTACATAAAGCTTTTACCGAAAGTGCAGGATTTTACTGCTTTAAAACACTTATTGCTGGCTAAACCATTGAACCCTAAAATATTTTTATAGCTTTTTTAGTTTATTTATTTGTTCCTGCGCATTCATATTCGTTGGATTCAGTTCAAAAGCGTACTGATAATATTTGATTGCTTCTTTTCTATTTCCAAGGCCAGCGAGTGTTTCTGCATAACTATCATTGGCGTTGGCACTTTTCGGATTAAGGTCTACATTGAGTTTAAAAATTTTTAAAGCTTCGGTTTGTTTCTCGTCTTTCAATAATGTATAGCCATAATCATTTAATTCATTTTCATTCAAAGCAAAACCAGAATCCGTTTTTTTCAGGTTTTGAGAATTCCCGGTGAAACCTGTTATACTCAATAAGAAAGTTATTGCCAAAGATTTTGAGTAAGCTATTTTCATGATTATGTGCTTTTTTATATTTTTTAGATTGCTTTCAATTTTTAGATTACATATTTTCAGGTAATCGGTCTTTCTCTGATTTTGCACGGTTAAAACGATATATAACGGTAAGGTTTACGTAACGTCCCTGAGATTTATTTTCAGATTGTAAATAATAAGATGCTGTTGTGGTTTCTCTTTTTCTTATTTGAGAATCCAAAAGATTATTGACATTTAAAGTTACAGACATGTTGTCTTCAAGAAAATCTTTGCTTAATCCGATATTTGCTATATACTGTGCTTCTGTAAGTGTTTGAACGCCCTGGTTTTTTCCCCGGTATCTGAAACTAAAATCGGCTGAAATAATTTTAGGAAATTTTAATACTGAACGAAAACTTGACAGCCAGGTCTGGTCTTCGGCATTGTAACTTACATTTTTATAATTTCCTTCCTGTCTGAACCTGTAATAATTAAAATCTAAAGATAAACGCAGCCATTTTGTTGGATTATAGGTTGTAGATACTTCAGCACCATAACGATTTTCAGTACCCAGATTTACCGGAGTATTAATAAAATTATTGGCATCGGTACGTTCTACTATATATTCGAAAAAATTAGTGGTGTGTTTGTAATAAACAGACGGATTGATACTGAAACCGCCTGGTTTTGCGAGAACGGTAAACTCAAATGAATCTGTAAACATGGGGTTAAGATCCGGATTTCCAACAGTTAGATTTCTCAAATCTGAAAGTCCCGAAAACGGATTCAACTGCCAAAATCTTGGTCGGTTAATTCGTTTACTGTAGCTTAATTGCAAATCTGTTTTTGGTGTTAAATTGTAAACCAAATGCACAGTCGGAAATAAATTGATATAATTTTTGGAGTTATTGAAAGTGTTTTTTCGATCCGAGATTTGTATGTCTGACAATTCAGATCGGATACCCACCAAATAATTAAACTTTTTTATTTTGCTTCCAAACTGAAAATAAGCACTGTACAGGTTTTCATCATATTTCAATTTATTAGTGAATTGATTTTGCAGAATGTCATCCAAAATAGTATAATAATCACTTCTTATTGCTCTTAAATCACTTCTGATTCCTATTTCTATTTTAGAATTTTCAGTAATGGGATTAACAAAATCTGATTTTATAAAAATATCATTGCTGCTCTCAATATCATTGGTATACAAATTAGAAACGGGGGATGGATCAGGATACGTTCTTTGTTGGTTAATATATTGATTTTCATTATCATTCCAAAAAACATACTGCAGGCTTGAAGTCCATTTTTTATCTTTTTTATCAAATGTTTTCGCATAATTTAATTCTAAAACATTGTAAATCTGAGGTTCTGCATATTTTTCGGATCTTGAAATAACACTATCTTTTACATTATTCGCATTCAAATAGTTATAGTTGTATGTTGTATTTTCTTTACCCATATTTTTGGAGCGATAATAACTTCCGGTCAGTGTATTTTTATCGTTTAGGTAATAATCTCCTCCAATATAAATACTCCCTGTATTATTGTTTATTTTAGTATCATTATATTGATTCAGAATAGTGGTAACACCATTATTGATATTTCTTTGAAATTGCTTATTGTAACCGTAGATATTTATCTCACGATATCCCAAATTCGAAAACAGATTTATTTTTTGTGTTTTATAACTCACATTGGCATTCACATTATAATTGGCAGGGTTTCCAATTCCCGCCTGAAGAGAACCATTAAAGCCCTTCATGCTGTTCTTTTTCAAAATAATATTGATGATTCCGCCACCGCCTTGCGCTTCATAAGCCGCGGATGGATTAGTGATTACTTCAATTTTTTCAATATTGGCAGCCGAAATTTGTGACAATCCATTATTTGCCGCTAAGATGGAAGGTTTTCCGTCGATTAAAACCGTAACGCCGCTATTTCCTCTCAGGCTTACAACACCGGCAAGATCGACATTTACAGAAGGGACATTATTCAAAATATCGTTGGCTGAACCTCCGCGGGACAAAATATCTTTTCCAACATTAAATACTTTTTTATCCAGTTTTAGTTCGACCTCCGATTTTGGTGCTATAACATTTACTTCTTTTAATTGATTGATATCTTCCTTAAGGGAGATATTCTGTACCAAATCCTGATTGAGTTGAAAACTATCAGTTATACAGGTCTTATAAGACATGAATTCAACCTGTAACTGATAATCTCCTGAAACGCCTTTCAGGATGTAATTTCCATTGTCATCAGAAGAAACTTCTTTTGCTTTTTGGGAAGTCGATAACAAAATAACGGTTACGTACGGCAGCGGCTGGTTTGTTTTAGAATCGGTAACTTTTCCTCTGATAGTAAATTCTGTCGATTGGGCAAAAGATCCAAATGCCAGAAATAATGCGATTAATAATGTGAACTGTTTCATTTTGATTGAGTTTAATTTGAAGCAAAACTCCTTTTTTATTGCAATCAAAATTCACGCACATGATATAAGGGCCAGTATTGACCCTAAACAGCTACAATAGAACTACAAGTGGTGTTTATAGGCATTTTTGATCTGTTGGTACCTTTTTTTTATATGTTCATCGACTGCCATTTTGTTTTTGCAAATAAATAGTAACTTTGATTCATGACACCATTCGAAAAAATTATAAACTTCAGTACAGCCCATAGAATTACCACTCATATTATTTTTTGGGTGTTTATTTTTATCCTGTTTTTTAGTACAAATACCTCCTCTAATCCGGAAGAATTAAGTGTTGATCTATTGTACACCTTATATTATGAATTGTTTTCTATTGTTGGGGCTTATTTTTTATCCTACAGGATTTTACCCCGCTTAATGACAGTACAAAAATACAATTGGGTATGGGGTGAACTTATCTTAGGAAGCTATTTTATTTCAGTTATTGCCAGAACAGTAATGGTTTATGGGGTAGAGCCCATTATACGTAAACCGCCTTTTGATCAGGAACCTATTACCGAAATCCTGACTGATATCCCCACTTTGTTTGCCGCCTATTTTTTGCACATCCTGTCTTTATCTATATTTTTTATTTTTATAAAATTAATGAAAGACCAGTATATCACTCAGAAGAGATCTTTACTCCTCGAAAAGCAAAAAGCGGAAACTGAATTAAAAATCTTAAAAGCACAATTAAATCCTCATTTTTTATTTAATACACTTAATAATATATATTCTCTTTCAATTGTTAATTCTCCTATTACCTCAAAATCAATTGCTGTTTTATCCGAGATATTGGATTGTATTTTATATAGGTGCAACAGTACTTATGTTCCGGTTTCGCAGGAAATTACATTGATTGAAAATTATATTTCTCTGGAAAAATTACGTTACGACGAACGTTTGAGTGTGGTTTTTAATCATGAAATTGATAAAAACGGATTAATTGCCCCATTAATTTTACTTTCTTTAGTCGAAAATGCGTTTAAACACGGAGCAGGAGAAGATGTCGGGACTTCGCCAAAAATTGAAATTGATTTAAGATTAGTAAATGATAACTTTGAATTTACAATTAGAAATACCATTAATAAAATTGAGTTTGAGGCAGAAACCGGAAAAATTGGCCTGAATAATATTATCCGGCAGCTTGATAAAATTTATCCTGAAAACTATACTTTTAATGTCATTAAAACCGATGAAGATTTTACGGCACAATTAAAGATAAATCTTGCATCCCAACATAACCTAGCTTAAATAAATGAAAATAAAGTGTTTATTAGTCGATGACGAGCCTTTGGCAATCAGTTTGCTGCAAAATCACATTAGTAAATTAGATTATTTAGAAGTGGTTGGTACCTGTCCAAATGCGCTAAAGGCGGCAGAGGTTTTAAGAACAACTGCTGTTGACTTAATGTTTTTAGACATTAAAATGCCGCAAATTACCGGAATTGATTTCTTAAAGACGCTGAGAAATCCTCCTTCTGTAATTTTTACTACGGCATACCGCGAATATGCCCTGGAAAGTTATGAGCTTGATATTGTAGATTATCTTTTAAAACCCATTACTTTCGATCGTTTTTTTAAGGCTACCGATCGCTACTTAAGAATATCCGGTCCTGTAAACAATAAGATCATTGCTCCGTCACAGGAAGACTTTATCTACATCAAAAATGCATCAAAATTTAATAAAATTAATATCGATTCTATTCTATATATCGAAAGTGTAAAAGATTATATTATCGTACACCAGAAAGACGGAATAAAACTCAATGCCAAATATAAAATTAGTGATATCGAAATAGAACTGCAGGATAAAAGCTTCCTGAGAATACATAGGTCGTTTATTATCAATTTAAAAAATATTACTGCCTTTACAGCTTATGATGTAGAAATAGGTACAATAGAAATCCCAATTGGAGCAAGTTATAAAGAGTATGTTTTTAAAATGCTTAGGAACAATTAAAATCTTTAATTAGTATAAAAATGAAGGTGATACGCCTAACTAAGATTAAGCATCAAAAAAGGGTTCAGGAGTCTCTAAAATTTTGAACAATGATGCTGCAAAAACAGGCTTCCAAAATTAACATCATTTCAGGCAACTCCCTTCTGTCCTTTTTATACGCTATTTTAGCAACAAACTTTTATATTTAGCTATATCTTTTAATACAATACCAGTACCTCTAACCACGGCTCTTAAAGGATCTTCTGCAATATAGACCGGTAAATCTGTCTTTTGCGAAATTCTTTTATCAAGACCACGAAGCATTGCCCCTCCTCCCGCGAGATATAATCCGGTGTTGTAAATATCTGCGGCCAGTTCAGGCGGTGTGAGTGAAAGCGTTACCATAATAGCATCCTCAATTCTTAGGACAGACTTATCTATAGCCCTTGCAATTTCCCTGGATGTAATCCTGATCTCTTTGGGTTTCCCGGTAAGCAAATCCCTTCCGCGAACCATCATATCATGGGGAGCATCCTCCAGTACTTCTATAGCGGCGCCTACCTCTATTTTGATCTGCTCTGCCGTAGCCTCTCCAATATACAGGTTATGGTGTGTTCTCATATAATACAGGATATCTCCGGTAAAAACATCTCCTGCTATTTTTATAGATTTATCACAGATAATCCCTCCCAGTGCAATTACAGCAATTTCTGTGGTACCACCGCCAATATCAACGATGATATTTCCTTTGGGCTGCATTACATCTAAACCCATTCCGATAGCGGCAGCCATTGGTTCATGAATTAAAAAAACTTCTTTTCCGTTCACCCTCTCACAGGACTCCTTTACGGCCCGCATTTCAACTTCTGTAATACCGCTTGGAATGCACACCACCATTCGCAGTGCCGGAGTGAAAAGGTTTTTCTTTATTTCAGGAATGTTTTTTATAAACCAGCTGATCATTTTCTCTGAAGCATCAAAATCTGCAATAACGCCATCTTTAAGCGGGCGTATTGTTTTAATGTTCTCATGTGTTTTACCCTGCATTAAACTGGCTTCTTTGCCTACAGCTATAATTTTTCCATTTCTAATATCCCTTGCTACAATTGAAGGGCTGTCTACTACAATTTTTCCGTCATATATTATCAAAGTGTTAGCTGTTCCTAAATCCATCGCTATTTCCACTATCATAAAATCAAATAAGCCCATAAATATCGTTTTGTTTAAAAAACGGTATTGTTGCTGTTTTATTCTCTGTAAAGCGTGAAATTTACTTAAAAGACCAAAAACTTTTCAATTGAAGCTATAGCGCCGGAAAAAATAGTCAGTTAGGCCTTACTCTTTCATCATAACCTAATTCGTATTTTTGAAAATTGATTTTTCCGATAACCCAGTGAAATGAACTTACTGGATATAATAGAATAGGGTATGCTGTACAAGCATCTTACCGGCTTCCCTCCTTTCATTGCAGAAATCCAGTTTGGAGATAACTTCAAAATCCTCTCTAATTCTCGCCCCGACCCATAACCAAAATACCTGATCAACTTTTTGAGGTATAAAAGCCGGGCAGCATCTTCAGTTGTTATGATAGGTATGTTTCCCTGTACAAATTTATTTTAAGATTCGAATTAACTGCATATTGCCTTTTACGTGTCCTATGAAAATTTAATAATCCATGGAGAAAATTCTATAAAATCTCCTGCTGTAGAAACTGTAATTTTAAAAATGCCTAATAGAAGATTTAGGTAGTTAGTAAACTATTAATTTTAAAAATAATGATATGAAATCCGAAAATTACTTTTATTCGTCTGAAGAGCCTGCAGATGATATGACATATTATGAAGAGCAGCTGTTATTAAATTACGATGATTATCTGGACGGCGCTTTTGAAGCTGAATTGACAGCCAGTAATCATTACAACTTAGAGCTTGGAGAGCTCGAAGAAGACCTTGAGGATGATTTTAGTTCAGAGTATGACGAAAATGACTGGGAAGAATTGGAACCGGATAACAATATCGAAGGAGAATATGATAAAAATGAGGAAGAACCGGGAACTTTTCTAATGAAAAACTAATTCCGGTATTCTTAATTAATTTCCGGGCCGGATATCCAATAAAAAAGAGGCTGTTTCAAATGATGAAACAGCCTCTGCTATTTTGCAAAGAGAACTCTAATTCATTCAGCTTCTAATTTTTAATATAAATAATTCAGAGCTGTAACATCGTTAGCATTAAAAGCTCCTGTCTCACTTGAACTGAAACATGCCCTCATGTAAGAAGTTGCATCATATCCTGAAGGTGTTCCCGGGATCTGAATTGCTCCAACACCAGCTGTTCCTTCGCTTGAATTTTGTCCGCAACTTTGACGACTAAACCAGTCTGTATGGCGTAAACCAATACAGTGGCCTATTTCGTGTGCAGCTACGTGTGCATTTACACCTGTTGTATAAGTATCTAATCCGGAATATAAGGTAACTGAATTATAAGGCGCCCCTCCCGAAGGGAAACCTGCTACACCACCGGCAGATCCGGTTTGTCTCCGGACCACAATGTCTGCACCGGAAGTACTTGAACTAAAAGTTAGCGTAAAGTTAACAGACAATCCTAAATTATTGTATCTGTTTATTGCTGCTTGAAGCCCGGCACGCATATTGGTACTTAGTGCTGTCGTGCCAGTCCCTGATAATCCCACAACCTTAATCGTTTTTGGGGCAGATACTAAATTAGTCGTGCGGTATTGTTCTGTAGTTATACCTCCATGAAGATCCATTTTGTCTAATTGATCTTGTGTCACGATAATATCTCCTTCTATCAGGAAGGCATCCTCAGTGGTACCGTCTAACTTCGTATTTTGAATTACCTGTACATCTGTATTATTTAGTGAAAGTGCACTAATTTTATTTAACACATCTTGTGTTACTTTAAGAGATCCTTGATCTGATTGAGTTGTCTCGTCTTCTTTATTACAGGACAACACCGCTAGCGCCATAAATGACAAGGCTAAAATTGATTTGATTTTTTTCATAATAGGTTTTTCTTTGGTTTGTAAAAATAAGCTGATAAATTAGGGGTCTGTACAAAATATTAACAATATTTGCCATCAAATTTATAAAAATTTTAATCTTAAAATACCTATAAAATAATAATTTAACAAATTTAACACTTTTTGTTATATTATTTTATATTGATTTTTAATAATAATTATCTGATTATTAGTGCGAGCCCAGCAAAATCAATAATTCAATAGAAATCAAACTGTTATGTATAATTCTGTTATCACTACATTTTATTTTCTTTCTCAGGCGTTAAAAATGATTTTACATTTTTGCATCACATCTAAACTATAAAAAAGGGTATAAAAAGAGAATATGCCCCCTCCTGTTCTAAAGATTCCGAATGAAATAAAAACTAATAAAATTTTTACAAATAATTTAATAACTTTGGTTTACCTGCAAGAGATAAATATTTCAGACAGAAATCATTAAGCGAAATTCCATCTTTGATTGATCTCCATTCATAAGTCTAAACAGCTGCTATAGTCAGTTTTTGTACGATTGATAAGCCATGTTTACAATTGCCCTAAACATTTACAGTAAATGAAGAAACAAATTACTTTTCTCCTTTTGATGATAACGACAATCAGTGTCTCACAAAGTGCTGACAAATGGAAACAATATATAAAAAAAGAAAAAGACAGAAAATTAGAGAAATACTATCTTACATCTTTAGAAAATGCACATCACAACAAATACAAGGTTGTAAAAAAACTTGACACTACTTTTTGTATTGTTGAAAATGAAAATTTAAGATATAAGCAGCCTTTAAAAAAAAATATCCCGGTTAATAATTTATGGAAATTGCCCTCCAATTTTTCAAATCATACGGAAGACAAGCAGTATATAATAGCCACGGATACAATCAAAACTTTAATTACGGACCTGACATCACTAAGGATTTCTGATATCAAAATACTGGATAACCATCTTGCAATCATAAAAAGTGATTCCAAAAAAATTATTGACGAAGTTATAGCTTTAAACAGTGTATCTTCTATTTCGCAGGAATCGCTGCAACCAAAAGCTGAATCTAAAATAACAGATCAAAATCTTAGTGTCAATTTTATAAATAAAGCCCATACTAATTTTCCTCTTTTAACAGGCGAAAACCAAATTGTAGCGATCAAAGATGATTTTTTTGATGTAAATGATATTGATTTATTAAATAAGCACATTCCTTCGCAAACACAATCGGCTATTGTCTCGAGCCATGCAACAGCTATGGCAACTATAGTTTCCGGATTAGGAAATAGTTCGGCATTAGGAAAAGGAGTCGCTCAAAAGGCTAAAATACTATCATCTGACTTTTTGAATATCTATCCTGATGAAGTAGCCACTTTACAAGGCGCTGCCACCCAAAATCATTCCTACGGTACTGTGATTGAGAATTTTTATGGTTCGCTCGCTAATGCCTATGATCTTCAATTGTTCTTAAATACTGATTTGACCCATTGTTTTTCCTCTGGCAATAGCGGGCTTCAGGGTTATAAATCTATTACGGGTAATTTCAAGCAATCCAAAAACAGTATCGTTTTGGGCTGCATTGACCAAAATGAAGTAATTATGCCGTTTTCTTCAAAAGGCCCAGCTTATGATGGCCGTATAAAACCCGAGTTAGTAGCCTTTAGCACGCAAGGAACTTCAAATTCTACAGCAGTAGCGACAGGAGTAATTACACTTATGAAACAACATTATAAAACGATACACAACACCTCTTTGACTAATGTCCTGACTAAAGCCATTTTAATTAACAGTGCGAAAGATTTAGGTAACGCAGGTCCGGATTTCACCTATGGTTATGGTAATATCAATGCTGATAAAAGCTTAAAAACGATCAGCGAAAATAGAATTATAACGGGTAATTTAATATCCGGTCAGACCAATTCACATACCATTACGCTGCCGGCAAATGCTAAAAACTTTAAAATCACGTTAGTCTGGAACGATTTGCCTGCTGCAATCAACAGTAATATCAGTTTGGTAAACGATTTAGACCTGGAAGTAATTTCGCCTGAGTACACTACTTTTTTACCCTGGGTCCTTAATCCTGATATTCCTCAGCAAACCGCTGTAAGAGGAAAAGATAAAATGAATACCATAGAGCAAGTGACTATTGAAAACCCCGCATCGGGATCTTATAGTATCAATGTGACGGGTTCGTATGTCTCCAATACTTCTCAGGATTACAGCATTGCTTACGAATATGAACCCGAAAATCGATTTGAATGGAATTACCCTGTTAACGGTGATAATTTCCCCTATGATGGTAAGACGATTTCTCCTTTCAAATGGAATTCTTCATTTTCTGGTTTCCCCGGGCAATTGTCTATTAGTTACAATAATGGTCAGACCTGGGAAATTATCGCAAATACTATAAATCTCGAAAGTGGGCAATTTACTTATACCCCTGCAGCACAAAAATTTTCTAAAGCAAAATTAAAAATGACCATTGATACTATGGACTATATCTCTGATCCCTTTACCATTTCTTATGATTTAAATATCAGTACCAGCTTAGTTTGTGATGGTACAACAGAGATTAATTGGGACAAACCCGACGATGTTGCTTCATTCAATATTTATCAACTGACAGGAGATCATTTAGAATTTAAAGAACAAACCACAAAGGCTGGTTATGCCTATACTGATGGAAAGATTTATACTGTTGTTCCTGTATTTGACAATAGCGAAGGTATAAAAAGTGAATCAACATTACAGTATCTTCAAAATTCAAATTGTTATTTCGAGTTGACTTTGGCCGAAGTTTATCAAGAGAACAAAATAAAGATTGAGGCCAGTCTTTTTAGCCTGTACAATATTAAAAGAATTGAGTTAGTGAAAATAATTAATAATAGCGAAGCTGTTATGAACACTATACATGATATCAATTCAAAAACACTTTCTTTTTTAGATACTTCCCCTGTAAAAGGCAGTAATAAATATAAAATAAATATCATTTTAGAAAACAATACTATAATAAGTTCTTTAGTTCTGGATGCTCATTATTTAGGCAATGATTTGTTTTTTGTCTACCCTACACTATTAGGTAAAAATGAAGAATTAAGTATTGAAGCCAAAAAAGAGGACAGCGCTATTTTTTATTTGTACAATACCAATGGGCAAAATACCCTTACTTCTCCGTTGCTTTCTAAAACCAATCAAATCAATCTGAAAAATACTGCCTCAGGCCTGTATATCTATAAAATAATCACGAGCTCAGGCGAAATGCAAACAGGAAAAATTGCCGTTTTTTAGCTAATCTTAAACAGTACAATTTTAGGACAAGGCAAAATTAGACGTATACAAGAAAGCCCCTTATTTTTTTTAATAATTAGGGGCTTTGTTGTATTTATTTTAAAAAATTAACGCCACCCCAGCTCCGGGGCAACATATTTTAGTATCGACGACAGTATATGTACGTTATAGTCAACTCCCAAAGTGTTGGGTATAGTGAGTAACAATGTATCTGCTTCCTGAATAGCTTCATCCTGGGCCAACTCTGCGATAAGTTTATCAGGCTCCGCTGCATAACTCTTTCCAAAGATTGCGCGTTTATCCGTTTCTATATTACCAAAACTATCAGAACCTTTACCCTGATCCCCAAAGTAATATTTGTCCTGATCGTTGACCAGTGCAAAAATGGAACGGCTTACTGAAACCCTCGGTTCATGCTGATGTCCTGCTTTTTTCCAGGCTTCCTTATATAACCTGATCTGTTCTGCTTGCTGGATATGGAAAGGTTTGCCGTTTTCGTCATACTTCAGGGTAGAACTTTGAAGGTGCATACCGTTTTCGGCTGCCCAAATAGCAGTCGCATTCGATGCAGCCCCCCACCAAATCCGGTCTCTTAGTCCTTCAGAATAAGGTTCAAGGCGCAATAACCCCGGAGGATTTGGGAACATCGGATACGGGTTTGGCTGTGCAAATCCTACACCGTTAAGCTTGTCCAAAAATTCCAGCGCTTTTCTGCGCCCCATATCGGCATCTGTTTCCCCTTCCAAAGGTTCATAACCAAAAGAACGCCAGCCATCAACGACCTGTTCCGGTGATCCCCTGCTGATGCCCAATTGTAAACGTCCCTCTGAAATTAAGTCCGCAGCTCCGGCATCTTCCGCCATATACAGCGGGTTTTCATATCGCATATCGATCACCCCTGTCCCAATTTCTATTTTGCTCGTTTTAGCACCGATGGCCGAAAGCAACGGAAAAGGCGATGCTAACTGTCGTGCAAAATGATGTACACGAAAATAAGCTCCATCCAAACCAATTTCTTCTGCAGCAACGGCCAAATCTATCGACTGAAGCAGTGTATCGCTTGCTGTACGAGCCTGATAAGAGGGATGATCAGCCCAGTGGCCAAACGATAAAAATCCTATTTTCTTCATAGATAGCATTATTATGATTTACAATTCCAAATATACGCATCATTATCGAGTGAGTCTACAAGCTTTCTATTGAAAAATTCCAGCAAAAACATTTTTATCTTCATCCAAATAAAAACCTGATTCACGGTGATCTTCTGCAATACATTTTATCTTGGTGAAAATTTTTCGGTTGTGAAGTTCATAACTCCCAAAGCCGGAATCATTAACAATAATAACCAAAAAATAATGATTGTTTTTCGATTTTCGATTTAGTATAAATTTGAAATCAATCCTTTTTAAAAACTAAAAAAGCCAGTAAAGATAACTTCACTGGCTTTATATTAATTCTACAATTACTCTTTATGATAAGGACAACCTGAAGCTGATGCAGCAGATTCAATTTTTTTAGAATCCGGAAATTGCTCCTCTATTAAACGTCTCTGATCAAGAGGAACATCTTCGATTTTACGAAGCGTATTGACTTGTATGTGTGGCCAGCTTGTAGTACCTCCGTCATCTCCAAAATCAAATTCAAAAAAGATAACTTGCTCGTATTGTAGTTGAAGGATTTCTTTTTCATTTTCTACAACCGTTTCCACCCACATGCGCGTATTCATCTCGACTGTAGGAACAAAACGATTTACAAACGGAACATTTAATATCCCTCCCTGTGCCCCTGTTTTGTTTTTGGATGACATTTGAATAAGGACATAATTTTTTATATCATCTTCTTTGTTGGAATCACGAAGACGCAAATCAGGCCTTACGGAATAAGGATATAAAGGATCTGCGAGTATTCGCTGGGTATAGATTTTATTTTCTCCGGGATCATTGATATCATTAAGTTTTTCAAACGCCCAGTCAGGTGCGGGTTTGTCCAGATTGATCGGGTCACTTTCGCTTGCACCGGCTCCTCCCATAGTTCTCGAAAGCGAAAGATGATCATATTTCCAGGCGGCATCACCTTCCGGAAATGGTGGCGGACCTATGAATAAGAATTTTTTGTTGTCCTCTTTAGCTGCATTATTTCGAACCAGATCTCCTAATAAAGTTACAGTACTTCCGTGCGGAATTACGCCACTTCTGGAAATAGAGTAATCCGGTATAAAATATTGCCCTGTCTGACCCGCTCCAACTTTAAGCTCTTTGGCTGCGATAATTTCATAATATTTTCGGCCCTTTAGGTTTTCCTGCGTTACATATTCTTTTTGACCCAGATCATTTATAATCAAAAAAAGGGTTTCGTCCTGATAGCCGCTTTTGTATAAATCTTTGTTAGGGTTTTCCGGTGATACAGGGTGCACGCCACGATCTTCCTTAATCGTTTTTTCTGTGGCTGCATAATTAAATACATCGCTAAGCCATAAATACATACCGGTTTCTTCATGAATTGGAGTATATTGCAATGCTTCCTGACCTTCGACAGTCGTTACACTTTTAATGCTTTGGTCGTATTTTACAGCTCCGCAAAATTGTTCGTTTGCCCCACCGCGATTACGAACTCCTCCCGGAACCAGATCAAATGTTAGTTTTTCTATATATTCCTGGCATTCAAAACTATATTTTCCGGGAATAGTTCCTGCATTTGTGCCCGGTGAAGGCATAATAGTCGTATGTATACCGCTACCAATTAATTTTCTTTGACTTTGTTTACTATTATTATAACTAACCCAAGTGCCTTGCAATACTTTTAAAACACCGTAATCTACATTGTTTACAATCTTTTGCAGGTCATTTTCATAAAAGGGCCTAATAGGATCTTCAATTTGAAGTTTTGAATATCCTGTCATCAAAGTATCTAATATCCCTTTGTTTTCTTCCTGAAAAGCTCCCGGAAAGATTTCATTTCTGTTTTCATCTGAATTTAAATTGACCTGAGATAAATTTATCTCATCTTCAGCGTTTTTACGTTTTAGCATAATATCGTTTTTTTAATTAATAATCTGTTCATTCAAAGGCTGGCAATCTCTACTTTTTTTAAAGAAGCAGATTTATTTACCATCCCAGATAATAATCTTTAGGTAACCAGAATGGACGATCGAGTCCAAAATATTCCTGAAGCATTTTCTCTGCTTCACAAAAAGCACCTTCTACCCAGCCCTGCTGATCAGAATAGGCTTCTCCGCAAATATGAATTTGCTCTTTAGCATCTGGTTTTCTCATATACGGCATCACTTTTTTAACAGAGTATCCGGCTTTCCAGGCATGATAGCCTGCACCAAAAGGGTCGTCTGTCCAATCCTTGAAATACGTTACATAAGGTTCCGGTATGGTGACTTCTGCACCGTGCAGTTCACGGAGCTGGTTCATTAATTCACCTACCATCAATTTTGTAGCCTGAACATCATTTAGTTCATGTAACTCTTTTAGTGAAGCTGATTTAGCAGGTTTTACTTCAAAAAGTACTTTATCGTCAGAAAGTGCTTTCCAGAAGGTTTCTGTTTCCATATCACCGTAGCTTCCTAATAACATGGAGTTCTTCGTTTTTTCATCTGTACCAAAGTAATAGCATTGTCTCATTGGCAAATCTGTGATAGAATGCCCGGAGTCAATTCCTAATTCTTTCCACCATGGATATTCAAAACCCATTAATATTTTAAAAGCAGGCTCCATAATTACGGAACGAATATTTTTATTGATAACTGAATTTTCATTGGTATTAAAGAAGAAATTATTTTGGTCTAAAAGCTCTAAAGATTTTCTAGGCATGGCCAAAACTATCGAATTGGCATATACATGCCAGTTACTATTTGTTTTCAGATTTAGAAATGTCAGCTGGTATTTATGTGTTTTTACGGCATGCTCTTTTGTAAAAGTCACCAGTTTGTTTTCAGACCAGATGCAGGCGCCTTTATTGTCTATATAAGAATTGGCTAATGCATAAGCGATACTATCATACCCTTCCTCAATAGTTTTATAAATGGTTCCTGCTGAAAAGTCACCTACCATGTACGGAAAAGCTTCGGCTGAATTCCAATTGATCGTATTGGAATAATAACCTCCGGCATTCGCTAAAAATTCATATCCTTCCTGCGAAACCTGATCCTTGATTAAATTCCAGAAACCAAGATCATTTACTTTACGTTTGTCGTAAGGAGAATTAGGAAAATTATAGACCAGTTTAGGTTTTATGTCATCCCAGTCCCTGCTGTCTAATTCAAAGCTATAATCGTAAACAGAAGATCCTTTTTTGATTTTTTTCCCATAATGCTCCGCAACCCATGGATCTGCCATTAAAACATCATAAATAATTTTATTAAAAAGCTGATCTGAACTAAAACCAAAATCATTCTCATTCAGGTAATATCGGGTGGGCAGTTTTTTGTTTTCTCCCTGGGCAACATTCCAGTCGTCTTGTTTAAAATGCTCTTTTCTAAGATACATTAATAGCTTTGACGGATCGCCCATAGGAAATGGTACAGGCGTCATTCTATCTTTCAGGACAGGAATAAGTTTGCCGGGATCTTCCGGACGCACATAACCTTCAATTAAGGTTGTTACAATTTTCTGAGAAGTCAGGTAACGCATTCCTCCTAACTCGCCCCAGAAATCCATTCCGGGCATGATAACAGATTCCAGCCTTCCGCCCAATTTACTGTTCATGTCAAAAATTTGCACCTGATCAGCGGTGTGTTTTTTATCGGTTACAAGACGATAAGCCGTATATAATCCTGATGTTCCGGCGCCAATAATAGCGGTTTCGATTTTTAAATCAGGGTTCATTCCTGAATTTAATGGAGTATTTTTATTCATAATGTGGTGATTTTTAAATTGCTTTAAAATATTTGTATCCTAACTGGAAAGAGGTACTATCAAAATCGGTATGTCTAATGCTATTTACACCCTATATTCCTGTGGATATGGAATTCTAAACTGACGCGAAACTCCGGCAGAACTTCCTAGCTGATTCACAAAAGTAAATTGCTCTAAAACCAGTTTTTTGCCTTTAGTTTGCCAAGAGGGTATGCCGTAGCCAGACCCTATTGGCCCGCCACCAATAACGATTACATCGTAGTGTTCTGTGTTCATAAGTTTTATAGTTTATAGTAGATTTTGGGTATATTCAGAACAATGCATAAGCAATGCCATGAGTCTAAATTACTGGAGATATAAAATCAATTATAAAAAAATGACACGAAGCGGAGATTATAGGTCATAAGACAAACTATATGCTGGATGAGATAGGTTAAAGCAAAAAAAATGCACAAAGTCCAGAGACATTTGCGCATTTTTTTATACTATCCTTGCTTGTAACAATTAAAACTTAGTAAGACCAGCAAAGTATATCGATCTCAAAACTTATCTTTAGATAACACAGAAAATTAAAATTACATTACGATTTGCTTTTCCATATTTACTTTTGCAACGAAAGAAGATACTGTTTTTGTATCTGCACTATCTTCGACTACATAAATACCTAAAATGTTATTTCTATATACTGTATTGGCACTGGTAACACTTGAGTCTGGAAAATCAATATCGATCCAGTTTGCTTCTCCAAATGATCCGTCAGAATTTCTATTTACGGAGACAAATGATGCTCCGTTTTTTTCTCCGTTTACAGTAAGCCAGTCAGATGGCATATTATAACCACCATTTTTAGAAATGGTAATACCTTCAAAATGCGTAACTACAGACAAAGCTGTTTCATTCTTGTAACTAAATGATTTTAGATGAGTTGTTTTTTTAGTTTTAGAATTATAATCAGCCAGAAAAGCCTGGCTTATTTTCCCCAATTTAGGGCTAGTATATCCTCCTGCGAGGGTATAACTATCGCCGCCATTATGCCAGATACCATACAAAGTAGTCGTTAATGAATTTGGTAATTTAAATTCTGCACATTCTTTATTTTTAATATCATACAGAAATGCGTATCCGTTTTTATCATTTTCAACATCATAATTTCCAACAGCAAGACTGCCCATTACACTGTGAACAAATACATTATTGGTATTCCCTCCATTAGGTGATACCTGAACCCACGTTCCTGAACCATCAACAGGGCCTTCGTAATAAAATCCGAGATTTCCACTTGGTGCTTTACTTGCAGAAGCTGATATTTTATAAGATCCTACAAGTTGTATCGTGCCATGAGGTCCGTTATTAGGTCCGTAGCAAGAAGTATTCGTAACTGCAGCGTCTGGTGTAGCTGGGAAATTAACAGTGTACCATTTTCCTTCACTGCCGCTTCCTTTTAGGGATCCTTCGTAAATTAATCCCTGAACAATACCGTTCTGACCTAATAAACTGCCTGCTATATATACATTTTCAGACTCTGATACTCCTCTTATTCCCTGTATTGTTGTTTGTCCCTCAGGATTATTAAAATCTGCATAACTTACTGTATGAACTTCTGGTTTTATATTTTGTGACATAATGTTTGGGTTTATTAATATTTGATTTAGTACTTTTAGATTTTAAAAATATTTTTAGTTGAATGTTGTGGTACTATAAACATCTTTTGGCATATTGACCCAGAGCTTTTCTACCTCAAGCTGATGCAATTGCTCCTCTAAATCTCTTCTAATCTCACTGTATGCCGGATCGTAAGCAAGATTTGTAATTTCTAACGGATCATTAATGAGGTCATACAGTTCATATTGTTTGAAATAAGCTGTTGCGGCATCAAAGTAATAATCGAATTTCCATTTTTCTGTTCTGATGCAGCGGATACGATTAGCTGCTTTTACGACTGTCCAGCTACTGTTCGAACCAGCCTTAATATCGTCATAAGTAAATAAAATACTATGCTGAACAGGAGTATTATTCTCCATTACAGGAAGTAAACTTGTACCTGCAAGTCCTGTAGGCGGATTTGATACATTTGCTATATCCATAAAAGTGGGCATAATATCTACCAATGTCGCTAACGCCATTGATTGCTTTATGTTGTGATCTTTAAATAGTACCGGATTTGAAATAACAAGTGGTACTCTTAACGCTTCCTCATAGGCTACAAAGGTTTTCTGGCGCAATCCACCGTGAGCCAGCCCCATTTCTCCATGATCTGAAGTTAAGGTAACAATGGCAGAATCTGCCAGTTTATTTCCGTACTCATCTTCCTTGTATAGTTCTTTAATCAGATATCCAATTTCCTGATCGACATGACTTAATAAATAACCATAAAAATTAATATAGTTTAGTTTATCCTCCTGAGTAGCTATTTCGCCCAGACTTAGTGCCATATTCAGTAAAATTTGTTCCTGGGCCATAGGCTTTTTGTTTTCAAGCAAATTTTCATTTACGGTCTCCGGAAGTCCAATTTCTCTGCCGGACCAGGTTGTCGAATGGTATCCGGAAGTACCTGCCGATTTTGGGTACGCTAATACATCATGCGGATTAACAAGTGACAGCACAAGGCAATAAGGTTTATGATTTCCTGCAGCCCTTTGAGCTTTTACTTCCTTTAGGTATTGTATGGCTTCGGCTGTATATTTTGCATCGTGATTCGCATATCCTCCACCAAAATTAAGCGGATTAACATCTTCGCCTGCATCCGGGGCAATCCAGCCCATTGCACCAAATAATGAAATATCGGCAGCAGTTAAATCTTCGTAGTTTGTACTGGTACCATTTGGCGCTACTCCCTTACTCATATGCCATTTTCCTCTGTATTGCACATCATAACCTTCTGACCAAAGAACATTCATGATATTGGGTAAAGAATTACTGAGTGTGGGTTCTTGCGGAGACAAAAGGCCTCCTTCGGTCAGGGTTTGGCTTACTCCGTGTTTGGCAGGGTATGTTCCTGTAAATAGGGTTGCACGACTGGGAGAGCACATACAGGTATTACAAAATGCCCTGTCAAAACTAAAACCATTCTGTTTTAGAAATGTTAGGGTTGGAAGATTTTCCTCCTCCCATCCAGGCGGAAAATGTTGCGTGGCACGCTGCTCATCTGTGACAATTAAGATCATGTCTGGCTGTTGGCCAATTTGGTTAAGTTTCTCTTTTAAGTTCATTGCTTATTGATTAAATTATTAAATAAAAATGCGGTTGTGATATGCCCCTATTTTGCCCTTAATAGTTTTGATTTGGGATCATCAAAAATCATTTACCTTCAATTAACAAGAATAAAATTACATCAATAAAAACAACTTCAAACAACGTATAAATACCTGTTTTACAAATACATAAAATAAAAAGGAATTATTTTTCGCTAAAATTAATTTTCAACAATTATTGCAAGCCCATTTTATAGTTATATACTTTAATTAAGACCTGGCATTCACTTAATAATTAAACTTTTGCATGTGAAACAAAATAAAATTTAATAATTATGAAAAACAGAAAGTATTACAGTCAGCAATAGTACTTAAAAACTAGCGTGAAAAGAAGCGAAATCAGAATGTGAAGTGTTACTGATACGCGAAAAGCTCGTGTAGAAAATTGGGGTAAAATGCGAATTTGGCAATGTTTTTTTGTACTTAACAGGGTATGAAAAACAATGTACTATTTGAAGTTTTATAGCTCTTAAATCTGGAATTGCGTTACAAAGTCAGATACTCACAGATAGGTTGCACTGGAAATTTTCAGTTTGGCATCAAAAGTGTAAACTCCTGGTATACCGCATGGAAGTATACGCAATATTGAAAACATATCCAATCAGTTTATCTCCTGCAAGCTCTGCCTGCTCTTTTCCGTTGTCAGTGAGAGGAACATCCGGATTTCCTGTAAATCGGTTCTCTAAATTATAAAGGGATTGTCCATGTCTGACAAAAATTAATTGCGCCATTTTCTTTATTGAAAAGCAGTATTAAGCTAATATAAAAATAGGGAACAAACTTCACTCGCGCAATTAGAGTCAAGTAAACTTGCTAGCCTAAAAACAAAAGAGCCCGATATTGTATCGGGCTCTTTTTATCAAATTTTAATTCTAAATCTTTCTGAAATTCCGGATCCAGACTAATCAGACTAAATCAAATCTGTCCAGATTCATTACTTTATTCCATACAGCGATAAAGTCATTTACGAATTTTTCCTGTGCGTCACTACTTGCATATACTTCTGCTATGGCTCTTAATTCAGAATTAGAACCAAAAACAAGATCTGCACGTGTTCCAATCCACTTAGGCTGTCCTGTTTTACGATCGTTTCCTGTATATAATTCTTTATCGTTCGAAACGGCTTGCCATTGGGTATTCATATCCAGCAGATTTACAAAAAAATCATTGGTTAACTGACCCGGGCGATGTGTAAATACACCGTTTTTTGTACCATCAGCATTAATATCCAGCACACGTAACCCTCCTAAAAGCACCGTTAGCTCCGGCCCTGTAAGTGTTAATAAATTAGCCTTATCAATTAGAAGTTCTTCTGTTGAAACGGCTGATTTTGTTTTTCGGTAATTTCTAAAACCATCTGCTTTAGGTTCCAGATATTCAAATGATTCAATATCGGTTTGTTCCGAAGATGCATCCATACGTCCTGGCGAAAAAGGCACTACCACTAAATTGCCTGCCTCTTTGGCTGCTTTCTCTACTCCTGCAGAACCTGCCAAAACTATTAAGTCGGCCAATGAAACTTTTTTGCCATCATTTTGCGAAGCATTAAATTCTGTCTGGATTATTTCCAGTTTGCCTAAAACCTGTTTAAGCTGATCCGGATTATTTACCGGCCAGTCTTTTTGAGGTGCTAATCTTATACGTGCACCGTTTGCACCTCCACGCTTATCTGATCCTCTAAAGGTAGATGCAGACGCCCATGCCGTTCCTACCAGTTGAGATACACTTAATCCTGTATTTACTATTTTTTCTTTTAATTGGCTTATATCACTTTCCTCTATTACTTTATGGTTTAATTCCGGAATAGGATCCTGCCATAATAATTCTTCCTGAGGAACATCTTGCCCTAAATAACGTGCACGTGGCCCCATATCACGATGTGTTAACTTAAACCATGCGCGTGAAAAGGCATCGGCAAACTCATCAGGATTTTCTAGAAAACGACGTGATATTTTCTCATAAGCAGGATCTAATCTTAATGATAAATCAGTGGTAAGCATTGTTGGAAGATGCTTTTTTGTACTGTCAAAAGCATCGGGAATAATTGCTTCGGCATTTTTAGCCACCCATTGATGAGCACCAGCAGGGCTTTTAGAAAGTTCCCATTCAAAGCCAAATAAGTTTTCGAAGAAGTTATTACTCCACTGAGTTGGAGTTTTTGTCCAGGTAACTTCAAGTCCGCTTGTAATTGCATCAGCTCCTTTACCTGAACCAAAGCTATTTTTCCAGCCAAATCCCTGAAGTGCTAAATCTGCAGCTTCCGGTTCGTCACCTACGTGATCAGAAGAAGCTGCCCCATGAGTTTTACCAAATGTATGCCCTCCTGCAATTAAGGCTACGGTTTCCTCGTCGTTCATTGCCATACGGCCAAATGTATCTCTTATATCTTTTGCTGCAGCAATAGGATCAGGATTTCCGTCAGGACCTTCAGGATTCACATATATTAGTCCCATTTGTACAGCTGCAAGTGGTTTTTCCAGATTTCTGCTATGAATATGACCGTCGGCATCATCATCTGAAGATACGACACCGTGATCTTGCGGTACTCCTTCAGAACCATTATTATATCGTTCATCTCCACCAAGCCATGTTGTTTCTGAACCCCAGTAAACTGATTCGTCCGGTTCCCACACATCAGCCCTTCCTCCTGCAAATCCAAAGGTTTTAAATCCCATAGATTCCAGAGCAATATTCCCTGTTAATATCATGAGGTCTGCCCAGGAAATTTTTTGACCATATTTTTGTTTGATCGGCCAGAGCAATCTTCTTGCTTTATCAAGGCTTACATTATCAGGCCAGCTGTTAAGAGGAGCAAAACGCTGTTGACCGGCACCTGCACCGCCTCGTCCGTCATGCACCCTGTAAGTTCCTGCACTATGCCATGCCATTCGGATAAAAAGACCACCATAATGACCAAAATCTGCCGGCCACCAATCTTGCGAATCAGTCATAAGTTCATGCAAATCTTTTTTTACAGCCTCAAGATCAAGACTTTTAAAAGCCTCTGCATAGTCAAAATCCTTATTTAACGGATTTGATAATGCCGAATTTTGTCTTAGCATATTTACCTTTAGCTGTTTTGGCCACCAGTCACGATTTTTTGTACCTGTTGCAGCTTCATTATCCATGCTTCCATTATGAAATGGGCACTTACTGATGTCGTTTGATTGATTTTCCATATTTTGAAGTTTTATTTGAATACTAATTTACAAACTAAATGAAAAACACGTTATCAGTTTTGATAATAAATTCATTTACTTTTATAAATAAAATTTATAATGATACTATAAGAAGCATTTAATAATTGTTTTTATAAATCAAGTTTGTCTGATTGTGCCTGATTCATGCTGCTATTTAACTACAAAAATATACCCGTACAATTTTTTCACGATCTTGTCACAAATATTTCTGATTGAACTTTTTACCTTTTTCGTCAAAAGATGTACATAATTGGAATCCTGCAAAATCCAAATAGTATTATGTAACAAAAGTTTTTTTTATAAAAATTAAATTTGAGTGATCCAGTAAAAAATACTATTATGAAATTTCTTTTAATCCTCTTAACATCCATTTTCTTTTCTTCATGTCAACAAAAAGAAAATAAGAATACTACTGTTTATGCCTCCGATACCATTTCTCCCAAGAAAAGCATAGAAAAGCACAAACAAAAAAGAGATAACAAACAAATAGGCGACACTATAATGATGAATTTTAGTAATAAAAAAGGCTTTTTTACCGCTGAAGGTTCATTGGATTCTATTCATTCAAAAGTATATATCAAATTTAAAAACGAAGATCCTGGCGAATTGAAAGCAACTATTGTTCCGGCTACAGGCAAAGGAAACATCCGTTTTAACCAAATTATTTTTCCCGATAAAAGCTCAGACGGACCTTTTGGAATGGATTTGAAAATCCCCCTTACTCAAAAAGGAAATTATATAATAGTAGTTGGACATTCGCTAATGGCCGATAATCCCTTTTGGGGAAAATTCAGTGTGCAGCTTGAGCATACAAAAGAATAATTCAGGACCATTCAACTAATATGGAAAACCATACTTTAGATTCCATATTGTTCCTTACTAAATCAATTTATTAATCATGCCATTGAATATAAAGCCATGAAAAGGCAAAACGCTATACCAGTATAATTTTCCCATTATTCCTTTTGGTCTAAAAGTGGCTGCCTGATATAACGTATTCTTAATGATCTTAAATTCCAGCCAGGCCTCACCAGGGAGCTTCATTTCGGCATATAAGATAAGTTTACCTTCTGCTTTATTGGCATAAACTACCCGCCAAAAATCTAATGCATCTCCCGCATGTATTTCATTTTTATGGGTTCTCCCCCTTCTGGTTCCTACACCTCCGAAAACCTTGTCCATAAATCCGCGTAAATCCCATAGCCAGTCGGCATAATACCATCCTGTTTCGCCTCCAATGGACCAAATTCGATCAATGGTATAATCCCTGTTTTTAATTTCCCGCTTTCTACGGTCAATAAAACAATCCTTTTTAGGAACTTTAAGATAGTTGGCAACACTTCCTTTAAACTGTCCGCTTATAAGCGAATCTTTCCAGCTGGAAATTACAGCATTCTCATTAATCTTTATCAAAGCCCTTTCAAGAGCTTTCGTATAGTTAATTGGCGTTATCCCTAATAAAGTATTTATTCGGTCATCCTTACAGATGACTTCTACCTTCATACTGCTCACCAAAGCCGAAGCCAGTTTAAAAGAAGTAGAAGTTACAAAATACAGCCAGTACGAAGATAGTTTCGGAGTCATTACAGGCACCGTAAAAATGTATCTTTTAAGTTTTTTTGCTTTGGCAAACTGCAACAGCATCTGTTTATAGGTCAGTATATCAGGGCCTCCAATATCAAAACTCTGATTGTAAGTAACTGGATTTAGCAATGATTGAAATAAAAAATCCAAAACATCGCTGATCGCTATAGGCTGACATCTTGTATTGAGCCATTTTGGTGTAATCATAACTGGCAGCTTTTGCACCAAATCGCGTATAATTTCAAAAGAGGCACTTCCCGATCCTACAATAATCCCTGCTCTTAAAGTTGTAGTGGGGACTATTCCCGTCTTTAAAATATTCTCTACGGCTTGTCTTGAAGATAAATGTTTGGATAACGATTTGTCATTTACAATTCCGCTCAGGTAAATAACCTGTTTTGCATTTGTTTTATTTATTTTTTCTACGAAATAATGTGCCGAAATACTTTCCAGTTCATCATAGTTAGTTGCAGAACCGGACATAGAGTGAATGAGGTAGTACGCAGCATCAATATCATCAGGAATGCTTTCTACAGTTTTCGGATCGAGAAAATCAACTTCTATAATCCTAAGTTTTTTTTCAAATCCTTCCGGATAATAAAACCTGTTTCGATCTCTTACGCAGCAAATCACTTCATGTCCGTGACTGAGTAATATGGGTAAGAGTCTCTTGCCAATGTAACCTGTTGCACCTGTTAAGAGAATTTTCATCGTTATGCATTTTATAATTTAAAGCTGACCAAACCATAATCCATCTGAAAAACCTGACCTGACATCGATGCAGCTCCTTTAGAAATCAAAAAGTTAGCCAACTGTGCTACCTCGAGGGGTTTTAAATAATTTTTCATTGGATGGCGTTCGATCATATTTTCTTTCATACGGTCGTTTCTTAAAATTGAAGCCGACAAAGGGGTTTCTGTGATTGTGGGTGCGATAGCGTTAATACGAACCACAGGAGCCAGTTCGGCGCCAAGAGACTTTACAAGTCCCTCGACTGCACTTTTTGCTGTGGCTATACTGGCATGAAAAGGCATTCCGAGTTTAGTTGCTACAGTGCTGAATAAGACAATGGACGGATTTTGTCCTTTTTTTAAAGCAGGCAGATAATGCTGGATCGCTTTTACCGCACCTATTACATTAATTTCAAAATCACTCCTGAAATCATCAGGGCTCAGACCTGAAATGGGTTTGAGATTGATAGAACCCGGGCAATAAATCAAAGCATCAATACTTTCTATCTCAGGTAATGTATCGATGAGCACATCAGCCGAAAAATGAACTAAATTCGAATGGGAAACATCAGGAGCAGTACGGCTGATATTGTACACTAAATGATGATCGAGTTGCTGCATTAAAATAGCATTGCCTATTCCCCTGCTTCCTCCTATTATTACAACTTTCTTCATTGCTTTTAATGTTTGATTAATAATGCTGTTTTTAACCTTTACGTAATGTGAAATCTGAAAATGAGATTTTCATTATTAAATTTCAAACCACTTTTCTGTATTTTTATATTATTTTAATGAATAACATCATATATCTGTTAAAGATACGTTTTTGTTTAATCATTTTTAAAAAATGATAAACAAAATAAATTATATTTATATAACTTAGCCATACAGCGTTTCTAAATTATATAATAGATAATCTTTTATATGCCTTATCGCAAAGAGGCTTTATCGAAATAATTGTAAATCATGAAAAGAGAAGACACTAATTTTTCTATGGCCGAACTGGATCGAATAATTGAAATGGCATGGGAAGACCGAACTACTTTTGATGCCATAAAATTTCAGTTTAATTTATCAGAAGCCGATGTAAAAGTATTAATGAAAAAAGAACTCAAGTTCAGCAGTTATAAATTATGGCGAGAACGGGTTGAACATTGTAAAACAAAACATTTATCTAAACGGATCGAAGGAATTGACCGTTTTAAAAGCAGTTCGCAGCGTTCGATTTCTAATAACAGGATATCAAAACGATGATTTAGCAACAATATTTACAAATACGGCCTATAATAAATTGTAATTGTGAAACACTTTAGCATCCTAATATAACATTACATAATTCTAAAAAAAATACCTTCGTACATAAAACCAATCCAATATCACCATGTACCAAAATGTGAGTCTCTTAAAAGATATAGTAGACAATACTCCTTTGCCTATTGCAGTATATACAGGACATGAACTCAAAATAGAAATGGCAAATACTGCCATGATCCGGACATGGGGTAAAGGTGATGAGGTAATTGGTAAAAATTACCTTGAAGTGCTTCCGGAAATTAAAAATGATGTTTTTTTTCAGCAGGCCACCCATGCGCTGAAAACCGGAATTCCTTTTCATGCCAAAGATAAAAAAGTGAACCTTATGATCAATGGTATCATGAAAGAACACTATTTTAACTATAGCTTTATTCCCCTCAAAGATACGGAGGGAAATATCTATGGCGTCATGAATACCGGTACAGATGTTACGGATTTACATCTGGCCCGACAACAGGTTCAAAGTGCAGAAGAGCGACTAAGAATAGCCATTGACTCCTCTGGAATGGGAACCTATGAAATAGATCTCGCCACAAAAAAAATCAAGACTTCAGGGAATTTCAATACGATCTGGTCCATTGACAGCGAAATAGCCAATGAACAGCTCATCGAAAAATTACATCCTGAGGATCAGGTACTACGCGAGATCGCACATCAGGAATCCCTTATTACAGGAAAAATGTGCTATCAGGCGAGAATTGTAAATGATGACCAGACCATTAAGTGGGTCAAGATCAATGGTAAAATCATAATGGACGAAAATGGAACTCCCAGCACTATTATCGGAATTATACAGGATATTCATGAGCAGAAAAAATTTGAAGAGGAATTAAAAAAACAGGTTGCCGAAAGTACACAGGAACTAAGAAGATCAAATGACGATCTTTTACACTTCGCCAATGTAGTCAGTCATGACCTGAAGGAACCCGTTCGCAAAATCAAGACGTTCAATAGTCTTTTAAAAGGTGAATCTGAAACTGCTTTTAATGAAAACGCTAAAAAATATTTACATAAGGTAGAACAGTCAGCACAAAGAATGCAGACCATTATAGAAGGAATTCTCGCTTACTCTACCCTGGATAAAAAAACACAGCCCATTGAAAAGATAAATCTGAATGAGGTAGTTGAAAATATCAAAACAGATCTCGAACTCATCATAAAAGAAAAAGATGCCATACTTATTACATGTGAACTTCCTGATATAGAAGGGGCACCTATTCTAATCCAGCAGCTTTTTTACAATCTGATCCATAATGCCTTGAAATTTTCAAAAGCAGATGAGCCACCCAGGGTTATCATATCGTTTACTATTATAAATAAAGAAGGTATAGATCTGGTTCAGATTACAATTAAGGACAATGGTATTGGTTTGGATATTGTTCATGCCGAGAGAATCTTTACTGCCTTTGAAAGATTGCATTCTAAAGACCAGTATGAAGGTAATGGACTTGGTCTGGCACTTTGCAGAAAAATAGCCAAAAGGCATGGTGGTACCATTACTGCCACAGGAGAAAAAGATAATGGAGCAGAATTTGTAGTAGTACTGCCTTTACAACAAGCAACAGATACCATTTAAAACTCCATCATTTTTATTAATTTTTACCTTCTTTATATATTTCAATTTTACCGATAACATCTAAACCTTGTATTTTCAGTACACGCTTCATGTTATTTAAGGCTAAAAAAAGCTCCTTTATCACATTTAGAATGATTCTAACGGCATTCCTTTTATAACTAAAGGTATTTTAAAGTAATTTTATTTGGAATTAGAAACTATGAAAATGAGTATTGCTGATAAAAAAAACTTACAGGATTTTCTTAAAAACATAGATGGGAAAATTGATCAATTAAACGATCAAAAGATAAAAGCCTTCTTTGAATCTCTGGGGTTACAGGAACGAAATGATATTCCTAATGATTACCTGAATTGGGAAACTATACTTATTGTGGTTCCAAGCCGCAGTATTTTAGATGAAATAAAGAAATATAAGGATTCTATATCCAGAATTTCATTTGTTACAAACCCAAATGCAAAGCAGATTCATATTTACGATTTTAACGATTGGAAAAAAAGTACCCAGAATAAAACACAATTTCAAATTAGGGATTTGCTTAAAACAAATTTTGGAGGGGTTGAAAAAACCGCTGAAGATCCAGACTGGATTAAATTAATATAAATTGAACTATGCACGCTGAAAACCATTACATTAATAGAAGTGGTTGGCTTAGGGCAGCTGTTCTGGGCGCCAATGACGGGATTTTATCTACTACCAGTTTAGCCATTGGCGTAGCGGCAGCCAGTGTTACCAGAGAGCCTATTTTACTGGCAGCCGTAGCTGGTTTGGTTGCCGGAGCACTTTCTATGGCAGCAGGCGAATATGTATCAGTAAGTTCACAAGCTGATGTGGAAAAAGCTGATTTAGAAAGAGAAAAACTGGCACTCGAAACCATGCCGGAAGAAGAACTCGAAGAATTAACCGATATTTATATCCAAAGAGGATTAAGTAAGGAATTGGCCAGGCAGGTTGCCAGTGAACTAATGACTCATGACGCGCTTGAAGCCCATGCGCGAGACGAACTTGGAATTAATGAAATCACGCAGGCGAATCCTTTAACTGCTGCTTTTGCATCAGCAATATCCTTTATTATTGGGGGGCTATTACCGCTTTTGGTGGCTATTTTTGCTCCTATAAAAAAAATGGTTTTCTATCAATATGGTTTTTCCATACTTTTCCTGGCCTTTTCCGGAATATTAGCAGCCAAAGCAGGCGGGTCAAAAACACCAAAAGCAGTTTTGCGTATTTGTATCTGGGGTACTTTCGCGATGGCAATGTCGGCTTTAGTAGGATATATATTTGGTGTTCAGACCACTTAGAAAAAAAATCTGTTTTTGTTGATTTAAAATTTAATCGAATCTTAAGTGATTAAAAAAAATAAGACAGGCAACAATTCGTTATTTCGTATATATCTAAAAACAATCTGTAAAATGAAACTCATCACAATGTTCCTTTTATTAACGACAGCGTTTTCTATAAATTGGGAACCTGACTTTAATAATGCAAAAAAAACAGCAAAGGAAAAACACGAATTAATTCTACTGAACTTCTCCGGTTCAGACTGGTGCGGGCCTTGTATAGTGACACGCAGAGACTATCTTGAAAATCCTGATTTTACAGCGATGGCCAATGAAAATTTAATATTGGTCAATGCTGATTTTCCCAGAAAAAAGAAAAACATTGGAACGCCGGAACAAGTAAAACGAAACGAAGATTTAGCAGAAGTCTATAATAAAGATGGAAGTTTTCCTCTAACCCTGCTGCTTGATGCTAACGGTAAAGTCCTTAAAACCTGGCACGGAAAACCGGAAACTACACCCGAACAATGGACTGCCGAAATAAAAGCAATCTGTGATAGCAAAAAATAACATATCGAAAAATCAAAAATATTCGCAATCCCTAAAGCTCATGGGGAACAACTTTACTATTACGGTTGTTGCTGAAAATGAGAAAATTGGAAACAAGAATATTAATCTTGCCATTGAAGAAATCAGACGCATTGAAAAACTGCTGACGACTTATAAAGACGACAGCCAGACCAATCTCATTAACGACAATGCAGGAATTAAAGCGGTTAAAGTAGATCCTGAAGTTTTTAATCTGATCGAAAGATGTACTGGAATTTCAAGAATTACCCAAGGGGCTTTTGATATTTCGTACGGAAGCATCAATAAAAGTCTATGGAATTTTGACAAGGATATGACTAAATTACCAGATCCTGAAACGGCTTTAAAAATGGTGCACCTTATTGATTACAGAAATATCATTTTAGACCAAGAAAACACAACCGTATTTTTAAAAGAAAAAGGAATGCGAATTGGTTTTGGCGGAATTGGAAAAGGTTATGCTGCCGAAATGGCCAAACAAATGCTGCTGAAACATAATGTGCAAAGTGGGATCATCAATGCCAGCGGAGATCTTTCGGCATGGGGGTTACAGCCCAACGGCAAAAAATGGACGATTGGCGTAGCAGATCCAGATGCTCCAAATGCAGCATTCTCTTATATGGAAATATCCAATAAAGCAGTAGCAACATCAGGAAATTATGAAAAATTCGTGACGATTAACGGAAAAAAATATTCTCATACCATTGACCCAAAAACAGGATTGCCCATTACCGGAATAAAAAGCGTAACCATTATCACTACAAATGCAGAATTTGCTGATGCAATGGCAACTCCAATTGCCGTTATGGGAATTAAAGCAGGCTTGTTTTTAATAGATCAGATACCGGATCTATATTGCATTATCATCGACGACAACAACAAAATTTATACTTCAAAAAACATTAACCTGAAATGAAAAAGCCAAAACAAAAAGCACTCGTATTATTGTGCAGCATTGCTTTTACAGGCATTCTACTCACATCCTGTACCTCAGTAAAAGAATACCAGAAAGGAAAAATCAACGATTCTGAAATGGTACTTGCGAACAGGAAAATCGAAAAGACTGAACTCAGTTTTCAATCCTACCGTGAAGGAGCTTCCGGGGCAAATTCAGGAAAAAGCGGCGGTGGCTGTGGCTGTAACTAATTTTCATCCTATTATAAAATGAAAAGAATATTTATTACAGGACTTGCCTTATTGGGATTGTTTCAATTAAGAGCCCAAAATGTCCCTACGGATTCTACCAGTTATAAAAGTAAAAAATTAAAACTGGAAGAAGTAAATTTAGTTTCGAGCTATTACAAGCAAAACGGAGACAATTCAGCCGTTACAGGAGGAATTGGTTCTGAACATCTGACAGATATTGCAAATACTATCGATGTTAAATTAGTGAAATACGGAGAAACCGGAATCAAACATACCTTTGATATAGAAGCAGGTATCGACCACTATACCTCTGCATCATCAGATATGATTGATTTGAGTGCAAATTCATCTGCTTCCTCTTCAGATAATCGCTTTTATCCTTCTTTGACTTATATTCGGGAAAATGAAGCAACGGGAAGAACAATTGGTATTGGAGTTTCTTCTTCAACTGAATTTGATTACCAATCTTTTGGAGGAAATATTAGTTTTTCCCAAAAAACAAAAGACCGAAACGGAGAATTTACAGCTAAATTCCAAACCTTTATCGATCAGTTAAAATTAATTGAACCTATTGAGCTTCGTGCTCCGGGAAGTGAAGGTTATGATAGTGCCAACAGAAATACTTTTGCAGGGACTTTAAGTTACTCTCAGGTGGTAAACAAAAATCTGCAGGTAATGCTTGTAGGTGATGTCATTAGCCAGAACGGTTATTTAAGCCTGCCTTTTCACAGGGTTTATTTTACCGACGGATCTGTACATCAGGAGAAAATGCCGGACACCAGATTAAAAATTCCATTGGGAATCCGGGCAAGCTATTTTCTTGGAGACAATGTAATTATTAGGGCTTATTACCGATATTATACTGACGATTGGAGCTTAAAAGCACATACGGCTGATCTTGAAATTCCTGTCAAGTTAACACAGGCATTTTCAATAAGTCCGTTTTACAGGTATTATACACAAACCGGAACCAAGTATTTTAAGCCTTACGGAGAACATACTGCAGCCGATGAATATTACACCAGCAACTATGACTTGTCTAAGTTTGACAGTAGTTTTTTTGGGATGGGAATGAAATTTACGCCTCTTAACGGAATCTTTGGTCTTAAACACTGGAATACCTTAGAGATTCGTTATGGACATTATACCAGAACGACTAATATGACTTCGGATATTATCAGTATCAATATAAAATACAAATAGCACTTAATTTGATCTTATACCACAAAACCCAATTAATACAATTGGGTTTTGTGGTTTAAGATTCTATAGCAAAAATCTTTTCTTACCTTCTAATCTTTAATTTCATTACCACCTTTGAATTTTGTTTCAATTATGGTTTAAGTCTTCCAACGCCCGCATTATTGTATAAAATATCATTACATGGAAGAACTGTGGTATTGAGACCATTATAGTCTATTCTAAAAATCATTAAAATGGACCATCCTCTGTAAAAACCAATTGAGTAATAAATAGAACTACATTTTGAGATAAATTTCATTGTTTTATACAGCCCTTTTTACCTCTTTCCAAAATAGTATTCAGATAGAGTATTCAGCTTTACTAACTTTTACGGGATGTAAAAAAACCATAGGCTCTTTTTTCTGCGTATGAATATGTTGAATTACGCAATGGAAAAGCGCAATGCCCTCCGTACTTTGGTGTTTCGAGATAAACATATTCGCTGTCTTGCGCTATCGCCCTGGGGTAACATCTTTCGCCTAAAAAAGGATCATCAAGAGAATTAATAATTAAAACGGGAGTCGTAATATTTTTAAGGGAAAACTCAGGAGAAACACGATGATAATAGTCATCCCGGCTCGCAAAACCATGAAGCGGTGCTGTAAAATACTGATCTACTTCATCAAAAGAAGAGATCTTATCAATCTGATCACGGTTTATAAAATCCGGAAATTGTGCTGCTTTGTATTTCAGCTTTCTTTTAATATCAATTGTAAAATTCTTTAAATAAACCCTGTTAAAACCTTGTTTAAGTATCGCAGCACTTGTTGCAATATGAGTGGGCACTGAAATACAGACTGCTGCCTTTATACGTTCATCGATTTTTGTCCAGCCAAAATAATTCAGGAGCTGAACACCTCCCATCGAATATCCAATCAAATACACTTCCTCGAATCCTTTTTGTAAAACAAACTGCACCACTTCATCCAGATCATCAACGGCACCGTGGTGATAAAGTCTAGGCAGTCGGTTCATTTCTCCTCCACAAGTACGGTTATTCCATGCAAAAACGGAAAACCCTTTCTGCTGAAAATAAGCCGCGCAGCTATTATTGTATGTTCTCCGGGAATCCCCTTCAAGGCCATGACATAAAATAACTGCTTTTTTAGGGTCATTTATAATAAAATCGATATTGATAAAATCCCCATCACTTAACTCTTGTTTTTCTCTTGTGTATCCAGGAGCGTCAAACCTTTTAAACAAAGCAGCATAAATCGTCGAAATGTGCCTGTTTCGATGAATAATAGAAGGGAAATTATATTCTGATTGTTCAATTACCGGCATGATACGATTTTTTTTGATGCGTTATACAAATCTAAGAAATCAACTGACATGTAATTTAAAACTGCCTTTTTTATTTCATCGTTACAAATTATGTCCGGGATTAAAAAGTGCTTAAAATAACCTGGTGCTGAACTTGCTGTTTACGGTAATTTTAAAAAACAGGAATATGAGTAAAACAAACTTAATTTTACCCCATTTCAGTAAAAAAGAAACTATAAATCTGCTGTTGAAATTTAATTTTTTTCAAAATAAAGGTAATTGGTACCAGTACCTACATCCCGTAATCGTATTTGCGAATTATTAAACTCAAACAACGTCCAGTTACTATTCAATTTGCCCAGTAATTCTGTACTGAAATTTATTTTTAATGTCCTGACGCCATACGCTGTTGTCGTTTCCCACTGGCCCGTTTCCGAAATTGCCCCTTTGGTAGCCACTACCGATTTGTCACTTTTAAACACAAATGAATATCCGCTATAAGAAGAGGTTTTATCTGAACCACTAAAAAAGTAAGGTACTCCCCAGGAACCTTTTGTTATTGTTTCTGTAAGATCAAGTGCTGTTATATTATTTTCAGGGCAGTAATCAATAACATATTTTATAGCATTTTCAAACTCTAAATTACTGGTAATCGACTTTGTCTGATTATTATAATCTACTATAGAAATTGGATATTTTAAGGAAATATACTGACTGCTATTCAAATTTTTTATAAAATTAAAAAATGCCTGATCACTTACTATCGATACAGAACTTGCTGTTTGATTAGTGCTGTTGTAGCTATTTATAGTGATCGGATAGTTGATGTTTAATCCGTTAATTTTGGATAATAAATCAGGGTAAAGATTCCAGTAATCGATCAGGGCGTTAAAATCGGTTTCGGCCGGAATGACTTTTTCGATATAATTATAATATACCATCGTTACCGGGAAATCTATTTTTACGATATCATCATCGGTATTACTGGCATTGATATTATCGGATACTTTTTGATAATCTGCAGTGGTATTTACTGCAATTTTTGTGTTATTGACAGTAACGGTATACGGGAGTTTTATGGTGCAATAACTAGACCTGTCGATTACATTATCCTGCACGGTCTGAACCATAGCAACCCTTTGCAGATAAGTTGTAAGAGGAGAAACATTTGTAACTGTTCCTTGTTGATTATAGTCTTGCTCTTCTGATTCACTTTGACAAGACAGTAAAAACAGAAAAACAGCTAGCGATAAATATTTTTTCAAAGGGAACATACTTATATTTTTACAAATGTAATAAAATTTAAAGAAAACTGTTTTATAATAAATTCGGCATCAAGGGGTTTCAATTTCATTTTTCATGATAGCAAAAGAAAACAAATGACATTTTATGTTTCTATAAAACAATCAGCTTTGCTTTTACCCTACTTAAACTAAAAACAAATACTTTTGCATCGTACAAACTGAAAATATAAATGCCAGACAAATCCCAATCAAACACTTGCGATGAAATAATTTTTTCGTCTTTTTTTAAAAGTCAGATAAAAGCACTTCGTAATTTTCTTTTTTACAAATTTGGCAATATAGACCAGGCCGATGATTTGGCTCAGGAAGCCTTTGTAAAGCTTTGGCAAAACTGCGCTTCGGTACCACTTGAAAAAGCAAAATCATATATTTATACGATTGCAAATAATAGCAGTCTTAATGAAATTGCCCATCAGAAAGTGGTTTTGAGATATGAAAAAAACTTCAGCGGTTTAGACAAAACAAATGAAAGTCCCGAATATATCCTGGAAGAAAAACAGTTTCAGTCCAAACTATTGAAAGCCATAGAAAACTTAAACGAAAAACAACGGATCGCTTTTTTGATGCATCGGATTGATGGAAAAAAATACAGCGAGATTGCCCTGGAGCTAAATATTAGCGTAAAGGCAGTCGAAAAACGCATTCATCTGGCTTTGTTAAGCTTACGTAAAGAAATTGATCTGTAAAAAGTAGGGTAAATTAAGTTCCACCTGTTTTAATAATATAGTACTATACAATGAAAGAAAATCGCTTATTAGCAAAATGGCTCAACAATGATTTGTCTCCGGACGAATTAGCTGACTTTGAAGCAAGTCCCGATTTTGAAAAATACCAAAAAATAAAGGATTACACGGCTCATTTAGAAGTAGATGATCTGGATGAAAATACAATGTTGTCAAACATTCTGAGCCAGAAAAAAGCGGCTCCAAAAGTAGTTCCTTTATACAAAAAATGGATGTTCCAGGCAGCCGCTATCGTTGTTTTAGCACTTGGAATTACTTTTGTAATCAAAAATTTTGTACCACAAACCGAAACAGCACAATTTGGCGAAAAGACTAGTTTTTCATTACCCGATAATTCTGAGGTAGTATTGAATTCCGGCTCTGAAATCAACTATAAGAAATGGAACTGGAACAGTAACAGACGTCTTGAATTAAAAGGAGAAGCTTATTTCAGGGTCTCCAAAGGAAAACGTTTTGAAGTGCACACCAGTCTTGGAAAAGTATCCGTTTTAGGAACTCAGTTTAACGTTAAAGCCAGAAAAAAAAGGTTTGATGTCGTATGTTATGAAGGACGTGTAAAAGTAAACTATGCCAATAAAGAAATCATACTAACACACGGACAAAGTGTTACTTTCGAAAACGGAAAACAATTCAGCACTGTTGTAAATTCGTCAGAACCTGAATGGATAGACAACCAAATCTGTTTTAATAAAGAAAATATCAAAAGTGTGTTAGACGAAGTTCAAAGGCAATACAACATTACGATTGAACTGAATGCGAAAGATACAACTTCGCTTTTTACAGGAAAATTGCCCACTAAAGACCTGAATGTCGCCTTGCAGATTATTAGTACAACCTATCATTTAGAGATTCAAAAAGTCTCAAAAAATAAAATAATTTTTGACGAAAAATAAATGCTGCTCCCCAAATCATTTCATTTTTCATTTTTTCTGTTTTTCCTTGTCCTGAATCTTGCTGCTCAGGACAAAGGCATTGCTGTGCCCTTAAAAAAAATCATACTTGATATTCAGGAGCAGCATCAGGTTAGCTTTAATTACACCGAGGATAATGTTGCAAACCTGCAGGTAACACCTCCCAAAGAATCACTTTCTTTAGATCAGAAACTACAATATCTGGCTAAAAAAACGAATTTGTCTTTTGAAAATATAGGAAACAAATTCATTAATATTTATAAAAAAGATACTGAAAATCAAAAAATCTGTGGTTACATTTTTTCCAGTACAGATAAAAAACCTATTGAAAACGCAAACATTAATTTAACCGGTAAAACCCGTATTACAACGGATTCAAATGGCTATTTTGAGTTTAAAAAAGAAAGCAGAAATATTTTATTGATTAGTCATATCGGGTTTGTTACCAAAAGGATTGTGGCTGGTAATCCGGCTTCTGAAAATTGCCTGCAAATACTTTTAGAACCCGAAATTACAGTACTTGAAGAAATTAAAGCCAATGCCATTCTGGCTTCGGGGATTTCAAAAAACACAGATGGCTCATTTGAAATTAAACCCAAGAAATTTGGTATTCTGCCGGGACTTATCGAGCCCGATGCTTTACAGGCAATGCAGCAAATTCCGGGTGTAAACAGTCTTGATGAAAGCGTTTCGAGCATTAATGTACGTGGTGGCACACACGACCAAAATTTATTTTTGTGGAATGGAATCAGAATGTTTCAAACGGGACATTTTTTTGGTTTGATATCTGTTTTTAATCCCAATCTGGCGCATACCATTTCTATTTATAAAAATGGAAGTTCTGCCTTTTTCGGAGAAAGTGTATCGAGTGTAGTGGCTATTTCTTCTACTCCGGAAACTGCAGAAAAAAACTCATTTAGTGCCGGAATAAATATGATTAATGCCGATATTTATGCCAAATACAATCTTTCGAAAAAGAGTTATATCGAAATTTCGGCACGTAAATCCATTACTGATTTTGTAGAAACACCTACCTACAAGGAATATTTCGACAAAATATTTCAAAATACTACCATCACTGATTTTTCAGAAAAACAAAATATCGATTATCAAAGTGATAAAAAATTTGGCTTTTATGATGCTACACTTAAATATGCCCAAAAAATTGGAACTAAAGACCAAATAATACTAGATTTAATTACCATAAAAGACAATCTGGAAGTTTTTCAAAGTGCGACTGTATACGACATAAACAAATCGGAAAAAAATGTACTGCGGCAACAAAATTATGGTGGAAATTTGTCGTGGAAAAGAAACTGGAACCAATTCAACACTACTAAAATTAATGTTTATAACTCGGCTTATGAGCTTTTGGGCAACCAAAATACCAGCATTGAAAATCAAATTGCCATTCAGGAAAACACCGTTAACAATAATGGAATTAATCTGGAGAACAGCCATATCCTGAACTCTAAATTTAGTTTAAACGACGGGTATCAGTTTAATGAAATAGGGATCACTAATTTAGAACAGGTAAGCAATCCTGATTTCTTTCGTAAAGTAAAAGACGTATTAAGAGCACATGCCTTAATTCTGGAAGGGAAATACAACGATACGCTTTCCAGAATATATTTTAAGGCAGGAACGCGAATTAATTATATTGAAAAATTTAAGAAATACATCGTAGAACCCCGGATTCAATTTAATTATGGCATCAGTAAAAGTCTAAACTTAGAACTGTTGGGCGAACTGAAAAGTCAAAATTCACAACAAATTATCGATTTGCAAAAAGATTATTTTGGCATTGAAAAAAGACGCTGGATTATCTCAAATAATACTACAATCCCTATTCAGAAAAGCAGGCAAATTTCTTTGAATTTATTCTACAAAAAGAATGACTGGCTGGTGGATATAGAAAATTTTTATAAAAAAGTAACAGGAATTACAACTTCCAGCCAGGGTTTTCAGAATCAGTTGGAATTTGTCCGAACCACCGGCGATTATGAAATTTGGGGAACTGAAATGCTGGTCCAAAAAAAAATGAATCACTTTCTGACCTGGTTAAGTTATACGTATAACCATAATAATTACCATTTTTCTAATTATGAATACCCGCGTTTTCCCAACAATTTTGAGTTAATGCATACGGTATCCTGGGCGGGAATTTATGAGAAAAATAATTTTAAAATTGCTTTGGGAACAAAATGGTCTTCTGGCAGGCCCAAAACCTCTGCTGATCTCTCTCAAATAGATCCTTCAGACCCTGTATTGGTATACAACACACCAAACAATACCAATCTGCATGTTTTTTCGCAGGTTAATATTTCCTCTACTTACAAATGGGAAACTGAAAAGGGAATACAATACAAATTAGGGATATCCGTCTTAAATATCCTAAACAGAAAAAATGAAATCAGCGAATATTACAGAATAAGTTCCCTGACGAGTTCTATAGAGGAAGTCGAAACATTTTCGCTGCAAAGAACTCCAAATATGAGTTTTAGGGTTTCATTCTAACTTCATTGCTGCAAGGTTTGTAAAAAATTCTTGTCTTTTTTTTTATTTTTTTTCTAAAATAACAATTCTTTGGTAGGGTAATCTGCATCAAAGCTGTTTTACTATTGAACCTTATCAAAAGAATAAAAAATGCCCCCAGCAGAAAACCTGACCCTATATCATCAAGGCCATTTTTATGACAGTTCGTAACAATAAAAATTAAAAAATTATTGAACGAAATGCACATTAATATGGAGCACGACTTCCTGATATAATTTACAACAAATACTTTACCAGATCTGTAAAGCATATTTCCCATTTTAACTAAATTAAAGAACAATGAAATTAAAACAAATTAAACTCGCTTTAGTTGCTATTATGGCAACCTCAATTTTCGTGAGCTGCAGTAATGACAAGGATACAGACAATACTCCTGCTCCGGAAGCAAAAAAAGAAATCAGCCTTTCTTCCAGTACTACATTAGGATCTTATCTTTCCGATAAAGATGGAAAATCTTTATATTTTTTTGGGTCAGATGCAAAAGGCCAGGCCTCTTGTACGGGCGGATGTGAAGCCGTATGGCCTGCATTTTATGTAGATAATTTAACTGCTGACAAATTAGGTACGGGATTAACATTCTCCGATTTTGGAACTATTACTACCTCATCTGGTAAAAAACAACTTACCTATAAAGGATGGCCGTTGTATTATTATGCACCCAATATAAACGGGACAAACACACCTGAAACTAAAGGCCAGACAACCGGAGATGGTGTTGGCGGTATTTGGTTTATAGCAAAACCTGATTATTCTGTAATGCTTGTAAAAAGCCAGCTTATAGGTCATGATGGTAAAAACTACAAATCAGATTACACAGCCGGAGATGGTTTAACCACCTACTTTACAGATGCTAATGGTTCAACGTTGTATACTTTTAAAAATGATAATTTCAAGAAGAACAACTTTACAAAAGCAGATTTTTCAAACAATGCGGTCTGGCCTATATATGAAACAGATAAAATTGTTGTTCCTTCTTTTCTTGACAAATCTAAATTTAGTGTTATTACGGTATTTGGTAAATCTCAATTGACTTACAATGGCTGGCCTTTGTATTATTTTGGACAAGATGCAAGTGTAAGAGGCTCAAATAAAGGAATCAGTTTCCCTAGTCCGGGAGTATGGCCTGTACCGGTAAAAGATTCACCAATTGCTATATAAGAACTGGTATAAGATCACTTTATATTATTTCAAATTAGTGCAATGAGAATTGGACTAATTTGAAATAATAAAAAAGACCATTCCAGTATACTTCTGCAAGATTTAATTCATAAAATCAAAAAATAAAGCTACATAATTGTTTTTGACAGAACTGAATTAGCTCCCTTTTACTAAAAAAGATAAGCTGCTGGCATCCCTTTTTTATGGACAGCAAATGAACTCAGTATAAATTATCAGATGAATATTCAATGAGAAACATTGCATATTGAAAATAATAATGAGAATTACTTCTATCTGAAAATTAAAGCATAAATATGAAAAGAAAAAAAACAGCATTTGTAATTGCGGCCTTTTTGATAGTGGTCTCAGCGGGCATTTATTTTTATTACGGATTTCTCTTTAAGGAAGCCCGCAATATAGAATCGGAAAAACCGGACTTCAGTATAGCTGCAATAAAACTAATAAAAGATTACAACTCAAATCCGGAAAAAGCAGATTCATTGTATCTCAATAAAACTATTGAAATAACCGGCCGGGTGACAAAAGAAACGGATTCTGTACTCATACTTGAAAATAATATTTTTTGTCTGTTTTCTCAAAAAGCAAAAGACAAACGTATCCACAATCAAATAAAGGTAAAAGGTAAATGTATTGGCTACGATGAACTATTTCAGGAGGTGAAACTAGACCAATGCAGCATTAACAAACAAAACAATTAATCAATTTATGAAGAAATTTTTAGTCCCAATCTGCCTTTTCTTAGCTACAATGGCATATTCGCAAGATGATTTACTAAAAGATCTTGATTCTGCTCAGGTAGAAAAAAGCTACTCAACAGCAACTTTTAAAGCTTTACAGCTGGTTACTTTACAGACAACAAAAATGCCTGCCAAAAAAGAGTTCTACTTTGTGGTCTCACATCGTTTTGGAACTGTTAAAGACGGGTTTGATAGTTTTTTTGGTCTTGATAATGCCACTACCAAATTAGGTGGTATTTATGGTGTTACGGATTGGTTATCCGTTAGTCTTTCCAGACATACCTTAAATAAAATGTACGAGACCGGATTAAAATACCGAATGATGAGACAAGACGACAGCTTTCCTGTGGATATTGTTGGGTATAGTGTTGCCGACATTAATACTTTTTTAGAAAAGGACCAATATCCGGGTTTAGAATTTAAGCATCGTATGACATACGTACAACAGTTATTAATATCCAGAAAAGTCAGTGAAAAACTATCCTTAGAACTAGTGCCGTCTTTTATACACAAAAACCTTTACAATCCGGATATAGAAAGAGATAATCAGTTTTCTTTTGGAGGAGGTGGTCGTTATAAAATTACCAAAAGGTTATCGGTTAATTTAGAATACATGCACAATTTTAATACACCGGGATTTTATGAAAATCCATTGTCAGTAGGCCTGGATGTCGAAACCGGGGGGCATGTTTTTCAGTTAATCTTTACCAATTCGCAATCCATGAGTGAGAGCGGATACTTAACTAATGCATCTGGAAACTGGGGTAAAGGAGATTTCTTCTTTGGATTTAACTTATACAGAGTATTTTAATAACTATAAACAACAAATTATGAAAAAAATAATCACACTTGCCATTTTACTGACTGCCCTTGCCAGCTGCAGTGATTCTGATACTTTTCAGGATATTTCGACACCTCCTGATACCGGAACCGTAATACCACCGGTTACTGAACCAACAGCCACATTTAGCTATACTAAAAATGCCAAATCAATTATCGACGCCAATTGTATAGGCTGCCACCAAAATGGAAGATCTGCAGGTTTCAGGCCTCTGACTACTTATGCTGAGGTAAAAGCAGCAGTTGAAAGCGCCGGTTTACTAAATCGAATTCAATTGCAAACCGGACAACAGGGCATTATGCCTCAGGCAGGGAGAATGTCTCAGGCAAATATTGATGTTATTGTAAAATGGAATACAGACGGACTAAAAGAAAATTAATTATTATGAAAAAACCATTTATTAATTTCATCGTATTACTATTGGTTATTGCTGCAAATACAGCTGGATTTGCACAAAAACTAATCACTAAAACCGGGAGTATAAAGTTTCAGGCTTCTACCCCTTCTTATGAAGAAGTTGCTGCTGAAAATAAAAGCGTGTCTGCCGTTTTAGAGCAGTCAACCGGAGATTTCGCAGCTTTGGTTCTGATAAAAGGCTTTCGGTTTAAAGTTGCCCTGATGGAAGAACATTTTAACGAAAATTACATGGAGTCTGAAAAGTTTTCAAAAGCCACTTTAAAAGGTAAAATAGAAGATTTTGATAGTTCTAAAATTACAAGTACCGCTAAAAATTTTACTTTAAAAGGCGATCTTACCATTCACGGAAAAACCAGACCCGTAACCGTAATTGTAAAAGTTTCGAAAGCTGAAAACGGAGTCAATGCCGTGGGTTCATTTGAAGTAAAACCGGAAGATTTCGATATCGAAATACCAAGTCTGGTCAGAAAGAAAATTTCGGATAAAATAAAAATCAGTTACAATTTTTTGTTGGTTAAATAATCGTTTTTAATAGCGTGAAATTTAGATAATAGAAATTTTCGCCTTTTACATATTAGCTAAAGAGCTCCCTTTATGATCTGAAGATCATTAAACATGACTAATGTTGTGAGGTCAGTTTTATAACTGACCTCTTTTTTCTAACTCCCTTAACTGAATCTAAATGATCTGCAAAAATTATGTTGTTGCCGGAGAAGATGTAAATGATAATATGGTAATGGAAAGTACTGCTTATATTTCATACACCCTTCGATTATTATATCATTTTTTGTTTGCTAACGGATTTTCAAAAGAGAAACTCAATGCTTTGCATCTAGGTCTGCAGGAAGCAAATCATGTATTCGTTTGCCATAAAAATCTAATGTTTACCGAACATTTTTTTGTGGAGATGAAACATTGTTACATCGACGACAAAATCAATATTAAAAGTTGCTTTTTCAACGCCAAAAACGAATGCTGTGCCGAAGTGACCAAAGAAGTAGAATGGTTTGATCCCATTCGCAGGGAAGTTATTGCAGCGCCTAAACAAATTTTGCAGCATTTTAATCCCACTAGCAGAGCCTAAAGGGAATACAGCATGCTGATTTTTTTGATTATCCCTGCAAAAATCATATTTAGTTATATGATATCGCTACAATTAGTAAAGCCCTGCATCAAACAATTGATACAGGGCTTTTTTTTAAATTTTTTTTAAGATGAATGCGCTAACTAAAGCTGAGTACAACGCTATCAATCCGGATTATTTAGCATCAAACCATAGTTTTGTAGTAAGCAAGTCTTTTCCCTGCGCAGCTACTGCAGCCTGATAACTAGTTCCGTTTAACGACTGCTCTGTTCCCGGATAAAAGAAACGCGAAGGTATTTGTCCGTTCAAAACCGTAGCCGGACCTGCTTTCAGGACCGGGTAGTCAAGTCTTCTCCACTCCACAAAAGCATCAAGACCCTGACCATAGAATGCAATCCATTTTTGTGTACCTATTGATTTGGCATAATTGGTTGCATCGTACTTCACAGTCGCCTGATTCAGATAATTAGAAATAGCTGTTGCATCTGTAATACCAAATTGATTAAATGATGCTGTAATAGCACTTTTATAAAGTTGCTCTGCATCTCCGGCTATGTAGCCACGTGCTACTGCTTCGGAAAGATTGAAAAGCGTTTCAGAATAAGAAACAATCACAGCAGGCGATGTCGAAGTCAGGAAGTAAGTACCCGGTTTTGATGTTTTAGCAAAACCCTGGCTATTCGCATCACTGTTTGATAACCCATTGGCCCCTCCAACATATTTACCTACTGTTGCATCTGTTGGTAATTGAGCATACACAGGTAAACGAGGATCAGATAACTCATTTAACTTATCCACCAAGGTCTTCGAAATACGAAAATCATCACGAGTTTCGAACCAGGCCGAAGCTGGATTTTGCTGAGGCGAACTGATGTACGTAAACTTAAAAGTATCGTTATTGCTGGTAAATACACCTGCAGCATCACTAGTTGCATCAATTGCAGCCTGCTTCGCTAAAGCAGGTTCTTTGTCTGAAATTCTCAACGCAATACGCAAACGAAGCGAATTTACCAGTTTTTTCCATTTCGTAATATCCCCTTTATAAGACAAATCTCCGGTTACCGCTCCGTTTGCCGGATTTAGCAAAGACTGAGCCTGTTTTAAATCTTCTAATAATCCTGTATACACTTCTTTTTGAGTATTATATGCAGGATTTACTTTAAGACCTGCTTCTTTGTAAGGAATGCTTCCAAAAGCGTCTGTTAGCAATAAAAAGGTCCATGAACGCAATGTTAAGGCAATTCCTTTATAATTTGAATTTGCCTGTTGATCTGAGAACTTCAGGATCGTATTCAAATCTGTAATCAGGGTTGCATATCCCGTATTCCATAAAGAAGTAAAAGATCCATTCGATACATCGTACCTGTCCGGCTCTGTATATTGAATTTTAGCCCAATGCTGGACAAATAACAAAGACGAGTTAAAGTTACTATCTGATCCCCAATACAAATCGGCGCCCTGCTTTAATGATCCAGTTAACAGATAAGGTGCTAATGGCGTCTCCGTTGCATTTGGATTTTTATTAATTTCATCCAGATTGTCGCTGCAAGAGATCAGTGACAATGCAAATAGAGTTATATATGATATTCTTTTTAGCATGATTTCGTGTTTTTAAAATTTAAGATTAACATTAAGGCTAAAACTTCTGGTAGTGGGCAAGGCCAAACTCTCTAAACCTTGTCCGTTTCCGGTATTGAAAGCTGATTCAGGATCGATATTTGGTACATCTTTGTAGATGAAAAACAAGTTACGGCCTACGGCAGTGATACTTGCGCCTTGAAAACCAAGCTTTTTAGCAAATGATTTATTAAAATTGTAAGCTAGTTTTACTTCTCTTAATTTTACAAAAGTTGAGCTATAAATATAGGCTTCGCTAATATTGTATGATGCTTTGTAATATTCCTGCGCACTAAGCACTGAAGTGTTTGGAGTTCCATCAGCATATACTCCTTTAAAGATCATTCCGTCATCGTATACGATTGCCGAGCCAGGAGCAGCAGCACCATTAGCAAGCAAAGTTTTTGTAGTGCCGGTCACATAATAATTTAACCCGCCATTTGCTGCATCACGACCCGGAAGAGTTTGAGCCAGTACACCTGTATAATTACCCGTTCTGTTGGTTCCTGAAAAAAGCTCTCCTCCTACTCTTGCATCAACAAGAAATGAAAGTTCAAGATTTTTATAGGTCAGTGTATTGGTAATACCTCCCATAAAGTCGGGCGTATAATGTCCTAATACTTTCTTTTGCGGATCTGCTTGTGGCAATCCGTTTGCACCCACTACTATATTTCCGTTTGTATCACGTAAATAAGCTGTTCCGTAAAGTGCGCCGTAAGCCTGCCCTACAGATGCTAATACATCAACACCTCCGGAAGAAGCAATGGTATAGTTCTGAATTTGTTTGTCATAATCAAGAACGTCAACTTTACTTATATTTTTAGAATAATTTACCCCCACATTCCATCTGAAATTGTCCGTTTGAACAGGGCTTCCGTCCAATTGAATTTCTATACCGTGGTTGTTTATTTTACCCGCATTGATTAATTGTGAATCATAACCACTAGCTGTAGTCGTTTTTATTTCAAGAATCTGGTCAAAACTATTGGTGTTATAGTATGCAAAATCAAGATGTAATCTGTTTTTCCAGAAAGAAGATTCCAAACCTATTTCAGTAGAACGGGTTGTTTCCGGTTTCAGGTTTTCATTAAGCTTCTTTTTAGAAGAAGTCTGAATTGGATTTCCGTCAAATGCAGCCTGAAAATTGTAAACTGTATTCAATTGATACGGATCTGCATCGTTACCTACTTCAGACCAGCCACCACGTAGTTTTAAGAAATCAAGTGTACTACTTTTCAAATTCAAAGCATCAGATAATACTAAACTACCGCTAACAGAAGGATAGAAATAAGAACGGTTACTGCTTGGTAATGTAGATGACCAGTCGTTACGTCCTGTTACGTTTAAAAATGCATAATTTTTATATCCCAATTGAGCTGAAGCATATACACTGTATACTTTTAATTCTGAATATAGGTTCGATGACGTTAACGGATCACGGGAATTGGTTAAGGTGTACAAATCAGGAACGGCTAAACGTGGTGCTTTTTGATAATTGTTGGCATCACTATGGTTACGTTGATTGAATCCGGCAAGTGCATCTACACTAAAATCATCATTTACTTTTTTAGTATATTGTAAAATACCCTCTGTGTTTCTTTCGTCTACCGTATAAGCATCTTCAGCATAAGACCCAAAAGGAGTTCCGTTTGTACCATACTTAATCTCGTATTTTCTGCGATCGTTATAATAATCAACTCCTGTACGGAATTTGAAAAGAAGTCCGTCTGCAATTTTTGCTTCTAAATGGATATCCCCTATAAAACGGTTACGTTGCTGACTTGTAGTATTATAATAAGCATTCCAATATGGATTGCTGTAGTAACTGTTATTCCAGTTAACATCTCTGTTATTTCTAAGTGCATCCGTATCTACCTGACGTCCGAACCAAAGAAACTGTAACATTACACCCGCAGCACGGTTACCTGTTGGTCCTCCCGGCAAAGTTGGTGCTGTGGTCACAATGTAATTGGCTGTTACCCCTACTTTTATGCTTTTAGAGATTTGGTAATTCGTGTTAACCGTAAAGTTTGTTTTGTTTATTTCGCTATTAGGAACTGTACCTAATTGTTTTTGATTGTTTACCCCTAAACGAAAATCTGATTTTTCATCTGATTTGGCGATAGAAATACTGTTATCATAAGTAAGCCCCGTATTAAAAAAGTTTTTTACATTATCAGGATGCGCCACAAAAGGCACTGCGACCCCATTTGAATTAAATTGAGGAATAAGGCGTCCATCGAGTTTAGGTCCCCAACTTTCATCAACTCCATCATTAATTCCGCCTCCTTTACCATCTACATAGCTAAATTTTCCGTTTGATCCTTGTCCAAATGAATTCTGAAAGCTTGGTAATGTAGCAACCTGAGATATCGTTATACCTGAATTGAAGCTTATGCCCAATCCCTGTTGGCTTTTTCCTGATTTTGTAGTGATCAGAACCACGCCATGGGCAGCACGCGATCCGTAAAGAGCAGCGGCATTAGGTCCTTTAAGCACTGTTAATGTTTCAATATCCTGAGGATTTAAATCAGAAACTGCATTTCTGAAATCGCGGGAAGCAGCGGCTCCTCCAACAGAGTTCAATTGCGAGTTATCTACCGGAACTCCATCTACCACAAATAAGGGCTGGTTATTTCCGGATATAGACGTTTCGCCACGAATAATAATACGTGAAGATCCCATATCTCCTTGCGAATTGGTAATACGTACTCCTGCCAGTTTACCGCTAAGACTATTTAAAAAGTTGGTTTCCTTGGTATCCGAAAGCTCCTTGCCTTTTAATGCCTGAGTGGTATATCCCAAAGATTTCTTTTCTTTCGTAATACCCAGTGCCGTAACTACAACTTCTGACAACGCATTTTGTTCTTGAGAAAGGGTAATAGTAACCGGATTTGAATTCACCACAATTTCCGCTTTTTTATATCCTAAAAAACTTACTATTAAAGTATAAGGCAATTTTTGCCCTGTCTGGAAATAAAACTTTCCGTCAAAATCTGTTACAGCCCCGTGTGTAGTGCCTTTAATGTTTATCGAAGCCCCGATAACAGGCTCCTTTGTAACGGCATCGATTACTATTCCTTCAAGCTTAGATTGGATTAACGGCTTGGTTTCCTGCGCTTTAATCCCTATGGAAATCAACAAAATGCATAAAAATGCATATCTATTTAATTTTTTTTTCATTACTTTGTTTTAGTTTAATAAATAAGGTGAGCCGAAAATAGATTTACTCTACTCTCACTTTCCTTATAGAAGAGATGTACAATTTCTTTAAGCTTCACCATTTCTGCTGCAACGGAAATGGTTTTCTTTTTACCTGCAACACATTCGCTTTTTCATTTTTATTTATTTTGGATTACTATTATTTAAATTGATATTCTACAAGATTTCTCTCCCCGTTTTAATTGTGGATACGTCTTATTAATTTGATATAAATTAGAGATTGTTCGTTTTTTGACAGCAGCAACTCATCTGCATAAAGGGTTCGATGATTCCTATTTGTTCAAAAGTGAAATGCAATTGATGGTGTTTAATCTTTTTTTCTTAACCTATTTTTAAATTCTACTAATTTGATAGAACAAAAGTATATTAAAAATATTAACTCCAAAATTTTAATCGTTCTTTTTGCAAAAAAAATGTTAATTAAAATTTTACTAAAATTTTAATTAACTAATAACAAGTAAGTTAATACCTCATAGCTTTTTTGTTAATGTGTAAGATTTTTTTTAAGCTCATGAGTTCAAATTAGAAAAACTCCTTCTTTTTATTCCGGGTACTGGCAAAAAAATAGTATAAGCACTGAATAATTGGGCTATTTTAGTAGTGTGAAATTTAGAGTGAGGAACAAAAAAACCTCCATAATCAAATGACTTTGGAGGGGACTTAAATTATGCACTGATAAAAAACCGGAACTATAAGATCTTTATTTTTTACAGTTTTGAATTCTTACAGGCATTTGTGAAACTTTATAGTATGGCATGATTTATTTTACAATCAGTTTTTTTGAGACATTAAAAACATCAGAACTGATGGTAACTACATATATTCCCGCAGCTAAATCATGATTTATTTTTGAAGATGCATTTAGTTTTTTTACCAAAACCTTTCTTCCATTTATGTCAATAACCGTTACTGTTGCCATATCACCTGCTTTTAATTCCGGCAAGACAATACTAAATTCATTATTGATGGATGGGTTTGGATAAACGGTAATTGCTGCATTATTTTCAACTGTTGCTTCTGTCTCATTAAGCTCAACTTTCTTTGATGTCGAAGTACTTTGAAATTGCCATTGTGCACTCTCCCAATTGTTTTGCGCTCCGGCGTATTGAGCAGAACCATTTAGGTTTTCAATATGAATCATACTTCCTGTTTGCCATCTGTTTTTAATTCTAACCCAGGTGCCATCAACATTTTCATTAGACCATTGTGCGCTATACCAACCAGAAGATCCGGTAGTACACTGTACCGCTCCTGTTAGGTTTTCGATATGCATTATATCTCCGGTACCTACGTTTTTTAATATAAAATAAGTCGCATCAACGGCTACTTTTTCCCATTTGTAATTATTGTTGGCTACAGTGGCACCATATCCTACATTGGCTCCGGCATCATACAAATAATTATTGGTCCACTTATTTTTAATCGTAAAATAGCTTCCCGTTGCCGCAGTAACCGTAATTGCAGCCGTACTTGTTTTATTTCCATCTGAAGTGGTTGCCGTAATCGTTGCTGTTCCGTTGGAAATTGCTGTCACTAAACCTGAACTATTAACCGTTGCTACACCAGTATTGTTTGAAACATAACTAACCGCTTTATTAGTGGCGTTAGCTGGCAGAACTACAGGCGTTAACTGTTGTGTTGCACCCACAGCCAATGTTGCTGATGCCGGATTAAGACTCACACCGGTTACGGCTACATTTGATGAATTTACTGTGATTACAGCCGTAGCCGTTTTGGCACCATCCTGAGTGGTTACGGTAATGGTTGCTGATCCCGCAGCAATTGCAGTCACTAAACCTGAACTATTTACTGTTGCTACACCAGTATTATTAGAACTATAACTCACTGTTTTGTTTGTAGCGTTTGCCGGGGCAACAGTTGGTGTTACTTGTTGTGTTGCACCAACACCTAAAGTGGCTGTTGCGGGTGTAACCGTAACTCCTGTTACTGCAACTGCTGCACCTGAACAGTTAGAAGCCGGCGTCCAGGAAAATGTACCAATTGCACTGGTTTCTTCATTAGCCGCTGCATTACCGCCTCTATTGGAATAATTCATATTGCAATAAGTGCCATTTCCAGCCGGAGAACCTGCTATAAGCACAAAATAACCTCTGCCCCAATTTCGGTTAAGTGCATTATTGTTTGGAAATTCTTTACCTGTTCCGTTAACCGTAATATCTTTAAAAGTAAGATTGTAAATACCATCTCCTGATCTTTTACTGATAGAAATAGCATCATTTCTGGAATCTAAAATGTCGATATTATACAACTGAACATTTTTTACCTGAGTCCCGGCATTCGTAGCGCTGAAAATATCTACTGCGGCTACGGGATTGTTATAAGTATCATTAAAAGTTCCGCATGTTGTTACTGTAATATCGTGAATTTCGTGCATTCCATCATTGTTAAATGGTGCTCCGGGGAAATTATTACTAACCCGTATACCTGCTTCCAGATTGTCTTTTATAATTAAATTGTAAGCTTTGTTGTTTTTTCCGCCGTAAATAGCAAGACCGCAGGCACGCCAGCAGTTTTCTGAAGTATTGTATCTAAAAGTATTGTTGATACATTCCTGCCCGTCTGCAGACCAGATTGCCTGATCATCATCACCGTTATTCCTAAAACTACAATGCTCTACAATCGCATTGGCAGTTCCTTTGCAAAGATTGATTCCATCGGCATAATTGTTTCTAAAACGACAATGAGACAAGGTAAATCCATCCGCTATTGCAGGCCCTCCAACATTGTATTGTGCAATCCAGGCGCCACATTCAAAATGTTCTGCCCAGATATTTTTTATGGTTGACACCGATGTAAATACACCATTTATGGCTTTATAAGAATTACTTCTTGAAGCGGCATTTGTTGTTAAATAAAGATCCGCAAATGAAATACCGGCTGCATTGGCACGCAATCCTCCGTTACCCGTGCTGGCGTTTGTAAAATTAATTTGAGTATACCACATTCCGGCACCAACTAATGAAGTGTTGGCAGCGCCAAAATACAATTCCCGATTAACATTAAAAACACCACCTGGAATAAATATTTTTTTTCCTCCGTTTGCATCAATAAAAGTCTGAAGGTCGCTTCCATTTCCTGTATAAGTCACGGAACCTGACGGAGCCGTCAAGATCGCGGGAACCGGTTCCATCTCTGCAAAATCCAAATGGATATTACCTGTTTCTCTCACCAGTCTTAACGTTCCGGATGCCGCTATTTTAGCAGGAAGTTTATAACGCACTTCGTCAAATCGCATTCTGGGGTTTTGATTTGTAATTCCCCCATTATTTGGATTTCCGTTACTCCACAAATATTCCCAGGACCAGGTTGAAGTCAAGGTAAGGGTTGTAATTTTTGTGCTCCCATTATATACTCCCAAAGTGGCAGTTTGTCCATCAGGAACACTATATCGAATTACGAGTCCGTCTGCAGCTTCTGAAAGTGTCCATTGTACGGCAGCATTGGCAGCAGACATATTTACGCATTGCTGGTCTGAGGCTTCGGACTGAAGATCAGCCTGATTGTATGATTTTGAAGTAGTCGTACTGCCATTAGACAATTGTCCTGAGTTTGCTTCATACCTTTTATAGGGCGCATCATAATAACCACGTTGCGCATATAAATTTGAGGTTAAGAGGGCGAAAAAGAGCCAGACTATAATTGGACAATATTTACTTCCCTTAAAAAAAATAGCATGTAATTGTTTTCTCATAATTTTCGGTTTTTTAATTAGTATCATCCTAAAAAAGGACCTAACGAAACTAGACTTAAAAAAGAATTTTAAAAAAAGATGAGGTAAAAATCAAGATTCAGATAACGTTTTCGCTGCGTCAAATAACTAACAATCAGTAATTTATATTTTAAAAACAAATAAAAAATCAAGAATTAATATAGATCATAATTTTATAATTTAAGAAAAAAGAGATGATAGTTTTTAAAAAAACAACGCCTTTTATAAACACATTCTCTTTTTTTATAGCTAAAAATAAGAATTTCATTTATTCACACAGGAAATCTGTCCGAATTTAACCCGTACTGTATTGGTGAGAGTGTTAAAATATTGAATATTAAAGCACCTTTTATGGTCTGTTCGCTTTTCAAAAAATTCAAATATTGTGTACCTTTATTTGAAAATACCCAACATTAGGTACAAACAGCTCTTTCCTGAATCTATACTATGAAAAAGCTTAGGAACAGACAGAAATCCACAAAGAAGGTATGTTTGGCGGAAATCAAATATAAATTATGGATAAAACAATCAGGATTATTAGTAAACATGAAGGAGAACGATTGGCAATTGCCGGAGGCAATTACAGAATTATAATCTCAGGGGAGCAAACAAACGGTCATTACGCTGTTATTGAAATGATAGTGCCGCCAGGCGGAGGACCGCCCCCGCATACACACCCTGAAACCCAGGAAATGTTTCATGTTCTGGAAGGAGAACTAGAATTTAAAACCGAGGATGGAAAACAAATTGTAACCAAAGACGGTTTTGTAAATATTCCTTTTGGAGGAGCAATACATTGCTTTAAAAATCTTTCAGAAAACTACGCGCGGTTACTATGCACAGTAGTGCCAGCAGGACTGGAAAATTTATTTCAGGAAATCGGCACTCCGGTAAAAGCCGGCGAATTCCTGCCTGCTCCCGAATTAACAGAAAAACGAAAGGAATTTTTAAAACAAACCGATCTGAAATACGGTCAGAAAACTTATCCGCCCGATTATTTAGGATAGCGGTTCTTAACCCTTTAAGCATAAAAAAATGATAACAAAGAAAGAAGAAAAACCAAACCTGTTTTACATCCTCAGTGTAACGGTGCTAACTTTTGTTGTGCCAACTGTTATTTTTTTAACAGACCATTTCTCAACCGGCAATCCTTTGACTTTTGAACTTTTTAGTAAATGGTTTATTTTTTCGGCAGTTGGTCTTCGTTTGTTTCTGGCCGGAATTAAACAAGTAAAAAATCCGGGGTTTACTGCAAAAGTAATTTTTGGCCTTAATGGACCGGAAAGCTTTCCTGTTCTTCGCGAGTTAGGCTTCGCTAATATTTGTTTTGGCCTTGTAGGTATTGTGTCATTATTCAAACCCGAATGGAGAATTGTAAGTGCTTTTGCAAGCGGCATTTACTACGGTATTGCAGGAATTCAGCACACATTAAAAAAAACTTCCAATACTAATGAAAAGTTTGCCTTATTTACTGACCTTATAATTTTTCTTGTACTGTTTATTTACTTTATAAAATTAGTATAGTGGTACAAAATGATTTAAATCCTGGTAAACAGACCTTACGGGTAATTCTAACTTTTCATGATAACCAGTTGACGTTTTTATCTCTATTTTTGTAAATAGGAAACAACTCTTTACTCTTAAAACCATTATTTTCTTATATTGAAAAGTCAAAACAATACGATTAAAAAATTTGAACTTTCTCCTTCTGCAAAGGCAGGAATTATTATTGTCAATATGCAGGATAAAGAAGTGGAAGAACACGATATTTCTAAACCACATCGGGATAATCATTGTCAGTTGATGTTAGCTATAAACGGAACATTTAAGTTAAATATTGATTTTGAAAATGTTGAATTTACTGCACCTGCCCTTCTTTGTGTATTTCCTGACGAAGTGCATCATATTATAGAAGTAAAGAATCCCAAAGGATGGATGATCAGTTTTGATCCGTCACTGGCAGGTAAAGAAGTGCTGCAGCTTTTAGAGAATAAAATCGATAATCCTTTTTTACTTCAAAAAGAGTCTAATTTCTGTCAGCAGCTTACTATTCTGATGGATCTCATTGAAAAAGTACAAGTAGAAAATACAAATCATTATACTCAAAAAAGTATTCATTCTTTACTAAACGCTCTTTTAGGTCGAATTGCCGCAGAACTGGTTTCTAGTTTGTCGCTTAATAAAGAGAAAGAAAATCGCAGTATTATCATTAAGGAATCATTTATAAAACTCACCAAAGAGCATTTCAAAATCTGGAAACAACCTGCTCAATACGCCTCGGCACTTTCTATTTCAGTTGCTCATTTAAATGATACTGTAAAATCATTAACAGGAAGTCCTGTGTCTGTTCATATTCAGGAAGCTTCTATTATGGAAGCCAAAAGATTGCTGTACTTTACAGATAATAGCGTCAGGGAAATTGCTTATGAGGTGGGGTATGACGAACCTGTTTATTTTGGAAAACTTTTTAAAAAAGTAACCAACCACACTCCTCTCGAATTCAGGAAAAAATTCCGTGATTAGGACTATCCTTCCCATCATTGAAACTACTTTAAGCACCATACTACCACTAGCTTTGCATTGTAATTAATACCAAAATTGATATGCAAAACGAAATCAATATCCCTATCATACTCGATGCAGTACGAAAAGTGGGTGATGTCTTTTTAAAAGACTACAAACAAAATCTTATTCCACAAAGTATGGATGAGCTCTTACAGCAATTAGAAGATATCGACACATTGTGCCTGACCTCTTTAAAAGAAGATTTATCTCAGGAATTTCCGGATATACCCTGGCATATTGGAGACGAATTTGATACTGATTCCCAAAGAAATCCGGCTGAACAACAAGAATACTGGCTTTGTGATGCCATGGATGGCGCTATTCAATACCTTCAGCATATTGCAGGATGGACCGTAAATCTGGCGCTAATACGTAATGGAAAACCATACTTTTCTGTAATTTATGATCCTTTGGCCAATGAAATGTTTTGGGCAAGAGAGGGCGAAGGTGCTTTTATGAACGGCAAATTACTAGAGCTTAGTCGTAAAACAGATTTGGCCATTATGCTGGCTGTTTTTGAATACGGGCATCAGGATAAATCAAACAATACATTAAATGAAAAAATTGGCGCTACCGTTACCAAACTGCTGAGCAATTTTGGAATAGTCCGAAATTACGGTCCACACGGACTGCAATTGGCTTATGTTGGTGCGGGAAGAATTGATTTGTTTGTTCAGGAAGATCTCGATACTTATAACTGGATTGCAGGGCTGCTTATTGCGAAAGAAGCCGGTGCCGAAATCCTGACCACAGCCGGAAATCCCTGGAAATGGGGAAGCGAAAGCCTGCTCGTTGCGCAAAAAAGTACTACTGAAAAATATCTACAAATGAAATTAACAAACTAAAATGAATATCGCAATTATAGGAGCCGGAGCAGGAATTGGACTGGAATCTGTTACACTGGCGCTTAAAAAAGGGCACATGGTAACGGCGTTGTCAACTCGCACGGATCAGATTCCAAATCATCCCAATCTCATCAAAATCCAAGGCAGTGCTACATCACCAACAGACTTAAAAAATACGATTAAAAGTGCTGATGCTGTACTTATAACCGTTGGAACAAAAAATAAAAAAGCAACTACGCTATTTTCTGACATTGCCAATACACTGGTAAAGGTTAGTAATGAGTTAAATTTCGCTTCACCGGTGTTGGTTATTACCGGTTTTGGGGCAGGAGAAAGTAAAAAATACGTAAGCTTTTTTATGAAAACCGTGATTTCTTTATTTTTAAAAGATCAATATGCCAATAAAACCATAATGGAAGAAATAATCACTAAAAGCGCTGTGAAATGGGAAATCATAAGACCCGGAATGCTTACAAACAGAGGTGCAACCTCAACTTATAAAGCTATAACCGGACTTCAAAAAGGAATGAAAGTGGGAAAGATTTCAAGAGCCGATGTCGCTCAGTTTTTAATTAATGAGGCCGAAAATCCAAAAATGCTGTATCAATATGTTGCCTTAACGAATTAATAGAGTTATCATTTAACCGAAAATATTCACAAGGATTGAAGCAAAGTCCGCAAAGTTTTTTAGCCGCAGATTAAAGGAATTAACACTGATTTTAAAATCATTTTAATCCTTTCAATCTGCGGCTAACTTTTTTATAATCCTTGTAACTGCTATTAAATCAAACCTTTTTATAAAGATTTACTTTTAAAAACGATTAATTTTTCTCTTGTCATATCATTTATAGTATAGGATATCCCTCCCATTCCAAGACCTGAAGCATCTCTTCCGCCAAACGGCATCCAGTCTACCCTAAAAGCGGTATTGTCATTCACCATAACAGCGGTGGCATTTAGTTTTTTGGCAGCCTCCAAAGCAATATCTATGTTTTTTGTAAAAACAGCCGCTTGAAAATGTACCTCTAAAGCATTTGCTTTTTGTATTGCTTCTTCCCGATTTGTAAAAGGATAAATACATACAACAGGACCAAAAATTTCATTCGTGGATACTTTAGCATCTTCTGACGGATTCAACAAAACCGTTGGCTGAAAACAGGTTTCAGAAATTCTTTTTCCACCTGTAATTAATTTTGCTCCGCCTGCGATAGCTTCGTCAACCCATTCTTCTACACGGTTGACTTCTTTTGGCGTAATCAAGGAACCAACATCTGTATTTTTATCAAACGGATTTCCCACAATTAATTTACTGGTTGCTTCAGAAAATTGTTCAACAAAACGGTCACAAATTTCCTGATTCACGTAAATTTTCTGCACCGAAACACAAACCTGGCCCGCGTGATAAAAACCACCTTTTACCAAATCAGGAATCATTTCGCTAAAATCAGCATCTCTTTCTACAATTACCGGTGCTGCCCCGCCATGTTCTAAAGCGCATCGGGTCCCCGGAGTTAATTTACTTTTTAAAGACCAGCCTACTTTTGCTGAACCAATAAAAGAGAAAAAGTGAACCCTTGAATCTGTAACTAACAATTCAGCAGTTTCATTGTCACACAATACCACTTGCAGCCATCCTTTTGGTAAACCCGCTTCCTTTAAAATATCAGCCAGTGCAAGACCTGATAATGGCGTATTGCTTGATGGTTTAAATATTACGGGGCAACCAGCTGCAACAGCTGTAGCAATTTGGTGTACCGCTAAATTTAATGGGTGATTGAACGCACTTACAGCAGCAACGACACCAATAGGTTCTTTTGAAGTAAAAGCAATTCGGTTTAAAGAAGCTTCTGTAAGTCCCATTGGGATTTGCTCGCCTTTTATTTGTGAAATGTGCTCCGCTGCTAATTTTACTCCTTTTATAGCTCTTAGTATTTCTGCTTTTGAGTCTTTATAGGGTTTTCCGCCTTCGCTAATGGCCAAATGGATCAATTCTTCGCTCCTGTCCTTCATTATCGAAGCTGCTTTTTCTAATATTTCAATTCTTTTAAAAGCCGGAATCCAATTAGACGAATCATTAAATAAATGCTGCGCAGTATTCAATATGGTATCAATATCACTTTTATTGATAAGCGGTAACTCTTTTACCGGGCTTAGATCGTATGGGAATATAATTTTTGTGGTCTTTTCCATAATATTTTCTTTTTAATAGATGAGCGTAAAAACCATCTTATTACTATTTGAAGTCATTTGCTCATGATTTGTTCCTTAAATTTAGTCAAATTATGAATGATTACAAGCCCTGATTTTACAATATTGAAAATTAATACTCTATTGGTGTTGTTAAAATGATTTCTCTGTTTTCTAATAAAGGAACAATTTTTCCGAAAACTAACTCCTGAAAATGTTTTGAATTTCGATGTTCTGTAATAGCTAATTCATTCGTGTATCCTTCAAATAATAGTATCGTATTTATATCTGAATTGCTTTGATGCACTTTATAAAACAAGTTTCCATTTTCCCTGATGCTTTCATCATGAACTGATTTCAGCAAATTTAAAACGTTTTCAATCTGACCTTCTTTTACTTTCCATGTAGCAAAAACATGAACTGGATTTTGATTTTCCATTTTGATTTTTTTATGATTAAATTTCTGTTTTACTAATAAATTATATTGACCTTCATCTTTATTTTTGAAGAAGGCCAATACAATGAAGAGATTACTTTTTAGAAGATTCTAAAATAACAATCATTTTCTCAGCTACACCTTTTGCAGAAGCAGGATTTTGTCCTGTAACTAAGTTACCATCGGCAATACTGTGAGCAGACCAGTTTGCGGCAGCATGAAATTTAGCTCCCTGTTTCGTTAATGCAGTTTCTAATAAGAAAGGCACATCCGCAATAGCGTAACCTTTTTCTTCTTCATCTGTAAAAGAAGTAATGTTTTTACCGTTTACTAAATAAGTCTCGTTGCTTAGTTTTACATTTAATAAAGATACCGGACCGTGACACACTGCTCCCACAACTGCATTTCGTTCATAAGTTTCTTTAATGACTTTTTTCAGAAGCTGATTTTCCGGCATATCGACCATAGGCGCTAATCCACCCGGTACAAAAACGGCATCGTATTTACTTACATCAACAGTAGATAATTTTACCGCTTTTTGCATCGTTTCCCATCCTTTTCCGGTTAGAAACGCCAGGTTAGCAGGATCATTTGCTAAACTAAGAGCGTCTAAATAAGGTGTGTCTCCGGTTAAGCTCGCAAAATCTATTTGGTAATTTGCTTTTTCAAATTCTGCATAAGGATGCGCTACTTCGGGTAGAAATGTTCCTGTTCTTCTGTTGTTGGGTCCAATTGCATTGGCATTAGATACAATAATTAAAATTTTCTTGTTCATTTTTGTTTCATTTTTAGGAGTTGTTGTTTGTTTTACTGTTATGTTCTCTTTTTGATTTTGTGCATGAGAAGAAAAAAAGGCAAGTGCCGCTGTTAGAATCATAAGTTTTTTCATGGCTATAATTTTTAGGTTGTTATGAATTATGTACAGGGCAAATTTATGCCCGCTCTACTCCTCAATACGAGGAGCAAAGTCACAAAAAAAGTGTGACGGGAATCACACTCTGAAAATTAAACGGGTATCTTATTTATTACCGGAGTAAAGCCTGCTAAGGGTTTCGCGGCTAACTCCGAGATATTCGGCAATGTATTTCTTGGGTATTTTTTGCATGAGTTTCGGATAAAGATCTGCAAATTCTTTATAACGCTGCTGCGGATTATTGGAAAGTAATGAAATAACCCTTTGCTGAAGCGCAATATAACCTTTGGTAAGTTTTACTCTAAAAAAATGTTCCATTTTATGAAGGGCAACCGAGAGTTGTTCCCTGCCATCAAGTGTAAGGCACAAAACTTCTCCTGCCTCCATACACAAGACATTCATATTGGCCTGCTTTTGATTGAAATAAGCAATATAATCAGACATCCACCAATTTTCTGTAGCGAATTGCACGATGTGTTCTTTACCATCTTCATCCAGATAAAAAACCCGGAAAATACCGCTCATAATGATGTATTCATATTTAGCATCATCACCTTGCTGAATTAAATATTGATTCTTTAACACCTTTCTTATTGTAAAAAAAGGTTTAATCGATTCAAACTCTTCATCACTAACCGGTATGATTTCTTCAATATGTTTTCTAAGCTTTTCCATAGTTTGTTTTTACCTTTCAAAGATAGAAAGATTTATAGTATTGCTGCAAAATTCATCTTTTCGCTTCTGTTTTATAATTACTGATGTTCTTTTTTAACAGCAAAACTTCTTATTTCAGCAAAAAAAATACACAAGTAAAAAGTAGTTACTCTTTTGCCTGTGTACTTTTATAGATTTGTAAAAGTTGGCGTTTATTCCACTAACTGACTAACCTGAATATTTCCAATAAGTTTAACATCTTCACCCAATCCAAGACCACCTGAATCTGTGATTTTATTCCATGTCATACCAAATTCTTTTCGGTTAACTATTCCGGTTACTTCAAATCCATGTTTTATATTGCCTTGCCCATCCTTTTCAGCTCCTCCATATTCTACATCTAATTCAATTGGCCTGGTTACACCTTTTAAAGTTAAATTTCCAGCCATTTTATAATCATTACCGCCATTGTTTACAAACGACGCAGACTCAAAAGTAATTTGCGGATAGGTGTCTGCATCAAAAAAGTCACCGTTCTTTAAATGTTCATCACGTTGCGGCTGATTGGTATCAATACTTTTTACATCAAGTGCAATAGCAACTTTTGCATTGGTAAAATCTGTTCCTTCGGTAATTATATTTCCCTCAAATTTTCTAAATGAACCGGTTACAGTAGAAATTACTAAATGCTTAATTTTAAAAAAAACCTCGGAATGCAGCGGGTCTATTACCCATGTTGTCTTGTTTGTCATAATTCTTTTTTAAATGTTTATTTATCTAAACAAAATTATCTAAATTCGCTATATAAAATATAGTAGTTACCTTTAAGTAAGTAGTTACCTCCAGGTGAGTGTTTTTAAATTAAACAATTATGAGTCAAAAAGATGATGTTTGCCAATATCGATTGCTGGTTGCAAGAGATACTTTAGAAGTAATTCAGGGAAAATGGCGTTTGCCCATAATTATTTCATTAACTCATGGCAACAAGCGCTTTGGGGAAATACAGCGTGATATTTCAGATATTTCGCCAAAAATGCTATCACAGGAACTAAAAGCTTTGGAAACAAATAAAATTATTACCCGCACGCTTTATGACAGCATGCCGGTAACGGTAGAATATTCGCTTACCCCTTTGGGCATGACTATGCGAAAATTATTAGAAGAAATTCTAAATTGGGGCGTTCTTTTTAGGAAAGAAATTTTAGAAAAATAGTCTGAGTGCGGGTATAAAAAATATTACTTTAAAGAGTACTTTTTTCAGAGTAGGAAAGGTATAATTACCCATTTCCTGAATTGCTGTAATTATTGAGAAGGCAGGTCATTGGACTATTTTAGACAAAAAGAAAAATACGGCCCCTTTACAGAATACCGTATTTTGTCAAACTAATTCAAATTCACTTTTTATAAACTTGCTTTTACTTCACCGCAAGTCAGCATATTTTTTGGATAATACGGGTTTTTGATTTCCTTACTATCACTCAGCCACATGGCACTGGTCATTGGGCAAACCTGTAAATACAATGCAGCATCAGCAGCTTTAAATTTTGGTGCTAAATCCCAAAATTTAACAGAAAGCAACTGAACAATTTTGCGCTGTTTATTAATATTTTTAGTTGCTGCAACCTGAGCTACAAGATCTATAATTTCTTTTCTTTTTGTAGTAGCCTCATTCATTTGTTCAAGACTTAACTTTTTAAACCTGAAATCCTTTAAAGATTGCTGCAATGCAGTTGCATTTTTGACAACTGCCAGACTATCAGAAATTATAAGATTGTTTTTTAAAGCCAGATAATTTTTGGTAATTTCTTTTTTTTGTGCTTCGCGTTTTTCTACTAATTCGGGAGCTACTTCTTCCTTAGATGTTAACTGGGCTTGTGCCAAAGTGCCTAAGAAAATGAATACTATAACGAATAAATTTTTCATATTGTGGTTTTATTTATTTTTGAAATTATCTTGTCTAATTCGATCAGAATATTTTCGAAATGTTCTTTGTTTAATCCTGTTGCAGTATTCATAAGCTTTGTGACATCTGTTTTTAGTTTTAAAAGATGCTGCTTGGCATATAATGTTACATCACTGCGTTGTGCTGTAGTTAAAGCTTTACCAGGTTCTAATTCTTTAGGCACCAGCAATAAGTTTAGTTTTTCAACATAGCTGCGTTGCAGGCTTCGTCTGTAATAATCTAATTTTTCATTACCGCTAAAGTTTATCCATACAGTTTGCTGTAAGTCATTTAAAAACTCAGGAACGGTGTAAGCTCCTTCAAATTGCATCGCTTTAAGACTGATATTGTAAAGCATACCGGAACTTAATAACATATTTAATACCTGATTTTGCTGATCTGATATTTCATCTGCTGTTTTTAAATTTATAAGCTGACTAATATCCTGAGGATACATCCAAAGAGGAGCCACAAATAGTTGTCGCCCTATGTAATCTACTGCCGCTTTTACTTTGGCTTTAGGAACAGGCTGATATACCAAACCTTTTTCATCAACAGTTCTTTTGGTTACGTAGTTGTTGCCAATATTTTTTAGCACATGATACAGGTATAAACCATATTGCTTCACAACTGCTTTATGCATATCTGATAAATTATCATAAGAATCGTTAGGCTCGTAAGTCCATTGAATAAGATTTGGCACTACCCGCTTTAAATTTTTAATTCCGTAATCACTGGCAAGAACGGCATCATCTCCAAGGTCTTCTGTCTGGCTTCGGGGATCTTCGTCTTTTCCTTCTCCTCCAAACCATAATTTGGGATTGGCGGTCAAACTATCAGTAGTAAGTTTGCTGAGTATTTTTTCTTCTTCAAACTCATCTTTAGCTTTAGAAAAATAGGTATACCCCCACTTAACAGCCCATTTGTCGTACATCCCGATACGCGGATAAATACCTTCCGGACTAATATTGTCTTCTGGCTGTGCAACATAATTTAAACGGGCATAATCCATTATAGAAACGGTATGACCATTTGCTTCAACCCATTTTTTATCTCTTAGTTTTTCTACCGGAGTAGCACTACTCGCTCCCATGTTGTGGCGTAAACCAATGGTATGCCCTATTTCATGAGAAGAAACAAACCGGATTAATTGTCCCATTACTTCATCATCTAAGTGCATTTTTCTGGCTCTGGCATCTAAAGGTCCTACCTGGATCATATACCATTTTTGCACTAATTTCATCACATTATGATACCATCCTACATGACTCTCGATGATTTCTCCGCTTCTTGGATCGCTCACTCTTGGTCCGTAAGCATTAGGAGTTTCTGAAGCATAATATCGCACTACGGAATACCTAGCATCTTCCAGACTCATCGTTTTATCGTCTTCCGGCCATTCCTTACCCACAATAGCATTTTTAAAACCGGCGGCTTCAAAAGCTTTTTGCCAGTCGTTGATTCCTGCAATTAAGTAAGGTCTCCATTTTTTGGGCGTTGCAGGATCAATGTAATAGACAATTTGTTTTTTGGGTTCAACCAATTCGCCATTTAAATATTTCTTAATGTCTTTGTCTTTTGGCTCCAAACGGTAACGCTGAATAATGAACTTCGTTTGGGCACGCTGTGCATCATCATCAAATAAAACATATTTATTTGCAAAATAACCCACTCTTTCATCAGCAAAACGTTTGCGCATTGGCGTTTTTGGCAGCAGTACAATCGAGGTATTTAAGCGCAATGTCACACTACCGCTACTTGCTGTAGTTTGTGTGTATGTTTTTGTGGTTTTTACCTCAATGTTAATGGGATATGTATCTATATTCTCAATGAAAGATTTATCATCTGCAAGAGAGGTTAGTTTTTTTTCTGTTTTCTCCTGACTCCCCAAAGAGAACATTGCGTTATCTTTCTTAAAAGCATCTGTTACGTCAATGACAACATTTCCGTTTACAGGATTGATTGTTTTTATTGGAAAAGCTGCAACAATAGGATTTTCGTTGCTACCTGCTAATGCTTTTGCCAGCATCGATTCTGCGTTTCGAACATCTTGTTTGTACTGCAATGACCTTAAAAAAACCGTATTATTAGCTCCTTTTTCAAAGTAAATAGTTTGCTCATTGGCTTTTTCACCACCAAAACTGCCCATACCTTCCGGAGTCGAAAGATATCTGGTAACGACTATCATGTATCTATTAAACAAACTATCCGGAATTTGAAAATAAAACTTCGTATCGACCTGACTCACTGTAAAAAGACCTGATTTATTTTTAGCCCCCTCTTTGATAATTTTATCATAGGGCTGTAAACCTTTAGGTTGTGTACTGGTACTATCTGCTTTCTTTTCTACCGGAGTTTGTGAAAAACCATGCTGGTTTCCGGCAGCCAGCATGATTATTAATATAAATAATTTCTTCATCAGGATTAAAATGGAAGTTTTTCGTTTGTATTCAGTGTAAGCTTTGGATTTTTTGTTAGAACAGATAAAGGAAATGGCACAATGTACAATCTCGAGTCAGGTTGCAACGTATACGTTTTTTGCGGAACGGTTTTGTTTACGATTGGAAATACTCTGGTAATTGTTTTTGCATAATCCGGTTCATTGTTTAATCTCTTCAGATCAAAAAAGCGATTAAATCCTAATAATAACTCTTTTCTGCGTTCGTTTACAACAAGGTTCATCGTTTCTTTTCTGGTGGCCGGAACGGCTAAATTTACTGTACCGGATAAAATTCGTTTTGCTCTTAATTTATTTAAAACAGCTACAGCTTCAGAATATTTGTCTTCTCTTGCATAACATTCAGCCAGCATTAAATAGACTTCGGTTGTTTTCATTCCAACTGTAGAATAAAAGTATTTCGTATAAACAGTTGCCCAATACGCTGTATTTGAGCCCTGATCCAGATTTGTTGTGCTGGTAGTATTGAAAAACAGATTAAAACGTGCATCGTTTGTACCAAATAAAGTTCTTAGCTCCGGACTTATGATATTTTGATAGGCAAAGTTCATCTCATTGTACCCCGTCATGTACATATAGCTAAGTACTTCTACATTGTTTGCTGCTGGTACCGCAACTACGTTTGGTCCGCCTTGTGCATTATAAGCCACCATATCAAATATTTGACTGTTGTAACTTAGTGATTTTTCTGCAGCGGCCTGAGCACTTGCAATTTCACGTTTAAACAAATGAACTTTTGCTTTAAATGCCCATGCGAATGCAAGTGAAGGATGGTAAACATCAAGCGGTTTTTCCTGAAGATATGGTAATGCATCGTCTATATCCTTCTGAATAAAATCATAAACTTGTGCAACTGTAGATTTTGATGGCTGTGCCTCTAAATCAAATTTATCCATAATGCAGATGCCTCCATCAGTACTTGCCGTTTGCGGATCATACCCTTTTGCATACGTATTTACCAGCAAAAAGTGATCGTATGCTCTGTAAATTTTGGCTTCTGCTTTGGCTAATTGCTTTATAGCTTCTTCTCCTTTGCTATTATCAACTAGCGAAATAATAGTGTTCCATCTGTTAATATAGGTGTACGCCTGGTTATAAAAGCTTGAACTTGTCAATAAGGAAACCCGATCGGTACTTTCATCAAAAGTAAAATTTATGATATCGATGTTTGGTGTTTTTCCTATTACGTTGGCTTCTTTCATCCATTGATCGTCTACCAGGTATTGAAAATTATTAATAGGATAACCTCTGTTTGGCAGCGATACCATTTCATGAAATTGTGCAGCAGTTTCGATAACTAAAGCACCTTTTGGTGTAATGTCTGTGTAATCTTCGCAAGATGATACCGTTAACATCATCAGCGTAAGCAGTGTAATATATATATGTTTCATTTTTTTAAAGAGTTAGATTAAATCCTAACAAATATGTTTTAGGAAGTGGCAAATTGCGTGTACCTGAGTTCGCAGAATAAACCTCAGGATCAATATGATTTCCTGCTGCACTCCAATACCAGATATTATTCATTTGAAAAGTAAATTTAGCCGATGCTATTTTCATTTTATTCGCAAAAGTTTTTGGTAAATTATAGCCTAATGAAATATTTCTAAGTTTGATGTAATCCCCATCAACAACATTTACATCTGAATTTCTCCATTGTGTACTGATGGTTCCTGCATAGTTTCTAACACTTTCGTCTAAATCTACAAAGAGACGGGTATTACTATTTGGATTCGAATCTGTATAACGATCTGCAATGCCAGAAAGATTTACTGCATCAGAACTCATATCGATAGTTTCTTTTCGCATTACATTTCCGCCAGAGAAAACAAACAACATATTCAAATCAAATTGTTTATACGAAAATCGTTGTGACAATGAACCGGTATAAGTTGGTGTCAGGCTTCCCATATTCACTAAAGCATCAGGGTTGGTAACGGTTTTTACTGTTGTAGAAATGGGATTGCCATTGGCATCAAAAGTGATCGACGGATTACCGTTTTCATCTAAAATATAAGGATATCCGTTAGTTGTTCCTCCATATTTATAAGCATATAAACTGTTATATCCTTCATTTTCCAGAAAATAATCTATTGGTGAACTAATATACACAGCAGCGGTTGATTGAGCTCTGGTAACTTTTTTAACGGTAGTCCTGTTAAAACCAAAAATGACATTGGAACCAATTTTAAAATTACCGTTATTGTACCAGTCAGAACCAATACTAAATTCAACTCCCCTGTTCAGCAAAGCACCTGCATTAATTTTTCTGGTCAATGCACCAACCGTAGGATCTAAATCGGTTGTTGCCAATAAATCTGAACTGTATTTATTATAAATATCAATACTACCATTTAATTTACCACGAAAAAGACTGTAATCTACACCAAAATTGGTCGTCTTCGTTTTCTCCCATCTTAACATTGGATTGGGTTGTGCTGAAATATTAATGTATTGCAGGGATTGGTATAAATTATCATTTTTCCTTGTAGCCGTTACATAAGGAGTTGTAGATTGATCTATGTTTCCGTTAATACCATAAGTAGCTCTAAGTTTTAGTGCGGTAACCCATTTTATTTCTTTCATAAAATCTTCATTGCTGGCATTCCATCCTAAACCTGCCGACCATAAAGGGCGGTTTTTATATTTAGGATCTACTCCAAACAAATCTGCTCTGTCTACTCTGTAACTTCCCGTTATGTTATATTTAGACAAAAAAGTATAGTTTAAAGTACTAAAAACCGAAAAATAACGGTGTAAAATTTCTGTTTGCGTTCTGGATCCGGCTGCTAAAGTTCGGTTGTTTCCATAAATGTAGCTGGCAACTCCTGTCTGACTAAGTGCAAGGCTATTGATTACGGCAGAAGTAAGTGTAACAGGATCATAACCATATCTTATCTGCTCAATATTTCGGGGAACATTTGTTTCTCTCATTTCAAAACCAGCTGCTGCATTAATAGAGTGTTTGCCGTCACCAAACTCCTGGGCATAATCTAGTTGGTTTCTAAAAGTATAACTGCTAACCTGATTGCTTATTTGTTTGTACCGGCCTCCGGCAGAAAAGCCATCAACATAAGTATAAGCATTCGTAGTCGCATTATAACCTGTTAAAGCATTAATAGCATAACGCATTTTATAAGAATTGATATCGTTATATTGCTCGTTATCATTTCTTGTTACTTCGTATTGAAATTGTGTGTTATAGCTTATCCCTTTCCACAATTTAGCCCGTATATTTCCAAAAGCTCTTAAGCTTAATGATTTTTCATTTGTAATACCTTCCTGAAGTGCGTTTAAAACATTAAAAGTAACCGGTTTGAAACCACTTAAACTATTAATTTTTGCCGCTACAGCAGGGTTAATAACGCCACCAGATGTAAAACCATCGCTAATCCCAACAAATGGTGATAATACGAGATTTCCATTATCATCCGTAATGCGTTCGTATCTTTTCTGGATATCATAAGTACCAAAACTAGCATCGGTAACGTCTTCATTTCTTAACGTTCCATTTACCCCAACAGTTGCTTCTAACCAGTTATTGACCTGAAAACTGCTTTTTGCATACAGATTAAATGAGTTATTAGTGTTGTACTTAATACGATCTTTTGACTGGTCGTAATTTAATGATACATACGTATTTTGCTTTCTTGTACTCCCTGAAAAGGTTACGTTGTAACGTTGCCTAAATTCATCCTGCCAAACGTTATCACGATATTCTTTATTATAGTCGTTCTTTCTCCATTGGGCAATCGTGGTGTTGTAGTCTGAATTGTTAATTTTTCCCTCTTCCAAATCCCTGTTGAGCTGGTAAAGCGGACTATAATATTTCATACTACTGTTTCCAATATCTCCGTAAGTGTTGAACATACTCGTAGTATTGGCATATCTCGCCCGCTCCCTATTATATACTGCTTGTTCAAAATCGATCAACTCGCCTGTAGAAGCATAATTCATATCCCTTAAATTGGGTTTTGTCGAAATAAAGAAATCAGAATTTACAGTTACTTTTAAATTACCATTTCCTTTTTTAGTAATTAAGACAATAATACCGTTTGCAGCTCTTGAACCATAAATAGAAGCTGCTGCAGCATCTTTAAGAACATTTACACTTTCAATATCATAAGGATTGATTTCGTCCAGCGTCAATTCGGTTGGCAAACCATCTATTACAATAAGCGGACTGAAGCCAACGGAATTAGAAAAAGTACCCATACCTCGTAAAATAGGTTTATCTGCTGCTGAACCCGTCACATTTTTTTGAAACATTAACCCTGCAACACGACCTTCTAATGCACTTGATAAATCGGCATTGATATTTTCGTTTAAGACTTTTTCATCCACTTTAGCAATTGCGCCGGTAGATTGCACTCTTGAAAGTGTTTGATAACCTGTTACTACAACTTCTTTCATTGCAGAAACTTTGTCTTCTACCACTAGTGACATGCTATTACGTCCGCCAATAGCGAAAGATTTTTTTTCAATAGTCAATCCGGAGACTTCAATAATACCATCTGCCGGGACATCATAAAGGGTAAAACTCCCGTCAAAATCGGTTACAGTGGTTTTGTTAGTACCGGTGATCAGAACAACTACACCCGGAAATGGTTCATTTTTGCTGTTTACTACTTTTCCGATTATATCGGTTAATCCGTTTCCCAACTTCTCCTCCTTTAAAGCTGTCACCACAATTGTCTGATTGGCAAGTGTGTACTTTAAATTTTGAGCATTAAAAATTTGTTTTAAAGTTTCTTTTAAAGAAGAATTCTTAACATTAATAGTTACAGAATTCGAGTTTTTAAGCAAATTTTGATTGTAAAAAACTTCGTAATTGGCTTGTTTTGCCACTTCTTTCAGTACCGTTTCAAGTGGTGCATCTTTAAAATTAATGGTGATATTCTGTGCGTGCCCTTTATAACTGCAAAGCAGCATAAGTAAAATGCTCAACATCCATAAATGAGCAGGAAAATGAAGCCCCGGAATCTTTTTTCCGGGTTTTTTGTAAGGTTTTTTTGGTTGTAAATTAAATTTCATACATTTACATTTGGTTATAGTTAAACAATAGGTGGACAAACTTATACTGGCTATGAACTTTTTAACAACCAGAGGCATCGCAACTGCTTCTGGTTTTTTAGTTTATAATCTCAATATAATCGGGTAAATCTAAAAATCAGGGATAGACAATAATCGTTTTTCCTTCGACCTTAAATTTTATATTGCTAAGCTCAAGTACTTTTAATACTTCAGACAAATTTTTATTCATGAATGTACCGCCGTTAAACCTTACATCGGAGACATCGCCGCGATATTCTACTTTTATTCCGTACCAGCGCTCCAATTGTTTCATGACTGTTTTCAGATCTGCATTATCAAATTTGAAACGGCCATTTTTCCAGGCAATAGTGGCTTCTGTATCGACTTCTTTAATTTTAATTTTATTCAGGTTGTCCGCTACATTAGATTGTTCTCCCGGTTTTAAAATTGCTTTTTGATTTTTATAAGTAACCGCCACACTTCCTTCTAACAAAGTTGTTTTTATGACCGGTTCATTATTATAAGCATGTACGTTAAAATGAGTTCCAAGGACTTCAATAGACTGAGCGCCAGATTTTACGATAAAAGGTTTGTTTTTATTTTTGGCTACTTCAAAATAAGCTTCTCCTTCTAACTCCACCACTCTTTGGTTTCCATTAAACTGAGTTGGATATTTAATAGAAGAAACGGTATTTAGGTATACTTTGGTTCCGTCTGCCAGAACAATATTATACTGTCCTCCTGTTGGTGTTGAAAGGGTGTTGAAGGAATCGGCATCGTCTTTTGAAGCATCCGCATTTGGATTTATAATATAGGTGATAACGCCATTGGCTCCCATTTTAATAGTGACTTCATCTTCTTCACCTTCTTTGGCAATTGTATCTTTTGCTGAAATATCAGCCAGAATAATTTGCTTTCCATTTGAAAGTGTCAGGATTCCTCGATTTCCTCCGGGAGCAATTTCCTGTGGTTTTTCGACCACCTGAATTACGGGCTGTTTTGGTTTTGTCAGATAAAACAGTCCCGTACCCAGTACCAAGGCGATAGATGCGGCAACAGCAACACGCGGCCAGATACGGATTACTTTGGTCTCCTGCTGTAAAGGCAACTTCGATTTTAGCAATTCGTAACTGTCTTGCAGTTCATGCTCACTAAGTTGCAGGTTGCTTGTAGAAGCCTGATGCAAATACCACGAATCTAATTTGTCCTTATCTTCATGAGATAAAGTACCTTTCCGGTATTGTTTCAGCAATGCTAAGATTTCAGTTTCATTCATAATTACAACACGAAATTTTGTCCCGTTTTAAGTAAGACAGTTAGACATAACTTTTGTCATAGGCAAATGACAAAAAAAATTAAAAAAAATATTATTACATCGTTAATAAATCCGGAGTAATATTATTTACTATTTATTAATGAGGATGTTAGGAGTAAATTATAGTATAAAAATTAACACAAAGCAGTACTTTAATTTACCAAATAAAAACATGCAACAAAGACCTGAGTTTTTCGCGTAGTATTTTTAGCGAATTATAGACCTGCTGTTTTGCTGTTTTATCTGTAATATTTAACTGAAGAGCAATTTCATCATAGGAAAGTTCTTCTACCTTTCTTAAAAGAAAAACTTCCCGCATTTTTCCCGGAAGTAAAGAAATTTCTTTCGCAATAATAGCTTCCAACTCTTCCTCTCTCAGGTTAGAATCAGCTAAGGCATAATCATTTTCGATAAAGTTTGAAATGGAGTCTGCATATCGCGAGACCACTTTTTCGTGCGCGATATGATTTAGTATTCGGTTTTTTGTTGCTTTGTATAAATAAGAAGAAAGAGATCCGGTAAGTGTTATCTCAGAACGTTTATTCCAAATTGATAAGAATACTTCCTGAACTACATCGTTTGCTTCATCCCGATTGCCAAGCATCTTATAAGCATGATTCAGCAGGATTTTAGAATATCTTTCAAAAATTTCTGTATACGCTAACTGATCATCTTCCTGAAGAAGATTTACTAAAATATGATCAGCATATTTGCTATAAACAGACATGAATTAAACGGAGTGAGGATCAAAAACGCAATATTAAACATTTTTTATGTTAAAAACTAAAAGATGATTCAGATCGAAAAAAAATGCAGTTGTTTATAAACAGTATTTCTCAGATACCCAAGCGTTAGAAATGAGATGAAATATTTCAAATCCATGATCTGAATAGTACCCAAATTAAAGAGAGAATATGCGATGGCTGGAACTGATATTCCGGGCATATTACAGCTTTAAAATATAAGACCTCTTTATTTTATACCCAGTAAGGCAAAAAGCTCTTCTTTTTTATTTTGGGCTATCGAGATCGATTTGCCGTTAATGAGTTCAACGGTACCTCCGTTAATGCTTCGTACTGCTTCTAAATTTAGGATAAATGATCGCTGGACACGAAAAAAGTTGGGCTGGTTTAGAATTTCATCCATTGACTTAAGGGTAAGTTGTGTCATATAAGATGCGTCAGAAATAACGATTTTTAAATAATCGCCCTGAGATTCCACATAAAGAATTTCACTGAGTAAAATTTTTATTAGTTTTCCTTCTGATTTAACGAATATTTTATCTGTAAATGGTTGTTGAATCGCCGGAATATGAGAAGCCGAAATACGTTCTTTTGCCCTGTTAACAGCTTTTAAAAAACGGTCAAAACGAACCGGTTTAATCAAATAGTCTGTTACACCCGCTTCAAAACCGTCTAAAGCAAAATCACGATGGGCTGTAATAAAAATGACCAGCGGCGGATGCAATAAGGAACGCAGTAATTCCATTCCGTTGATTTTGGGCATCTGAATATCACTAAATACAAGATCTACGCTGTTGTCCTGCAAATAAGCCAATGCTTCAACAGGATCTCCAAATGAGGCAACAAGATTTAAAAAAGGAATATCACCAACAAAAGTTTCAATAACCTCTCTGCCAATTGGTTCGTCATCAATAACAATGCAAGCTAGTTTTTCCATTTTTTTATAAATCTATTTTTAAATTGACCGTAAATTTGTTTTCCAGATTTTCAATTGTTAACTGGTGCTTATCAGGATATAGAAGCTGCAGTCGTTTAGAAGCATTACTAATTCCAATTCCGCCAAATTCTTTATTCGTTACTTCTTTCTCCCTATCATTTTCAAGATGGAAATAAAATACATGGTCCACAACTTTTATTGCCAAATATATAAATTGTTCTTCATGGCTCTTTAACCCATATTTAAATGCATTTTCGATAAAAGTAAAAGTAAGAAGCGGTGCAATGAAAAAGCCAAATAACGTTTTTTCTTCAGGAAAATGAACCTGAATATTTTTACCTGCAACATATCTCATTCTTTCCAGTTCAATATAATTTTTAATAAAATCCAGCTCCTTGCCTAATGCCACTTTTTCATTATTCGATTCATACAGCGTATAGCTCATAATATCAGAAAGGTTCAAAATAACTTCAGGCGCACAATCGTCTTTTCTGATCGAAAGTCCGTAAAGATTATTTAAGGTATTAAAGAGAAAATGCGGGTTGAGCTGAGCGGTTAGAAATTTTTTTTCAATATTGATATTCTGAATCTCCAATGCCGCTTTTTGATTCTGAATTTTCAGCGTTCTGTTGTAAAGCCTGGAAATTTCAAAAAGAATTTTAACGAAAAAGAAAGGTGACAAAATCGAGATAATGATAAAGCTTTGCGAAATCATTCTTCTTATCGAAACTGCCTGTTCAAAAGTTTGATCAGCGCTCATTTTTATAGCGCCTTTAAGTTCTCCTGCCAGTATTTCGAATCCAAGTGAATGGTACAATAGTGAGATAAAATAGGTGACCGCAATCCAGACAAAAATACATACCGGAAAAGTAATGAGCAGCAATAGTATTATCCTGACACCACTTCCTGAAAAAATCTTTGGCAGGAATGCATAGAAAAACAGGTAAAACACAATCGTATTAACCGCTGCCATTCTAAGTGTTAGCAGCAAAGCATTAAAATAAGTAAGCTGATAAGCGAGAACATAACTCTGAAATAACAATAAAGAAAATCCCAGCCACATTGTGATATGAAGCAAAATCCGATTTTTTCCTTTGTAAAACTGATCAAAATTTAATTCAGCTATCTTATTGGTCAAATAGCTCGTAAAAACTGGCGTGTCCTGCATTTAATGTATTTAATAGAAGCAAATTCAAAGATAGTTTTTTTGAATTTGCTTCTTAATTTTTAACTATAATATTCTAATAATTGCATTCATTACATTAATACAATTGTGCCCAAGAACGGAATAAATAAGGCTGCCGGAAAATTTTCTAAGAATCCCGAGACTTAAAGAAGATATTAAAGTAAGATAAAGTATGGTAATCATATCAACTTTAAACTGATGATCCTCTGTCAAAATTGCTCCGTGCGCAACACCAAATAAAATAGTTACGATAATAAAACCCCATCCCAATCGAATTCCTTTAAAGTTCCATTTTGGTTCAAATGCTTTATCGAGAAGCCATAAGCCAATACCCCTAAATGTAATTTCTTCTGCCAGACCGGGCATAGTCGACTGAAAGACAAAAGTTTCCAAATCAAAATTGCCTCCTTTTGGAAATAAAGCCCACTTAAAAACAAAATCAAAAAGTAAGAACCCAAGAAAAAACAAAATACCAAATTTCAATTGCTTTCTTGTATTGATCTTTGTTGTAAAGCCAATTTCTTCGCGATCTTTTTTATTCAGTGAAAAAATGATAGACAACGATAGAACCAGGCATAAAAATTTACCGGTCCAGGCATATTGCAATCCTATAGATTCTAAGGATATAAATTGCCTGCTAAAATGCTGTATGTAACAATCTGCTAAAAAGTACAGAATGAAAAAAACAAGAAATTTCAGGTTTACTTTTTTGCTTGTAATAAAGGCTGAAAAAATAAGAGGAAGGATTAATAAAACCCAGATAAGTGGTGTTAATAGTGACATAGTGATTAATTTTCTTCAAAAGTATCCTTCCCATGCATCAGTTGAAAAAGCTACCGATGAAAACGCCATTTCTACCGATAAAATAGTCTTTTTAAATACGTCTTAAATTTTCGAAGAGAAATTTCAATCTTAAAAATACAGCTACCTGGTTATTAAATGTTTTTATTAGAATCCATAGTCTTTTATTCCTATTTAGTACTTAAAAGATCACTCATTCCCTCTACTTCATTTTTAAAAATTTATCTTACAAATGAACATTATAGTTGTTCTGATGTATTTTTTACACCTAAAAAAGTATCATAATAAAGCCTTAAAGTGAACTATTAGTCACGTCATAATTCATCATTTTTCTCTAACTTAGCACAGTAGATCTTAAAGTATAAGATTAAACAAACTTTGTTTTTTGCAAACAACTGAATGAAAAAGCATTACTGTTTTTTTTCTTACTTTTTTGCAAAAGCATCTTTCTAATAATTTTAGTGAATTGAAAACTATGAACAAATTTGATTTTGGAATTGTAGGGCTCGGTGTAATGGGCCGTAACTTACTTTTAAATATCGCGAGCCATAACTTTGCGGCAGCGGGTTTAGACTTAGATACTGAAAAAGTTAACTCTCTGCAACAAGAAGCTGATCCTGACCATACAATTGAAGCCACAACAGATGTTAAACATTTTGTAGAGCTAATTCAACAACCAAGAGCTATTATGCTGCTGGTTCCTGCCGGAAAGCCTGTTGACAGCGCCATAGCAAGTTTACTTCCTCATTTGGATCAGGGGGATATTATAATTGATGGCGGTAACACTTACTTCACCGATACAGACAGAAGATTTCTGGAATTATCGGCTAAGGGAATTCATTTCTTTGGAATGGGGATTTCCGGAGGTGAAAAAGGTGCGAGATTTGGTCCTGCCATGATGCCCGGCGGAGATCAGAAAGCATACGAAAGACTTCGCCCTATTTTTGAAGCTATTGCAGCAAAAGTAGACGGAGAACCTTGTGTCGAGTATCTAGGAAACGGATCTGCCGGTAACTATGTCAAAATGGTACACAACGGAATTGAATACGGAATCATGCAATTGATCTCTGAGATATATGACCTGATGAAAAGAGGGTATAATCTGGATGAAAATACGATTCAGAAAACTTTTGAAGAATGGAACCAAACCAATGATCTTAAATCGTATCTGATCGAAATTACAGGAAAAATACTGAAGCAAAAAGAGGAAGACGGAAGCCTGCTGATCAATAAAATTTCGGATTGGGCAAAATCTAAAGGAACAGGAAAATGGACTTCCCAAAATGCAATGGATCTGCAAGTTCCGATTCCAACTATCGATGCAGCAGTTTTTATGCGCGATATGTCGAAAACAAAACCGGAGAGAATTGAAGCCGCTGCTAAATTAACCTGGAATACCAACGAAACTGAGGTGAATGCAAGCGAAGCAATTGCGGCCTTAAAATCAGCTTTATATTTTTCTATTGTAGTAACGTATGCACAAGGATTAGCACAGCTTCATACCGCTTCTAAAGAATACAATTACGGATTAAATTTAGAAACGGTTGCCAAAATATGGCGCGGAGGCTGTATTATTCGCGCTCATGCTTTAGAAGATTTCAGAAAAGCATTTGCCGTAAAAGCAGATTTGCCCAACTTACTTTTAGATTCCGGAATTGCCTCAAAATTAACAGAGAACCAGACAGGGATAAGAGCAGTGATTCAATTTGCGGTTCAAAAAGGACTGCCGGTAGCAGGGCTAATGAATTCGTTAGCCTATTTTGATGCGTACAGATCTGAAAATCTTCCAACAAATCTAATTCAGGCACAGCGTGATTATTTTGGAGCACATACCTACGAACGTATTGATACCGCTGGTGTTTTTCACACCCAATGGTCTGAATAAGGAACTTTAAGCAACACAACACACAAAAATGAGTAAGTTCAAAAATATAAATCCAACAATCATTGTTATTTTTGGAGGAACCGGAGACCTGGCAAAGAGAAAACTCTTTCCTGCCTTTCAAAATCTATACCTTGACGGCCGTATGTCTGAAAAATTTCAGATTATCGCACTGGGAAGAGCCGAAAAAAGCGACGAAGAGTTCCGCAGCTATGTCTTAGAAAATCTGGAAACATTTTCACGAAAAAAAGGTCTTTCAGATCCGGAAACTGAAAAGTTTCTTTCTCACATCACCTATCAAAGCCTTGATATTGATAAAGAAGAATCTTATGAAAGATTAAATCAGAAAATAAACGGTATTGATCAGGAGTTTGGAGAACGTGCCAATCGTCTTTTTTACCTATCCATTACCCCTTCTTTCATCACTACAATATCGAATAATATTAAGAAAATCGGCCTTGCTGCCCATGCGAAGCAGGATCGTATTATTATTGAAAAACCTTTTGGTTACGATAAAGCTTCTGCGATTGAACTTAATGCGATGCTTTCTCAGACCTTTAAAGAGGAACAGATTTACAGAATCGACCATTATTTAGGTAAAGAAACCGTTCAGAACATTCTTGCTTTCCGTTTTGGAAATTCGATGTTTGAACCTTTATGGAGCCGTAATTTCATCGACTTTGTACAAATTACAGTAGCAGAAGAAGTAGGCGTCGAAGAACGTGGCGGCTTTTATGAAGGCGTTGGTGCATTAAAAGATATGATTCAGAACCATTTGCTTCAAATTTTATGCATGACAGCTATGGAGGCACCGGCTTCATTAGAAGCAGATGATATCCGAAACCGTAAAGCAGATGTCTTAAAATCTATTCGCCGCATCAAACCGGATGAAGTGGATCACTATATCGTAAGAGGTCAGTACGATGCAGGCACCATAAAAGGAAAACCGGTTCCGGGATATCGTCAGGACAAAGGAATTGCTCCGGATTCTAATACCGAAACCTATGTGGCGATGAAAATTTACCTGGATAACTGGAGATGGCAGGGAATTCCGTTTTATTTACGCACCGGAAAAAGAATGGAAGAAAAGCAGTCTTCTATTATCATTCAGTTTAAACCGGTTCCCCATTCCGCATTTTCTTACGGAAAAGAAGGTATGACACCCAACAGGCTTATTATTAATATTCAGCCTGCCATGGATATCAAGTTACAGTTTATGACCAAAAAACCAGGTCTGTCACTTTCTTTGAGGCCGGCAGAAATGGTATTTGATTATTTCGCCTGCTCGACAATGTCGCCCGAAGCTTATGAAACACTCATTGCTGATGCCCTGGCAGGAGATCCTACCCTATTCATGAGATGGGATCAGGTAGAACAAGCCTGGGATGCTATTGATACCATTCAGCAGGTATGGAAAACGACCGCGCCAAGTAATTTCCCTAACTACAACGCCGGAAGCTGGGGACCTGAAGAAGCTGACGAATTATTGGCACGCCAGGGACATGCCTGGATTCCAAACACACAAAGTACGATAAAAGAAGAAATTTTAGATGATACAGATATACAATAATACAGAAGAAATTAATACGGCTGCTGCTAGTCTTTTTGTAGCAGCTGCGCAAAAAGCAATTGCTGAAAAGGGTAAATTTACAGCCGTACTTACAGGAGGTTCATCTCCTGCCGGAATTTACAAATTATTAGCTTCTGACGCATACAAAACTAAAATTGACTGGAGTAAAGTTTTTATATTCTGGGGCGACGAACGCTGGGTCCCGTTAAATGATGAACTGAGTAATGCAAAAATGTCTTATGCTACATTATTAAGCCACGTTCCAATTCCGGCGGATCATATTTTTGAAATGTATAAGGATGGAGTTACACCTGAGGATTTTGCCGTTACTTATGAGCAGTCTATTAGAAAAGTCCTTGGCGATGAAGGAAAATTTGACCTTATCTTATTAGGAATGGGAGATGACGGACATACAGCCTCACTTTTCCCGGGTCAGGCAGTATTGGACGAACAAAATAAATGGGTTGCTGCCTACTATCTTGAACCTCAAAAAATGCACCGCATTACGCTTACTGCACCACTCATAAACAAAGCTGAAAAAATAATCGTAGTAGCTTTTGGAGCGAAAAAAGCACCTGCCCTGAAAGAAGTAACTACAGGAGTTTACAATCCTGCAACTTACCCGATGCAGTTGATCAAACCGGTTTCCGGAGAATTATTATTTCTTGTAGATAAAAGCGCTGTCGGCACGAATTAAGAAATTGTTTTTATATCACAAAAAAAAAGTTTATACTTCTCAGTATAAACTTTTTTTTGTGATCAGATTACTCTGAAACTATTGACTTTAATGAATCTGTCGAAGTACTAAAAATTTTCTAGTTCAGGTCGTTGAATTCATGTAATGATTTCAATGTACTTTCGTAAAATAAAATGGCAGCAATAAGATTTCCTTTATCTGAATAAGGCATCATTTTTCGCTGAAAATCTACTGTTGTATCTAAGAATGCTGTTGTACCTACTGCCTGATTGTCTAACACTTTCTTGTGTTCAGAATCATCCGGAATACCTAAATCTGCCATAGTAACGCCTGGTTTGGTAACCAAAGCAATGTAAGGTAAGGTTTTAACTAAGACTTTTATACGCTCAATGTATAATTCTAAAAGTTCTCCTTTTTGCATACCACTCAATTCTTTTTGGTCATGGTATTTGCGAATTAGGGCTGTTGTACTGATAATACTTCTTGGGGCATTTTTTGCCTGTGCTGAAATAGCACCAGTGGTCAAGAAGAAAAGGACACTTAGTAAAATAATTTTACTCTTCATTTTGTTAATGTAATTGGTTGTTTATGAAAACAAAAATATATAATTTAACTTAAATTGCAACTTTATTAATTTCTTTTTTTTTAATTAATTTTAACAATTAGCCAATATGTGGTCCTATCACGCTGCATAGGTAAAATAGTACAATTAATACTTTGAAAGAATTATGACTTTATTATTCTAAAACGGCCGGGATATTTTATCCAGATACTTTTTTTGTTGCCGTAATAGTCCATAAATTCTTCACAAACAAAAACGGCATGTGCTGTTGACCATGCCACTACTCCACAAAATTCGCTTCCGGACTGTCGCTTTAACTTTTGTATTTGCTTACCTTCCTTAAATCCCAGATACTTATAAATTGTTGGGGTATATACTGCCCCATCTTCCAAATCTTCTAATGCTTTATCAAAAGTTTTCTCCTTCTCAATAATTTGCCTGTATTTTGCCATCACTGCGTATGTCAATATTGCATATTTCGTTATTTTTTCGCTCTCGAGATTATCTTTGATATATACAAAATCAGCCGAAAATTTAGCTTTATCTATTTCCTCCTTTTTTAAATGAAATGAAGCATTATTTTTTAATGTTATTTTATATAAACTGTCGTTTACTTCTTCCGTTACAAAAAGATTGTCTAACCCATAAACATTCAAAGAAGCTTTAATAAAAGCAATTGAGGAACAGTTGGTGCGTTCTCCTTGTTTAAAGCTTTCAAATATTTGATCTGAGCTCAATTGCGCATAAGAAGCAGAGCAAATAAAAATGAAAAATAAAAATGTTAAAGTAACAGATTTCATTGTCTTTAGATTTTATAATTATGTTCAAACTAATTTCTGTGAACATATCGATTTTACAAATCTATAAAAATCCACTCATAATTGCTTTTATACTTATTAACTTTTATTAAAAATTTTAAAAAGGAACTCCAAGTCAAGTACTGCTCCGTTTAAATTAAAAAACAGTGCGATAGTATCGAAAACCCATTTACTGAAAAACGAAAACGATTCTTGTTATTACTTTGCATTCATAATCAATAAATTACCTTTTGCTTTAATGTATAATCCCGCTCATTATTACAAGTATTTTTACTTATTTTTGTATCAATTCAAATTGATCCGATGAAACGTTCCGGCACAGCAGATCTTCCATTACATTATGGACAAGTTCCATTATGGCTTTCCGAGCGCATGTCTAAACTTGGTTTTGCCATTGTAGAAACGATTGCCATGGAATTTTCGACTTCTGAGGTAATCAGCAAACTCAGTAATCCCTTTTGGTTTCAGAGTTTTGGTGCCGTGATGGGAATGGACTGGCATTCATCCGGAATTACAACCTCTGTACTTGGAGCATTAAAAAAATCTGTCAACCCGCATTCAAAAGAACTGGGAATCTATATTTGTGGAGGCAAAGGCAAAAATTCGCTGTTAACCCCACAAGAGCTTCTGTTTGTAGGTGAAAAAACAGGGCTTGATGGTAATACTCTTGCCAATTGCAGCAGACTTACCGCCAAAGTTGATAATACAGCCATTCAGGACGGGTTTCAATTGTACCAGCATAATTTTATTGTAGACAATAAAGGACAATGGGCTGTTATTCAACAAGGAATGAATCCGAACTCTCAAACAGCAAGAAGGTATCATTGGCATTCGCCGGATGTAAAGTCATTTATAAATGAACCCCATACTTTTATTTATGGTGAAAATCAGGGTACTATTTTAAACCTTACCGCTCAGGCAGCTACAAAATCCAGAGAAGGTATATTAGAATTATCCAAAGAATCTCCAGCAAAAATCATGAAAGAGATGCAGTATCTTTCTATGCCCGCACATCATGACGTTAGAATGGAAGATGTTAATATGAAAAGACTTGGGGCAATGCTCTGGACTACCCATGAGAATAAGCCGGAGGATTTTGAAGAACTATTACTTTTAAAGGGAATGGGGCCCAGAGCCTTGCAATCATTAGCATTGGTTAGTGAAATAATTTACGGTACTCCTACCCGATTTGAAGATCCTGCACGTTTTTCATTTGCTCATGGCGGAAAAGACGGGCATCCCTTTCCGGTTCCGGTAAAGATATATGATGAGACAATTGATACCTTACAAAGAGCAATTCATCGTGCTAAAATTGGTAATACAGATAAAATACAGGCTATTCAAAAACTCTCTGAAATCTCAAGAAAAGCAGAAGAAAGCTTTACTCCCAACTCCAACTTTGATGCGTTAATTCAAAGAGAGCGCGATGAATCATACAAATATGGCGGAAAAACTATTTTTGGAGATGCGAAAGCTCCCAAAATTAAGCCTGCAAATCCAAACAATCAATTGGAATTATTTTAAGCTCGTTACCCATTCAATACTAAATAATATAAACTTTTATTTCTTAATCTAGATTAATCAACCTGCGCTCCTTACCTGTATAAATTTGTAAAAGAAATTAGATAACACCTGATACATTAAAAATTTATTAATCTAAAACCAAAATAAGATGAGCACAATTACAGTAAAAGACGGAACAGAGATTTATTACAAAGACTGGGGAACCGGACAACCCATTGTTTTTCACCACGGATGGCCTTTGTCCAGTGATGATTGGGATGCTCAAATGATGTTTTTCCTTAAACAGGGATATCGGGTTATTGCACATGACCGCCGCGGACATGGCCGTTCGGGACAAAGCGCAGAAGGAAATAATATGGAAACATACGCAGCCGATGTAGCTGAACTGACAACTGCTCTTGATTTAAAAAATGCCATTCATATTGGTCATTCAACTGGTGGCGGCGAAGTGATACGTTATGCTGCAAAATACGGAAAAGAACGTGTTGCAAAGGCAGTTATAATTAGTGCTGTAACGCCAATAATGATACAATCGGAAACAAATCCTGAAGGTGTACCATTGTCTGTTTTTGATGAAATAAGAGAAGGTACCGGATTCAACAGAGCGCAATACTTTTATGATTTTCCGATACCATTCTACGGATGGAACCGCGAAGGAAAAACAGTTCAGGAAGGTATTAAACACAATTGGTGGCGTCAGGGAATGATGGGTTCTGTTTTGGCCCATTATGAAGGGATTAAAGCTTTTTCTGAATCTGACTTTACAGAAGACCTTAAGAGTTTAGAAATCCCTGTTCTTGTATTACATGGCGAAGATGATCAGATTGTTCCTTTTAATCAGGCACCGAGAGCTGCTAAGCTTTTAAAGAATGGACAATTAATTTCGTATCCCGGATTTCCACATGGTATGCCAACAACAGAGGCAGATACGATCAATAAAGATATTTTGAAGTTCATAAAATAATGCTTCTGCAATAAATACAAAAAACTCTAATTTAATGATTAGAGTTTTTTTTGTGCCTGTTTTATATAGTAATAACTTTTTTTTTTACCCTAGTATAATCGAAAAGCCTTGGTTCTGATTGTATCGTAATTCTTTCTTCTGATCAGGTTATTAGTGCCATCTAAATAAAATAGTTAAAACTATCACATACCGATCGGTATTTATCATTATATTTGTTCTTATTCTTTCAAACAGAAATTATGAACACTACCGAATTTATACTGGATAAAGTAGCTCCTATTTTTAACAAACAAGGATACATTGGCACCAGCCTGACTGATATCACAAAAGCAACCGGTCTTACCAAAGGAGCTATTTACTGCAATTTTACGAATAAAGAAGATTTAGCCTTAAAGTCGTTTCAACTCAATATAAACCTGGCCATAACTCCCCTGTTCAAACTTGTTGCCGGTACAAAAGGTAGTATGAATAAGTTATATGCCATCACCAACTATCATCGTAACTATTATGATTTGGTTAAAGACAGAGGCGGATGTCCGATGTTGCGGGCAGGAATTGATACTAAATTCATCAATCCGTTATTATTTAAAACGGCGCAAAATTTATCTCAAAAGTTTACTACAGGTCTCACTAATATCATCAAAGAAGGTATTAGTAATAATGAAATCCAACAAAATACAGATCCTGTTCAGTATGCCAAAATAATTTTATCACTTATTGAAGGAAGTTCACTTTTGGCATTTACCCATAATGACCAGACGTACATTGATAATGCTATGGATTTTATAGATTGTTCAATATTTGAGAGTATCAAAAAATAAAAAAAATTTAACCGGTCAAATACCGATTGGTATGTGATGTAATACCTTTATTAAAATGGAAAAAATATTAAAAACAAAAAGAAAGATTAGATTTCAGGACTGCGATCCTTTTAATCATCTAAACAACTCCAAATATTTGGAGTACTTCATTAATGCCCGTGAAGACCAGATTGCAGAACACTATGATCTTGACGTATTTAAATATATGAAAACAACAGGAATGAGCTGGGTAGTTGCATCCAATCAGATCAGTTATGTAAAACCAGCTTTTACAATGGAAACAGTCGTAATAGAGTCACAACTCATTCAATACACGAATAATCTTTTACTTGTCGAAATGAAAATGTGGAATGAAAATGAAACCGAATTAAAAGCAATTTTATGGATAAAGTTTATTCAGTACAATATCCAGACAAAAAAAGCATCAAATCATTCTGACGAATTAATGCAACTATTTGAATCGGTTGTTTTGCCTGTCGATGAATCCATTTTTGAAAATAGAAATCTGGAAATTATTCAAAAAATCAAAACCAGAGTGCAGGCATAATCAGATGAAATCCTTTGTGTACATCATTATAATCAATAAAGGTTAATTCGAAAGGATATTCACTTAAATCTATATTTAAATTTTTACTGCCCTCTGATTTATATAACTCCAATTCCTCATTCATTAGTTTTTCTAACAAATCGGATTCTATTTTTGAAATTGGAGTTGCTTTTTTTTAACTTCTGCTGCTTTTATGTTTTTCTTACGTAAACGAAAATAAGGTATTTTATTTCTATTTTTTTATATAACTTCGACTGAAAAATAATTTTATTATAAAAGGAAGAATTACCAGTTTCACCCCAATAAAAGCTTCAAAACCAATTGAAAAAGATGTATACAAAATTAGCAGTCGTTCTTTTATTTTTCATCACGCTTTCGTCTTGTAAGAAGGAAGAAAAGATTTCTGACCACAAAATAAATAAGAAAAATATACCGCCAGCCACTAAAGAAAATAGCGACGAAATAAAAAGAACAGGAACTTTATTCTCTTTTAGCAATCCGGACAATACAGAAATTATTAAAATATCGGCAAGCGAAGTTAATGACGATACTAATTTTTTTCTTGTAGGCGACCAGAATTCTGTTATCGTTTCAAAATACAAAAAAAATAAAGAAAGCCAGCAACTCATTCAAAAGGAAATCTTGCTTTCAGATGAATTTTATTATGTTACTATTGATGAGAAGAATTGCTTAAGAAAAAAAATTGATGGAGTTGATTATTTTTTATTTGCACTAAAGGAATCCCCTAAAGGAAACGGAGATCCCGAATATATTTTGAGCTTTATAATGGTTAATACTGCTACTTTAAAATTTTATATCCTGAAATATGCTGGAGAAGTTACACTAAGGTGTGAAGAATGCATAGATGGAGCATTTGTAAAAAATGAAGCACTAGAATCAAACTTATCCATAAAGAAAGAATTATATCAATTTGCCAACCAAAATAAGTGGGTTTACCATCCAACCGAAGAGGAAAAAAACATCAATTACTATAAGAATTATGAACAAAAATGGTATTTAGACAATAATTCCAAAAACAGTGCCGGCTTTATAAAAAGTACCTATTACAAAGAAAATCTGTTTCAATTTTCCGGACAGTATGATAAAGACCAGGTCGCTGAAAATAATGACTTCAAGATTGTCACCTATTTTCGTCATAACGTAATTGGATATGACAAGAATAAAAAACTATATTTTCCAATTATTGTTGAATCATGCGCTACCGGGTGTGATAAAAAAATAAGACTTATATCCAAAGATGAAATAGAAATATCATACGAAATGGATATACAACAACCTGATACTATCCATTTGAATAAAATCAAATTTGATTAAACATTCTTATCACTCTTTGTAATTTAATTTTTTGAACAAAAGTAGACTTTACCACTCTAAATTGGATCTCTATTTATTTAATGAATAAAATCTAAATTATTTATTTATTTATTTATTTATTTATTTATTTATTTATTTATTTATTTATTTATTCCTAAAGCATGATCTGTGTTTTTACCTGTTTTTTCTATTATAGAAAAAAAACATCTGACATAAGTTTCTTTATATGCCAGATGTCTTTACAAATCAACCTTTAATTAAAACTTTTATTTTACTGTATATGAAATACGGTTTGCTTCACAAAGCCTGAAATAGCCTAATGCAAAATTGTTAGCGTCAGTCGTATTGATTATATTTCCTCTGATATTGCCCGGTACTGCCCCAAAAGGGTTCGAACTTGCAACCTCTAATATTAAATTCATGTAATTATAAAAGTTCTTAGAAATGCCTCGATGTGTTATTCCTACAATTTTTCCCGGCTTTAAATCAGTACCTCCAAACTTTTCATTTATTTCATTCCCATTAACAAATTCATCATCTGTTAATGTGTATTCAGGATAAGCCTGATAATCAACCTTATAATCTATCAAATAATAATTGAGCTGATCAGCCGGGTCTTTATAATAAAATGACACTAAAATAAAATCAGATCCTGATATATCAGGCATTAATTCCTGCTCTATTTTGTCAATTTGCGGCACAGAAATTAATTTTTCAGTAGCCGTTAAACTTTGTCCATCGACTTGTACAAATAATTTATATTCCATATTAATTGCAGGAACAAAATTAGTACAGACATATAAACCCGGTTCAGATTCATTGAATGTAAAAATAGCTCCTTCACTATTTTCAACCCTTACCTGTGCTCCTGAAACCTTTGGTGTTGTTGGACTGTAGTAAGAAGCCATTCTGGTTATTTTTATTGATTGTTCGTTTCCGCTTGTTCCTTTTTCCCAAATTATCTCGGCATCGATCACTATTTTAGGATCTCCAGTTTCTAAATCAAGTTCAACAATTTTGGTACAGGACGAAAAAAGTAAAACAAAAAGAAGACTAAATAAAGTAAATCCTTTACTTTTAAAATTGTATTTTTTTAATCTTAGCATACTATTAAAATTTAAAATTATAAGAAACACCCGGTACTAATCCGTAAATAGAAAGTTGGCTGGACTCATTTGCTCCTGTATCAACATTTTGTGAAAACGTCATCGATGCAGCATTTTGTCTGTTATAAAGATTATAAATACTAAATACCCAGTAGCTTTGCCATCCTTTCTTTTTATCCGGTTTAGGGGTATAGGTTGCGCCAATATCCAAATGATGATATGCAGGAAGTCTGTCGGCATTTCTCAAGGTGTAATTAGGTATATTTCTTCCGGCAAATTCATAATAACCATTTGGGTATGTTACCGGCTGACCTGATTGTAAGGTAAAATTAGCATTAAAAGACCACTTACGATTAAATTCATAATTTGCGGTAATATTCAGATTATGCAATTTATCATAGCCTGATAAATACCATTCGCCATTGGCAATACCCGGCTCTTCGGCTGTCCTGCCCGGCGTTTTTTGTTCAGCCTTAGACAAAGTATAAGCAACCCATCCTGTAAAACGACCCGTATTTTTTCTGAATAATAACTCCATACCATATGATCTGGCTTCTCCGTTCAGGATATCCTGTTCAATATTATTATTTCCCAATAAACTTGCACCATCAATGTAATCGATTCGGTTTTTAATTTTTTTATAAAATAATTCTCCTTCAAAAGAGTACTCACGTTCTTTTAAATTTTTGAAATATCCTACCGCATATTGGTCCAGCATTTGTGGTTTTGTAAAAGGTCCGCTTGGTGTCCAGATGGTCATAGGCAACGGAGCACGGGTATTAGACAACATATGAATGTATTGCGCCATTCTGTTGTAACTTGCCTTTACTGAAGTTTCATCATTAAAAGCATATGATAATGCCAATCGTGGTTCAAGATTATCAAACTTGCTGATGGTTTTTCCTTTTCCGTAAAACTTACTTCCGGTTGGCGTTCCTTCTTCATAAATATGATATAATGGATTATACACTACTGCTTCTCCATTTTCATATGTACTGATAGTTTCGTTACCTAAACGAAAAAATGTACTGTAGCGAAGTCCGTAACGAAGATTTAGCTTTTCTGTAACCTGATTTTCGACATCAAGATAAGCAGAAGTTTCTAAAGCATATTTCTTATCCAACTGACTGTAATTATACTGCGAATCAATACCATACGGTTTTACGGTTCCAGGATTAAAATCATAATATAAACCATCAATACCATAGTTCAGTTTAAAATTATCTGATATCGTGTGATTCCAGTTGTATTTAAGCCCGTAATTGGTAATTTTACTATTCCATTCAAATTTTTGAAATGGTATTTGAAGATTAAATTTGTAATCACTGTAAAAAACAGAAAGGTTCGTGTTTAAATTGTCAGAAAATTTATGCTTCCAGCTAAACGTTCCCATAGTATTACCGTAGGTAGTGTTGAAAAAATTGTTAATATCAAATAAATCATTTCCCATATAACCGGAAAAAGCGATTGAATTATTAGCTCCCAAACGATAATTAAACTTGGCATTAATATCATAAAACATGACAGAGCTCTTGATATCACTAAGTTTTAAAAATAAATGCGCATAAGAAGCACGTCCTGCAATAATAAACGAACCAATATCTTTTTTTAGAGGACCTTGTACTAAAAGGCGGCTTGATATCAAACCAATGCCTCCATTTACTTTATACTCATTAAGATCTCCTGTTTGCTGACTTACATCAAGAACTGAGGAAACGCGTCCTCCAAATTTAGACGGAATCCCACCTTTGTATAACTCTAATCCGCTAACAACATCCGCATTAAAAATAGAAAAGAAACCAAACATATGCGAGTCCCCGTATACCGGAGCACCATCTAAAAGAATCAAATTCTGATCAGCGGCACCTCCACGCACATTAAAACCTGACGAAGCCTCTCCCGCATTCGTAACACCAGGCAAAGTTAGTAATGATTTTAAAGGATCTGGTTCGCCCATAGGAGTTGGGAGTCTTTTAATCTCGGCCATTGAAAGCTTATTCACGCTCATTTGAGTATTCTTGACATCAACTGCCTTGCTTGTAGTTATAATCACCTGCTCTAATTCGTGACTGTCATCATCCATACGAAAGTCGACTCTTACATCACCTGAAACGGTTATTTGCTTTTCTTTATTCTTAAACCCCACATAACTAATCAAAACCGTATAAGTACCATTATCAAGGTCTATAGAAAACTTTCCGTTTTTGTCTGTTGTGTCACCAGTTTCAGTTTCTTTAATATAAACATTGGCTCCAATAACAGTTTCTCCATTGCCGTCGAAAATCTGTCCTGTTAACTTATTTTTTTTTTTAACTGTAGTTGTCTTAGAAGATTTTTTCTTCACAAAAATATTATTGCCTACAATCGAAAATTGAATCGAACTGCTTGTATTCAAATCTTTGACAAGCTCTTCTATTTTGATATTGTTGTACGTATGTTTTTTGGTAAAGTATTTTTTATCTGTATTTATTTGATCTGTAAAAGCAAATTTAAAGTCGGTTTGATTCTCAATTTGCTTAAATAACTCTTTTAATGTTACCGTTTGATCTACCGTTACGGTAATGGTCTGAGAGAACGCAGACAAACTGAATAAAAAAAAGCATGCTGAAATTATATGCTTCATGAAATTTTATATTTTTGGATATTATTAAATGGAATAGTTTTATACTATCCTGACTATGGGAAGGGTGTTTAGTTTCGCGGCTAGGACATCCTTTTCTTTTCTACTGAAAAGTAATCTGTTTTAATTTTTCATTTACTTCAAAGTTTAGGTTATACATTTCTGATATTAATTGGACAATCATTTTTAAATCTTCTTTTTTGTTTATTCGCACTGTTATCCTCTGGTTTCCATATTCCTGCGGAATACGTACTTTATAGCCATAATTTGACTCCAGATAAATACTTACAACACTCAGTTTTTCATTCTCAAAATCTATAAATCGGTTAAATTCGGCTACTTCAGCAACTTTGCTTCCATATGTGAATTTCTCGCCAGGTTTCAGAATCCATTTTTTATCCTGATCTGCTACACTCATCTGAACACTTCCTTCATATAGTTCAACAGCAACATCTTTTTCGGGATATCCTTTAACCGTAAATGAAGTTCCTAAAACTTTAGTTATAGTTTCATTGCAAAAAACCTGAAAAGGATGTTTTTTATCTTTTTTTACCTTAAAATAACCTTCGCCTTCAATTTCAATCTTTCTGTTATCTTCAAAATTATTGGCATATTTAATTTTAGAATTAGGGTTTAATTCTACTCTTGAACTGTCCGGTAAAACAACGGTCTGCACTTTTGAGGTCGTATTTTCAATTACATTTGAAGCAAGATAAATTGTATCCTGTAACGGACTCCTGTTAAAATACATTTCTGCTCCGATACCCGCGAAAATTAAAGCGGCAGCTGCTGCTGCGTAACGCCAAACTTTAAACTTCTTCTTTTTTGAAGGAAAAACTTTAGAATGGAATTCTTCCCACGAAGTTTCTTTTTCAGTATCAGAATGCGAAACAGGGGTTTCATCCCATATTTTTTTAAATTCTTCTTCTAATTTATTTTCGTCCATAGTTTTTGAGCATTAAAGTTTTTGACAATAAAATCCTTGTTTATTAAAAACACCATAAACCATTTCTTTAATTTCCCTGCTGGTTTCGATTCTTAGAATATGATTAGAATCTTCTAAATCAAAATTCATTATACAATCAGAAATAACAAATTGAAGAAGGGCTACAATAAACCTTGCATCCTCCTTGGTTGTAACATCTGTTTTATACGCTTCAATATTCATTTCTATGTTTCCGTTTTATAGATAACAAACGAGAACATAAAAGTTCCTAATGACTTTCGATTTTTTTTCGAATAAATTTACTGGCAAGATAAATATGATTGGCAATAGTCTTTTCAGAAAGGTCTGTCATTGCCGCAATCTCCTTATAGCTAAGGTTTTCCAGTTTATGTAAAGTAAATATTTTTTGTTGTTGTTCCGGAAGCTGATTTATGAAAGTATATAATTTTTCTCTTCTTTCTTCAAAAATTCCGGTTTCTGTTTCCTCCTGCTCCATTTCGAAAGCTAAAGGATCAAGCTGTATTATTTTATTCTCTCTGTTAAGATGGTTAATGATGATATTCTTGCAGATAGTAAACAATTGTTTATCAAACAGTACCTCTTCATTGAGTAATTCCCTTTTATTATAGAGCCTTATAAAAGTTTCCTGAACAAAATCTTGCGGGGTAAGAACGGTAAAATTAAATCGTCTGGCGATGTTTATCAGTTTATCGTAGTAATTGAGATACGCTTTTTTGAAAGAAGCCTCATTACCTTTTTTTAAACTTACTATAAACTTCCTGTTGTCCATAAACGTAAATACGATGATTAGTCTTAACTTAAATTACCTAATAATATTGTATTTTAGATGAGTCGCTAAGACTTAGACTTAGTTACTTTTTTTTAATAAAATTTAGTCTGCAAAGAACAGAAATTTTTATTTTAAAATGGAACAGAAAAGAATATAGTCTTAAAAAATTGCAGTAGTACTATCAGCATCAGGCGATTCCGTTTGTACTAATAATACTAAAAAAGCCCATTCCTTTCACGGTTTGGGCTTTTTAATGTCATTACAACTCTGATTATTTTTTGTAGAGACTAATTTTGAATGTCCTTTTAAGATCTGAATTAGTCTGTTTTTTAATTGTGCAGAACAGCTTTTAACTGAATATACTTGTCTAAGTTTTTAAAATCATGTCCTTTTCCTCTCATCGATTTAATAAAAGAGGGCGTAGCTCCGGTTGCTTTTGCTCCAATAACATCATCCAGATCTAAATCATTAAAACCAAGATCTTTATATTGTTGTATTAAATCTGGTGTTATATTCTGAGATTTTAAAGCTAACAAATCGCCTGCTTTAATACCTTTAAAACCTGCTTTTTGAAAAGACGTTATATATTCAGGCGTTACATTGAGTGATTTCAAGGCCATCAGATCACCATTAGAAAGATCGTCATATCCCAGTTTTTTAAAGGAATTAATAAATGCCTGATCAATATTTAACGATTTAAATGCAATAATATCAGCATCTGAATCTGATTCTTTAGTTTCATTGGCTTTGGTTGAATTACGGAAATCGGCAATATATTTCGCATCGATACCCTGAGATTTCAATGCTATAATGTTATCAGGAGTCATATCTTTATAACCTGCTTTACGGATATCTTCAATAAAATCCTTGTTTATTCCCAATGATTTAAAAGGAACAAGATTATCCAGATCAATATCTTTCATGGCTTGCTTAATAGAAACAATATAGGCTTCATTGATATCTAAAGCAGCCAGAGGGATTAATTGGTCCTTGTCTAATTTACTGTAACCATTTTTCTTTAACATCTGAACATACGATTGTTTTATATTGACCATAAAGAAAACCATAAGATCATCGTCTTTCCTAACCTCTATGCCTTCTTGTGCCATTGCGGTACTATAAGATTTATTGGCAGTAAATTTAAAAGTTCCCATTCCCTTATCCCCTTCAAATTTTCCTGTAAAAGACATCGTTCCGGCTTCACGTACTAAAGTAAACACGCCTTGTTTGTCTCTTGGAAGATCACTAAATTCACTCAGCTCGAAAGTGCTCGAAGAAATATCATTTTTATCGCTTTTGAATTCAATAGTAATGGTATTGCCTTTGATTGTAGCAAACCAGTTTCCGTCTGTTTTCATTCCGCTTTGAATGTTTATGTCTTGTTTGGATTCCTCTTTGGCGGTAAGAGTTTGACTTTGCGCAGCCGGTTGATTAAAAAGGCAGGCAAATAACACCATTAGCGGCAACAGGAAAAAATATTTCCAGGTGGTGTTCACGTTTGATTTTTTTGAGTTCATCATGATGATTCGTTTTTTTAAAAGTGATTGATTATAATTAGTTGTAAGACTCAAAGGAAATTGGGGTGCCGCTACTTTAAGCAGACTAAACTGATAGCTTTCTTTTTCAACAGTTTCCTGTTGTAACATTTGATCATCAGTTAAAAATTCAAGATTAATTTCTAACGTTTTTCGCCATTGCCATGCAAATGGATTGAACCACTGAAAGATGATTACTATTTCAGCAAGCAAAAGATCCAGAGTGTGTTTTTGTTCAATATGAATCTTTTCATGCAGCAAAATCTGATTGTAGGTTTCCCACTCATATTTTTCCGGATTGATAAAAATATTGTTGGCAAAAGAACAGGGAGCTTTGTCGCCTGTAATTTCAACGATACGAAATTTACCATCCTGAATAACTGATCCTGAATAAGCTCTGTATAATAATATGAAAGCCTGCATCAAAAAATTAAAACCAAAGATCACTACACCAAACCAGTACAAATAAACCAGTACTTGTAGTAAGACTTCAGCATTGATGAATTGTCTGGTCTCTTCAACAAGCATTGGCCGGGCAGGCTGATCTTGTGATCCTGCTGTTTTAATAGTATCAATTGTATTTTTAGCAATCGCAATATGTTTTTCACCAGCTATTTTTCTAAATGAAAATTGCTGGGGAACCGGAATCAAAGGCAAAATAAAAGCCAGTAGCATACAGGATAACAATACGTACCTGTTCAAATAAAAAAAAGTCTCTTTCTGCAATAGTATTTTGTAAAAAATAAGGCAGGCAGACAAAATAAGCGCGCTATAGAGAATATAAGGTATCATTTTTTATCTTTTTTAATGATGTCAACTATTTCATCCAATTCTTTCTCTGAAAGTTTTTGTTCTTTTGCAAAAAAGGCAAGCATTCGCGGATAAGAATTATCAAAATACTGGCTCACGATATCCTTTAAAGCAAATTGCTGGTACTCTTCCCTACTGATAACCGGAAAAAAACAGTGCATGTTCCCCGCAGTTTCATGATTTAGAAAACCCTTTTCTTCTAATATCTTCACTATTGTCGCTACACTATTATAATGTGGTTTTGGATCTGGCAATAATGGAATAATATCTCGTATAAATGCTTTGTTTAAATCCCAAAACACCTGCATGATCTGTTCTTCTCGTTTGGCTAGTTTTATCATAGTCTATTATTTTAGTGCAAGATACTACTAATTAATTAGTAGACAAACTAATTTGTTAGTATTTTAACTAACTCATTAGTAATAAAAATATAAAATACTATAAATCAAAACATTAAAACATTAAAACCTCAATTAAAGCTAGTTATAGCTACTGAGTTTTATTGCATTGTGGTTTGAGTGCTGATAAAATTGAGCTTCTTACTTAATAAATTATTCCCTTACTGGTGATTGGTGGGATCATATAGCATCGCGGTACACAAGCAATTTTTTCTTTCTTTACTCATTAAAACAGGACAATTGACACAAGACTTGCAACTCTCCCAAAAATTCTCGTTGTTTGTTAATTCTGAATAAGTCACGGGTTCAAAACCAAGTTCATGATTCATTTTCATTACCGCAAGCCCCGTAGTAAGGCTGAATATTTTTGCTTTTGGGTACTTTTCGCGGCTTAGCTCAAAAATTTTCCTTTTAATACTTTTTGCAAGACCGGTATGTCTAAATTGTGGCGCTACTATTAATCCGGAATTTGAAACATATTGACCATTATCCCAGGAAGAAATAAAAGAGAAACCTGCCCATCTTCCATCTGATGCAAAAGCAATAACCGCTTCACCATTTTTTATTTTTTCCCTGAGTGATTCAGGAGAGCGTCCGGAGATTCCTGTTCCTCTTGCTAAAGCAGATGATAATGTAACATCACAAATTTCTTGTACCCAAAAAATATGTTCGGCGTTGGTGACTTCAATGGTGAAATTCCTTGATAATTCAGACTCCTGATTGTTAGGCTGTAAAGCTGTTTTGGCTACAAAGAGAGTACTTGACAATACATCTTTATCTGAAAATTTAATGGGGTTTTCCGGGGTTTTCATATTAATATAGTGTGTTTCTAATTTTATTTAATTGAAATAGAAAAACACTTTATCCAAACCTGTACCAATACTGATATGACCGAAAGCTTTTGATCGTACAAGCTGTTTATCCTTGATTTGAACTAACTATGAAGAATTTGTTCTTATAAACACTCCTATCAAAATGATAAGGTCTTCTCATTTTGATATCATCTGAATAGTTATATTCTAAAAAATCTAAAAGCTTCACTTGTATCACGAAACAGAACAACCTGAATTGTCCTGTAAAAAGCCTTTCGATTTTGAAAATAGCAAATACCGCTAAAGAACAAATCAAATAGCTAACTTTACCATCTGAACGAACAGCTATGCGTAAAAAAATAAAATCTATCCCTGTAAATCGCATGACAGATGATTTTAATGCAGGTATTGTCATTGAAAGATTATCTTTTAATGAGGCAGGCATGGCAGATCAAATCAATTTTGAAGAAGAAAATCAGGCGCATCGGCACGATCTTCATTCTTTCTTTTTACTGGAAGAAGGAATTGTTTCTATTGAGATAGATTTTCAAAAATATACCATCAGGCCATCATCCATCATTTACATCCATCCGGATCAGGTGCATGAAACAAAAACAGTCGAAAATATAACTGTGAGCTGCTGGGCAATCCATAATGAAAACCTAAATCCTGAATATCTGAAATTACTGAAAGAAATTACTCCTGCAAAACCCTTGCTTCTGGATAAAGATACATTCTCTATTATTTCAGAAACGGTATCGCTTTACATACAATTTACTGAACTTAAAAGCGATAAGTTATACCATTCCTTCTTAAAAGACAGTTGTAATGCTTTGGTTGGATTAGCCATTTCACAGTATTTAAAACATTCTCCATCGACAGAAAAAGCTTCCAGATTTGAAGTCATAACCAAATCTTTCCGGGAAATATTAGAAGATCAGTACACCACGATCAAACGCCCGGCCGGATATGCCCAAAAACTAAACATCTCTATCCCTTATTTAAATGAATGTGTCAAAAATGCAACAGGACATTCCGTTTCCTATCACATACAGGAACGTGTAATTTTAGAAGCCAAACGATTGCTTTTTCATTCTGATAAATCAGTAAAAGAGATTGCTACAGTATTAGGCTATGATGATTTTGCTTATTTTTCACGACTATTTAACAAAGTTACAGGAATGTCTGCCTTAGCTTTCCGAAACAAAAACCTCGATTAGTCCAATACTTACTTTGATTGGTTATTTTTTATCCTTTTTTTACGATGTTCCTTTGTACCGGATCTAAAATCATATAAAAATGGAACATTTAAAAAATAAAAAAGTACTGATTTCAGGTGCCAGTTTTGCAGGACTTTCAACTGCTTACTGGATGAACAAATCAGGCTGCAAGGTAACCGTTGTCGAAGTTGCAAAAGACCTGAAGATGGGTGGTACACCTGTTGACGTTCGCGGAAATACTGTAGAAATTGTAAAGCGCATGGGCATTTTTGAGCAAATAAAGGCAAACAGGCTCCAGCCAAGAACCATGGAATTTAAAAATGCCAATGATGTTACAGAAGGGTTTATGGCGCATGAACATGAGGATGAACAAATTCTGGAAGAGGAATGCGAAATTGAACGTGATCTATTGCTGCGTATTTTATTTGATACCATAAAAGATGATGTTCAACTTATTTTCAGTGACAGCATTACAGCATTAAGCGAAACAAACGAGCAGATACAAGTTCATTTTAAAAATAGCGCTCAGGATACATTTGACCTGGTATTTGGCTGTGACGGAATACATTCAGTGGTAAGAAAACTTTGGTTTGGTGACGAAAGTAAATACATGCATTTTCTTCAGCAATATTTTTCTATTACTATTGTAAACAAGTTACTGATCAAAGAAGATACCGCACAACTCTACAATGTGCCTAACAAAGCAATCATGCTTAATGCGTATAATAATAAAACCGATATCATTCTTTGTTTTCGTTCAGAAGAAGAAATGCTTTATGATTATCGCGATGAAGAACAACAAAGAAAAATTATCCTGGAAAAATTTGTCGGCGAAAACTGGAGAACCAACGAATTATTGCAAGAAGTACAAAATTCAAAAACTTTTTACTTTGATAAATTTTGCCAGATAAAAATGCCATCATGGACAAAAAACCGAATTGCTCTGGTAGGAGATTCTGCTTATTGTGCATCGCCGGCTGCCGGAATGGGGGGTTCTCTCGCCATAGACGGAGCAGCGGCATTGGCAGATGCTTTTGAAAAACACAACGGAAATTTTGAACAGGCATTTCAGGATTACAATAACAATTTTCGTCCGTTTATTGAAGAGGTGCAGGCAAATGCAGTACGTTTTGGATTAGAAATGCTGGTTCCCCGAACCGAAGAGGCTATCCGTCAAAGAAACACAGAAAGTAATTTATAAATTACTCCATAAGAAGCAATAAAGCTGTTCATAACATCATCCAGGCCCTATTCTGAATCACGTTTACAACATTAATAAATTAAAAAGTCTGGCTATTAACATAGGCTTGAACTATTTTTATTTTAATAAACGTATCGCATTTTATTGTATTTTAGTTCAGTTAAAAATACCCTTTATGATCATTTTGATTAAGGATCATGATATAAAACGAAATAAACCACGAGCTTAGAGAAATGTGCGAAACGGGAAAAAAGATGAAATTGTGTTCGTGCCTGAATACTGTTATTCATAACAAAAATTCAAGAAGAACCAGGCAAAAAAACAGAACCGAAAGTGGTGCTATTTATAAATGGTCGTTAAAAAAATATATCGGACATTATTATTCCGGACTGGAAGGAATGGTAAGAATGCCTGACGCTGCATTAGAACGAAATTTAACTGCTGAAGGTATTTTACATGATATCAATGACAGAAATTGTTTTGATTTTGAATATATCCCAACTGAAGGTCACAACTTAGAAATTTATTCTGATGATGATAAATATTATAGAAAATTTGTTTCTTTTATTTTCAGAAACGATAAATGGGTTATTGATGTTTATGACGGATTCCGGCATGAAACTGAAATTGTTAATCATGGTAATGTAAAATTTGAACCCTAATTGCAGTGTAATAATATAAAATAGTACTGCCAGTATGATCCTTTTTCCTTTAGCCGTAATAACGGCTAAAGGATTTATTTATAGCTAAATTTCAGATTTCGTAATTCGGCATTTGAGGAATCAATACTAAATCTTTCACAATTTGTCTTTTCGTATAAGTCTTTAAAAAGTTTAAAATAACTATATTTACTTTTTGGTTAACCAAATTACATGATCCAAACCGATAATTCATGTAACCTTAGCCAACATTTTTAAGCAGTCAAGAATGGAAAAAGATATAGTATCAGTAGCGTCATTGCTTTTGGGTGATAATCCAATACCGAATAGTCAAATAAAGAAAGCCGATTTATTACCCGATCCGGAATCCCAATTAGATTCTATGGAAATGAAGGAAAAACCTCTTATGGATTCTACTATTCCTTACAGAGACCTGACCAATTCCGATACTAAAAAAGAAAGCCTTCACCGACTCATTGATAAACTCGACGTTGAAAACAATATCAGGTACCAAAGAACGGTAGAAGATACCTATTGCAATGTCTACTCTTATGATTATTGCTATTTTGCTAAAGTATACCTCCCAACGGTTTGGTGGACACCTGAATCGCTCGAAAAAGTATTACAGGGCCAAAAGGTAGAGCCTGTTTTTGAACAAACTGTTGATCGCATTTATTCTAGTGCCATACACGACTGGTTTTTGCAATGGGGTGCTAGTTTTGGCTGGAAAAGAATGTTTACTGTTGATGAAATTCAAAATGAAGTGAACAAGAACGGCGGAATAGGAATAATTTGTGCCAAAAGAAGAGAAAAAGGACTCTCCGGGCATATCGTTCCTGTTGTTCCGGAAACAGATTCACATCAAGCCTGTCGAGAGAATGGTATTGTTGTTTATCCGCTGCAATCACAAGCAGGAAAACTGAACTATAATTACTTTGCAGAAGTGAGAAAAGACTGGTGGAACGATGAGCTATATTCCTCTTATGTGTTTTATTATCACGAATAAACAAACGCAATTAAGCAGATTATCAAACATCTAAAAAAAATATTGATTTTCAACGTGTTAACTACTTGGAAATGATATAATAAAACACTACTTTTGCAACTTAGAAAAAACAGGAACAGCAAAAGTTGTAGTTTAGCCTTCCTTGCACTTAATTTATTGATATAAAAGCGATTAATAACAAAAGTAATTTTATAACCCTACTATAAAATTTTACTTCTTAATCTGTCTTTTAGTCGATATAAGTGCCAAATTTCTAAAATATAAAATCCTATATTTTTAAAAGTAAACTAAAAACTTTTATAATGGAGGCAACAGTATGCTTAATCCGTTATAAGGTTTCCTGTCTCTGATTTTAACGGATTGGATTTGTATTTTCGAGTAAAAAATAATGACTTTAAAGACTTAATTAACCATAAAAATAGCAATTAGTATAAATGAAAGACAATCAGACAAAAAAATATTATTGGGGAATAGGATTAGAAAACGAAACCTACATGCAATTTGAAGAATCCCTAATAGTCTCTGGTGAATTTATACAAGAAAAAATTGGTTTTGAGAAATACAGTATTGATTATAGAAAATGCTATAAACCGGAAAGCTTAGCTCCTATTTTAAAAAAAGCTTTTGAGCTGAATGAAAACTACAAAGTAAGCCGAATGATGAATAGTCATTCGCTGGAGAAACTCGATATTAATTATCAGCACAAAACAATTGCTCCGGTAAAACCATTAATTGACACTGAAACCGGTGAGGTAAGTGCTCAACCTACTGAAAATCCTGAATATCTTGGAAAATCGATTATGGAACTTTTCCTTGAAGATCAGCCATACAACATTCAGAGTATGATTACCCAAAGAAACAAAACCATGGGTTCTGTACATTTTGATGGTGATTCTATTGAATTTGTAACCAAATATTTTGAAAACAGAACCATAGCTGATTCCTGCAAAGAATTAAAAGCAACTAAAAAATTATTCCTGGATAAAATCAATGAATCTTCTGTATTAAACGGAAAATTAAATTTTCCGGATTATAACAATGGGCTTAATATGTTTATGACCAACCAGGAAAACCTTGTTTTGTTCAATAACGGAACGTATCATTTTCACATTACCCTGCCTTCATTAACTGAAGACAGCAGAATTGTAGATTATAATGATTTTGAAAAAACCCATGCCAACGCCATTTATTTACTGCAATGGTTTGAACCTTTCTTTATAGCAACTCTTGGAAGCCCTGATATTATGGGCGTAATCAGTGATAAATACAATCTCGACAAAAAATTTACTTTAGGTTCAATGCGAAATGCCATGTCTCGTTATATTGGCGTGGGAACCTACAACAAGGCAATGCCAAAAGGTAAAATTCTAACCTACAATGTAGACGATTTTAGAAAATTGCTGAAATTTGAAAAAGAAGAAAAAATTTGGTGGCGTGATCAGATTGAAACAGATATGGAATATGAAATGCTTTCAGAAGTTGGTCTTGATTTTAATCAGGAGAAAATGTACCAAAGCGGTTTTGAATTCAGAAGTTTTGATGAGTTTCCGGCTGAGTACTTAAATGATGTGCTTTTTGCCATTATCTTAATCTGTGAGCATTCTTTGAATTTGCCTGATGTTCAATGGGGCCATGACAGTAAAGCCTGGAACAATCTGGTTTTTAAAACCTTAAAAATGGGTTATGCTACTGAAATTAATGAGGAAGAAAAGAACGAAGTTTTAAATTTACTTCAATTATTAAATCCATCAGATTCTCATTATGATACATTAAAATCAGAATTTGACGCTATTATCATGCTGGATGAATTTTTCTTTAAAATCCTGGCTGTTTTACATGATCTGTACAAAGACAACAACATCTGCCTGGATGCGATGTATGGACAAAAAACAAGCTTTCCGCCAAAATGGGATAACTTTAACAAATACCAGACCGAAAGACATTTACAGCAAATTGGATCTTTCTGTGACAATTAAAATACAAAATGGGACAAAGTTTTTCTTTGTCCCATTTTTTTTATCAGTGAATTAGAATATTAAGCAGCCATGCCATGACCAGATGGGGAATTCAGTACCGCCAAAAAATCAGAAACGATTGTTCCGGGAATGTTTCTTTTGTATCGAAAATTTGATAAAAAAGGACGATTTAAAACCGTCCTTTAAATGTAGATTCAAAAAAAAACATCAAGGTATTATTTGATCATTTCGCAACTCAGTGAATAATTCGAAAAACGAATCTTTGGTATCCTTATAAACAGTAAAACCCAGTTTTCTGCTTCGTGACATATCGGTCATTACTTCTAAAGGACGCCCTAAATCCAGATCGGTATGCCAGGCAGAGGCCAGCTGATTTAAATCTTCTTCTATTAGCTGATTTTCTTTTGTGATTTCTCTCCAAACAGCCTGTTTTTTATCTAATACTGTTTCAAGCGGTTTTATTGTGTCATGGTATCCTTCAAATTCAATTTGAAACCATGCTGCTATTTTTGGCCAAAGCCATTTCCATCGAAAAACATCTCCATTGGTACTATTAAAAGCTGTATTATGAGCTTCAGGATTATTTGCCGCCCAGATCATCTGATCTGCCAGCACTTTTGCGTCCGTAACATCGGATATACCATTCCATTGTGCTTCAGAACCCGGCCAGATAAACGGGGTTCCTTCATGCTTACAAATACTGGCATAAACAGCCAATGTGGCCCCCATATTCATGGCATTCCCAATAGCGTTCCCAATTAGTGTGTGTGGTCGGTGTATATTCCAGGAAAAACCATCCCTTGCAGCAGCTTCATATACTTCGTCTTCCTGTGCATAATAGAAATTAGGAATATCTAAACGGGGTTGCTCCTCTCTTAATGGGGTTTCGGGCAAAGTTCCTGCTTTGGCATAAGCATCAAAAGGGCCCAGATAATGTTTTAAACCTGTTACCAATGATACATGTTTTACAGATTTTTTAGCTGATAAAACGTTTAATAAATTTCGAATCATGGCACTGTTGACCCTGATATTTTCTTCTTCGGTATCATTACGCATCCATGTTGTAAAAAAGACATGTGTTGGCGCAACATCCATTAAGGCATTCGTTAATGATTCGGTAAGAAGTAAATCTGCAGCAATTGGCTGTAAACCTTTAATATCATTTTTGGGGTTTCGGGAAAGCCCATAAACTGTCCATCTGTTTTCCAGTAATTTTGCGGCCAGATTACTTCCGGCAATACCGGTTGCCCCTACTACTAAGGCTGTATAATTTGCTGTTTTTTGCATCGATAATTTTTGAGAATCCATAAGAGGTTTAATTTTTTATCAAAATTACTCCCAAAACGCAGTGCAAAACGATGACTTAAAACAAGAAATTCAATTGACCCAGATCAACTATTTCGTTTTGATTACCACATTCTTTTTTAATCTGCTCAGTGTTTCAGCTGAAAGCCCCAGATAAGAAGCCAGCAAATTTTGTGGTATCCGTTTCATTAAATCAGGATTGTTTTCTACAATATGCTTGTATTTTTCTTCGGCAGTATGAATATGGGAACTGATTAATCTTCTTTCTTTCGTAATCAGGCTATTTTGAAAAAGCAAACGAAAATAGCGATCCATTACAGGAACCTGAATGGTTAAATTTTCGAAATCTTCCCTTGTAATAACCAGTACTTCTGAGTCTTCCATGGCATCAATACTATAAAAAGAAATTCCTCCGCTAAAAAAGCTGCTCATATCTGATGTCCACCATCCTTCGGGTGAAAACTGGTTGATATGCTGATGGCCTTTATCATCAACATTATACGCTTTTAAAAGTCCTTTTGAAACAAAAGTCATATAGGTACAAAGATGCCCTTCTACCACTACAAATTGCTTTTTCCTTACTTTTTTAAATTTAAAAAAAGTCTGTATAAGTTGCTTTTCTGCTGGTGTCAGGGTGACTTTTTCTTCAATATGCCTGAAAATTATATCGTACATCTGAATTATTTTTCTTTGTGAATGATGAAGCATAACAAATGTATGTTATTTATTTTTTAACTTTCGTAATCTGAAAAAATAGCGTGATCACGAATATTTTCACTACATCTGTAAACAATTTAAAAGCATTAAAAATGGTATTGGATTTTAAAAATTTCCCAAAGCTTACAACAGAAAGGTTAGTACTTCGAAATATTGAAAAAACTGATGCTGATTTAATTCACCAACTGCGTTCTGATGAAATTGTAAATGCCTTTGTAGGAAGAGACAATTCATCTACTGTAGAAAAAGCAAAGGATTATATCCTTAAAATACAAAATTTAATCCATCAAAATGAATGCATCTACTGGGTCATCAGTTTAAAAGAAAACAATGATTTAATCGGCTGTATCTGCCTGTGGAATTTTGATCCTGAAAATGAAATTGTTGAAATTGGATATGAGATGCAGCCTGCTTTTCAAGGCAGAGGAATAATGGGTGAAGCTATAAAAAAGACCATAACATATGCGTTTGAAGAAATAAAAGCCAAAATGATAACTGCATTTCCATCCTCAGATAACATTCATTCTGTAGCATTACTTAAAAAATTAAATTTTGAACCGGAAGACAAAAAATATAATAATACTCATAAAAACATAAAAAACCTGGTGACTTATACTTTAAAAAATAAAACTATTGTTTACTAAAATTCCTAAGAATGAATTAGTAACATATTGCAAATAAAATCGAAAATCAGGTATAAATACCCGTATAGGATTAATAAAAGAGCTGTAAATTTATTTTGAATTTGCACAAATTAAGTTAATCTAAACAAACTAAGATGGGGACACTTTCTAAAAATGAAGCAATACAACAATCTAACAATCACCTCACTTCAATAAAAAAAGACATTCCCGTTCACAATGCCGGATTTGTACTTGTAAGTGGTTTTATAGACATACTCTTTCAACGACTTAAATTGACTGAGAAACAAAGATTTACCAGTTTAGAAAATCAAATAAAAGCCGTACACTCGTTGCAATATCTGATCACTGGATTAGCAGGTACAGATCAAAACTATTTATTCCTGAATAAAGTTTTATGCGGTTTTTCTATAAACGAGATTATTCCTGATGAAATCGAAATTCCGGAAGAAAATAAAGCACTTATAAACGGACTGTTATATGCTGCAATTGGTCATTGGTCTGAAATTGGAAATTCTTCTATAGACGGTTTTAGGGCTAATTGGCTTATCAGGGATGGAAGTCTTTTAGAACTGGAAGACAGATGGGAACTTACTGTACAAAGAAAAGCTTATGATGTATTGCTTAGTAAATCTAGTTTTTATTTTTCGATAGTAAGATATCCCTGGATGAGCAAGCCTTTACATGTGAATTGGTTATAATTAAAAACAAATTGAAAATTACATAAATATGCCCTGGACTATTCTGGAACAACTATGGAAACGCGCTGTACATCCTTCCAACATGCCTGCTGCCGATAATAACCAAACCTGGAACCTGGAAATTAAAACCTTATATCAATTAGGGATTGGTATGGAAGAGACGCTACAGTTTCTTTACTTTGAAAAACCTGATTTTGAGAATTTTAAAATTTGGATCAATAAAAGGCAAAGAAGCCTGAATACTCAAGACAATAATTTCACAGCTAATGTTCTCTCAGCAGAAGATTTGCAATTTTGGGATAAAAACGGTTACATAGTTATAAAAAATGCCATTTCAGAAAAAGATTGTGAAAGTACGCAACAAGCTATTTGGGATTTTCTGGAAATGGATCCCGGTAAAAAAGAAACATGGTATAAAAGACATCAGGATCAAAAGGGACTGATGCTTAATTTTTCTGATCATGAAACCTTAAACCGAAACCGATTTTCCCCAACGATAAAAAAAGCATACGAACAACTTTATAAAACAACCGATCTTTACAAAACTATTGACAAGGTAAGTTTTAACCCTCCTGAAACAGAACAGTTTACTTTTATAGGAAGTCCGCTTCACTGGGATACCAGTCTAAAACGACCTTTTACATTCGCGCTTCAGGGACTACTCTATCTTACTGATTGCGGCCCTGATGACGGTGCTTTTCATTGTGTTCCGGGCTTTCATAATGAAATAAATCAATGGCTGGATAACCTCGATCTCAACGAAAATGCAAGAGATTTCGCTATTGAAACATTACAGCCGCAACCCATCATTGGTAACGCAGGTGATTTTATAATCTGGAGTAATTTATTACCGCATTGTGCAACACCCAACAGAGGTAAAAGCCCGAGAATGGTTCAGTATCTTACGTATTTGCCCAATGATTATAATAATTCAGGAGAATGGATCTGATAATAGGTTTATTCTTCACTCTTTCATCTTTATTCTTTCATCTTTAATCTTTAATCTTTCATCTTCACTCTTTCCTCTTTATTCTTTATTCTTTCATCTTTAATCTTTATTCTTCACTCGTCACTCGTCACTCTGACTTTCTATTCCTCATCCATTTTTCTACGGGTTCCAGAACAGTATTCACGATAGTTACCAGAGCAGTACAGATCAAAGCTTCGATGAAATACCCGGAAGCAGCAATACATCCAATAGCGGCACTGCACCATATTGTGGCCGCAGAATTTAATCCGTGTACGTTTGGTCCTTCCCTAAAAATGACTCCGGCTCCCAGAAAACCAACGCCCATAACGACTTGTGCCGTAATACGGGTTACATCAATATTGGGTGCGCTTGCTGCCACTTTTATGGATAACAATACAAACGTTGCCGCTCCTGTAGCGACAAGCATATTGGTTTTTAAACCGGTTTCTTTATGATGCCATTGTCTTTCAAAACCTATAATTAATCCGGCAAATAAAGCGATTACGATTCGGGTGAAAAATTCTGTTGTACTCAAAATTATAACTTTTATATGTTTAAAATAGTTGCTTTTTCATCAAAACTATCATTTCTGATAAGAAGATTTCAAAACATTAAATATAATACTATTATTCAAAATGTAACGCTTCGATAGGATCCAGTTTGGATGCTTTTAATGCCGGATAATACCCAAAGAAAATACCTGTTATCGCACAAACCAAGAAGGAAAGGATCACTGAGGATTCTGAAATTAAAGTAGGCCAGTGCAAAAAGAACTGGATTAGTTCAGAAGCTACTATTCCTAATACAATCCCAATTAATCCGCCCGTTAAACTGATTAATATCGCTTCGACCAGAAATTGCAGTAAAATGTCTCTTCCGTTGGCTCCAATAGACATACGCAATCCGATTTCTTTGGTTCGTTCCGTAACCGAAACATACATAATATTCATAATGCCGATTCCGCCAATTAATAACGAAATTCCGGATATAGCAGTTAGCAATACCGTCAATAACTGACTGGTAGAACTAAAGGTATTGATTAATTCGGCTTGTGTTCTTACAGAGAAATCATCTTCGTCTTTTGCTTTCAATCGATGTGCGGTACGCATAATTTCTTCTATTTCATCTGTTGCCAGTTGTGTCTGACTTTCATCTACAGTTGAGGTATAAATATTTTGAAGATAAATCGAGTTTGTAATTCTTTTTTGAACCGTACTGTAAGGCGCAATAATAATATCGTCCTGATCTTGTCCAAATGCATTTTCTCCTTTGGATTCTAAAACCCCGATAATCCTGAACGGAATTTTATTAAAACGGATAATCTGCCCTATCGGATCTACGCCGTACGGAAAAATATTATCGACTACAGTCTGACCAATTAAACATACTTTATTGGCCGTATGCACATCTGATTCCCGAAACGCAATTCCTTCTTTTAGCGGCCAGTCCCTGATTTTGAGGTAATCGACACTTACGCCCTGCATGCTTGTAGGCCAGTTCAAAGCTCCATTGATTGCCTGTCCTTTACTGGATACTGCGGGAGAAATGGCGTTAAGATATTTTGATTCTTTTTTAAGGGCTTCTACATCATTAAGCGTGAGCGTTTGTACACTCGAAATATCCAGACGTGCCCCGGCAGTAACATTACTGTTTGGCCGAATCGTAATCATATTCGATCCCATACTGGACAATTGATCCTGAATACTTTTTTTAGACCCCTGCCCAATGGCTACCATGGCAATTACAGAAGCCACACCAATAATGATCCCTAGCATGGTGAGCAACGCGCGAAGTTTATTGCGGCGCAAAGCCTTTAAGGCGATTAGAAAAAGATTAGCTATTTTCATATTTATAATCTTCATCTACATGAAAATCTGCCAGCATTTGTTTGGCCGATTTTATGTTTTGGTTATTAAAATCTTTCATGATTTTTCCGTCCCGGAGCGTAACGGTCCTGTTGCTAAAAGCAGCAATATCCGGTTCGTGGGTAACAAAAATGATTGTTTTTCCCTGTGTATTCAATTCTTGTATTAAAGCCATGATTTCGTAGGATGTTCTGGTATCAAGGTTTCCTGTTGCTTCATCGGCAAGAATCATCACCGGATCGTTTACTAATGCCCTTGCAATCGCGACACGCTGTTGCTGTCCTCCGGAAAGCTGATTAGGAAAGTGATCCAGACGATCGGCTAGTTTTACGGCTTCTAAGGCATTAATGGCTCTTTCCCGTCTTTCTTTTGTAGAAACACCTGAATTATACAATAACGGGAGTTCTACGTTTTCTATGGCCGATGTACGCGCCAGAAGATTATACGATTGAAAAATAAAACCAATCTTGGTATTTCTAAGCGCTGCCAATTCGTTTTTAGACAATGATTTGACATTTACTCCATCTAAAAAATAATTTCCGTCTGATGGTTTGTCCAGACAGCCTAAAATATTAAGTAAGGTTGTTTTTCCGGAACCGCTGCTTCCCATAATGGTCAGGAATTCGCCTTCCATAACATCAAAAGAAATTCCTTTTAAGGCTCTGACGGTTTCAGATCCCATGGTGAATTCTCTTTTCAGGTCTTGTATTTCAAGAATCTTTTTTCCCATTACAATTTATTTTTTGTTCTAAATGTATTTAATACGTTGGGCATAAATATTTTAACACATAGATACATAGATTTTACAACTCAAATAAGGCGCTTCATTTTTTTAAACACACATCAGATAACTGTGTACAAGAAATATATTTCTCTTTATTTCCTTTTTTATAAATAAAACCGTTCCATGTGTTAACATAAAAGATCACGAATTATATTTATTTGATGTTTTATCTTTTTCCACCGCCGCCTCCACGTTTTGGCATAAACGGACTTGAATCTGCTGCTTTGGCGCCTTTTGATTGTTTGGATGCATTAACTCCGGTAATAATTTCGTCTTGTGCTGTAATTCCTTTTATGATCTGCACATTAATATCATCATCCAATCCTATTCGTATGTGTTTTGGAATGATAGAATCTCCTACTTTTTTCCATACAATGGCTTTTTTACGATCGATACTGCTATCCGGAACTTTAGTATTGGATTGTGCGTTAGTTCCATATTTACTTTTAGGATTGCCTTTATGATTTCCTAAAGACAATTTTCTTATTTTAAATTGTTTTCCTAAAGTCGAATCCGGCTGAAAAGCAATTGCTTTTGCTGAAATGAGCAATGCATTTTTTACTTCATTGGTATAAATAATAATATTAGCAGTCATTCCGGGCTTGAGTTTTAAATCATCATTTGGCGCATTTATAATGGTGGTATACGTCACAACATTTGAAGAAATTGTGGGTTGCAGCCGCACTTCGATCACGGTTCCTTTAAACACATCATCCGGAAAAGCATCTACGGTAAAACTGGCACTTTCTCCCACTTTTACATTCCCGACATCGGCTTCATCTACAGAAGCCTGCACCTGCATTTTAGTGAGATCTTTTGCAATACTAAATAAAGTTGGTGTATTTAAACTTGCTGCTACAGTTTGTCCTTCGCTCACTTTTCTGGATAAAACAGTACCGTCAATTGGCGAAAAAATATTGGTAAACGAAAGGCTTTTTTGTACGGACCGCAATTGTGCTGCAACACTGTTTACGTTGTCTTTTGCAACATCATACAGGTTCCTTGCGGTTTCATAATCGGCTCTGCTGATTCCTCCTGCTTTATACAATTCGCTTTGTCTGTTAAAATTAGACTGCTGGTAGCTCAGGTTGTTTTTTGATAATTGCAGATTGGCTGTAATCTGCTGTACTTGTGCCAGCAACAACGACTGGTCTATTTGTGCGAGTAATTCTCCTTTTTTTACTACCGAATTAAAATCCACAAATACCTTTTGTATCGTACCGGAAACCTGTGTTCCTACTGCAACGGTGTCTACAGGCTGAATTTTTCCGGTGGCGGTCACACTCGTTGCGATATCTCCGTAATGCGGTTTCTCGGTAATCAGTGTTACTTTATTACCATCCTTATGAAAAATAAAGTATCCTATGCATCCTATAAGTAACAACCCAATGATGATAATGATTATTAATTTACTTTTTTTCATTTTGCTCTTTTTATAGTTTGATTGGATCTCCTTTATAGAAATCGTATATTTTTAAACTCACTACGGCATTGTATTTCGACTGAATAAAATTCTGAAATGCCTGAATGTATAAATTCTTTTCCAGCAGATAATCTACGGTACTAATACCTCCCAGCCTTAATTGTTCATTGGCAATACGATAATTTTCGGTATTAGCATCGAGCTGTTCCTGGGCAGCCGTAAACTGAGACTGTGCATTCATTACATTAATATAGGCCTGCTCTACTTTTTGAGAAAGTACTGTTTCTGTATTCGTAAGATCCAGTTTAGACTGGTCGATTGCAATTTTTGATTTTTCGACACCTGTTTTTGCTACTCTGTTATTGAATACCGGAATAGTTAAGGAAAGTCCTAAACGCTGGTAGAAATTATTGTCTACTTGCGCAGGATATGGTGTTTTTTGATTATCAGAATATCCGGAAGCCAAAGTTCCGCTGGCGCTGAGTGTTGGTAAAAAACTTGCTTTGGATTTTTGTAATTCTAAATCAGCGGCCTCTTTTTCTAACTGACTGCTCTTTATTTCGGGTCTTTGTTCTAAAGCTATTTTTTGGGCCTCTTCTAAATTGATTACGGGAAAAGCAGCTTCTAAGGTTTCCGGCTTCTGAATGTTCAGGTTATAACCTGACGGAAGCTGTAATAATTGTTTTAAGGTCAGCGTATTTTGGCGTTCGTTGTTCTGAGAAGCAATTAAATTATAATTGTCTGTGGCTACTTGTGCTTTGAGGAAGACAAAGTCTTTTTTGGCAATACTTCCGGCATTGTATTTTAATTCTCCTAATTTGAGTTGTGCTTTAGAAGTTTCTAAAATCTCATTCAGATACACGTTGTTCTCTTTAGCAAGAAGAATCGTCAGATACGATTGTGTGATTTGAATTGTGATGTCGTTCTCAGCGGCTTCGGCATTAAACTGAGCCGATTTCGTGAATAATTCTTTTTGTTTTATATCATTATTCAGATAACCGCCGTTGTATAAAACCATCGACGAATTTAAAGCATAATTCCCGGCAAAACTGGCTTGCGTCTGAAAACCGCCAACCACCAAATCTGCATTTTTGGCATTAGTAAACGTTTGCGAGGCGCTCCCTGTCAGATTAGGAAGTTTTGCTGCTTTAGATAACAATAAATCCTGTTCTGTAGCTTTTGTTGTTAAGCGTAAGGTGTTAATCTGAATGTTTTGCTGTTTAGCATAAACAATACATTGTTCCAGACTCCATACTGTTGGCAACTGATTTTGTTCAATCGTTTGTGCAGAAACCCGGGCGCATTGAGCAATCAAAATCACCATTAAAGTATTTATCATAAATGACCTCATACCTGAATTTAATTTAAATTAAAAAAATAAATTGTAACCTGAGTATTAGATAATAAAAATGCTTTAAGCGTATTGTGGATTGATTAAAAAGGGGATTTGGTACGGTATTCCTAATAATGGTAGATAAAACGAATAACCATATCAAATATAACAATTATTTTAACACTTTTATCGAAGTAAATCCCATTTTAATCTTAAATAAAGTATAAATTAACTCTAATAAATCTTATTCCGTTATCCTAACAGGTTTTAAAAACCTGTCAGGTATTCTGATTGATTTCTCATGATCAAACGTTACCGATAAATAATCTTATTAGTTAGTATAATTAATTGAACAGCGAAACGGAAATACTGATTATGATACCTAACAGGTTTTAAAAACCTGTTAGGATAGAAATAGTTAACGGTATTTTCGATGTTTCTTCATCATTACTTTATAAAACTTATGTTTTACAATTTCAGCAGAAATGATATAGGTTGCGATTGCCATTTCAGGAAAACCGGTCAGGAGATTGGTCAATAAAATCTGTTTGGGCAATAAGGGTAAAAACGGAAGAAACAAGGAAGCGCCCAAAAGATGGATACAGGAATTGCATCAATATCCTGACCATTTTATACGGTGCATGATTTGTATGGTTTATATCCTGACGAGAAGAAAGAATCGAAAAAAGCACCAAAGATTATATTGCTTTTCTGGAGGCTCTTTAAAGTGTTTATAAACTTAAAAAAAAATCCCCTCTTTCTCAAATTAGTAAAGAGGGGATTGTAGTTTATTTTAAAGATGAATTATTTCATTAATCCTTAATGAATTTCTGTACATAATTGGCTCTGTCAGTCACCACATTAATGATGTACATTCCTTTCATAAAAGAACTTACGTTGATTTGATTGTTATTAACGGAAGCAGGAATTGTTTTTCCTGAAACATCATAAACCGTAACATGCACCACCTGATCTTCAGTTTGGATGTTTAAAACTTCTGAAACCGGATTAGGATAAATGGCCAATTTGACCTTTGTAAAATCACCTGTTCCTAAATTAGTTGATGCATTAACTGTAATTGATTTTTCAACTACTTTTCCGTTAGAATTAAAACTTATCACGACTGTCGCATCACCTGAAGTTTTAGGGGTCAAAACCAGTTCATCGTTACTATTTACAACTGCCAAAACTACCGCTGTATCGCTATTTGATTTTACTGTTTTTACAATTGCTGCTGCTAAATTATCGTCATCTGAAACAACCGTTTTTAAATCAATTACAGTTGGATTATTTACGGAAACCTGCGAAGGCAAAGTACTACTTATTACCGGAGCCGCATTATCAGGGAAAACTGTTACAGCCGGAAACCAATAATAGTCATCTAAGATTTTAGTATTGGTTAAATTTCCTGTATTATCAAAGGTATGTATCCAGTTTTTTTGGTAATGTGCTCCAAAACCGCTTTCTGTTGTATTAATAATTAAATGATCAGAAACCGGATCAATACGTAATGCAGCGCCATAAGGAATTTGCTTGTAAGTTCCTGTTTGTCCCGGAATAGTTGCAAAATTTTCATTGAACGTTTTAGAAGTAATATCAAATTTGACAATTTGTATTCCTGAATTAAAACTATTAATAGAATTGATCCAGTACAAAGCGTTCTGTTGATTACTGTAAGTAAAACTTCCTGCATTCCATGCGCCCCATGATCCTAAATATTTGGTGGTAGGAATTGCATATTCTGTTACTGCAAAAGTTGTTGCATCGATATTGATTAATTTTTGATTCTGGATTCCCCAAACACTTCCGTCTTTTGCCTGAACAACCGAATGGAATGCACCGGAAATAGTCTTAATCACGGTATTAGTATTGGGATCTATTATCAAAATTCCTGCAGTCTGTTTTACCGCAAATACATATTGAGAAGTACGAATCATGTTTCCTATTTGTCCGGAATACTGGCTTCCGCCACCTGTTGCAGGTATCAAACTTCCTACCTTCATGTTGGCAATGTCAAAAAGAAAAATTCCGTTTGAAGCACCAATATAACCTGTTGTTTCATTGATCCCGATAAAAGAACGTCCGTCTCCTCCACCAATAACATCAAATGCAGCAATTTTTTGCATTGTTTTTGCGTCCGCAACAACTAATCTTCCACCTGGGGTATATTTAGTGTCTCCACCGTCTTTCGCCTGTTTTGAAATGAAATAAAATTTATCTCCATAGATTGTTCCGTATTGCGTAGTGGCCCCAAAAGCCTTATTGTCGTTAGCCGTACTATAAATTCGATAATTAATATTCCCGTCATTATTCACAAAATTTACAGATCCATTTGTGTGTCCGAACCATTCTTCGTTTACTATAAAAAAACCATTGGTATAATCTGTTGCCGCAACATACGGTGTTACCGGAGTGAATGTTTCTGAAACAGGAGGCTGATTCATCAATGGAGCATAATTCCAAACATCCCAGGAACCATTTTCTAAAACACGACTGCTGGCTCCTAAACCTGAATAAGCAAAATCATCCTCAGCAGAATCTCTGACATTATAAACCCAATATCCCTGATACCATCCGGATTGCCAGTGATCGGCGGGATCTATAGCTGTATAATGATCAAAATCGTAAGAAGAGGAATTAATAATGCCACTTAAAGAATAATAAGGATAGGTTACGTTGGCATCTTTATAAAGTCCGTTTGTATTTGCTCCATTCAGATCAAATCCCAGTCCTCCAATCGCTGATCCAAACTGTGTGCCCTGATAAAGCAAAGAAAAAAAACGGGGATCAGCTTTCAATATAGCTTTCAGCATATCTTCACCCGTGGCCTGGCCATCCCATTTAAAACCCCAGATTAAAGGATCAGAGCCTTTATCGTCATTCCATTGTATTCCCAATACTGCTTTGTTGGAGCCGGTTCCTACCCAAAATTGAACGTCGTCAAAAGTTGTGGGGCTGGCAACGCTTTTTTTCGTACTGCTTTTAAGTGTTGTCTTTTGTTTTATATCAGTTCTGGGGACACCCTGGACTGATACTTGTGCCCTGGTCAGAAACGTAAAAAACAATAGTAGTAGTAAAAGGTAATTTTTTTTCATATTATAATTCAGTTAAAGGTTTTTATTATTTAAGATGTAAGTCATAGGCTCCTGCTACTTCTGTTGAAACTTCTCCCAACCATCCGGCTTCCTGATTGATTCCCGTGTGTACTTTTACAAAATCTATTCCCGGTAGTTTTACATACTTTCCGTCTTTATCTACAGCCCAGGAAATATCGATATTAGAACCTTCATCGTTATTGGGTGCATTATCAGCATAACCAAAATCAAATGATTTGCCTACCCAATAATTTCCCGTACCACTCTGATCGTAGAAATTATCGGCAATTCTGGTCCCTTTCAGACTATAGGAAGCCTCAGAAATCCAAAGCGGATAATAACTCTGATCGTGAAATGTGTTTCTGGTTTTATAACCTGATTTCCCCTGATTATCCTGCCATTTAATATATTCAACATCGGTTTGCCAGAATTCATCTCCTGTAACCGGCGGTTTGGAAGGATCTGGTTTGAAATACGTAATGCTGTAATTTTTTACGGTACTGTTTTTAAAATATTCGCTTCCTGCTATTTCGTACCATTCGTCTTCATCTGGTTTTCCGTTTTTATTTTTGTCGTACCCCACCAGAATAATTCCGGGTTCACAAGATCCTGAACGTGCTTCATTGGCTTCACTTCCCCAAAATGCATTTCCTAAAATCTTAAAATCGCGTCCGTCCATATTCGGGATGGTGTGATCAAAGCCAAATACCACATAACCTCCAAAACCGCCTAACGATATCATGCTGGTGTTAGAGCCAACAATCGCCTTTTTTGCTGCGCTGATAAGACTGGCTTCGGTGTTTCCTGTTAAATATTGCGGAATTTCATTGGTAAACTGACCTGTTGCCGGGCGGAAATCAAATACGTTGGATATGTATTTACTGTAAGTTCCCGCCTCTTTTGTTACGTTAATAGAAGATGTGTATGTTTTGACGTTTCCGTTGATTTCTACCTTTAAAGTCAGTATATAAGTTTTTTGATACGGACTAATAAAATCCAACTGCGAATTTTGCGAAATCACAGAATCATTTGCCATCCAGGTTACTTGTGAATTGGCGGGTAAATTTGGTGCAATATTCAGTACTTTAAAACGATCTATGGAGTAGGAATCTTTTAGTAATACTGCCGGAATTCCCAGGTCTTCTTCTTTGTCAGTTCCGCATCCGATAAATCCCAGTACGAAAACTGACAGTAATATCATTTTTAGAATTTTAAAAGGATTTCTTTCCATATTCAATAAAATTTAGGATTATTTTTTTTTCTGTACTTCTCTTTACAGGTTTAATTTTTAGTTATAAAAGCCATATGTGCCGGAATATTTCCTGCGGTTGTTTTCCACTTTAATTTTCCTTCCGGACTAAAACAATAGATATAACCTGTTACCACATAATTCTGAGCATCAGTAATATAAATTTCTTTTGTTTCGGGATTTACCTGAAGCCCGTACGGAATCATAATTTGTTTTTCTGAACCATCAGTAATGATTTTATTGCTAATTACTTTTTTAGTTCTGGTGTCTAATATTCCGTAGGTTACCCTATTACTATTGGTCAGATAGCTCCATGAAACACTATAGAAATACAATAAATCGTCTACCAGGCACATTCCTGAAATCGGAATATCGAGTTGTAGTTTCTTTTTATCGGTCTGGCTGTCAATTACGAATAAATTTGAAGGTGTATTGTAGTAATCTCCTCTTGAACTCACATAAATATCTCCTCTACTGTCTATTTCCATACTGTTGAGATTTATTCCAACATCTATTTTTTTAGTTTCAGTAAAAGTTTCCAGATCCACTACAGATACTGTTCTGTCGTAATTAGGAACCCGGTAACCTCCTGAATTGGCCACATACAGTTTCCCATTGTGTACGACCATTTGTTCCGGTTGATAGCCAACGGTTACTTTTCGTTTTATTTCTAATAATGTAGTATCAATTTCGGCCACAAAACCTATTTCTGCATTGGGATCAATGGCTACCGGACCTGAATAAGAACTCACATACGCTTTATCTTTGTAAAAAGTCACATACCGACAATTGGGAATGTCTATTTTTTTGATGCGTTTTGCCGTCCATTTTTCTATTACTTCCACCTTATTAGAGCAATTTATTACAGCATAAACTTTGTTTCCGTAAATTTTGATATCATTACCAACATCTCCTAATTCTTTTATTACTGTTGGATTTCGTTCTGAATAAATATCAGTAGTATAATTTCCGGTCCGGTAATTAAAAATATCTATACTTGCACGGTTCATTCCCATATTGCCCTCGTTAAGAAGATAAAAACCTTCTATTTTACCATCGCTTCGGGGTGCTGCAACGCTCTTATCACTTGATGGAAAAATGGTCTCGTCTTCTCTGCAGGAACTAAAAGCAAAAAGTATAAATAAACTAAGGATTACTTTTGTGGTGATCTTTTTCATAGCTCTATACTGATTATAAATTTTAATGTTCGTCCGGGCATTGGATAATTGTAAATCACCTCATATTGCTGATTGAGAACATTGTTCAATTCTATCGCGCCTTTCATTTGATAATGACGGATGGCAAACGATTTTTGTACTGCCAAATCATGAGTATACCAGGGCTGAACTTCATTCACCTTTATATTGTTTACGTTTCCGTTATAGCGTTTGCCTACATAGATGAAGCTGTAGTTAAAATTCCAGGTTTCGTAATCAGCATTTACTATTCCTGAGCCACTATGCCATGGCGTATAAGGAATCTGATCGCCGTAAGATGATAATTCCAAACCTGCAAATTTGGTATAGTCTCTGCTTTGAGAATAGGTATAGGTTAAATTTGCTGTTAAGTTTACTTTGTCAATATGCATTCCCATATTAATTACAGACTCAATCCCCTGGCCTTTTACCTGCCCAATGTTGGTCATCATCCAGCGGAATAAATTTCCTGTGGGAGCTGCTACAATTTTATCTTTGGTATTGGTATAATAGCCGTCAACCTGAATCGAGAATTTGTCAAAAAACTCTTTTCGAACCGGCAGATTATAAGTAAATCCAACATCATACTGATTCATATACTCCGGTCTTAAAGTACTGGATCCAACCATCGTATAATACAAATCATTAAACGTGGGCATTCTGAAAACACGTTTTGCAAATGCTCTTAGATTAAAATCGTAGTCTTTAAAGGGTGTATAGCCTAAAAATAAGGCAGGTGAAAATTCGGTTTTATCAGGTGCTTTTGCATTATACCGAACTTCTTCCTTTACATTAGTCCCTATAACACTGCCTAAAACCTTAAAACCTCCAAGTCTGTAGGTAGTGGCAAGAGAAACTAATGCGGTATAGCGTTGCGGAAATGAAAATTGGGTTTGTATACCTTTTCTTGTTGCGTTTAATTTATTGTATTGAAGATCTGTAGACAGCGAGACATCCCAGGCTGGTAATATGCTGTACATATTAACCGCAGAAACGTAATATTCCTGCTGATAGTAACTGTCGTCAGATTGTGCTCCTTCGGTTACCGTTTCACCAAGGACATTAGTTGTATCTCTGGCTACATAATGGGTATAATCGTAAGCAAATTTTCCTTTGGCCTGAAATTTATATCTTTTTGTAAAGTCTTTGATGAAAGTACCCTGCGTAAAAAAGTTCTTATCATATTGTCTGAAGCCATCTGAAAATTTGTTCTCGACAATGGCTCCCGGTGCTCCCCTGTCAGAATCATAATAATAAACTTTGGCATCCCAGGACCCGTTATTTATTTTTCCGTAAAGGCCGGATTCTACTCGCAGTGCTTCGATATCACTATTGTGTCTGGTGGCGGTGGTATCATAAGCAACCGTTCCGTCGAGATTATTTCTTTTATATCTGAATGTATATTGTCCGTTAGATTTTATGTATTCAGAGCTTACACTCATGCTTACTTTACCACTTAACTTTTGTTCCCATCGAAAAGACGGATCAAAATAATTAATTGACATTGTCTTGAATCGTACTAACAGATTTGAGCTTTTATCGCCTTCAAAAACAGGCCGTTTCGTTCTTAAATAAATCGTTGAAGCTGCTGCAAAGTCTTTTGCTGATTGAAAAATTTCGCTCTTCTGACCATTATACATCGTCAGGGACTCCATATCATCCAAGGAATATTTGCCTAAATCTGTAACACCGTTTTGTGCGTTCCCCAGCTGTATACCATCATAAAAAACACCTACATGATGTGTGCCCATGTTACGAACATCTACGGTTTTAAGTCCGCCAAGCCCTCCGTAATCTTTAATTTGGGTTCCGGCAAAATACCTTAGGGCATCAGCCACATTATGGCTGGCTAAATTTTCGAGTAATTTTCCCGAAAGCGTTTGTACCGGAATTACTTCCTGATAAGGTTTTCCTTTTAAAATAACTTCTTTTAGAACCCGTAAACTATCATTAGATACTTGCGAATGAAGTAAAAATGGAGCAAAAAACAGAAAAATGAGTAAGCGTATTCTTTTTATATTATACATCACTGTTTTAATTAAATAAACTTCGCGGATGGTATAATCAAAAAAGCAAAAAGAGAGAATCCCGTTAAAAAATAACAGGTCCATTTTTGTTGTTCAACTTTATTCCACGAAAGTCTTAAACTATGTGATTGTGGCAGGTATCCTGACTTGTTCCATCTTTAAAACAACCTTCCCATTCGCCGTGGCAAACAGTGGCATTAGTAACGTTTAAAGACTTGTATAGAACTTACAGTAGCGGGTCTGTTCAGGATTTACACCTGATTCCCTTTTAACTGTTTTCTTCAAAAAAAATCAAAGAAAACAGACCAAAATCTGTCGTAAAGATAGAACTATCTTTATAAAAAGAAGAATTAGACTTAAAAATTACATTTTAAACAATGAATTAACAGAAATATAAAAAATAATTTAAAAAATTAAAAATATTTTTTAACCGCATCTTTGCTATTAAATAGTCGAATGAAACCTTGTCAAACGGGTACAATTACCAGAAATTAAAAAGAGTATGAATCCTCTAAAGATAATCTTTAAGGCGATTCATTCAGACAAAAGAGCTGAGAAAGGAAAGTATTATAAAAAATTCTAATTTGGATCTGATTTTTGATAATCAAACATTATCTGAATATTGAGATCGTATCAGCCAAATTTTCTTTGCAGATAAATGCCTTGATAAATTCCTGGACTTCATTCGTAGTTTCAGAAGGCGTTGCAAAAGAATTAATATGAAATTCATCATCCTGATCTAGGATATGAATAATTTCAGTATAACCTTTAGAAATTAAACTACCCTTTAATTTAATAATATTCAACTGTTGTTGACTATCCAACTCCTTACGAACTTTTAGTTTTATAGCTTTATCCATTTGTAAATATTTTAAATTATTTGACTCAAATTCATTCTCAAATATAAATATTAATTAGCTAATAATGCTGTTAAAATTGACTCATAAAACATTATTTATCAACACAGTAATAAACAAAAGTTTAATAAATTGTTATTATTTTACTAAATCACTATTCACAATTTATCCTTTAATTTTATTGTGTTTTAGAATAAACCCCAACCAGTGATATCGCAATAAGAGCTTCTCTATAATTAAAATTTCAATAACTTTGCTTTCTGCTATGCAAAACCAACTTAGAGAACATATAGAAAAAATAATCCCATTGACTGATGAGGAGTTTGCTTTTGTGTTTTCTCATTTTTCGACCAAAAAATTTAAGAAACATCAATTTCTTATTCAGGAAGGCGATACTGTCAAGTATTCTTATTTTATAATTTCAGGTCTTTTAAAATTGGTCTATACCGATGATAAAGCAAAGGAGCATATTGTTTCTTTTGCTATGGAAGATTGGTGGGAAAGTGATTATTATGCCTTTTTTACGGAAACTGAAGCAACAATGTCATTAGAATGTATCGAAGATACTGAGGTGCTTTGCTGTACACTGGAAGATTATAAAAAACTGTGCGATGGCCTGCAAAAAATGGAACGCTTTTTTCTGGAGAAAGCAACTTTTGGCTTTCTTGGATCGCAACGCCGCATTATTTCCTGGCAGACTTCTAACTCAAGAGAGCGTTACGAACAACTTTTAAAACAATATCCGTCACTTATTCAGCGTGTTCCTAAAAGCCTGATTGCTTCGTATTTGGGCGTTTCCCGCGAAACTTTAAGCCGATTATCTTCTTAATGTGACATAGCTCACATTAAAATCGTGAGAAATGTCAAGGCCCTGTTCCGGTTGTTATTTTCAATTTTGCAGTACAAATTTTAAACTGTAACCGTGAAAAAAACAGCAAATCTTTTAGCATTACTATTATGCGCTACAATGCCTCTATTGGCACAAATTAAAAAAGCTAAACAAATGGAAAAGAGAGAAATTAATCCTTGGGAATGGCAGGATCAACGCAGTTATGTTCAGGCTGTTGAAGTAAAAAATCCGGCAGGAACACTATATGTTTCAGGACAAACCGCGATAAGTGCCGACGGAATTTCAAGTAATGAGGACATGAAATCGCAAATCATCCTGGCCTTAAAAAATCTGGAGCAGGTCATTACCGAATCCGGTTATGATTGTAAAGGAATTGTCCGGTTAAATATTTACACTACCAATACTGCCGAACTTTGGCCTCATTTTAATATTATTCAGGATTGGGTAGCCCGGCATGGTATGAAACAAGCCACTACTTTATTAGAAGTAAAAAGTCTTTTTGAAACCTTAAAAGTAGAACTGGAAGCAACGGTTGTAAAATAATCTCATGGCCTACTGATAATAAACAAGCTGTTTTTCTTACTGAAGAAAATACAGCTTGTTTGCTTGTTACTATTTTTTCCGGAACGAAATTTCGAAGTTGTACTACACTATAAAATGAGTTTAAAAACAGTTATGCTAAAAAAAAGAAATATTTTTCTTATCCACCAAAAAACATAAACAAAAGGGCTACAACAGATTACATCAATAATTCTTAAAATTTAAAGATTTTTTTAATTTTTTGAATTATATTTCAAAACTAAAAAGCCAATTTAAACGTAACTGTCCGAAACAATATTCTTGTAATAAGATAAATTCATTCACTGTTACGTTTTTGGAAAAATACTGAATTTTATCTTATTCCCGATTATCGTTGTTTTTACTAAATTTAAGAATATTTAAGTGTGGACAAAATAAATGTACAAAGATTAAAAAAGACTTTAGCTTATCTGGAAAGCAAACAGCGTGAATTAAAAAGGAATCATGAAAACGACACCCGAAGTATTGAATCCATGATACAATACCTTAAAAAAGACATGCTGGAGCAATTTAAATTATCTCATTATGATATATACATTAAAGGCGAAATCAACAATACAGAAATTTTTATCCAAAGTGTACAAAGTATCATAGACAGTAATTCTGCTTAATTCAATCGTAATGTGCCCAGTAGCGTATTATTGTACTATTTTATTGTATTCTTCCAATGCTTTATTAGGATCAGATGTTGCATATTCATTCTCTGGTTCGGGAATTACATGAATTTTTGAATCACTTAATGATACTATTGCAGAACACACATATACCCCAATTTTGCCTTCGCTGTATTTGAAATCCAATAATGTTAATTTTACAATTTCATTGATAGAAAGCTCATAATAATTGCCATAGCGAATAATCTTAAAGTAAATTTCTTTGTTGTCTACAATCTCAAACTGATTGGTCTGGATGTTTTCAAAAACAAAATTATTCTTTACATCTTTTTCATTAAATCCCCAGGCTCTAAACTGAACGAAGCCATTTACAAAATCAATTGATATATAATACGCCGTTCCTTCATCATCACATTCGATAACAAAGCCCGTTTTTCCCATTCCTTCAACAGCCAGCGTACCTTCCCAGACAAAATTATCCGATGGCTTTTCAAAGCAAAAAACTTCGTAGCCACTTCTGCAGCCAAATCGCCATTTGTTTTCATTTTCCAGTTTAAAATTTGCTGAGGGGTTTCCTAAAATCGGCACCGGAACAGGTAAGTTTTTTTGATGAATCGTTCTTTGATACAGTGTTCTCCAATGGTGATAGGTTTTTAATAATAGCCTGCCATTACTATCCACATCTAGTTGTTTCGGCGGCGGTATTACACGAAGTGTGTTAACATTTCCGCCAACAAAGTAAAAGTTATAGATTAAATAATACTCGCCTTCTTTTACAATTCTGGCTGCATAATTGCCCTGAGGCATTAGCACGTTATTATGAAAAGCATGATATTCTCCTTTAAAGTCCGGAGAAAACCAATAGCGGACTTTTATATCTTCCCTGATAGAACCTAATAAATAATGCATCCCCTTTATTTCTACGACGCAAGGACATTCGATATCATCATAGACATACGCAACATGCAGTGGTTTTTGAAGCACAAAACCTTGTTCACCTCTTTTTGCCACCCCTATACAGCCTCTTCTATAGGTTGGCCCTACTGCGCTTCTGGCACAAATTAGTAAATAATCTTCTCCTTCAAATTGATATTTATAAGGGTCCCTAAAACTCAGCCATTCTCTTGGGTTATTTTCCCTGCTTTCATAATAAGGAGCCTCACTTTTTAAGGGTAAACCGTATTGATTGTCTTTTGTCCAGTGAAGTAAGTCAGGAGAAACAGCTCTGCCTACTTTTTGCGTAATTCCTTTATCCTTGCGCTTTAAACCTGTATAATACATTTCGTAACCTTCTCCTTCAGAGCACTTGCTAACATGCATGGTCCACAACATATCATCATCCCAATCACCGGGATCTCCCACAAATAAGGCATTTTTTACTCTCTTCCAGGAGAGACCATCTTTTGATACTGCATGGGCAATGTAATCGTGATTGGGAATAATCAAATGAAATAAATGATGAACTCCCTTTTCATCTATAAATACATCAACATCTCCTATTTCCCAGTTACTAAATCCTGAACCTGAATACATATTATAACCTATTTAATTATTTTATAATGTTTTAATCCTTCTAAAATCCCGGAAGAAGCGGAACTTTTAGCCACATAAATACTTTTTGTAGTTTCATATCGGGCCAGTTCTATGCTTCGGTTTCCTACAATAATTCCTTTTACAGCGCCTCTGAACATATCGATATCATTTCCTGAATCGCCCGCCGCAATTACATTCGATAATGGAATCGCCCATTTGCGGCATAAAAACTTTATTGCATTTCCTTTTGAGGCTCTTTTAGGAATAAAATCAAGAAACTCACCATGACTTGGAATGATGTTTACTTTGTACCATCCTGCACCTAAAACAGCAATTAACTGGTCGTAATCGTATTTTTCTTTATCATAATAATAAGAGATTTTATAAGGGTTTTGTGCTTCTTCTTCCTGCATGCGCAGCCATGGAATTTCTTTTAATCGGTTTACTATATCGTCTCTTTTCCAGCGGCCTGCCAGAAATGTAGCCCAGCCTTTGTCCAGAATATAGTCTTTGCCGTTTGTATAATAAATTTCAGTCCCGACGGAGCAAATAATAAAATCCGGTAAAGGAAATTGTTCTTCTTCGATTACTTTTTTAACCAAATTCAGATTTCTTCCCGATGCCAGGGCAAAGGCCATTTTATCTGTACGGTTTATTAAATGTTCTTTTAATTCTGCTAAGCCCGGATTATTCAGTTTTGGCTCAATGAGTGTCCCGTCAATATCGGATACAAACAAATGTTCCACCTTTCTTTTTAACCGGTCAATATTAATATTGGGATAATGCTGCTTTTTAATTCCGGAACCCGATGAAGAAGATAAATTTTCATTTACCAGCTCTACATACTGGTTAACGTGACTTAACCAACTATAATGTTTTTGAATATTAATGGCGCCATTATTCGAATAATATTTCCATTGTCCTTCATTGGTTAAAATATTGCGCAATGCTTTCTTTATTTCGTTTTCATCCAGCGGATTTACCAACTCTCCATTTTGGCAAGTTGGAATAATTTCAGATGGACCGCCGTTTTTAGTCACCACAACAGGTAATCCGGAACTTGCAGATTCAATAACCGTTAATCCGAAGTTTTCATGCAGGGCCAAATTCACAAAAACACCTCTTTTTTCGGCAGCATACCGATAGATAATAGAAACTTCATTTTCTACATCATGTTTTTTAGGAATTGCCATTTTTCCGTACAAATCATACTTGTCCATTAACAACAACAGATCTGTCAGTACATCTTTTTCGGATTCCGGCATTTTTGAAATGTCTTTTCTAATTCCGGCAAAAATGACCAGGTTGGCAATACTTTGCAGTTCCTTGTCTTTTCCGTAAACTTCAATAAGCGTATGGAGGTTTTTATGACGATCCGGTCTTGAAAGGGCCAAAATAAAGGGTTTGTGCGGATTGATCAGAAATTTAGAAATAGTTTCCGCCACCCAGTATTTTCGTTGTTCTTCTTCCATTTGCTTGTCGGAATCCTGTTCTCTATGATAATAAGGAACAAACTTGCGGGTATCAATTCCTGGAGAAATGGCGTGGTATTTAGCTAAATCAAAATTTTTGTAGGGTTTATAAGTTTCAATTTCCTGCTCTGTAGAGGTTACAATAAATTCAGATAATTCTAATGTTTTTTCTTCGGCACCAATTCTTTGTTTAAACCTGAATTTCTTTTCGATTTCTTCCTCACTTATACCGCTTTGCAGTAATTTTTCTTTTTTATGAAAACCTAATGAATGTCCTGTATGAGCGAACGGGATGTTTAAGATGGTTGATAATTCACTGGCAACATATCCTGCGTCTCCGTAATGGGAATGAATCCAGTTTGGAAATATATCATGAAGTTTGATATGCTGTACCACTCCGTTTACAAAAGTGTCCAAACCTTCCCATAATTGTTCTTTTGGCTTGTATTTTTTTCCTAAAAAAGGAATTCGCCTTATGTCTAATTTTTCATTAATGACTTCGACTGGTACAGCATATTCCGGAGAGAGATTTGGATCATCTATTAATCTTGTAAAAACATGAACATGCTCTACATCTTCATGTTGCGATAAAAACTCAGCAAGTTCGTAAACATATTTTGTTTGTCCTCCATTATCAGCATCTCTACCAATCTCCAGACCTGAACCTTTAAGGAGTCCATGAATGTTGATTAATGAAATTCGTAATTTTGTCATCTTCTTTTTATTTGTTAGAATTTTTAAGGTACGAAAAATCGACCAGTCTGACCTCAATTCTAAATAGAAATAACACGAATATTAACATTTTATACCACAACTGTAAGAATCATAGCGATGGCAAATCGTGATTTTAACATTCTAAGAAAATGCAGTTTCCGCTTTTTTTTATAATGATTCAAAAAGAAGGTTATGAACTTTTTGATCCGCTGTAAAAATAAATCATCAAATCGATATATTTCGATATGTAGTTATTATATTTGTATATGGACTTTACAGAAATAAATAAGGTATTATCGAACCAGGTACGTGTAGCTATATTAAACTGGCTTAAAAAACCGGAAGAAAATTTTCCGAAACAGGTCAATGTTCCTGATTTTAGTGATGGTGTCTGTGTATGCCATATACAGGATAAAACAGGCTTATCGCAATCGACAATTTCACATTATTTAATGATGTTGCATAAAATAGATTTCTTAATCGCTACCCGACATGGGAAATGGACGTATTACAGAAGAAATGAAACGGAAATACTAAAATATATCGAGGCATTGCCTGACAACATCTGACTGATCCTAAACCTACTTTGTCTTCAACTTTTTTAATTTAATACCCAACAACAAACATGGAAAAAGATTTATTATTAATGGGAGCAAATGCTTTACGAAAAGCAGCCTTAAATGAACAGGCAAAAGAGTATATTCTTTCTAATGAAATCTTATTCAATACGATAAAAAAAGCAGCAGACCGATATATTGGGGGCGAAACACTCGAAGAAACTATTGTTAAGGTCAAAGATCAAAATGCACAAGGTTTTAAGACCTCTATAGAATTCATGGGCGAAAATACGCTAACAGAAAAAGAGGCTTTTCAGGCTTCTAATGAATTTATCAGAATAGCGCAAGAAATTAAAAAGCAAGAACTGAATGCTACTTTTTCACTTGATCTTTCGCATATTGGATTGTCAATATCAAAAGAACTGTGCTTAAACCATTTAGATTTAATATGCCGGGAAGCTGCAAAAAAAAATATAGAAGTTACTATTAGTGCCGAAAATGTTGAAATTACAGATGCTGTTATTGACGTGTACAAAACAGCTTCTGCAACCTATAAAAATGTTTCGATTACGCTGCAGGCTTATTTACACCGATCAAAAGATGATTTTGAGGATTTGATTCAGCAAAACGGAAGAATCAGAATTGTAAAAGGGGCTTTTGAAACTCCTGAAGGTTTTTCGATTCCAAGAGGAAGCGCTCTGGATGAGCGCTATTTATATTATATTGACCAATTATTGTCACGAAATCACAGCTGTTCAATTGCTTCGCACCATGACTTCATTCAGAGAGAAGTTGTTTCTATGCTTGAGAACTATAAAACGAGCAAAGATTTGTATGAATTTGAAAGTTTATACGGAATTCAGAATGAGCAATTGGCACGTTTAAAAGAACAAGGTTATCCAACAAAACTGTACTTTGTGTATGGCAAAGAATGGTATTTATACCTTTGCAACAGAATCGCTGAATATCCCTTGAATATCTTTCAGGCCCTGCACGACATTGTCAATTAATGTTCCTGTTTAAATCTTTTTTTGATCACTATCTTATCATCTCATATGTAAAACCAGTCCCTTTATTCCGGACTGGTTTTGCATTAATTTTTTTTATTACTCTAACGAGCCAACATTTCCGGTCCTCGTTAGTACCCCCCAACTCTGACTTTCTCCTTTTATGGCTCTTTTAATGGCTCTGAATAAAATCACATACATTAATTGCCTGTACACAAATCGTTGCGGAATGAGCCAGATGAGTTTGCTCAATTTTTCTTTTTCGAAAATAAAAGCAATCACACTCACCAGCATATCGACCAGCATAAATACCAGATAATAAATTCCAATTTTATGAAGACTGTCGATATCATTATGATTCCAGATTAAGCTTAAAATTAAAATTAAGTCTGCCAACGGAGCGAAAATAGGAAGCACAATCTGAAAAATCAATACGTTTGGTAATGAAACCATTCCGAGGCCTTTGTATTTTGGATTAAAACAGGCATCACGATTTTTCCAGAATGCCTGCATGATACCATAACTCCAACGGAAACGCTGTTTCATAAATTCATTCAAAGTTTCAGGTGCTTCTGTAACGGCAACAGCTTCGACACAATTAACAATTCGGTAGTGGTTTCGCAGAATTCTTATGGTCAAATCACAATCCTCGGCGAGGGTATCTGTTGTAAAACCTCCTGCAATTTCGATCGCTTCTTTCCTGAAAGCACCAATCGCTCCGGGCACCACCGTAATTCCGTTAATGAGGTCAAAAGCCCTTCTGTCAAAATTTTGAGCAGTAGTATATTCAATACTTTGCCATTTGGCCAGCATGGTATTTTCGTTTCCTACTTTTACATTTCCGGCAACAGCCCCTACTTGTTCATTGTCTTTAAACTGCAACGTAAAACACCTCATTAATTGCGAAAGTGCATCTGTTTTTAATTGTGTATCTGCATCAATACAAACTACAAAATCACTTTGGGTTATGGCAATTCCGTGGTTAAGTGCCGAGGCTTTTCCTCCATTTACTTTAGTATGTACTTTTACAACATCGTGGTTTTTAAATGCGGTATCTACCTGGCTGAATGTCGTATCTTTTGATCCGTCGTCGACAAAAATAATATCAAAGTTTGGATAATCCTGTCGAAGCAAGTTGTGAAGGGTTTTAACGGCATTCACTTCTTCATTATAAGCCGGCACAATAATACTTACTTTTGGATGGTTTTCATTTATTTCATTATAATTTAAGGGGTATTTATAGTCTTTCCATTTTTTTAAAAAGGCCATAATCGCCATGAGCAAAATGCGAAAGAATCCCAACAAAATTGCAATCCAGAAAACAGCTGTAATAAAATGACCGAACCAATAGCCTAAATCAAAAATAATATTATCAATCGTCATCAAATTGCCTTTCGCTTTTGGCATGATCTCGTTTTTGGTTTTTCCTAATAACTTCGAAACGGTGGTAAACTGAATTCCTTTGTCTTTAAAGTATTTTATAATTCTTGGTAAAGCTTCGACGGTTGATTCCCTGTTTCCTCCGGCATCATGAAGCAGGATAATTCCTTTGGTCGGATCAGCTTCGTAGGCTCTGACAACCCTTGTATAAACGCTATCCGCAGAAACCCCTTTTTCCCAATCATTTGGGTCTATACTTTCTCCAACAGTATAATAATTTTGTGCTTTACTGAGTGCAACAGGTCTTAATTCTGCTTCTGTTGTGGGTTCGGCATCGGCATTGTAAGGCGCTCTAAAAAGTACAGTGCTTCTTCCTGTAACCGCTTCTATCAGTAATCTCGTCGTTTCCATTTCGGCCGAAGCCCTTTCTTTACTTACCAGGGCAATATTAGGATGCGTAAAAGTATGATTTCCTATCTCATGTCCTTCTTCATAAATTCTTTGCAAAAGCGGAATATTACTTTCGCCCTGAAGTCCTACCACAAAGAAAGTTGCAGGCACTTTTTCACGTTTTAAAATGTCTAAAATTTGTGGGGTATAGGTTGGATCCGGACCATCATCAAAAGTTAAAATAACTTGTTTGTGTACGTTTCCAAATTTACTAATCACATATTTTGTTGGCAATTCTACATATTTTTCCTCTGTAATGATGGATTCATTAGGATCTGTCTGGAGGTTAATTTTTCCGGGTTGCGGATCTGTAAGCACATTTAGAATCTCTCCCTCGCCTATATAATCAGGCGTTGAAAAAATCATATGCACTTTCTCTAATGTTTTAAAATCAAATGCTGTTTTGGCAATGCTTTTGTTTGTTAGACTTCGATTGTAATAATGCCACAATCTGCCATCTTCACTGCCTAATCTCCATAAGGCAGTTCCGGCAGTTCCGTACTCGTCTGCAAATCGAATGGTATTGAAATTAGTCGCTGCATCTGTAAAATAAACCTGGTGCTTCTTCCCTCTTCCGTCTGTATAACGAAACGAGTTATTGTAACTGGTGTTGTCAAAAGTTATGGTCGCACCATATTGCTTTGCCAATGATAAGGCTTCATCATACGTTACGGTCACGGCTTCTTTGCTGTCTTCCCAATCATAACCGTAACCGGCAAAACAGAGAATAATTTTTTCCGACGGAATTTCTTTGGCCACCTGATCGAGAATTCGTTCTGTCCATTTTTGACTGCTTATCGCTCCTGGAACGCTTCCGCTGTAATGCTCATCATACGCCATGAGGAACATATAATCATTGTATTTTGATAAGACTTTTATATTGAAATCTTCGTCGTTTGCCATGATATCCTGCGTCACGATAAATCCCATTGCATGCAATTTTTCGTAAAGTTCTTTCTGAAAAGCGATAATAGGTTCATCTCCGCTTTCTTTAAATTCTTCAAAATCAATGTTAATACCCTGAAGGTTATATTGCTTAAGGTTTTTAACGATATCATTAATCAGTTTTTCTTTTTTTACATCGTCATGCAAAATGCGGTGAATCATATCGCCGTCAAACTCTCCTTCTCCTTTAGATTCATTAATATTATTGATCAGCGGAACAATTTTTATTCCCGCTTTTTTCATGATTTTCAAAGCTGCGGTATCGATTTCTGTACGCAATGCATCTGTTTTGGGGTCTATAAAAAACCATTCCGGAATCACCATATTGAGTTTGTCAATATTCTTTTGAAGCGAAAACAAACTTTGCGGATCCCAATCTACATAAAAAGCAGCACGGATTTCAGGAAAATCAATTGCCTGATTTTGCTTTTTGAGCTTTTCCATCTTTGACTTTGATCTCAAAAAGCTATTAAAGCCTTTGTATTTTATAAGTTCTTTAGGCGTAAGTGCAACCGGCGTACTGGGGTTTACTAAATTTTGTGCCGAAGTATCGTTGCCTAATATGGGTAATGGCGGTTTTAGTCCGCGGTGCAGTGTAAGAATAAAAACAGGAATTAACATGAGGATGAGAAAAATGATCAGTCTGGTCGACCATTGAAAAGTTCTCCAACGCAGTTTTGTTTCAGTCTGAAATACTTGTTTTTTTTGATCCATATTTTTATTACGATTGATGCCTAAATATACATTAAAAATTTGATTCTATTTATCTATAAACGAATCAATTAATGTAGTATTTTTATAACAAAGTAAATCCGTGATGTTACTATGAAAGAACCAAAAAACGCCACTACCACTCTACGTTTACTCCAAAAAAGAATTGCCGGTTTTTTTTCTGAAAATGGTAAACTATCCGGGCAGATTGTCCTGACCTTGTTTTTCTTTTTAATTGGATTTTGGTTTATCAAAGAAGAACAAAGCGAGCTTTATCAAATCAAAAACAGCATTGCAGACGCCAAACCACAATGGATACTGATAGGTTTTCTGTTAAGCATTCTGTACGTCTTTTTACAAGGATTCATGTACGTTGTTTCGTTTTCTGCCATTGATGCCAAAATAACATGGAAAGATGCGAATAGCTTATTTTTAAAACGCAATTTTATAAGTGTATTTATTCCCGCGGGAGGCATTACTTCACTTTTCTTTTTTACGGATAATCTCTTAAAAAAAGGAACCACAAAGACCGCAGTTCACCTGGCATCGGCCATTTACGGATTTGTAGGTATCTTGTCTGTCCTGCTTCTTGCGGTTCCTTTATTTCTTTTTTCACTGTTGAAAGGCACTATCGGATATAGCGAATGGCTTGTTTTAGCTATTATAATTGTCGTTCTGCCGTTCTTGGTTGTTTTGTTTAATTCGATACTTCAAAAAGGAACTTTATACCGGTTACTGCTAAAAAGTGTTCCCAAAATAGAACCATTCCTGATTGATTTGCATGAACATAAAATAAACCGGATTAAATTTTTAAAAATAGTAGGCTGCTCTTTATTGATTGATGCCGTTGGAATCGCACATGTATATATCGCCATGAAGGCATTACAATTTGATTCTTCTCTCTTGGCAGCTGCAATGGCTTATGTAGTGGCTGTTGTATTTTTAATTATATCCCCTTTTCTAAGAGGTCTGGGCGCTGTTGAAGTATCAATGAGTTATGTTTTAATACAGTATGGTTTTAACAATATGGAAGCCGTCGCCCTAACACTTTTCTATCGGGTTTTTGAATTTTGGCTACCTTTATTTGCAGGTATTATTTTATTTCTTTCCAGGATTCACAAACTCCTTTTACGTGTTGTTCCTGCCTTACTTTTACTCACGCTGGGTGTTATCAATATTATATCGGTTCTCACTCCTGCTATCAACAGCCGGCTTATACTTCTTAAAAATTTCCTGCCCATAGAAGCCATTCATACCTCTAATTATCTGGTGTTAACAACAGGTTTGTTTTTATTGGTTACGGCTGCTTTTATGTTAAAAGGGCTTCGTATGGCCTGGTGGTTTGCAATCTTATTATCTGTACTTTCTTTGATCGGAAATCTTACCAAAGCCATTGATTTTGAAGAATCTGCCATCGCTCTTTTGGTAATCATTGTTTTAATTGCAACCCGAAAAGAATATTACATCAGAACAAACCCCAGACTTGGCAGTATTGGTTTGCAAACTTCTCTGCTAAGTATCCTGGCAGTTTTAATTTACGGCGTATTAGGTTTTTATTTCTTCGATAAGAAACATTTTAATATTGATTTCAGCTTCGTTGAATCGGTTCGCTATACGCTTCAGAATTATTTTCTCGTTGGCAGCGATAATTTGCATCCAACGGGAACTTTTGCCGAGCATTTTTTAATTTCACTCAAAATTAGCGGGTTTCTTTCGTTTGCTTTTTTAATTTATACTTTGGTAAAACCGTCGATACTAAAATATACGGTTACTACAGAAGAAAAAGAAATCGCAACTGATCTTGTAAACAAGTACGGGAACTCTGGTCTGGATTATTTTAAAACATATTTTGATAAATTGATTTTTATATCGAAAAGTAAAAATGCTTTTCTCTCCTATAGGTTATCCGGAAATTTTGCAGTTGTCCTCGAGAACCCTGTTGGCAGTACTAATCCTGAAATTAAATCCTGTATCGTTGAATTTGACCAGTTTTGTTATGATTTTGGGCTAAGAAGCCTCTATTACCGAATCCCTGAAAAAAGCTTAAAAACGTATCAGGAACTGGGTAAAAAATACTTTTTCCTGGGACAAGCGGCTGTTGTGGACCTGCGGGAGTTTCATCTGGAAGGTCAAAATCGAAAATCACTACGAAATGCATTAAAAAAAATTACTGATCTTGGTTTGCAGGCCAGTATCAATGAGCCTCCGATAAAAGATGGTTTGCTGCAACAAATTAAAGCGGTGAGTGACCAATGGCTTCAGGAAACATCCAGAAAAGAAATGCTTTTTTCTCAGGGTATTTTCCTTTGGGATGAACTGAAAAAACAAACAATCATAACGGTAGAAAATAACGAAGGCAAAATTCTGGCTTTTTTAAATATCATTCCGGATTATGCTAAAAATGAAGCGACTTACGATTTAATCCGAAAAACAGATGATGCGCCAAATGGCATTATTGATTTTATGATGGTGTCGCTTTTTAATTATCTTAAATCAAAAGAAATCACCTATGTCGATCTTGGCCTCGCCCCTATGAGCGGAATCGAAAACCCGCAGACCATTCAGGAAAAATCAATGAAATATGCTTATGAAAAGGTAAAATCATTTTCGCATTATAAAGGGCTACGGGATTTTAAGGACAAATTTTCTCCTTCCTGGCACAATCAGTATATTATTTTTAACGATGATTACGACCTGATTCAGATTCCGCGAATTTTAGCCAAAGTGATAAAGCCTTAAATCAAATGATACCACCGATTCAGGGATTAAAATGTTTTTTTACAAAGATTGAAAAAGATTGAACCGGATGTAATAATTAAATCAAAATTAAATTTGCCTTAATCTGCATGAGATATTGAGCCGAAGACTTTAGATTTAAAAATTTGTGGCAAAAAAATTATTCCTCAGGAAGCAAATCGTCTAAATCATTTAACTTATAGAATTTAAGGTCGTTAAGTTTCATGTATTTACAAATAAACTCCAACGTTTCTATTTTGGTCTGATAATTTTCGGTTACATTTTTGACTGGTTTATGGCCGCATAAAAGTAAAATTTTGTTGTGTTTCTTGGCATAATCCAACAATTCTAATACATACGGAATACTAAAATGAATGTGACTGTTGTCTATATCAAATGCGAATACAATTTTTGAATTATTAAAATAACTGTCTTGTTTTTCAGGAGCTTCGCCTCCAAAAGCCCTTCCTCTTATAATTTTAAAATCTTTGGATAATGCTCTATCCAATGCATCAGATCTTTCGCCGTAAGGATAAGCAAACGTAGTAACTTTAAAATTCAGTTTTTTCATGGAAACAATCATAGGATCAATTTCCTGTTTCATGTAGGCGTCAATTCCGTGTTGTTTGACAAATTTAACGGCATTATAATGATGGTATCCGTGACCTGCAATTTCGTGGCCTTCTTTTTGCATTTCAAGAAGTTTTTTAATTTGAGGGGCTCCAATAGAATCTATTCTGCAAACATTAAAAGTAGCTTTCCAACCGTATTTTTTCAAAGCCTGATCTGCTTCATACCATTCATCGACATAAGCATCATCAAAAGATAAAATCACACCTGCTTTATACGGTTTTGGTTCTTCTTTTTGTTTTTTAGTTTCGCAGGAAAAAAAGGTTAAGAACATTAAAAACAGTGTTGTTTTAATAAAAAATAGCTTCATATAGTACTTTGTGATTACTGATTGATTTTTAAGCGCCTCTAATCTTAATATTTCAAATATAAACATTTTTTCAGCTTTAGGTTTACGTGTTTAATTAAAACTACCGGAAAATAAAAAACGCCCCAAATAAGGCGTTTCCGGTTCTGCTGTATCTTTTTGAATGAAGGCAATTTGAAATAAATAATGCTTCTGAATTTTTATTAATTCAAAAGAGCTGTCGGCAAACAGCTCTTTTTAGTCTTTGCTAAAATGCTTACTAATTCAAAAAATTTATAAAAGACTATTAAAATTAACCGTTTAGAATTGCCGTTCTTTTAAATCGTATTTATTTTATGCCAGACTCATTGGCTTTGGCCTGCATAATTACCTCTACTTTATTGGCTTCTGGCAATACTTCGGCTGCATATTGCTTAATATCCTTTACCGTAATACTTTTGATTAAATTCTCATAAGCAGCACTACTTAAAAACTCATCACCTGTTTTTAACTGATCTGTAATGATGTTCAGCCAATACGAATTGGACTTAATATTCTGTTGGTTGCTTTTTATTAAATCTTGTTTTATATCTGATAAATTACTGGCATCTACATCTTCTTTTACAATCCTGCTGAGTTCACTGTACACAATTTCAAGTAGTTTCGAATCTTTATCAGGGTTACAGTCAAAACTTACTTGTAAAGAAAAAGTTGGCGTTGGGCTTTTAGACAAAGAACTGCTAACCTGCACACCGTAACTTCCGCCTTCATCTTCTCTGATTTTCTCCAGATAACGTTTGTCCAGCAATTGCGATAACATATACGCCATGATTTGTTTTTTGTCTGAAAATGTGACTTTTTTGTTTTCCAGATGCACATAAATACTAGTCTTAGGAACATTCATTTCCCGTATCAGTTTTTCTTTTGCCGTACCTTTTGCAAGTCCGGTTTTATGGTCCGTGTATTTTTCCTGTGTATTTTTTCCTGATAGGTTACCTAAGTATTTATTGATGGTTTCAATATCATTTTCGTTTACGTTTCCAACAAAAACAAAAGTAAAATCAGCTGCATTGGTAATACGTTCGTTGAAAATTTTTGAGGCTGTATCAAATTTTAGATACTGAAGATTTTCTTTGCTCAGCAAAAACGTTCGTTTGCTGTGATTGGTATCTAATAACGCAATGGTATCGCCAAATATCTTGTTGTTATTATCGCTCACATTTTCTAATGAATTCTGATAATAATCAATAATTCGTTTATAGGATTGGGTTTCGAATCTTGGGTGCGAAAAATAAAGATAGGTAAGCTGCATTAAGGTTTCGAGATCCTTTTTGATCGTGCTTCCGCTAAAACCTTCATAATGTTCTGCGATAAACGGACTTAATTTCAAGGTTTTTCCGGACAGTTGTTTTTGCAAATCCGTACTTTTAAAATCACCTAAACCGGAACTTTTCGCCAGGGCGGTTGCAATCTGGGCAGACGGCAAATCGGCTTCTGAAACCAATGACATTCCACCCGGACTAAATGCCGAGAAAAGAATCTGATCTTGTGCAAGCGTTGTGGGGTAAATAATTACTTTGGCACCGTTTGCCAAAACATATCCTTTGGCTTCTTTTATTCCTTTTACTTCAAATTTCTTTACAATGGGTTTAACAGCCAGTTTCTCCGTAATTAAGTCCGTTTTCTTAACCGATTCTGTATAAGGTGCGAATTTCTCCTGGTTTACACTTTTGATAATGACGGCATAATCAAACTCCGAAGGATATTTAACGTCTTCTTTATCTGGTCCTGAAACAGTCAAAATCTGATTTTTTTCTGTTGGAAATGCACGGAAAACTTTATTTACCTGATCGACATCAAGTTTCGCTAAAGTATTTTTTATAAACTCAAATTCGTCTTCTAAACTCATGACCGGTGCAGCTTCTAAAAAGTACCCCTGAAGCTGCTGCGCCCAATTTGAGTTGCCAATTTTGTCTTTGTTTTTTAATTGATTTTCATAACCGGTACGCATATTTTCTTTTACGCGTTCCAGTTCTTCTTTTGTAAAACCATTTTGAATGGCGCGTTCATACTCCGTATACCCCTGTTTAAAACCTTCTAAAATTTGTCCGTTTTTTGGAATCACATTCAAAGTAAAAAAAGAAGATAACCGGGTCACATCAGAATTTCCTGCTCCTGCAGATAATAATGCGGTTTCATTGTTTACGATATATTCCCTAAAACGATTGTTCATCATTTGTAATGCCAATTGTTGGGCAATACTATTTTCAAAAGTGGCCACATCCTGAACAAGCGGTTTGTTCTTTTTGAAGTTTAATGCTATGGCTGTTTTCTGAGCTTCTTTGTCTACAGCGAGTTTGTACAACAAATTATCGTTATCCGGAATGGTTTCATAAGTGCGCTCTGCCGCATTTGACGGCATTGGGACAGATCCCATTATTTTTTTGATTTGCTGTTCCATTTTTGCAACATCAATATCCCCCACAATTACAACGGCCTGATGGTTGGGTAAATACCATTTTTTATAATAATCCCTTAGCTGTTTGTATTTGAAATTATCAATGATATTCATGTCTCCTAAAACGTCTCTTTTGGCATATTTCCCTCCATTGTAAATAATAGGTTCAAGCTGTGACTGAAGTCTTAATTCGGCATTTTTTCTGGTACGCCATTCTTCGTGTATGACGCCTCTTTCGGCATCAATTTCGGCATCTTTTAAGGATAAAGATCCGGACCAGTCGTGTAAAACGTACAAACAGGAATCGAGTAAAACCGGGTTTTTAACTGGTACATTATTAATATTGTAAACCGTTTCGTCATGAGCCGTATAAGCATTAATATCACGACCAAAAGTAACTCCTTCTTTGGCCAGCATAGTAATGATTCCTTTTCCTTTAAAATGCTCTGTTCCGTTAAAAGCCATGTGTTCCAGAAAATGGGCTAATCCGTTTTGATTGTCATCTTCTAAAATAGCCCCTACATTCTGCACAAAATAAAAATCGGCTCTGTCTTTTGGCCATTCGTTGTGCAGAATAAAATACTGCATTCCGTTGCTTAAAGTCCCGTGTACAACATCTTTCCGTAACGGAATTGTTGTTTTAAATTGCGCTGAAACCTGCGTTAAACCCAGTATCATAAAATGCGCGAGAAATAATTTTACTTTCATGTTTTTGATCGGTAATGTTCTTTTTTTGATTGATTTTATCTTTAGTCTGCAACCTCTTCAATTAGATAAAAAGGCTGAAAGTGATATAAGTAAATATTACATATTTCAATACTTGCTATAAATTATTCAGATAGCATTTTTTTTTAAACACATAGAAACATAGTGGAAAGCTGCTAAAAAAGGGCAAATGCTCTGTTTCTATGTGTTAGAGAATAATTACATCCAGTTTGGGCGTTCTGCACCTTTTAAGTAATAATCAAAATAGTGCTGCATTTTGATTGTCCAGTCTTTTCTGTTGTTTGCCTGATCTAAGGTATGTCCTTCTTTTTTGTAATTGACCAGCCAGGCTTGTTTTCCTAAACGGCGAAGTGCAAAAAATAAAGATTGTCCTTCCTGATACGGAACTGCTCGGTCTCCATCATTATGAAAAATAAGTGTTGGAGTTTTGATATTTTTAGCTGAAAAAAGTGGAGAGTTTTTAATGTAACCTTCTAAATTATCAAATAAAGAACTGCTCATACGATACTGATCGACTTCGTATTTAAACATAGTCGAAAGTCCATTGGATCGCATAACAGGATAATTTGCTGTAAAATTGCTTACCCCGGAGCCCACAATGGCACAACTGAAAACATCTGATTTGGTAAGCAAAAATGAAGTTTCATAACCTCCAAAGCTATGTCCCTGAATACCAATTTTACCTTTTTCGGTAATTCCCTGTGCTATTAAATATTCCACGCCGCTGATGACATCATTATAAACACTGTTTCCCGGATCGCCATAGGTATAATGTACATCCGGCTGAAATACAATATAACCTCTGCTTACATACGACGGAATATTGATGTTTGACGTACTGGTTTCCGGCAATTGATATTGGTTTAACTCTTCGGTATGTTTTTCATAAAAATGAACTACTACAGGATATGTTTTTTTAGGATCATAATCATCCGGAAGATACAGGTTGCCTTGATTTTCTTTTCCGTCAAAAGTTTTCCAGGTCACTAATTTTGAGGTTCCCCAGGCATATTCTTTTTGCTGCGGGTTAATATCTGTGAGTTGCTGTTGCGATCCAAAACCTGAAGTTGCCCACCAAAGATCGCCAAAAATGGTATAACTTTCTTTTGAAAATAAAATGCCTGAATTATCACCTGATGTTGCTTCTATTTTTACATCATAATCCGGATTCCCAAATACTTTGCTAACCGTATTATTGCTTAGTCTGTAAATTCCTTTCGATTTATGCGCTGCATCAAAACCTGTTAGTGTTATTGTTTTTCTGTTTGTTAAATCTCCGCCATACCCCACTTCTCCTAATCTTAAAACCACTTTATTTTTTCTTCCGTAGCCTTGTGTAATTGCGTATGCTGGTTTTTGATTCGTTAAATCTATTGCCCACATATCAAACTGATCATAAAGTACAACCGTATTTCCGTCGTTTAACCAGCCTGCAATTCCGTAAGCGGTATTCACAGATGCCATATCTACAGCATCATTAAAAACAGCAAAAGGAATTTGCGTGCTTATGTTTTTAAACTGTAATGCGTTTTCGGCGCTGTCAAAAACCATCCAGGATTTCTGCCTGTCATCATAAAAAACAGCAAAAGTTCCCTGAGGGTTCCAGATAGGATTAGCTGCAGTACCTTCAATTATTTTTTTAGATTTTCCTGTTGCGGCATCAATCCAGAACAAATCAATTCGTTCGTTAAATGTCCAGTCGACCTCAACGGCGTATGGCTTTTTGTCAATACCAAAAACACCTTTAAAATTACCTGATTCCGGTACCAATAACTGATCAAATTCGCCTGTAGCAGCCAGTTTGATGCATTTTTTATTTTTGATATCGTAAAAATATTTCTGTTCGCTTGGGGCTGTTTTAGAATTCCTAAGCAATTCCTGTCGGCGTTCCATCGTGCCCTGGCCTGATTTCCAGATTTCAATTTCTGATCTGGGGATCTGCGTATTTTCAGGACGTTTTTTCTCGTTAAGCATCAGCGGAATAAGATTCGTATTTTCACTGAGCCCATATGCTACTTTTGAAATAGAATAAGCCGGATCATTTATCGAAATGTCATCATAATTGAAAACGGGCTTTACGGAATTGGTTTTCAGACTAAAATAATACAACATATTAAAACCTGAATGGTCATTTGTGCGAAGTGTAAAACTGCCGCCGTCTTCTTTTCCATTCAATTGAAAATCTCCAAAATCTGCTGCTTTTCCGCTGTAAACGGTTTGTTGTTTTCCGCCGGGAATTCCGTACTTCAGCAACGCCTGCTCTTTTTCGATCTGAAGGTAAAAAATGGATTTATTTTTTAAAAAACGAAACGATTTAATATTATTGACAGCTACACTGTCATTGGTTTCTACATTATAACAAACCAAATGCTGGAGAAAGGATGTTCCTTTTACAGATTCCGGCCTTGTATAATATAAAATATCCGTGCCTTCAAGAATGTTTGTAAAATGCTTCGTTTTCCATACTCGTTTTAAACCTGATTTTAAGTTTTGCAAAAGAACAGTATCCTTTTTACTGTATTGAACCCAGTCTTTTTTTCCGATGAATTTCAGATCACTCACATTATCCAATACCAAACGTTTTCCTTTTGGTGCTTCCTGAATAATGATTTGCTTCTTGTTTTCTTTTTCTTCATCCTGAAAAACCTTGCTGTACGACATCCATTTTCCATCATAGGATAATGATTTGCTGTTAATTCTTTGCCATGTCTGATAAGCAGACTCATCGACCGCTTTTTTCTGTGCAGATAAACTGTGTATACTCAAACCGAGTATACACAGCATAATTGTTTTTTTCATAACGCTATTGGGGTTTTGAAACTTTATTTTTCATTCTTTAAAGCATTAATAACTCCTGTTAATTCATCCACCAACTGACCCGGATTTCCCGAATATCCTTCTGATGTAAAGCGGATTTGTCCGTTTTTGATCACTACTTTTCTCGGAATTCCGCTTGATTTAAAGATAGCGGCATATTTTGCAAACGATTCGTTATTAGTTCCTCCGCCTTTTTTTACAAGATCAAAAAAGGCATCCAGTTTATATCCTTTTTCTTTTAAATAAGCTATTGCTTCTTTTTTATAGCCTTCTTTATTTTCCTGAGTACTTATAAAGTAAAAGTTAACCTGTTTGTCGTCTTTGTAGTTGTTAACCAATTGTTGCATAGCAGGAAAAGCTTTTTTGCAGGGTCCACACCAGGTGGCCCAAAAATCGATTACAATAATGTTTCCATTGCTTAAAACCAATTGTTTTGCTTTACCCTCTGTTGTTTGTACATTAATTGCCGGAGCAGGAACCGGAGCCATCCATACTATTTTTTCATCTGCATTGTTTTCTTTCTTCAGCTCTTCTAAATAGGCAGGAAAATCCGTCTCTTTTTTTCCTTGTTTCACATACCACTCCTTTAGTTTCAGCGTTAAAGCTTCAGATAATGCATTGGTTCTTGCGGCACTTTTTAAAACTTCTATTGCCGGTTTATTCAAAGCTTCCAAAGCCGTTACATGAATATCGTTGATACTTGCTTTTTCGTAACGTTTTTCAACCGGTAATAATTCAAAACACTCCAGAACTTCCTTGTATTTCTTTAGCATATTAAACATGCGAATCTGGATCACCAACTCATTGTTCAATTGCGTTTTAGCATTTTCTGTAGCCTGATTTGGAGACCAGTAAATACCTTGCATATACGACATATCGTTTACTTTTTCCTGCATCAGTCTGATCATTGGCACGGCCATAGTTTCTATAACTGCGGGCTCTACAGATTTAAGATACAATGCTTTAGAAATATCCTGATGATAACAGTCGTTTATGGCTGCAAAATTCATTGTGGGAAGTAACTTTAGAATAGACTGGTAATCCTTTGTTTCAAAATAATAAGCAAACAGCATTTTAGAAATGGTATCATACAAATACTTTTGAGAAGCGGGAACTGTTGCATCATTTGGAAAATCAGCCAAAAATTGATTCACTGCTTTATTCCTGTCTGCCGCATTAGGGATCTGATTGATTTTCTGATAGGCTTTAAATCTCAAAAATGCTCCTTTAGGAAATAATTTCTGAATTACTGTTTCAATAGAATCTGCCTTAACTTTATCTTTCAGTTCATACAGGTATAAATTATGAACTCTAGCATATACTTCTTCCGGCTGACCGTTTATTTTGGTAACAAAATCTCCTAAAAAACGATGTCCTAACTCGTCAAATTTTTCCGGTTTCTGAACCTTTAAAACTTTAATATAGGTGTCAATAAATTTCGGGAAATTTTCACTATGATCCGCTACTTCTTTTTTCAACCAGTATTCAGTAGCATCACCGGCGATAGTAAATTCTTTAAAATAACCGCCAAACTGCATATTGAAATCCTTATTTCTAAAAGTAGCCCAGGCCAAATCGGCTCCCGGCATTTTTACTTTTGGTTCTTTAAAAACAACCAGCATATATCCTGTATCCTGGCCTGTATCAGTAACTAAACCATTATTTGTATTGCCATAAAACTTGAAAGCCATGAAAGCAGCCTTTTTGGGAACGGTATATTCTACATTCCAGACAGCACCGTTTCTTTTCATTTTAAGGTCTTCGATTTCCCATCGGTAATCATTAAAAACATAAACATATCCGTTAATATCTTTGATGTTTTCCAACGGACCTCCTTTTGCATCGTATGTCATGTTTAAAGTTGATCCCGGAATGGGCACATCGACCATTCCGGATAATCTCAACTTTGTTTCCTGACTTGTAACCTGTAAGGTAATGGCGCAAAAAGCCAGTACCAAAAATTTGATATTTAATATTTTTTGTAGCATTGTGTTGTTTTTATTTACCCAATTCCGGGTTTAAATCGATATAATTTTGGTTGATTGGGAATACATAACCGTCGCTATTTGGTGCCAGCGTATAGGTCACGGTCTTAAAAATCCTGGTATACGTTTTTTGAAAAGCCGGATCTAAGTTTAATCTGCGCTGATCAAACCAACGGAATCCTCTGCCTATCAATTCTTTTTGTCTTTCAACAAGTGCCAGGTTTAAAGCTTCTTTGCTTGTTGCGGCAGATAATTGATAAGTTGTACCGGCTTTATATCGTTTTGCTCTTAAAATATTTAAATTATCAACTGCTTTTTGTGTATCCCCTAATCTGGCATAACACTCTGCTGAGATCAAATACATTTCAGGAACTGATACGCCAATATTCATTCCGGTAGTTGGGCTGTACCTTCCAATTCCAAATCCTCTGCCTGTATACGCTGGCGAAAAACTTGTACCAGCAATTGTATAATAATTATAACGAAGGTCATTGGTTTCAAAACTATTTAATAACTCTGTTGACAACGGAGCCCCGCTATACGTATTTAATATCGATTTAGAAAATATAATCTCCGGATTCTGAATTAAAACCGGATAACTATTAGCCGTAGCAAACGTTTTTAAATCGATTAAACCATTTTGCATGGCCAATGCTTTTTGGGCATTGTCAAGACTCAATTGATAATTGCCCATATAAAGATAGGTTCTGGCAAGCAATGCATAAACCGCTCTTTTTGAAGGTAGCACATTAAATGAAGGTGTATCCTGAATGTCACTCACAAGGGCACTTTGCAAATCCGAAAGAATCTGATCGTAAATCTGACCAACAGTACTTCTGTCCAGCGAAGAAAACAAGTCCGGTTTTATTAATAACGGAACTGCTTTTGCCGAATTATCTGATGCCGGATCAAATTGTGGTCCGTAAACATTGACCAATTGTAAGTAAGCAAAGGCCCTGTGTACAAAAGCTTCGGCATAAATTTCTTTTTTTTCTGCATCTGTTCCGCCCTGGCTGCTCATTACTCCGTCTATGATTACATTGCTGTAGTAAATGCACAAATACAAGCCATTCCAGTCTGCATCTCCCTGAGAAGGATTGTATATGGTTTCCTGCCAGGTATAACTGTTAGACCAGATAGTAGAAACGCTATTTTGATAGGTTGTGGGAAATTCTACATCAGCGCTGGCAAGCAAATGAACCCCTCCAAAAGACCCCATAGTGCTGTAATTGTTCGCCAAACCTCTGTAATCAGAAGTATATTTTAAGATTCTGTTGTTCCCAACCGGTTCTACTTCGACATAATCTCTGCAAGAGTTTAATACAAGTAAAGGCAGGAAAATATATAGTGTGAATTTTAGAAATTTCATAAGTATGTTTTTTAAAATTAAAAACTACAATTAAATTGTAAAGTATAATTGCGCTGAGGGGCAAGTGTATTATAGTTGTTGCTCGACAAGTATTGCGGATCAATACCTAAATCATTCTTAACCCATAATAACCCTAAATTTCTCGCTGCAAAATTGAAACTCAAAGACTTTATAAATGTTCTGTCTAAAAATTTTGACGGAACGCTGTAGCCCAAAGAAATTTGTTGCAATCGAATGTTATCTGCCGGCAATACATTAATGTCTGCCATCTGAAAACGATTCACACTATTATAACTAATGTTACTTAAGCCGGGAACATTTGTAGTAGTTTCGTCTCCTGCTACCCGCCAACGATCAGCGATCAGTTCATCTTTTGCAACAGCACCACTTTGCACACCTACATAAGTAGGATAATTTTGCAATACAGGATTTCTAAAAACGCTGCCCATATAATAACTCACCTGAACACCTAACGTAAAATTACTATAAGAGAAACTATTCATGAACCCTCCAAAATAAGGTGCAACACTAGTTCCCATATATTTTAGGTCCTCGGGAGCAATCGTAGCAATACCTTGAGATGAATTGACAATAGTACCATCTTTTTTACCCACAGTCGATTGACCTGTAGCATCTAAACCAGCCCATTTGTAAGCATAAACGTAACCGATAGAATGACCTAACATTGGTGATCCTGCCAAATATTGATTTGTCGTTGTAAGATTATAACGGGTGTCTGTAACCTCATTGGTATTATATGAAAAATTGAAATTAGTATTCCATTTAAAAGCTTTGTTTACAATCAGTCCGCCAATACTAAGATCAACACCATGTCCTTTAAGTGAAGCTGTATTGTAGTTTAGATAAGACCAGCCATACGTTGGGTTGTAGGGAACACTTGCTAATATATCTTTAGATTTTTTATAATAAAAATCAACACTTCCGTATAAGCGATTATTAAAAAGGGCATAATCCAAACCATAGTTAAGCGTTGCTGTTGTTTCCCATTTGATATCAGGATTTTGCGGTAACGAAATAGAAGCAATTGGTAATTGTGTATTAAAATCAACTGTTCCAACACTAATAATAGCATTTTGACTTCCAAAACCGCCAGAAGGAGCACTTCCTGCTTTACCGTAAGTCATCCTGGCCGATAAATTATTCAACCAGCTAACGTCTCTTAAGAAAAACTCTTTATTAATATCCCATTTGCCCCCTACAGACCATAGCGGTAAGGCACGGTTTTTTCTGGAAGCTCCTAATAAATTGTAATCATCAAAACGTACACTTCCGGACACATGATACCTGTTCATGTAGTCATAAGAACCTAATCCGTAATAGGATAAATAACGGTCCCTGTATTTACTAATACTGTTATCAGAAGTTCCTATAAAAGTCTGCCATCCATAAATGGTAGTATAATACGTGGTAGGATTTACAGATTGGGACGAGTTTGTATCCGTATTATAACCAAAATATCTCTGGCCTGATGATTCTCTTCGTTCTTCTCTGATTTCTGAACCGGCTAAAAAATGAAGACCATTGTTTTCGTTGAAATTTTTGTTGATATTCATTTGAAAACGCATACTTTGCGACTCATTAGAAGCTATCGTATTACTTAAGTAAGCTCCTGTCGGAACACCATAAACCAATTTACCGGCAGTACTTACAGAAGTAGCTTCATTGATCATATTTCTGGAGAAATAACTATCGGCTTCATTTAATGTTCTGGTTTTATTTCCTATAGAAGTATACATACCCGAAGCTTCAAAATTTAACCAGCTGTTTACTGTAGCCGTTAAGCTGGCATTCAATCTTAAATTTGCTCCTTTTGTAATTACATTCGAATAATTTAACTGATCTAAATAATTGTAAGTCCACGGCAAATATCCTTTTTTCTCGAATCCCTGAGCCACTTCAGGTCTAAAAATAATATAACGATCGATACCATTTCCGTTTGCATCTGCAAGCATATCATAAGGTCGTAACGCAGTACTTGACACATTCGATAATGCTTCATTAACGGTATTGTTTTCCTGAAAAGTACTGGAAACATAATTCATGCCTGTATTTAATTTCAGAAAGCTTTTAAGCTGAAAAGAATTGTTTAAAGTGATATTGTACGATTTTGATTCGTTTCCTCTAAACGCGGCGTCATCCTTATTGTATCCTAAGGACAAATAGTAGGTGCTTTTATCATTACCCCCTGTAACAGATAAATCGTATTGTGTAGTGGCTGAATTTCTTAATAGGTATCTGTTAATCTGATCCAGATTATTATTTTGTCCCAACTGTGCTAATAACTGATCTCTTTGTGCCATGGAAATTGTTCCTCTTTGTTGTTGGAACATAATTTCCTGAGCGGCACTAGGATTTTTAGCAGCACCGGAATCGATAGTGTTTTTAATATTATCGACGATAAATCCACCAGTAACTAAATCTTTTTCATAATCAATATATTGAGAGGAATTCATGACGCGAAGTTTGCCTAAATCCATTCTCTCTCCTATTGTAGTCGTAGTGCTAAAGTTGATGGTTGGATCTGCTTTTTTACCTTTTTTTGTAGTCACTACAATTACGCCATTGGCAGCACGGGATCCCCAGATAGAGGCTGCTGCTGCATCTTTTAAAACCGTTATACTTTCTACATCGTCCGGATTAAGATAACTTAGAATTGAAGATCCGGGTACACTTCTTCTGCTAAATTTAAAATCGTTGTCAGACTGCGGAAAACCATCAATAACAATTAACGGACTACCTGTGCCACTATAATTATTGGTTCCCCTTACAGAAATAGAGCCTGTTCTGGGGTCTACTTTTACTCCTGCCATTTTTCCTTCCAGTCGTGAGGCAATATCTACAGTAGGAACTTCTGCCAGTTCTTTGGCCCCCATAACTTCAAACGAGCCCGTTACTCTTTCTTTAGGAATATCCGTATAACCGTTTGAAGCTACTACTGCTACTCCTGTTAATTCCATTACATCCTGGGTTAATACAACCTTTAAGAATTTTTGGCTTTTTATTGCAATTGTTCTCGATTCATAACCTAAATAATCAAAACGAAGTGAATCATTTGCGGTTACGCGCATTCTGAAATCTCCTTTTTCGCGTGTTATATCCCAATTACTTTTATTACTGGTTAATAAAACGTTTACGCCAACTAATGGATTTCCGTTTTTATCTGTCACAATTCCCGTAATATCATATTGTTCCTGCTGCAGCTTTTTAACCTTTCTGATTACCACCTGTTTGTCTATAATGCTATAGGTTAGTCCTGTATTGACTAAGGCCGTATTTAAGATTTCCTCTACCGTTCCATATTGATTAACGTTTACTTTTTTTGTCGCTGAAAGCAAATCATCATTGTAAAAAAACACATAGTCACTTTTTTGCTGAATCGCATTAAAAAGCGTTTGCAGCGAAGCACCCTGAACTCTCACGGAGATTTCATTTTGTGCTTTGGCAACATTTGCGTAGATACTGGTTAAGCCTAGGTAGAGAACTAAAATAAATACTCTCATAAATAAAATAAAAGTAAGGTTGATGATTTTTTTAGGCAATAGAAAGCCTATATCATGATATTTATTCATAATTTTGTTTTAGTTTATCGATAATTGCATTTGCAATTAAAATTTTACATAAGCCAAGAGATGTTCGAGCATCTTTTGGTTTTTTTTTGGTTAGTTTTCCTGGTTTATTCTGTCATGTTTTTTCTCCTCATAGGCATTCCGTAATTTTTAGTTTATTGGTATTAATTAATAGTAATTTTTCTGGTCTTAGCTTCATAAACAAATTCAAAACCAGTTGTTGCTTCTAATGTTTTAACAACTTTGTCCAGATCATCATTTAATTTGAAAGCTCCTGAATACGTCTCGTGTTCATTCTTTTCGCTGTTTAATACAAAAGTCACATTATAATAGCGTGTAAGCTTTTCTAAAACCAATGAAAGTTTTTCCTGCGAAAACTCATAATATCCTTTTCTCCAGGAAAATAAAGGCTCAACATCCTGAACTGTTGTTTTAATGGTTTGGCTCTTTTTGTCTAAAGCTGCAATCATTCCCGGTTTAAGATCTGTTTGAATGCTATCTCCGGCAAAAAAGCCTTTTTTAGCATATGCCACTCTTACTTTTCCCCGTAATAAAGCAGTAGAAACTTTGGCATCTGTCGCATAACAACTCACATTAAATAAAGTTCCCAGGACACGCACGCTGTAATTATTTGCCGCTTTTACAAAAAATGGTTTTGCTGCATTATGGGCAACATCAAAAATACCTTCGCCTTCCAGGAATACTTCTCTGTTTTTGGTATTAAAAGCTGTTGGATAAATTAATTTAGATCCCGAGTTCAGCCAGACCAATGTTCCGTCAGCCAAACTCAAATGCGCTCTTTTTCCGTACGGAACCAAAACCGTATTGTATTGTGGTTCAGGGGAGCTTTTTTGATCAATTTGTTTGTCGTTAACCTGTATTTTACTTCCTGCTGTATTATAGGCAATTGTACTGCTGTCAGCAACAGTAATGGTTTCTTTTCCAGCCAGTAACAATCTAACCTCGCCGCTTTTTTCAAGAACAGTTCCGGTAGTAGATAAACTGGCAAATTGTTCTATCGGGCTAATTGCTTTTTCTTGTTGCTTATTCAGAACAACTTTAATTCCGAAAAAAATACATACTACAGCAGCAGCACTCCACGAAAGTGTGCGAAGTCTTTTTCTTCTGGCACGTTGTTTTTCAAAAGCGATACTATTTTCAAGTCTGGCTCTTAAATCTGTTTTGGCTTCTTTTGATAAAATTTTGAAATTTGGGTACAAAATATTTTTCTTTTTAGATTCTCTATAGTACTAAGAGAACCTAAAGGCAAAAACATAGACAAAAAATTTAATCTTTTTTTAAAGTTTTTTTAAAGTTTCTTTCTAAGTTCCTTCAAAGCCCTGTAAATTAAGGTCCTGCAAGATTCAAGGCTAATTTCTAAACTGGAAGAAATTTCTTCATAAGACTGATCTTCACTAAACCGAAGCTGTAAAGCGTAACGTTGTTTTTTAGATAATGAAGTAAGGGCTAAAGCTAAATTAGCATGTTTGGTAAAAATAGTCTCACTATCAATCAGATCATCTTCTGTTGATCCGGTTTTATAGTTATGATCTGAAACCGCATCAAGGCGAACTATTTTAGTCTGGGATTTTAGTTTTTTGAAAATATCATTCTGAAGCGCCCTGAACAAGTACGATTTTATGATTACTTCTGCTGCAATGGTTTTGCGATAGCGGTGTAATTCTACAAAAATATCATGGATGGCGTCCTGCACCAAAGCGTCATCATTTGTATACTGCATTCCAAAACTAAAAAGCACATCTGCATAACGATCATATAATGTATGATAAGCTTCAGCATCTCCTTTCTTAATTTGATTCCACAGAATGATATCGCTTTTTTTATTTTCCATTTTGAAAACAAAACCCACTATAAAAGGTGTTTTATGCAAATCTAAATAATTTCCGTATCTGTCAATTTATTTTTAAAAATTATTTCAATCTTTATCCATATTTGCAGAATATCAAAAAAATATGCCCTTGTTTTAACAATTATAGCAATAATCAGAGGTTTAATTTTTAATTCTACCACTTTTAACAACAATCATCTTTCTAAAAATCTAAGCCTGAAATATTCCCGGTTTTTTTTGTACTAATTGCCTAACAAAAAAAAATGATAAATCGCCAGACGTTCATTTCTTATATCAATCTTATGTTTTTTTAATGTAAATTCTAATGTTTGCCCCCTTATAAACACAGCCTTTTTGAATATAAAACTTTGTATTTCTTATCGTACAAAACCCGATACGATAATTAACATTTCGTTCCTTCTATTTTTTTGTGATTTTTTTCTGAGAGGTTATACTTTTAGTTACTTTTATAGCAACAAATCTGATCACGAAGCAATGATTATAAAGAAAAAGGATACCTGGTTTAAAATGCTCTTTGAATGGAAAAGCTCCGTTTTACCACAACTTCTTCCCAGACTTTTGTTATTGCTGCTGTTTTCCTTTTCAGTTGTATATTTTAGACCTTATTTAATTGAATATAATTTACATATAAATCCCGCTATTTTTACACTCTTTGGGATAGCACTTGCCATATTTCTTGGTTTTAGAAACAGCGTGAGTTATGATCGTTTCTGGGAAGGCAGAAAACTTTGGGGAGCATTACTCAATGATACCAGATCTCTTGCCAGACAAAGTATTACCCTTATTAATGATCCCGCATACGAAACCAAACGTGAAAACTTTATTAATTTATTGATTGCATTTGTATACAGCCTCAAACACCAGCTTAGGGAAACGAATCCCGATACCGATTTAAAGCGATTACTGCCGGAAGAATTAGTGGCGCAACTCAAAGAAGTACATTTTAAACCTGTAATCCTGTTAAGGGAGTTAGGAATTTGGGTAAAAAATGTAAAAGCCGAAAACAAAATAGACAGTGTTACACAACTGGCTTTTGAAGAAAACCTGAATAAACTCTCGGATATTGTGGGCGGATGCGAAAGAATCGCCAGCACTCCTATTCCGTATACCTATAGTGTATTGTTGCACCGTACGGTTTATATTTACTGTTTTTTATTGTCTTTTGGTTTTGTAGAAACAATGGGTTGGGTTACGCCTTTTATAATTGTGTTTATAGCCTATACTTTTGTCGCACTCGAAGCCATTGCCGATGAACTTGAAAATCCTTTTGGGTTACAGCCCAACGATCTGGCCTTGGATACAATGTCGCAAATAATAGAAAATACACTGTTAGAATTAAACGGTAAGAAAATAACGCCCGTACAAAATGCGACTACCTATCGCATTACTTAATTTATCCTATTAAACATTCCTATTATATCCGGTTATGAATAAAGTATTATTAGTTGAAGATGATCCAAGAGTTGCTTCGTTTATTACGAGAGGACTTGAGGAACATCTATATGAAGTCAAAACGATTACCAAAGGTTTTGAAGCTATAAAAGAAGTAATGGAAAACGAGTATAACATTATTATTCTCGACATCATGCTTCCGGATATTACCGGATTTGAAGTTTGCGAAGTTCTAAGAAGCCGAAAAATAATCGTTCCGATACTTATTTTAAGTGCACTCGATACACCACAGGAAAAAGTAAAAGGTTTACAAGCCGGAGCCGACGATTATCTCGCCAAGCCTTTTTTGTTTGAAGAATTACTGGCCAGAATAAATGCCCAGCTGCGTCGTGCCGAATTCAGTACGGGAATTTTAGATTTCCAGTCCTATGCGGGAGTCGAAATTAATATGAAAGAACAAAGTGCTACAAGAGATGGCAAAGAGCTGAACCTGTCTTCGAGAGAACTAAAGCTTTTAATCTTTTTTATGAAAAACCGTGAGAAAGCCTTATCCCGAATTGCAATTGCGCAGGCGGTCTGGAATATTGATTTTGATACGACATCAAATACAGTTGACGTCTATATTAATTATTTGCGCAATAAAATAGACAAGAACTTCCCTACTCCACTCATCCATACTATAAAAGGAACCGGATATATGCTCAAACAAAAGAGTTATGAACCTTAAAAATAAGTTAGCGATTAATTCTACTTTGCTTTTTGCTTTTATAGTAGGATTACTGATGGCGGGATCTTTTCTATTGTTTAGGAGCCACATGAAGGATCTTTATTTTGATAATCTGGAAGATCATGCGATGACCACCGCGCTTTTTTATTTTGAAAAAGACGAAATAAAAGAGCTCAACAGCGAGCGCTATAAACAAATTGAACTTCAGTACAAACGAATCAACAATGAATCAATTCGGGTTTATGATGCTAAAACAAATAAACTTTATGTCAGGGACAATATCGATTTTGATTTAAGTGATAAAGACCTAAAAACGATTACAAAAGAAAAGCTGTTAACCTTTACAAGAGACGGCAGACAGTTTGTAGGCTTATTTTATAAAGACAATCAGGGTGATTTTATCATTGTCGTTTCGGGGATTGACCGTACCGGGAATCGACAACTTGAAATTCTTGGTTTTATGTTTATCCTGTTTTATCTGGCAGGGATTCCTTTAAACTACCTTCTGGGAACATTTTTGGCGAAACAAACTTTTCGTCCTTTTACAGAAGTTATTGCAAAAGTAAATACCATAACAACCGAAAATCTGCATTCCCGGTTAGATGTTCCGCAGACCAGTGACAAAGACGAAATTAAAGAACTGGTAACCACCTTTAATTATCTTCTGGAAAGATTGGAAAGCGGTATCATGATTCAGAATAACTTTTTGAAGAATGCCTCGCACGAATTAAAAACACCCCTTACCATTATTATTGGTGATATTGATGTATCGTTGCAGCAACCCAGAACGAACCAGCAATATGAAGAAATATTAAAATCGCTCCGCAAAGATACTTTACACCTTAAAGCGACTCTCGAAGGCCTTTTGGTTTTATCCGGACTCGAACTTTCAGAGCCTCAACAAATGGAAAAGGTCAGAATCGATGAGATATTATGGAATGTGCTCGAAAAGAAAGCAATTGAGTATCCGGAAGCTAAAGTTTCATTCAATTTAAATGCCATTGCAGATCAGGAAGATTTACTTTGTGTTCAGGCTAATAAACACATGCTTTTTATTGCCTTGTATAATATTCTGGATAACGCCATAAAATTTTCATCTTCTGCGCCAGTTACCATTTTTGCACTTTCAAACGAAAATAAACTCATCATCAAAATTGTAGATCAGGGTCCCGGAATTTCAGAAGATGATCAGAAATCTATTTTCGATCTCTTTTTCAGAAGCGATCATACACGCCATATCCAGGGACAAGGACTGGGACTTTTTATCACTACACAAATTCTCAAACTTCATGATATTAATTTAATAGTCGATTCTGAATTAGGGAAAGGCACTTCGTTTTCTTTGGTGTTTCCCTAAAGTAACCGCCATCATCATTGTCGAACGAGGCTAACGTTTTGTTATGTACCTATGGCACGCTAACAAATTTTAATTCAAAGTACTATCAACATTTAACAACCAAGGATACAATCATATCTCAATAAATATTCTTTTACAAATTACACTCAACGCCCTGAATAATCCTCTTTTTACATTAAAATAGTAATCCTTAAGGTTATCAGTTTTTGCAATCGGTAACATTTGCTTAACACTCTAATCTTTTTCTAATCTACTTTAAATACAACTTTAATCTACTTATTTTTAGCTTTTTACACAAGTAGTTGATTTTAAAGCGCTAAAAGGTTTTTACAAAAATAACACGTTGGTAATTTTAAGTTAACAATACATCGTTTTATCATTTTAAGTTAACAAAAGCGTTAAATCTGATCGAAACAAACAGAGTTTCTTTGTCAAATAAAAACTAAAAACAACATGACAAAACTAAAACTCTTTTTTTCGGCATTCATGCTTCTTGTTATGGGGAACATTTTTGCTCAAATTACAACCTCATCTTTATCTGCAAAGGTTAATGATGGTACAAACCCTCTTACCGGAGCTGAGGTTACCTTAACACATTTACCTACCAACTCCGTTTACAGAGCTGTAACGGATAAACAAGGTCGATTTAGTTTCGAAAATTTAAATGCCGGTGGTCCTTACGAATTAGAAATTAAAAGTGCAGGCACCAAAGATTACTCCAACACACAAATAAATTTAACATTGGGTGATAACGATTTACCTACTATTGTAGTTGGCAAAGCAGATGACAATGTATTAGAAGAAGTTGTGATTACAAATTCTAAACCTTCTTCTAAAAATAACGGAACAAGTATTAATGAGAAAAAAATTAATGGTTTACCGTTAATCAACAGAGGAATTCAGGATGTTACCAAACTGGTTCCGCAAAGTTCAAACAACTCTTTTGCCGGTACCAACTTTAGATACAACAACGTTACTATAGATGGTTCTATCAATAATGATGCGATTGGTTTCAGCCCTTCCTTAGGCGGACAATCCGGAACTTCAGGTATGCCTGGAAGCAGCACACGTTCTAACTCAATCAGTTTAGATGCAATACAGGATATTCAGGTTTACATTGCTCCCTATGATATTAAATTAGGAAATTTTTTAGGAGGAAGTGTAAATGCCGTTACCCGCAGCGGTACAAATGAAGTGACCGGATCGATTTACAGTTATGGCAGAAGTGCTGCTATCACGGGTCCTAATAATGCAGGTGATGGTTCTAAAATGCCAAAATCTTTTGGGGATTATCAAATTGGTTTCAGATTAGGTTTGCCCATTATAAAAGATAAATTATTCTTCTTTACGAATATGGAATATGCAGAAAGAACAGATCCTTTGTTCTACAATGCCGGACAAACCAATTCAGACGGAAAATTAACATCATTGGTTGATAACGCTACAGCAGAACAAATTACAAATTTCGTAAAAACAAACTACGGATTTGATCCGGGAAGTTATGGCGCTTACAACAACTTTGCAAAAAGCCAAAAATTCTTCAACAAATTAGACTGGAAAATTAACGACAAACACTCTCTTTCCTTAAGAAACAATACTGTAATTTCTCAGGCTTCGAACTTAGAGCGCGATGCGGCAAATTTCAGGTTTTCAAGTATGGATTTTACGCAAAAAAACCAATCCGTTAGTACGGTTTTAGAATTAAAGAGCCATTTCAACAGTCAGTGGTCGAACTCCTTCATTGCAAGTTATTCGGCTATTAAAGATTACCGGGATCCAAAATCAGCTAATACCATGTTTCCTCAGACAGAAATTGGTTATAACGGGGGAACTATTTTCTTAGGAAATGATCGTGAAGCTACTGTTTTTAATATGAAACAAAACACAGCTGAGATCACAGACAACCTTACGTATAAAACAGGAAACCATACTTTATTGTTTGGTACACACAACGAATTCTACGATATCAATTACGGATTTGTAAATGCGCTTAACGGAAGGGTTTCATACAAATCCCTGGCAGATTTCTACAATAAACTGCCTACTCGTGTTCGTGGAACGTATCCTTTTGATGGCTCAACAAGAGATCAGATTTTTAATGATCCATACGCTAAATTCAAAATAAACCTATATAGTTTTTATGTACAGGATGAGATTAGAATTGGCAATAAATTAAAAGTGACTCCTGGTGTGAGAGTTGATTATACTGACTTGCCAACCAAGCCAAATTTAAGTTCACAAGTACAAAATTCTCCAGCTGATCCTAATTATGGCACAACGTATAGTTATACGCCATTAAACCAAATAAAAAACAACTTTTTTAGTACAGCATTAGTTTCTCCAAGAGTAGGGTTTACGTATAATGTAGACGAAGATAAAACATTTGTAATTAGAGGGGGATCCGGAGTATTTACAGGAAGAATTCCGTTTGCATGGTTAGGGTATGCTTACTATAATGATGGTGTAGGTTACGGAAGTTACGATAAAAACAACCTTACTCCTGCCCAGGTTGCAGCTGCCGGAGATCCATTAGCAACTAACGGATTAAACGGATATCATGATGCAACCCCAAAAGTACAGGCCGATTTAATTGATAATAAATTCAAAATGCCGGCTGTTTTAAGAAACTCTCTTGCTTTTGATAAAATCATCGATGGCTATAAATTTACAACTGAAGGTATTTATACAAAAGTAATTCGTGATCTTGAATTTCAACAAGTAAATAAGACAGATAACCCTACTTATTTCTCTTATGACACCAATCACCAAATGCCAATTTACGCCGCTAATATCAACTCGGCTTTCTCAAATGCTTATTTGCTTTCAAATACAAACAAAGGATACCGTTACAGTATTACAGAGATGATCTCAAAAACGTATGATTTTGGTCTTAACTTTATGGTGGCCTATACATATGGAGATTCAAGAGACGTTACAAACGGAATTCGTAACTCGATGGAAAGTAACTTCCAGATGAACCAGTCCCTGACTCCTAATGATCCTCAATTGGCGACTTCTAACTTTAATATCAAGCACAGAATTGTTTCTAATGTAGGATATGCAGTAAAAGTAGCTGATAACAATACTTTATCTGCTAATGTGTATTTTAATGCACAATCAGGAAATCCGTTTTCATGGGGATTTGTAAACTCAACGATTGCAGGAACAGGACAAGCAGCAGGATTGGCTTATATTTTTAAAGATGCAACAGAAGCAGCAAAATATATTGGAGTAAATTCAGCCGGGGTTCCATCTGCTACAGCAGCACAACAAGTGGCAGATTACGAAGCTTTTATTAATGGAAATGATTATCTAAAAAGCAGAAGAGGAACATTCACGCAAAGAAACGGTGATACTACACCATGGAACATTCAGGCAGATTTGAAATTAATGGATGAAATCAAAGTTTCAAAAGTAGGAACATTCCAGATTTCATTTAGTATGGCCAATATCGGAAACCTTATCAATAAAGATTGGGGAAGAAGTTATTTTGTTCCAAATACATACAATTCGACGGCAAATCTTGGGTTAACAAAATCAGGAAACATTGGAGGAGTTGCTACTGGCGACCCAACCTATACCTTCCAGAAACCTGCGTCAACACCATATACTATAGATCAATTAGCCTCAAGATTCCAGGGACAGCTTGGTGTTAGGTATTCGTTCTAAAGACTGTGTTTTATTTTTTTATTTGTTCCCCAGTTTCAAACCTTATGAAACTGGGGAACTTCTTTTTATACAAGCTCGTATTAAATTCCATTTTTTTATATTACATAATAAAAGGAACCTCTAATTCCTCTTTTAGAAAACTTTCTATTTTATAATCGGCTAAACTTACATTTACATCCTGATTTCCATTGGTAAAGGCCACAACCTTCATCCCCGCCTTTTTTGCAGCCAGCATTCCTGAATAAGAATCCTCAATCACAATACAATTTTCAGGATGGATACCCAGCTTTTTTGATGTCATTACGTAAATAGCAGGATCAGGTTTACCCAATTCGACAAATTCCGCCGAAAATATACTGTCAAAGTACTCTGCTATACCCGCTTTTTTCAAAACTACCGGTATTATTTTATAAGGCGAGTTTGTGGCTAAACCAATTTTAAAACCATTTGATTTCAGCTTTTTTATAAAGGATTCAATGCCGCTTATTTCACTTCCCACCTGCTCTATTAACTCCATTACTCTTGATACGACCATTTCTTCAGCCTCTTCCATGCTTTTGCCTTCCCAGGGAAACTTTTCATACCAAAACTTCGTTACCTCTGTGGTGGTCATTGTTTTGGTCAAATTAGTGAATTCTGAATCCAGAATGACACCAAGTGATGAAAAAACTTCAAATTCAGCCCTTTGCCAAAAATGTTCTGAATCAATTATTACACCGTCCATGTCAAAAATAACTGCTTTCATAAAGTACTTTAATTCGGGGTTACTGTATTGAGTGAGTTGCAAAACTAAATATTTAACTTTTAGTATTCACCCATTCAACAGATACAATTACAGCTATTTTTAAGGGCACTTATTATTGTAATATCGATGGCAAAATATAATCCTGTACTATTTTATCAGCCTGAGCATGTCCGTAAGGTTTGTTGTACGCTTTTGAAGTAATGATCACAACAATTGGAAGTTCTTTGAAAACCACAAATTGATTGCCTCCATTTCCTGCACAATAAAAGGCTTCATAATTCTTGTCCTCAAAAGCAAAAGTTTTATTCCAAAACAAATAACCGTAAAATTGATTGTCTCTTTCCGGAATCTGAATTTGTTTTGTGAAAGTTTTACCTACCCAATCCGTAACCACTATTTGTTTTCCGTTCCAGATACCGTTGTTTTTATACAATTGCGCGTATTTTGCGTATTCCAGCGAAGTCATTGCTAAACTTCCGGCAGTGTTAGCAACTTTTTGTGGAGTGTATTGCCATTGATATTGTGTGATATTTAAAGGTTTAAAGAGTTTTTCGGCTGCATATTTCTCTAATCCTCCCGGAACAGATTTATCCATAATATCGCCTAATACTACAACTCCAGCCGTAAAATAATCCCACTGGCCTCCGTTGACTTTTTTCTTATCCATAGGTAAATCCAGGGCAAATTTAACCCAGTTAGCTGTTGGATACATATTATCTTCATTTCCGGCTGAATCACCATCCCTATCAGATCCGTCAAAGGCTGAACTCATAGTAAGCAGATCTTTTATTTTTACACTGTCTTTTTTGACTTCATAATGGGCAAATTGCTTTAAATCATAAAACTTGCTTAAGGTCTCATTTTCACTTTTAATATAGCCATCCTGTATCGCCATTCCCATCAGCGTCGAAGCAAATGATTTTCCTGCAGAACGTGTATCATGTAACGTTTTTCTATCAGCATCATTAAAATATTCTTCAAGCATTAATTGGCCTTCACGAATTACCACTACACTTGTAATTTCTTTTAAATCATAATTGCCAATAGCCGTATTAAGCTGTTCTATTTTCTTTTTATCAAAAGGCAAAGCCGAAATTTCCCAGCCACTATCGGGTTGTATTTTTTGGACCCCAATTTCTTTTGCTGTTAATTGAGGTTTTTTAATAATCAATTGCACCTGACCTGCGGCAATTAGATTTCCTGTTTTAACTTCACTTTTTTCATCTAATTTAATATACGGTCTGATTTCTATTTTAAGTTGATGTTTGCCTTCAGTCAATACTTTTTCTCCTCCATTATTTTTAAACCGGTCCCACATATACATAGCCCACCAGTCTTCTCCTTTTGAGCTGGTAAGCGGCACCCTGAAAGTAATGGAAGTATTTTTATTACCGCCCGATCCGAAATTACATTCAAAATGAATATTTTCTTTATAAATCAATTGATGGTCAACATAAAAAGAGAACTGAAGATTTCCTAATTTCAAAAGTTTTTCTGCCGATACATCCGGAGCCAATTGATGCAGATAATTAGCAACGGAATTATCCATAAAAACCCTGATATTTAAATCTGATTTGTATTTTAACTCAAATGATTGCAACATATCCGAGCTTTTATATTGCGCTAACGGAATATTTCCATTCATGAAAGTTACTTTGCCGTTATGTGATTTTTGAAGATCACTGGTAACAGCATCGGTCTGGTACAAATTATTATTTTGAGCATTTACAGCAGGGCATACAAGTAAGATAACTAACAATAGAATTCGATTCATGATTTGATTGATTGATTGATTGATTGATTGATTGATTTAAAGAGACAAAATTAAGCCCTCTGAAATTGTAAAACTTGTACAGAATTAACATCTGCGTTATTTAAGGAAAAGGATTTTTTTATGCTCAGAAGGATTTATACCGTTGATTTCTTTAAAGCAACGATTGAAATGACTTTGATCTGAAAACCCGCATTGATACGCTATTTCCGTAAAAGACTGATTTTTTGACGCTATTAAAGAAAGTGCTTTTTCTACCTTTAATTTCCGAATATACTCCCCAAGATTACAATCAAAATATTTCGAAAAATCACGTGAAAGATGTATCGGATGAATATCCAGTATTTGTGATAGATACTCTAATGTTAACGTATCGGCAAATTGTTCATGGAGAATTTCATCAATCAGGTTAACCCATTTTGGTTTTTTAGGCAAAATACCCGGATTATTATTCGTTAACTTAGATAATATCTCTAATAATAAAGTTTGTGCAGACAGATCAGAATTGTTATCATCAACTTTAGAAGCCCTGAAAATCTTATACATCAGGAGTTTAATATCCGGATTACCAATTTTTGTACTGCCTTCTAAACTGTCGCTATTTAAATCCAGATGATCAAACCATTGTTGCTCTACTTCAAGATGAAAACCTCTTGTAAATCCATCCGGTTTAATGTTATAATGTGCTTCCTGCCAGTTATGAAACAATAAACTTCCGGGAGTGCAATTGTAAACTTCTTTTTTATTTCCCTCAATCACATTTCCCTCAAGAATAAAAGTAAAATAAGCATGTTCATGATAATGCCAGTCTACTTTAGGATGTGTATAAACAGTATCTGTCAAGGTAATGCCATCAAAACAAATCGTTTTGTTTGTTTCACCGTAAAACTCTCCTTTTTGTGAATGCTTCATACGTATTTGGATAGGATTTTACAACAACAACAAAAGATTCGTTTGTTTTTTGAAAATCAATAGGATAAATATAAAATGATTTTCTCCAAATTACAAAAGAATCAGCCAATTCATTTTCTTTCCCAAAAAACACCTCAATCAATAAGAATATACTCAAAAATTGAATGATACTATTCGTTATATAAGATCTATTTTATAAATTTACATACCACATAAATAAAGCCATTTATCCTTACAAGCCTGCAAGAATCTGTTCTACATTTTTTTGACTTATTTTTTATTTTGACCGAATAACTAAACCTTCTTATTTTATAAAAAATGCATTTCAATCCATCTGACTGTGAAAATTGACTTCATGACAGGAAAAAACGATTCTGTAACATCTTTTTAATTTTATAATCAATAGAAATATACTTTTAAGACGGATTAAAAAAACAACCTAACCAGGCAAAACTCCCCAAAAAATGCTTGAAAAGAAAACGATACTGATTGGATGCGATGATACTATGGTACTAACCAAAGTATTAAATATCTTGTCTACAATATCAGATTTCAGCTTTTCGACAGTGTCAGTCTCAAGAGCAATTGATTTAAACCATACCGCAAAATCCTTAAATCCTGATCTCATTATATTATGTTTCAAAAGAAACCAGCCTGTAATAAATGATCCTGATTTTAATTCCAATAAAAGGGATATTCCTATTTTGTGTTTAACCAGAAGTTATGAATGCGAATCTTTGTGCTGGTCAAAAAACTGTATTGTTTTTACATTTCCCTACAACCATATCGATAATACCGATTTTCTGATTTACAGAATTCAATCCATCATTCTTCTAAAAAAAACAGAACCCAAAAACAAACCAACATCATCATTTGCAGAGGCCGCATTTCAAAAAAGGGATACTGATACCAATCGCGAACTAAGCCATTATGTTATGGAACTGGATCAGAAGGTTGAAGTATTGCGCAAAGTCAAGGAACGCATTTCTTACCTTTACCCAAACGTAGACAACTCTACCCGCATCGAATTAATGTCTATTGTAAACTCTATTAAAAATGTTGCAAATGACACTAAACTCTGGGATGATTTTAAAATTTATTTTGAGCAGTCGAATCCTGATTTTCTACTGACGCTTGCCAAAAAACATCCATCGTTAAGTTCTAAAGATTTAAAATATTGCTGCTACATAAAGATGAATATGAGCAACAATGACATTACAAATCTCCTTGGAATCAATCAGGAAAGCGTACGAACTCACAAGTACCGCTTAAAAAAGAAACTAACCCTTGAAAAAGAGCAGGACATCATCTCCTACTTAAGAACTGTTTCTTAAACGTAGCTTTTATTTCTTTTTGTATTTATTACAACTGCAATCTTGTCTTCCCGAAATTTTTTCCCGCTTCAACGGATTAAAATCCGTTATTATAAAATAAATCATTCCTACGGAATTCACAATGAGAGTTCCATAGGAACAGATTGATAGTGTAGGGACGTTTTTTTAATCCTTCCACTATAAAAAAATAGACAAAATAAATTTTGTCTACAAAAAAAACGTTTGTCTATACTTTGTCTATAAAAAGAATAACAAACTTTAAAATCTGTATACGAAAAGTATATTGTAAATTTTTCGTACAAATCTAATTATCAGGTACTTTTACACGTAGACAAGAGATCGTCTATTTCATTACCTTTCAAATAATTTCACTTAAGAATTAAATTACCATGATTAATTCATCACTTAAATTTACGAGTAAATTACTCAATCAGTTTTTAAAAAACCGATTGTCTATAACAGAGGACAGAACTGCTGTAAATTATATTGTAGATGTTAACGGATCGTTTCCAAAAGTGAATTTAAATAAAGTCGTATTATCCGTTATCAATATTGAGAAAGAAACCAACCAGCCTTTTTATATCCGGAACCAAAAATTAGAAAACGGAAATTACTCCAATTTTAATCCCACAGAAAGATATAATATCGATTTACTGATCAGTTGTAATTTTGATGATTACAGCGAATCATTGTTGTTTCTCGATGCCGTGATTCATTTTTTTCAGGTGAATAACTATCTCGATGCCGCTTCCTCCTCTTCTATTCCTAATGGTCTCAGCCGACTTGAATTTGAATATGAGAAAATTTCGTACCATCAGATGCACAGCTTATGGACCGCAATGGGAGCTAAATACCAACCTTCTATCATGTACAAAATGAAACTGATTAAAGTTCAGTCTCATGAAACAATAGAAATTATTCCGGCCATAAAAAACACCAATAATACGATAGGGCTATGATACAGAGTAATTTCATAAAGGTATTTGGTATTATGGCTTATCATAGTTTTTTTGATAACAACAAATGCAATTGCCTGCACTTTACTCCAAACCCTACAACCGATATAACATTACGCAAATTTGGTTTTAAAATGAATCCTTTTTCCAATGGTTTCGAATTGTTTTCTAATAACAATTCATCGCTATCGGACTTACTGGACTATATTACAAAAACAATGCAACAGGATTATTTTGAATTTGACATCACTTCAGGTAATCCCAACTTCATGCTCTTTACAGCCTTACCCATTAACTGGCTCGGAGAAATTAACTATTCAAGCCGGGATCCTAAAAATGAAATCCGTACCGATTCAATTTTACTGAACCCAACTTTAGAAACAAAATTAATCTCCCCCTTTTTTGGTCACGTAAAAATATACTTCGATGATCTTAAAAAAACTCAAAACAACGCTGAATCCTTACTTTTCCATATAAATTTTACTGCAAGGGCAACGCAATGGCAATACTATTTCATCAATAAAAATGAGGTACAGTTAACCAATCCTCTTATCATGGAAAAAGGATCCGTACAATTCGACGGACCAAAAAAAGTCACACTTCAAACAGGAGAACAAGCCTTGCTTTTTACCTCAGGCAATACCAATATTTTGTTAAGTGAAAAACCTAAATATAAATTTGATTTAGTAAATCAAAACACGCCAAACGATTCGTCACAAATCAATTCAAGGGGCAAAGTGATCCTAAAAGGCTTGCCGGTACCTGATGTCTCCCGAATTGGTATCGTCGGGAACAGTCAGACCAGCCAAGTGACATCACCTATGTATATCTATCTATAAAAAACTATTTAAAATGAACACTAAAACTAAAAATCAATGAATTTATCTACCATCCAAACTCCTGGTGTTTACATTCAAGAATTAAATGCTTTTCCCAATTCAGTTGTAGCAGTGGCTACAGCGGTACCAGCATTTATTGGGTACACACCTCAGGCCATGTACGAAGGGAAATCGTATACGAATGTGCCTGTGAGAATCACATCATTTGCTGATTTTCAAGCCTTTTTCTGTTTGCCGGATCCTCCTGCTCCTGCGAGTCCTGCAAAACAATACAGCCCGGAATACTATCTGGTACAACAAAAAAGCCAGCCTCAAAAGGGTGATTATATGCAAATCACTGGTGCTTATTATTCTATAGTTCCCGATCCAAACACCGTTTATTATTTGTACAACAGCGTCAGGCTTTTTTACGAAAATGGCGGAGGCGATGCTTATATCGTTTCAGTTGGAACTTATGGCCCGGCATCACAAAAACCGGGAACTCCGGGTATTCCGGTTGTCAACCCCAATGTGCAGTTAAACGATTTATCCGGCGGTCTTGCCTTATTATTAAATGAGCAGGAACCTACCATGTACATTTGTCCCGAAGCCACTTTGTTAAGTGTCGAAAATAATGGTACACTCATGCAGGAAATGCTGTTGCAGTCTACAAAAATGCAAACTGCAATGTGTTTGTTTGATATTATTGGAGGCGACGATCCGGACCCGATTTTGTATACGCAGGACATCGCAAATTTCAGAATGAACACGGGTTCTGTGGGCTTAAATTACGGAATGGCTTATTATCCTTTTATAGGAACAACCATCATGCAAAATACAGACATTGACTATACCAATTTGTTTGGTGGAGATCTAAAACAACTCGAAGCAATCCTGAATCCTCCAAGTGCACCAAATCCTGCGGTTGCCACCATTCTGGCCAATGCACAGGCACCAAACAGCACGTTGACCGTTACGCAAAACAACAATGCATTGATAATTGCGAGTCAAACCTATTCGCAGATTATAAAACATGTATTGAGCGATGCTAATATTCTGCCTCCAAGTGGTGCTATGGCCGGAGTTATTACAACAACTGATAATGCCGTTGGCCCGTGGGAAGCACCTGCAAACACGTCTATTGTTGGAGCAGCTTCATTGCCTATTTCAATTTCCGAAAGTCAGCAAGCCAACCTAAACGTTGATGCTGTTTCGGGTAAATCAGTTAATGCCATCAGAATATTTAACGGATTGGGAATTTTAATCTGGGGGTCAAGAACCTTAGACGGAAATAGCCAGGACTGGAAATATATTCCGGTAAGAAGAACCATGATTTTTCTGGAACAATCCTGTAAACTGGCGGCTCAGGCGTATGTTTTTCAACCCAATGACAAAAACACCTGGGAAGCTGTCATTTCTATGATCAGCAGTTTCCTTAACTCGATCTGGAAACAGGGCGGTTTGCAAGGCGCAAGTGCATCTGATGCTTATTCAGTTGCCTGCGGATTAGGTTCTACCATGACGGCAGATGATATTTTGAATGGTTTTATGAATGTTACCGTAAAAGTAGCTGTTGTTCATCCGGCTGAATTTATCGTTCTGACCTTCCAACAGCAAATGGCAACCTCCAGTTAATCAAATAAACAATCTCGTAAATTTTTAATTTTAAAATAAAACAATATGGCAACAGATGACGGAAGCGCACAAGGCGCAACATGGCCCATGCCTAAGTTCAGGTTTGAAGTAGACCTGGGAACAGAATTGACAAAAGTAGCTTTTCAGGAAGTTACCGGAATGGATGTCGAAAATCAAATTATAGAATATCGTAAAAGTAACAGCCCTCTTTTCTCCGTAGAAAAAATGCCTGGTATTACCAAATACGGAAATATTACTATGAAGCGAGGCATTTTTGTAAATGACAATACGTTTTGGGACTGGCATCAGCAGGTCGTAATGAATACGATTAAAAGAAGAACTGTCCTCATAAAACTATTAGACGAAAAAGGCGGCGTAACCATGCAATGGACTTTAAATAATGCCTGGCCCACTAAAATCACGAGCACCGATTTAAAATCGGATGGAAATGAAGTGGCCGTAGACACTATCGAAATTGCACACGAACAACTCATCATCAAAAACGGTGGATAGTACAGATTATCCGGTAAGCTTTTATTTTACGCTTTCATTTTCGGGCGTAGATGCTGCTTTTAAGGAAGTATCAGGAATATCAAAAGAGTTAAGTATAGAAGAAATTGTTTGTGGAGGCGAAAACAGGTTTAAGTACCGCCTCCCAACAGTTTCCAACAGCCAGAATTTAGTGCTTAAAAGAGCCATTGTGCCTGCAGGATCTCAATTGGTAAGTTGGTGTGCCAACTGCATCGACCAGGGATTATCAAATGCCATTCAGACCCACAATGTTATTCTGAGTTTGCTTAACGCAAGTGGTATTGTGTGCATGCAATGGACTTTTAACAATGCCTATCCCGTAAAATATGCTGTTTCTGATTTAAACTCTCAGGAAAGCGGCATTGCGATAGAAACGATTGAACTCGCTTATACCTATTTTGATATTTCATCAAACACCAAATTTGATAAACTTTTTACTTCATAATTATGCCAATAGAAATAAGAGAATTAATTATCAAAACAGAAATCGTAAGCACCAATACGAAAAATTCGGCTGTAGCCAAAGAAAAAGAAATATCCCTTTTAAGGAAACAACTTTTAGAAGAATGCAAAAGGTTAATTGCCGAAAAAAATCAGGAGAATAGCTATAAACGTTAAAAAGAAACATCATGGCAAGTTTAGAATTAATGAAAATAACAGGATACACAGACGAGGATTTTCAAAATAAATTCTCCGGAAGCCCTTATACTTTCATGATTAATCCTGATAATATTAAAGTACAAAAAAGCATTGAATACAACGAGCAGCAGGCTCCCGCAACAAGCTCTGCCTCGCAAAAATATAAAAGTAGCCCCAGCGACAAATTAAGTTTCGACATTGTAATAGACTGTACCGGTGTTGTAGATTCAACCCGTACCGATATGGCAACAGAAATTACGGCACTGGAAACCATTATTTATACCTATAACGGTAAAATCCACCGTCCTAATTTTGTAAAAGTGCAATGGGGTCAAAATATTAGCTTTAACGGGGTTCTGGATGCCATCGATGTTTCCTATACCCTTTTTAAACCCGACGGAAGTCCTCTAAGGGCAAAAGTATCGTTGTCTTTTAGCCAATATGTTTCTCCAGAGACCGTAACAATGACAGATGCGCCGGAATCACCGGACCTTACACATATTGTTACCGTTACTCAGGGAATGTCCCTTCCTCAGTTATGCGAAAAAGTATGGAATGATGACTCACTCTATATTCAGGTCGCGGGATTCAACAAACTCAATAAATTCAGAAACCTGAATGGCATTGATAAATTAATTTTTCCACCCGTAAATCCATCTAATTCATGAGTGCCTCAACTGAAATAACAAGTGGCGGAACCGCTACATTCACGATAAAAATCAACGGTAGTACAATACCGGATGAGCTCAGTGTCCTTTCTGTACATATCGAAAAAAAGGTTAACCGGATCCCAACCGCAAAAATTGTAATTCTGGACGGAGAAGCCAATACCGGTACCTTTCCGGCAAGCTCTTCTGCTACTTTTGTTCCCGGTGCCGAAGTTAGTATCGAAGCCGGTTATGACAGTAAAAATGCAGTGATTTTCTCCGGTGTCATTATGAGCCAGTCCATTCGCATTGACAGTTTAATAGGATCAGCTTTAGAAATTGAATGTCGTGATAAAGCCATAAAAATGATTGTAGGCAGAAAAAGCCTCACTTACTCTAATAAAAAAGACAGCGACATTATTTCGTCTATTATAGGAACTTATGGATTAAGTTCAGATGTAACGGCGACCACTACTACCTGGCCGGAACAAGTACAATATTATGTTACAGACTGGGATTATATCCTGGCGCTTGCAGAAACAAACGGACTAATTGTAACCACGATAAACGGAACAGTTGCCGTAAATGCGCCTGACAAAAGCACTACTTCTGTACTTACGGTAACTTATGGTGATAACCTTCTTGGATTTAATGCAAAACTTAATGCTGTTACACAATTAGGCAGCGTAACCGCTAATGCCTGGGATTTTAAAACCCAGGCAGTTGTAAACGGTCAGGCAACGCCAAATGTAGACGGAGCCGGAAATTTAACTTCAAAAAAACTTTCTGCCGTTGTCGGGCTTTCTACTTTTCAGCTGCAGACTTCAACACCTTTAGAAACGGCTGATCTAACCAACTGGTCTAAAGCCCAGATTATTAAAAGTGAATATTCTAAAATTACAGGAACAGCCAAATTTCAGGGTACCAGTTTAGTCGATCCCGGAAAATACATGACTTTTAAAGGTGTTGGTGACCGCTTTAACGGTGATTACCTAATTGCCGGGGTTACTCACGATTTATCACAGGGAAACTGGATTTCTGAAGTCAATCTGGGGCTTTCGCCACTCTGGTTCACAGAAGAACCGGATGTGATGTCGCCTCCTGCCTCCGGTCTTATTCCGGGTGTACAGGGACTTTTTAACGCTACGGTAAAAAAGATGAACGATGATCCCGATTCCCAATACAGGGTTTTAGTCGATGTACCGTTATTCGATACCAATGGCGCAGGAATCTGGGCCAGACTTTCTAATTTTTATTCAACCAGCGGAGCCGGCGCCTTTTTTATGCCCGAAGTTGGAGATGAAGTAATTCTTGGCTTTTTGAACGAAGATCCGCGTTATCCCGTGATTTTGGGTAGCCTGTATAGCGCAACAAAAATAAAACCCTTTACAGGTTTGGATCCAAATGAAAAAAATTCAATCAAAGCAATTGTTTCCAAATCGGGAATCTCAGTACAATTTGACGACGAAAACAAAATCTGGACTGTTGCAACTCCCAACAAAAACACGATCATCATCAGCGATAAAGACAAGCAGATTACCATTAAAGATGAAAATCAAAATAGTATTGTAATGTCAAATAGCGGTATCGATATGTCAAGCCAGAAAAGCATCAACATATCGGCACAGGAAAATGTCACCATCAAAGGAACACAAGGCATTACTATTCAGTCAAGCGGCGGTGATGTGGCCACAAAAGGAATGAACATAAAAGAATCTGCCGATATGCAATACAGCGCCCAAGGCGGACAAATGGCACAAGTATCCGGAGGAATGGAATTAACGCTGAAAGGCGCAATGGTGATGATTAATTAGGTTCAGAGGTGCAAAGATGCAAAGGTTCAAAGACTGAAAGAATAGAAGGTTCACGCAACAATTCATAACTTATAACTCATCAATAAAAACTAAAAAAATATGCCACCAGCAGCAAGACTTACAGATTTTCACGAATGCCCGATGGTAACTCCGGGAGTACCGCCCATTCCGCATGTTGGAGGGCCAATAGTTGGTCCGGGTGAACCAACAGTGTTAATTGCAGGATTACCGGCAGCCAGAGTTGGCGATATGCTGGTTTGTGTAGGACCGCCGGATTCGATTATAAAAGGATCTTCAACGGTTATGATAGGCGGAATGCCAGCCGCAAGATTAGGAGATTCAACCGCTCACGGAGGATCAATTATGCTGGGAGCATTTAATGTCATGATAGGTGGATAATACAACACATAAAGAAAATGCTTTTTTAGGTTCAGGATGGGCATTTCCTGTGTCTTTTTCTGCGGATAACCTTCAGCTGAATGTATCTGCGAATGAAACCAATATCAACGAATCTATAAATGTCATCCTGAACACCCGTAAGGGAGAACGTACCCTGGAATCTGATTTTGGTTCCGGATTACAGCAGTTTATGTTCAGAAAAATTGACAATACCCTAAAAGGTGAAATTATAGAAACCATCAAATTTGCCTTATTGCGTTTTGAACCCAGGATTATAGTACAGGATGTAAAAGTGGCTGCAACAGATATCATAAACGGTGTAGTAGAAATATTGATTATTTATATCTACGCCCAAACCAATACCAGACACAATTATGTGTTCCCGTTTTACTTAAAAGAAGGAACAAACTTAGCCCGAAAATAATGATTTTAATTGATCAAAATAGCGCCATAAATTCACTTAACGAGTCACTCGTTCCGGGCCCGCATTTAATAGACGGAAGAACGGAACAGGACTGGCTGCACTTTCTGGCGGAATTTAGCAAACTGATCAATTTTTATAATGATAAAAATACCATACAAGGAAACTGGCACCCTTTTTTACTAAAAGATCCTGTTTTTTTAATGGCTTCTATTTCAAAAACAAATTACAAAAACCTGCACTCAGCTTATAAAAACAGTTGTGCCGAAATTCGAAGATTAGTACAAAATCAAAGCAGTGAAAATTTACATTCAAATGCCTTCAATAAACTATTTGACCATATTACGGCCGTTTATAAAATTATAGAACGCTGGACGCATTATATGCAAAGCAATACTGAAATCTACGACCTTAAAACATATATCATCAATGAGGTAAAAAACAAATTAAGTATTGAGTTTTGGGCGATTCAGTCTTTCAGGCAATATCTGTACAAGCAATCGATAAACGGACTATTTATTGTACCTGCGCCACATCAGGAATTTGATTCTTTTGATAAAAACATCTGGTATAGCAACAAAGACAAAAGTCCTTTTTGGGAAGTTTTTGGATTTGAAAGCGAGCAAGGCATAGTACAGACAGCAGAAAAAATGATTTCTTTCTGTTTGGATATTTTAACCAAAATAGCAGATAAATTGTTTCATTTTTTAGAAACCGTCATACATCATTCTACACACGAGTTAAAAAAACTGACCCTTAAAAAAGGGCATTTTCCGGATACTGTACTTTTGCGTTCTTTTGTAAATGTGCTGCAAAACCAACAAAATCAGCTCAATAAAATCTCAGAAAAGCATCTGGATTTTTATTATAAAGACATTTTAAAACAAACCAAATTACCCGCCGTTCCGGATAGTACTTATGTATGTGCCACGTTGGCTAAAAATGATTCTGTTTATGTTTTACCTGCCGGGACTTTATTTGATGCGGGATTAGATGCGCAAAAAAATCCTGTTCTCTTCGCTTCGCAAAAAAATGCAACCCTAAATCCGGCCGTTATTACAAGTGCACATGTGCTTACCTATCAAAATCAACCCAATATTCCATCTTATCATTTACAAACTATTGCCAAACCAGCCAGTATACAATTAGATGCCGATAATAAAATGATAAGTTGGGGAACTTTTGGTTCAAATAATCCAACAGGAAACCCTACAGCAATTGGAATTGCATTTGCTTCGCCAATGTTATTATTGCGTGAAGGACAAAGAACCATCACCTTAAGTCTTGAATTTGATATCGCGGTTGATTTAGAAGTACTACAGGGAGCCAGTTATTTTTTGAGTACACAAAAAGCCTGGTTACAACTGGATTTACTTCCTACAGCTTTTAAACCGGATACTTCAAAGCCTGATAATACTGTTGTAATAACGATAAATCTCGATCCTTCAGCTGCTGCCATTGAGCCTTTTTTAATCAATCCCGACGGATTAGTGAGTGATTGGCCTATGATGAAAATTCTGTTTCAGCATGTTTCAGATCCAGATAGAACACCCAAAATTACTGCGATAACTATTGCACTAAAAGTATCCGGTGTCAAAACATTTCAATTGTATAATGATTTTGGAGAACTCAATACAAAGAGTCCCTTCCCTCCTTTTGGACCAATTCCGTTAGTAAATGCGAATTTTATTATTGGAAACAATGAGATATTCAGTAAACCTCTCGACAGTCTTATTGTAGAAATAGACTGGGACAAAAGACCCTCTGATTTTGCGGCTTATTACCTGCAATACAATCAATACCTAAACTCCATAAAAAACCAAAATACACCTAAAGAATCCGGTTTGATAGAAGGCGTAGAAGAATCACTTAAAAGTATATTTCGTAAAAAAGTGGTGCTGCCCAATCCTAATGCTTCGCCATTTAATAATCCGTGTTTTACAACTGATTTTAATATCCTGCAGGGAAAATCTTGGCAGGGGCTCAAAATGACTAAAATTGCAAGCAGTCAGGTAGATACTGTTTTTGTTCCTGTCGATAATATTCCCGCTCCTGTTTATCTTTTTGATCCGGAAGCGGGAGATCCTAATCAGCCTGTTCTTAGTACGTCAGGCAGTTATTATGTGTATTACAAACCAAATACAACAACAGAAACATGGCAACCCGATCCGGACATTCAAAAAGGGACTTTAAAATTTACCGATGCCAGTTCATCAGGTTTTATAAAAATGGTTTTATCCGGTCCGGATTACGGCTTTGGATCTGAATTATATCCAAATGTTGTGGCGAATATTGCCCTGCAAAATGGCAATAAACTGGCAATGGCAAAAGATACAGAAGTAAAAAATTTTGTTACCGCTGCCAATGTGCCGTTTGCCCCTAAAATACAAACCTTTTCTGCTATTTATTCCGCAAATGTAACCTATAAACTGGATGGTGCAGCCGGAGATTATCCGCTTCAATATTTTATTTACGCGCCATTTTCAAACTATACTTTGTTTGATAGCAGCACAATTGACGAAACCAATACCACAACATTAAATACGGCAATTACCGGAACTTCTACAGCCAATGACACAAATGGTTTTCCGCTTTATCCGTCTTTCGGTTATAGTGGTGCCCTGTTTATCGAACTCGATAATTTAATCTGCAACAGCACTTTAAATCTCTATTTTGAATTAGCCCGAAACTCAACAGCACTTGGTACGCAAAATAGTGTTCAGTACTTTTATTTAAGCAATTCAGGCTGGAAAAAAATTCAGGCATTATCCGATGAAACAAATCAGTTTAGATGTTCCGGAGTTATTGAACTGCCAATTCCTGCCGATTGTAATAACAACCAGAAGTTTATGCCCGGAACCAATAATTGGATTTCTATAGGCGTTTTTGATGAACCTGAATCGTATTCTAAAACCACTTTTTTGCAAACCAACGGATTTAGCGTGCAGAGAACCGGAACTTCGTTTTTATCCGATACACAAAGTCCGCAAATTGCAGCGAATGTGATAACAAAACCGGAAATCAAGATTCCGGAAATAGTCACCCTCTTACAGCCTTTTCCTTCTTTTGGAGGAAAAGCTGCCGAAAACAAAACCAAAAGAAATCAAAGGGTCAGCAATAGCATCAAAACCAAGAACAGAGCCAGTACACCAACAGATTATTTTACTTTGATTGCCGAAAATTTTGATGCTGTTTATTATTCAAAAGTGGTCACTAAAAAACGCGATAACAGCACCAGTGTTTATTTGGTAAAAAAAATAGCCTCCGATACTGATACCAACGCCTTTGTGCCTTTGGTGACCAATTCTCTGGAGATACAGGTAGCAAAATTTTTAAATCCCAATTCGTCGCCATTTGTAAACCTGCAGGTGTCCAATTTTAATCTCGAATACGTTTCGATTACAGTCACAATTGCAATGAAAAGCGGCTACGAAATGACCTTAATGGAGAAAAATATAAATCGTGCGTTAAAAGTTTATTTATCGCCCTGGATTGCAAATTATCCTGCTCAAAGAGCGATTGATAAACCGCTGAGCAATGCCAAAGTGAGCACTTTTATTCAAAATATCGAAGGAGTTGCCAGTGTCGAAAGTGTATCATTTTCGAGTTATTACATCAATGCAGCCACAGGATTACCAATCAATTTAAAAAAGAACAAAGAAACCTTAACGCCTTACGGGCCAACAACGCTTTTAGTTTCGGCACCTAATCATAAAATTATTTTTCTGGTATAAATGGATACAATAAACCACATATCAAAAAAACAGCTTCCTTCCTATCAGGATTTTAATTTCCTGAAAAGAGAAGCGCTTGATTATATCCAGAACCATATTGGAAATGAGTGGACGAACTTTAACCCAAGCGATCCCGGAATCACTATTTTAGATCAGGTTTGTTACGCACTTACCGAATTAGGGTATTGTACTGATTTCAGCATTCCGGATATTTTAACAGATGCCAAAGGAAAAATTCAAATCGAAGACCAGTTTTATCTGCCATACAAAATACTGACGACTTCGCCTTATACTCTCAACGATTATAAAAAATACCTTATTGACGGTAACGAAAACATATACAACGTTAATACACTGGTTTACAACAGTAACACTTTTCCGTTTAATAGGGTTTATCAGGTTTATCTTTATATAAATCCGGATATTAATGATGCTAATGAAGTTAAAAACATTTGCAAATCGGCATTTTATTATTTAAACAAAAGCCGAAATTTAGGAGAACTGTTTAATCTGCCACTTGCATTGCAGCCTCAAAATTGCCGGATTGCCGGTAAAATCGAAATCAAAAAAGAAGTCGATCAGTATACTGTTTTGCTGGAACTGCAAGATAAAATACGCGCTTTTATATTCGCAAAACCGGCGCAATCCAGTTATGAAACTTTAAAAGCAGCCGGGCACAATGCCGCTGAAATATACGACGGTCCTTATCTAAAAAATGGCTGGATTTTAAACGAATCCTTAGTCGATAAAACAGATAGTATAAGAGCCATTGACTTAATTCCGGTCATCGAATCGGTAAAGGGAATCGTTTCTGTTTCGGGTTTACAGCTGTATCAGGAAGAAAAAATCGTTTCTGTGCTGCAGGCAACAGTAAATCAAATACTGGCAATCGATATTCTGGGTTCTTATCAAAATAAAAACCTGATTTTAAGCCAAAACGGAAAAGATTTGCCTTTTGATGCTTTTGGCCCCTTGCAAATCACTGCAGATACATTTGCGAAAACGACAACAAACTTGACAATTCAGCCCAGTTTAAAATTACCAAAAAGCAGTTTTAGGGACATCAATACCTATTATTCGATCCAGAATACATTTCCGCAGCAATATGGTATTGGCGACGATAAAATAGAAGACGGTTCGCAACCCATTCAGGTTGCACAATCCCGTCAGTTAAAAGGCTATTTAACCCTATTTGATCAAATACTGGCTAACCAGTTTTCGCAATTAGCCAATGTTCCAAAATTATTCTCCTTTACCAATTCGGTTTGCGGAGCACCTTCTGACAAAGAAAATTTTTATGCCGTAAAAGACAAACATCAGAAAGACCATTTAGAATATCCGGTTCCGTATCGCATGTTTTCGCCAAGCTATTTCTATCAATCCCTGTATACAATTCCGCATATCAAACCTTTATTAAAAGACAATAAAACATTTGATTATAGTTTTGTTCCGGAAATTAAAGAGGAATTAAAAGAAAAAAGCTGGTTCGACTATCAGCAGGACCCATACAATCCGTACATATTCGGGATGATGAAACTCATAGAAGAGGAAGATGTTAATTTAGACCGACGAAATAACCTGCTGGATCATTTGCTTGCCAGACATGGTGAATCGCCTAAAGTAATCGATGCACTTATCGACGATACTATTTATACCGGAGATAAAAGAAAAGACCAACTGATTTTAAAGAGCTTATATCTGCAAAACCTGGAGTTATTATCCTATAACAGACAAAAAGCGTATGATTTTCTAAGCGCCTCACGATTAACAGAAAAAACTACGGGAAACATCGATGTAAGTCTTCCTGTTATCAAGCAAAAACATTTCGCTTTTATCAATGAAAATACTTCCGATTTCATCTTCAGATCAGAACAAATCAATAAAAAAGAAAAATTAAGCAAACCCAATTTCAATGACTTCTCCGGACTTGAACTGAAACTGAATTTATTATTCGGACTGAGAAATATGTATTCCAATTTTATTTCATCTCAATTTGATGCACAGCAAAGCAGTACCGAAAATCAATTAAATGCCTATAAAACAATCCAGAAAACATTCTGGCTCAAAGAAAGAAGAAACGGCAGTATTCTGATAGAAACAGTTCTTCTTTTAAATACGTTAAAATTCAATCTCGAAATCATAAAGGAAAATCAGGTCAACCATACTTCATACACTATTGAAAATATTGATTTTCAAACCATAAGCAATCTTAATTATGTTTTAAATACGACAAATGAGTTAACCTTGGATAATGAGCTTCAGCAGGGTTATTTAATGTTTTCTGATATAAAATATCCTTTTGTAACGAACAGTATTGAAACGATAAATCAGGATGATTATACTAAATCGAAGCTTTCAAACTATACTTTTCGTATCACAATTTCGACAGAAAATAACAGTATTACAATTGATAGCGCTGTTTTCAGGAAAAATATACTATTGATATTCCCCAATTTTATTCCGGAGCTTCAGACTCCCGAATTTAAAAAGCGTTTAAAACAATTTCTTAAAATTAGCCTTCCGGCAAATGTGAGCTGTGAATGTCTTTTTTTAAGCATTCAGGAATTAGAAGTTTTTATTCCGAATTATGTAAAGTGGCACGACAGCCTGCGCTACAAAAACGAACTAATTCCGGCAGACACCGGACAAAATAATCCGGCAATAAACATGCAGGCATCAGTTACAAGTCCTGCTGAAATTGCAATGAATATGATTCATAGTTTAACCACAATTTTAGAAACAAAAAATGGAAGAAATAAATAGCCATATTGTGTCAAGTCTAAAGTGGGATACTACTTTTGATCAAAAAACCGAAGGATACAGACTTCAGGAACGATTGAGTACCTGGAGCAAAATTTCACTGCCCGGAGAGGTCGCCAATATCTTTAGCGAACTTTGTCCGCCCGAACAAAGCTGGAGAATAGAATCGTTAGAACTTGATTTAGGTTCCTGCGATTACAATGATCTGGAATTTGACCTGAGCCGAAAAATACGCAGTGTGCTAAAAGAAAAAATAGCTGAGCTTATTTTGTATCAAAACAGTCCAAAACAAAACGGAATTGCAGTTTATAACAAACGAAAATCGACGCTGGAAAATCTTGCTATTTTTTTAATGGAAGGGTATCTGCCGTGGAATTACCAAAACAAAGAAGGTTCTGTAAACGAGATCATGGCCGAATTGCTTCAGAATAATTTAGCCGAAGTAATTGCGATGATCAAAGAAACCGGAATGACTCACGAAGAGGTCCGAAAAAGAATTTCATGGCAATTTGATGAAAAAAATGTTACCAGAATAATTGCTGCTCTGGAACCTAATAATAGCAGTTCGATAATAGAGTTTAATGCGATGATGACCACTATTCAGGTCAAAGAAACGATCATTCAGACCAGTACGGCGAGCTTTAAAAAAAATCTGTGGTTTTTTATCCTGAACTTTTTGTTGCTGGAACGCGGAACACTTTTTAATAAACTGGCTTTTATGAAAAGTAGTATCCTGCAAATGGCAAATCATTATAATATTGCCTACACTGAACTTATTTTACTGATTGAAAATACGCTTGTAAAATTATCTGATAAAACTACTCAGAACAACAATTTTATAGATTGCCTTAAAATACTGACCGAGGAATTCGAAACCCGGAAAAGTGATACCTATACACCCGAAACAAGCACCGATTACTGGACTATTTTTGAGCAGTTATTAAAAGACAAAAAAGAACGAAAATCCAGAACAGCCAAAAACGATCTCAACGAACTGATTATCGCGCTCAATAATGAGAATAAAACGAGATTTAACGCTCTTATCAATCCTGTTTTTAGCAATGAAAGTTTTCTGGTTTCGCTGATGTGGGATTTAAATGAAACCTCGATTAAAATATTGTTTTCAAGAGTAGACAAAACACCGTCTTTGCTGCACATGGAAACCATTATTTATCTGAACAAACTAAGCAAGACCTTTAAACTCAAAACAAACAGTAAAGATTTATGGGAAATTGGGATGCTGTTTTTAATCAAAAATAAAAATGCGGACAATAGCACGTTTCTATTGTTTTGTGTTGTGGAGCTAAGCAGGAGAAATAATCTCGATCACGAGCAATTACTGGCGTTATTTACCAGTGCCAAAATTCCTGCTGCAGTAAAAAACAATAATTCTGTCTTGATTTATACCACCTTAAACAGCATTTATTGTAATGAAATCAATCACAACAATTCTAATTATCCTGCGATTCATTTCAAAAATCTGGTGATAAAACTGGAAATGGAATTACAAAAAAATGCCACCAAAAGCATCTTTTTTAACAATTTGCAAAGGTCGCTGATCAGGACGATTTCACTGCATCCTAAAATGGCTTTTGAGGTCATGCTTTCCTACGGAAATAAAGAGGTTTTAAAAAAAATACTTCCGTTGGTTCTGAATCGTGAAATGCTGCAATTGCTGATAAAAACGGCCAATTATAAAAAAACAAAACTGGTACAAACCATACAGGTTGTATATGAAATCCTGAACGAAAAAGAAAAATACGACTTTCCCGAAGAGTTAATGACAGATCATTTATTGCTGACAGGAATGCAGGAAATATTGTTTCATCCGGAACATAATACATCATTATTTCTGGAAACCATTATCGTGCAATTGTCGAAAAAAGTAACCCATACCAGACGAAATGATTATTTTAGGTTTATTACCAAATTAATTCAGTCCAAAAGAATTAAATCTTTTGGCGTAGCGGTCAAAAAAACGTTTCTGAATCAGTTAAAAAACAATAATGCTATTGATACACTGGCATTGGCATCGCTAATTCAGAGTACATCGCAGCAATCTCAATTAGAATTATCTCATTTACTGCTCACTAATTTTAATGATAAAGGATTTGCCTTAGTACGAAAACAAGACAAAAAAGAAAGTGAAAACATCCTGCATTATTTTTTAACGAACGCCATTTTCATTAAAAATAACTGGATCAAAAAAAGTGCTGTTCTCCTGCTTGAACAATCAAAATCAGTTTCAAAAACTATTATTCATGCAGAATTAAAGGAGTTGTTTTGGAAAACAGTTTTAAAATATGCTGCGTATAAAGGCAATCAAAACCTGTTTGAAAAACTATTGCAAAAAGAACTGCAACACCATTTAAAAACTAATAAGTGGAATGAACACCAACAAGTTGCAAACGATGCCAAATCTGTTGAAAACATAAACCCGATTTCCAAAACAAGCCCTTTTCATGAAGACAATTTAGTTGAGGACCAGACAACAGCAGAAAACTTTTTAGAAGCCGATATCGAGACGATACTATTGCAATGGGAAAAAATAGCCGGGAAAGAAAAACAGGAATGGTTCTCTTTGATCGTATTACAAAGGCAAATCCCGATTGGTTTTAGTACTTCGCAGACTATTGAAATTAAAGATTTACTGAATACAATTATTAAAAAAGACCCCAAAACCTTCTTTAAAATAATAAAAAAAGAATTTATTCCCGAAGCTCAAATGGACTGGCTTTGCCGAAATATCACCTTTAATACATTGTGCAATGCAATCAGCCAATTAGACAAAAACAGAGCATCGTATTTGAGAATTCTGGAAAAGTTTAACCATGTTTTAGGCCTCATTACGATTAAAGGAATTGCTTCAAAAGAAATGCAGCATATTTTGTTGCGAAAAGTATTAAAAGCTGCTGCCAACGATAACTGGAGACTTATTGCTATCGATAAAATCTGGAATGAATTAATCTGGGAAGTGGCTACCAAAAAAGGAATTCCGAAAAAAAGTTTCTTACTGGATATTGAAAAATATATCTATCAGTTTCCACTGTCCTTACAGCTTAGTTTCAGGGAAATTATAAAATCAGAAAAACAAACAGTTCAAATTATAAAACACAACCCAATACTTTTGAAAATGGATCCCAATAAAATCAAGCCAAAAGCAAAACCACAACCCAAAGAAGGCATTGCCGTTCGAAATGCCGGAATTGTGCTTTTAAATACCTATATCCCAATATTATTTGACCGGCTTAAACTCTTAGATAACAATCAGTTTATCAACAATGAAGCGCAAATAAATGGAGTGCAATATTTGCAATATGTTGTTACCGGAATGAAACAAACCGAAGAAACTTATTTACCGCTAAATAAAGTTTTATGTGGCTTACCGCTGACCGATGCCGTTCCGGGTGCTATTGAAATTGCTGCTGAAAATGAACAACTCATTAACAGTCTGATACAAGCTGCTGTCTCGCATTGGCCGGAAATTGGTGAATGTTCAGTAGATGGTTTCAGGGGAAACTGGCTTGTTCGCGACGGAATTCTGACAGAACTGGAAGACAAATGGGAACTTACTGTAGAAAAAAGGGCTTATGATATATTAATCAACAGATCTCCTTTTGCCTTTTCGATCATTAAATACCATTGGATGAAAAAACCCTTGCATGTAATATGGCCTTACTAAAACAACACCATTGAATACGATCTTAAAATAATTAATCAACTAAAAAAAAACTATTATGAACAGCTACAATGAAAATCTGCATTCTAGTGTATTGTCTTCATTAGAAAGTCAGGAAATGACCAAGAAACAATTGAAGGCGCAACTGAATGCCTCCATGTTTACCCTTTATTATGCCGAGGGAGCAGAAATTGTTGCACAGGAAAAACTGGAACTGGCAACAAAAATGTACACGCAAAAACAACACGTTAATAATGTCGTTGTTAAGAATAAGAATATGGCAGACAATCTTTTGTTATCTGCCAATCAGCAAAAAACCTATACCACGCAATCTGTTACCAATATGGCTGTTTGTGCTTCGAACATACAGGTTGCTTCTAATTCGATTGTGCGTCTGGCAAGTGATGTGGGAAGCATTTTTAGCATTATTAATGCTGCTGATTACGGAACACAAATTTACCAACAGGCCCTTGAAGCGTATAATCTGATCAATAAAACGGCTTATCATGCCGAAGAAACTTCTCAATTGGCAATGGAAGCCTCAACATCTATTGCAGAAGTAGCCACATCGACAATCGCTGATGAAGCAAAACTAACCAATACGTCTGTCAATAATTTACTGCAGATTACGACGGCAGACTTAAATGCGATTACTGCAATTGTGACTGCTGATAATGCTACATCATCTCAGGCAAGTATGGCTACAAGAGGTGCTGAAGGGGCAATAAAATGCAGTAAAGTAGAATACGAGGCTTCTAAAAAAGCGTATAATATTAATAATAAAAAGTTCAATCAGAATTTGAGAGTACAGGTTCCTAAACCTTTTGATCCGGTTAAAGGAACTTTTACGGTTTCTTTTAATTATTATAAAAGTCCGTTTTCGTCTACAGATAAAGACAAGGATACCCAGAATCTGGGATTAGAAAAACCGGTACAAAATTATAATATCATATTGGTTAAGGAAAGTAAAAAATCATTCTTCAATGTTTCTACTGCCGAAGACCTGTTAACAAATCCGTCGCAATTTAAAAGAGTTGAAGTTCCTCAGCCGGATTCAAAAAACAAAGATAAAGCTTTGGTAGAGTTAAGTTTAATTGATTTACTGGATTCAGATAATGAAGCATTGGTATTAGGTGAAAATTATGTTGCTTTTCTTTTGATCATTTTTACAGAAAATTACAAAAAAGAGATCAATACGTTTGATGAATATCTTTCGGCACCATCTGAAACATTTACCATGACGCATACTTTGAATCCGGCCGAAAAAATCAAACCGGTAAAAGAATCTGATCCCAAAGAAACCCAGGATACTGATCCACAAAGTACATCCCTTTTTGATATCACTTTTACCGTTAAAAAAGAAGAAAACATCAAACTTGCAGATCTTGATTACAGATGTATGCTTTTGCCTTATCCGGATAATTTATTAACGAATGAGGAACTAAACACACTCGAATATAAAATCGAAACCTTAGAAATAGAGGAAGAAATAACCCAATATGAAGCTGAAATTGATTATTTAAACGAAGAAATCCTAAATATAAATAATGGAATAACCCAATTAAATGCAGAAATAGCCAAATATCCAAAACCAGATCCTAAACATGCTGCAGAAATAGAAATTGCCAAACGAAAACTTGCCGATTTTAAAAATGCCCTGAATGAGGCTAAAGCTAAACTGGCTGCGGTTAATAGCGAGGTAACTAAATTGAAGGCACAATTAGCCGAAATTGTCAAAGATTATCCAAAACCTGTTAAGAATGCAAATGCTTTTTTCTTCAACTTAAATTTAGCCGAGAATATTCCTGCCGGTAATTATACCAGTGCAGGCCTTGTTAAAACCAAGTCAGATAAAGTAGAACCTTTTATTAAGCTGGAGGTAAAAATTGATAGTACAACTACTGATAATTTTGGAAATCCGCTGGTAGAGAATAAAAAATACATCCCTGTTGTGTTGTCTTATTTTAATGGTGCGGAAATCAGCAAAAACAAGTACACAAATCAGTTATCTGACTGGGAAAATACAGACACATTTACCTATTCTTCTTTAACGAACAATCATACTACAGTAACTAATTAATATAAAACATATGGAAGCTCAAATATTAAATGCCGGCCCAAGATTGAAAAAATACGGAATCACAGAAAAGAAAAAATCAGAATTAGATACGCTGAAAAATCTGGTAATTGATGCACAGGCAGATGTTCAGCAGCAACAGGTTATTGTTACTTCACTAACAGAAAAAGCAGCAAGGTATCAAAGTTATTTATTGGTTGCGGACAACAATCGCACGCATGCTTTAAACAATAAAAACCTGATTGATCAGGTGATTCAGAATGCGTATGATTTAGGATACAACTCCACGAATGCTTTTAGCAATATGATCTCTGCAAATGAAGATACAGAGCAGGTTGCTTCAAGTGTTAGTACTTTGATCAATAAACTAATTTATTCGGTAGAAATAATCAATAAGCTGGCAAATCTTGTGATCCGAAAAAAAGCACTTAATCCGCTTATTTCTGATGATTTAATTACCAGAATCAATGCTGCAGGGACTGATGCTAATAATGCTGTTGCCCTGACATTGGTTGCCTTAAAATCTACATTGGCAGCAGAAGCTTCAGTTTTAGAATCCGAAGCCGCAATAACACTGGAATACAAACAGGCGATTAAACTTTATCTGACCTTAACAGGTCAGGAATCGATAGATACACCTTTGTCACTGAATCCTGCTTCTGATATTTCGATCAGGGCATTATTATATAACGCTTATAAAGAAGCTAAAGTAGCCTATGACAAAGCCAATATTGCAAACGATGAAACCAGCAGACAGTTGAATATTGCTGCTACAAATCTGAATAAAGCTCAGGTTAAACTTAAATCGTTGCAATCCGGACTGGCAGCAGCAAATGCAGCCGCTCTGGCAGCTTAAGATACATTAAAATGTCCACTGTTTCCTAAGGTGTTTCAGTGGACTTTAATCAATTAATTTCAGGGCTATGGATCGTACTTATAAGATTTTTTACAGGCAATTTTATTTAAAGACCGGAGGATTTCTACCCACTAAACCATTGAATAAGAATCTTTTTCCGGGAGATTATTTCCAGATTAAAAATGGAGAAATCATATTTCTGGGCAATTTATACCGTAACACTATTGTAGCGCCTCATGATGTCGATTTAAGTGGAATAATTCCCCTTAATGCATCAAACTGGAACTTTAGCGATGGTATATCCAAACCTTATTCAGGAAGAGGGCACGGACATAGCGCAATTGAAGGTGAATTTGAATTCAGCAAACAAATACTGGCTTTTGCCCATAAAGGCAGTTTCATTTTCAGGGCAGAAGAACCGGAATCCATAAAAATTAATAACTGGAACGAAATCCAGCAGCAATTGATTATAAAACTGACACAGAGCTTATTTTCTTTTCGGGAGCTGTATGTTGTTACAGAAAGTGCTACGGCAAACAGCACCACATTAGCTATTGCCGGAGAACCCAATGCTGAACTGGAATTGGCAAGTGATATGGAAAACTTTGGATTGGTAGATATTTTTGGACATTCAAATACCAAAACAATCCAATCGAAGGATATCGAATATTACCACCGCGAAACCAAAAGAAAACCGGCTTATTTTAAAGCAAAAAAATTAGTGGTCCAGGAAGACAAACTTGCTTATTTTATGAGCGATTTTATCAATAAAGATTATAATGGGAGTGAATGGGCTGATACTTTTTTTGATTCGAATTTTCATAATGAGATTGATTATAATGCTCAAATGATCATGCAGAATGCGCAGGGTTATTTTCTGGATTTGTTACAGGCTAACGAATTAAACCCAAATACGGCATTATTGTATTTTAAATGGGCAGATGCCAATTTAGACGACATCGAAAAACTCTTTGCTAATTATGGAAACTAATCAGGAAATACTTGTTTTACACAAAGAAATGGATTGGCTACAGGAAGTAATCGATCAGGTTATTTGTAGTTATTTACTTCAGGAAGGGCATGAAAATCGCTGGCAGGATATTCCGCTGCCTGAAATTAATGCAGATACGGAAAACAGTATTTACTATAAAAAAATCGAAGAATGGAATCTGAACCTGTACGAACGACTTTGTTTAGCCCTCATTATTGCCCCTCAGATAAAACCGGAAGTACTGGATGTTTTTTTTAGTAAAAATGCCATGTACGATCGTGGTTTTACTGAATTTGGCGGTATTGTTAATAAAAGCCATAGTGGCTTTTTGCCAACCGGCCAGACTTTTTCATTTTTAATTACAGCTGTTAATCCGGAATTACGAATCGAAGTGATGAATGTACTCAGCTCTTCGAATATCCTGATAAAAGAACAGGTTTTAGTGATGGAAGCTACGGAATCAAACGTTCCGGTTTTAAATCAGATTCTTTCTCTAAATGAACGCTGGCTGCATTATTTTATAACCGGTATCTTACCCAAACCTGAACATAGCGTTTCCTTTCCGGCACAACAAATTTCGACCAATATGAACTGGTCTGATCTGGTACTCGAAGATCATGTGATGCAGCAGGTTATGGAGATTGATGCATGGTTAAATTACGGAGAAACCTTAATGACGGAATGGGGACTTGAGAATAAAATAAAACCCGGTTACCGGACGCTTTTTTACGGACCTCCGGGAACAGGAAAAACGCTTACAGCCAGTTTATTGGGAAAAAGTACAAATCGTGAAGTCTACAGGGTCGATCTTTCGATGATTGTATCAAAATATATAGGGGAAACCGAAAAAAATCTTTCGAAAATATTTGATGTGGCACAACACAAAAACTGGATTTTATTTTTTGATGAAGCCGATGCCCTTTTTGGTAAAAGAACCAACGCATCATCATCAAATGACAGACACGCCAACCAGCAAACGGGCTATTTACTGCAAAGAATCGAGGACTTTCCGGGAGTTGTCATACTGGCTTCTAACCTAAAAGAAAATATGGACGAAGCCTTTTCAAGAAGATTTCAGTCGATGATTCATTTTACGATGCCAACCGCAGAAGAAAGAGTGCAATTATGGCAAAAAGCCTTCTCCGGAAAATGCAAACTCAATCCTGATATTGATATCGAAACTATTGCCGAAAATTATGAACTGGCAGGAGGAGCTATTATTAATGTTTTGAGATATTGTGCCTTGATCGCCATTCAGAGAAATGAAACTGTTGTTACTTATCAGGATCTTCTGGAAGGCATCAGACGTGAATTTAGAAAAGAGAATAAAACACTAAGTGTTACACAAATGAACTGATCTGATGAAAAAGAATGAAAATATAAGTCAGGATGTCCTTTTAAAAAAGCATTTATATACGCATAAAGCAGAACTTAAAATTGGCGACTGGAAAAAACATTTCGATTTCAATTATGTCCATACGATTATTGCAATGGCTTTAAATTATGGTCATAAAAAACATGAACTGATTATAAACGGATATTTAATTACAGACCAAAGTCTTTATTTAATAGCTAAAACACACGAAAAAACAATAGATGCAACGGTACATCAATTAGAGGCTCAGATTACTTTTTTATTAAAAATAAATCCTCAAAAATTTAAAAAAAACAAATACAAAACCGCTTTTATTGTCGATGATGAAGATGTTTTTTATGCCATACGCGACTCTTTATTCAAAGTATATCCATTAAAAAATAATGATTTAATACGTCTCATAACCGGGAAAAAAGTAACACTTCCCTATCATAATCCCGGGCTTGAAGCATTAAAACAGATAATTAAAAACCATTCCTTTTGCTCCGCTATCGATTATTCAGGCGCCATCGGACCTGTGCATGTAACGTTATTAAAAGACTGAGTTAGAGTTTGCAGTACAGTCGCAGTATACAGCTTGCATTTACAGATCACATTTTACAGATCACATTTTACAGATCACATTTTAGATTCAACAACTAACAAAAATAAAAAAATGGCCACAACTCCAACAGCAACTAATTTCACCGTATTTGGTATTGATATTTCGAGATATCAGGGAAACGAAATCAATTTTCTGAACAGGCAGGTTGACAAACTTACTTTTATAATCTGTAAAGCTACGGAAGGAATCACCTATACCGATTCCAGTTTTAAAACCAACTGGCCCGCAATTCAGGAAAAAGGATATGTTCGCGGAGCCTATCATTTTTACCATTGCAAGGATGACCCCGCGAAACAAGTTGCCAATTATCTGGGTGTTATGGGTAAATTTTCAGATACAGACTTTCCTCCTATTGTAGATTTCGAAGAAACCAGTATTGACGCCGGGGTTAATAAAGCAAATATACAAACCAATTTGCTAAGCTTCTTAACGCAATTAGCGCAAAAAACAGGCAGAAAACCCCTTATTTATACAGACAATAATACAGCAAACGCCTATTTAACAGATCCTGCTTTTGCCAGCTACGATTTATGGATTGCGGATTATAATAAAACAGTAACAGTACCAACAGTATGGAAATCAAAAACCTGGACATTCTGGCAGCAAACACAAAATTATAAGCTAAACGGACAGCTTAATGATTATGATGTTTTTAATGGCGATACGGATGCTTTTGCCAACTTTATCAAGTCAAGTTAGAATCAAGTGAAACATCTAAATCCATCTAATTTAAAAACAATAGAAAATGGCACAGTTCAAAGAAAAAACATCCGAAACTAAAACGGCAGTAACTGCGGCAAACTTAAGTCAGGGTACTGCTGCGGTTCAGCTAAAAGACAATCGGCCAATAGCTTCCCAATCTGTTACCCAGCTTGTTAAAGTGCATCATGATCCTACAAAAAAGAAATATTTAGGGAAGGGTGTTGGAGCAAAACAGGTTGCTGTTTCTAAGGCTGCACTTGCCATAAAAAAAGCAAGTCCTGTACCTATCAGCAACAAAGAAGCGAAACGGAGAGCAAAATAAAAATGAAAACGGGTCTTAAAAACGATCAAAGATTATTAAGAAATTATAGTTAAAATGGCACAACATCAGGAAAGATTATCCAAAAATAAAATTTCAGCCACTGCCGCTAATGCAATTGGTGGTGTTGCTGCTATTCAATTGAAAGACAATCGAAAACTTTCTGTTGTTCAGGAAAAACTGCATCAGAACAATGTTCCGGCGCAATTGGGCCATACTCCTGTTCAGAAAAAAGCAAGTCATGCAGTTCCATCAGATAAAACGGTACAGCTAAAGGTGCTTCCCAATCGTAAAGGTGGCGGATTTAAGAGTACGTTGACCGGACAAGTATATCCAACTGAAATAGCAGCCCAGAATGCAGAACGTGCCCATGAAGAAGAACGTGCCCGAATGGAACAAGAAGAACAACCAGAAGTAGAATACGAATTTCAACCGCCACAACAAGGTGCTCCGGTACTCCCTCAAACACCAATTGCAGAAGCATTATTACAGCATCCTGTGCACTTTGGGTCTGTAATGACCACCGGAGGCGATGTTACTGCGGGTCAGGCCAATGCCCTGGCGGGAAGTCAGGTAATACCGCAAGGTCAGCGAACGGCTTTTAGTGCAAGAAATACGCATGCAATGGTGCTTTCTGAAGGTCTTGACGGAATTCATGTTCATAGCCATGCCGGACAAAGTACTCCGGTAAGCAGTATTTCTTATGCTTCACATCCTGTACCTCAATTTTACCAAAACCATGGATTTATGCAAGGAGCGCCACCGGAACATGTTACACTGCCCGATGATAGAAAAAGTGCCCATGCAGAAGCTCTTGCGGCTCATAGTGAAGCCTTTAGATCATCTGTACAAAGAAATGCAGAAGATATGAATGTAATGGCAGAAGAAATGGGTTTTGATCCCGAACTTGGCGTTGGAGATGAATCTGAGGAGCAATTTCAAAACACCGTAAGTTTTCTTTCCGGTTTACCCGTTAGCAGTAATATTGCCATCAACAGAGCATCGTGCGGACATCATGGGAAAAGTGGGCATACGGGTGGATGTAATCAGGAAATGGCAGAAACAGGAGAACATTATCCTGAAATGTTAGAAGACCACATGGATCCGCAACTTGCCTTTCTTGCAACACAAACCGGTATGGCAAGTTTTGGCGTATCTGCATCGGGCCCGTATAAGCACCAGGGCAATCCGGCATTAATGACCCAAAGTGGTGTAAATGTAAGTATGCATAACTCTTTTAACTGGAACACGGGACAGCCAAAACCCATATCCGAAAAACAACAAGAGTATGAAGCAAGATCCAAAACAGATGCTAAAAGAAAAAAGAAAGTGAAAGGGGAATCTTCATCACATAGTTTTCATCCTTACAGAAAAGATGATAAACCGCCGCCACCTCCGCCATCCGGTGAGGGAGTATTTGCCTAATTATAATTTCAGCAACCAAAATCAAGGAGACTTATGGAACATTCTTATGATAAAAATAACCAAAAAGCGCAAACGGCTGCTAATAACGCTAATGATAAGATCATTCAAAATAAAGCAATAGAACTACAGGACAACCGGCCAGCCTCTGTTTTGCAAAAAAAAGCAAACAATACCGGTTTACCGGATCATTTAAAATCAGGTATAGAAAACCTTTCCGGTCATTCTATGGATGACGTCAAAGTACATTATAACTCCAGTAAACCAGCACAACTTCAGGCCCATGCCTATGCACAGGGAACCGACATCCATATTGCAAGCGGTCAGGAAAAACATCTGCCCCATGAAGCCTGGCATGTTGTACAACAAAAACAAGGACGTGTAAGACCTACTTTGCAAATGAAAGGTAAGGTGAATGTAAATGATGATAAAGGGTTAGAGAACGAAGCGGATCTAATGGGTGCAAAAGCTACAAGTATACAGCTGTCTTCCGGAAGTTTTAATACATTACCCATACAAAGGGTCGTAACCAAAACCCAGTCGGGAAAAAGCTGGAAATCATCGCAATTGCCGGGTCAGTTTTTTAAAACCAAAAAAGAGGCAGAGGATGCAGAAGTTGCTTTAGAACCTAAGAAACCTTTAGGTTATGCCGATGTTCCTGCCTTTAGAAACGATACAAAACCACTTGCACGCGCTGTAAGAGATGCCGCATTCAAAGCGCATGTTGAAGAAGCAGGAAATGCGGATCACTACGTAGAGCCAGACCTCACCATTGCCGGAAGTTCTGTTACAGGCGAAAGGGGACATGTTGGAATTGGCAGACCGGCCAGAAAATTTGGGCCACGTAAGGAGGAAGAAAAGGAAGATGAAGGAAGTGACTACGACTGGAATGCAGGACATGAAGCATTGGCGGCAAAGAATATGGGCAAAAAGCCTCAAGGAGGCGAAAGGGCAAAAATCGTACACAACACTGATAAAGCTTCGCCGGTCGTGCATTCCTTAAATAATATTGGCGGCATGCCTGGTGTTCCTCATAATATAATGTACAGTCGTCGAGGTGATGCTATAGAAAAGAATAGTAAACGTCCCATCGTACGTCGTTCTCATACACCAGTAGGAGAACGTACCCACGAAGAAACAGCAGGGCGTGCAGCAATACTGGCAGCTGAAACTAATGCCCGGGCACAAAAAGCAAAGGAAGAACAAGAGCAGGCAAAAAGAGCACAGGAACAAGCAGAGAGAGCAAAAAAACAGCAAATAGAGCAGGCAAAGAAAGACATACTCCTCCAACAGCAGCTAAAAGCGCATAATGACCTTAATGCAGAAGCCGAAAAGAAAAAAGAGGATCCATGGTCATTTGTGGGCGGAAAGAAAAAAAAATAATAAAAACAAGTAAAAAGTATCAAAAAATCATATTCATTTAAAACTGTAACAGGATAAAAAGCGGTACAAATAATCCAACAATTCCTGTAAACATGCCAGAGGCACTAATGGGCGGGTTTTAATTGAAGATCGCAGCACATTTTATAGTGGCAATTATTGAAAAAATGAATGCCCTGAGACCATTTGTAGTAATTAATCAGGCAAAATCAATTTATGTCCTTAACAATAAGCGCCTGTGCCCATTACATATTTTTTCTACAAATCAAAAATAATTTAAACAGGCCATCGTTACCATTATTTAAGATTTAATGCCTAAATTGGTAATATGGAAACAAATCCGGATGTAGTGATCATTGGTGGCGGACTCGCGGGCTTGGCTGCAGCTATACACCTGTCCCGAACGCATCTTAAAGTAACACTGATTGAAAAATTGGCTTATCCCCGACATAAAGTTTGCGGGGAATATATTTCTAATGAGATTCTCCCCTATTTACAATGGCTTGATGCCGATGTTTCAGCACTGAGTCCCACAAACATTTCTAAGTTTGCCTTTACCACCAGTAACGGAAAAGCAGCAACCGCAAAACTTCCGTTAGGAGGATTTGGCATTAGCCGCTATGCGCTTGACGATTTTTTATATCAAAAAGCAATAGCGAACCACTGTACCATTATCAAAGAAACCGTTACCGATGTTTCTTTCCATAATGACCTGTTTACCGTTACCAGTTCCAATCAGGTTTTAAAAACTAAAATAGTATTGGGTGCTTTTGGCAAACGCTCTAATGTCGATCAGGTTTTAGATCGAAATTTCATCCATAAAAAATCGCCCTGGTTGGCCGTAAAAGCACATTATTCAGGAAATCTGGATGCTGATCTTGTAGCATTGCACAACTTTAATGGCGGATATTGCGGGGTTTCCAAAGTCGAAAATAATATAATAAACATTTGTTATCTGGCCGATTATGCCACTTTTAAAGAATATAAAAATATTGAAGACTATCAGCAAAATGTGCTTTATAAAAACAAACACTTAAAAGCTGTTTTTGAAAACAGTCAGCTTCTTTTTGATAAACCCTTAACCATAAGCCAGATCTCTTTTGATAAAAAGAAAGCCGTCGAAAACCATATTTTAATGATTGGCGATACAGCCGGACTCATTCATCCGCTTTGCGGTAACGGAATGGCAATGGCGATTCACAGTGCCAAAATAGCATCAGAATTAATTTTAGCATATTATTCGGATAAAAAAATATCCAGAGAAGCATTAGAAAAAAACTATACCAAAGAATGGAAGAAATATTTTGGCAAAAGGCTTTTTATGGGCAGAATTTTGGCGCGAATCTTAACCCAAAAGACCATTACCAATACACTCGTTGCCATAGTAGCTTCATTTCCCGGAATACTGCCGGGAATAATCAAACAAACGCACGGTAAACCTATAGCAATCGATTAAATGGCCATAAATACGCACTACAGGACACAGGAAACTGAAATAATGGATGATTTTTCTCTTCACGGAGAAGAATTACAAGCCGCACTGGATCAGATTGCCCAAATCAACCGGTTACTGGGCGGCAACAAACTGACCCTGCACGGAATTAAACGATTATTAAAAAAATCTGATATTGCCCAAACTATTACAATCGCCGATATTGGCTGTGGTAATGGCGATATGTTACGCATGCTGGCGAAATTTGGTCAGAAAAACAATTTGAATTTTAAATTGATTGGTATCGATGCCAATGATTTTACGATCAGTTATGCCAAAGCACTATCAACAGAATATTCTAATATCGAATATAGAGGCATCGATATTTTTAGTGAAGCGTTTAAAGCGATTCAATATGATATTGTTTTATGTACCCTTACCCTGCACCATTTTACCAATGACGAAATATTAAATATAATTACTACCTTTAATAACAATGCCAAAGTAGGCATTATTGTTAACGATCTGCATCGCAGTAAAGTAGCATACTGTCTGTTTGAAATCATCTGTAGAATATTTAATCTGAATCGTATGTCACGTCAAGATGGCCTGGTTTCTATTTTAAGAGGATTTAAGAAAGACGAATTGGAGAACTTCTCTAAAAAACTGAATTTAAAAAACTATACCATAAACTGGAAATGGGCTTTTCGCTACCAGTGGATAATCGCTAAAAAATGAGTGTAAAAATTATAACGGTTGCGAAGCAACTTCCACAATATTCCCGTGAAACGGCTGATATACTTCCAATGCTGGACGGATGGCTTCACGGACAAGAGGAACGTTTTATCAAAAAAGTAAAAAAAATATTTGAAGGCGCAGCTGTAGACAAACGCTACTCTATAATGGATCCCGCCGAAGTTTTTACAGCAACTTCATTTGAAGATAAAAATGATATCTACAGCCGGGAAGTGATCATTTTGGGAGAACAGGTCTTAAAAAAAGCGCTCGAAAAAGCCCATTGGGATCCACAAACACTGGATTATATTATCACCGTAAGCTGTACCGGAATTATGATCCCTTCATTAGATGCATACCTCATCAATAAAATGAAACTGCGACAGGATATTGTACGTCTTCCGGTAACCGAGATGGGCTGTGCCGCCGGAATATCAGGCATTATATACGCTAAAAACTTCCTGAAAGCCAATCCAGGAAAACGGGCTGCCGTCATAGCAGTAGAATCGCCAACGGCAACTTTTCAGCTTGATGATTTTTCGATGCCAAACATTGTAAGTGCCGCTATTTTTGGTGATGGAGCCGCTTGTTGTTTGTTATCTTCCTATGAAGACGATTATGGTCCTGAAATCATAAACGAAGAAATGTATCACTTTTATGATGCCGAACACATGATGGGCTTTAAACTAACCAATTCAGGGCTGCAAATGGTTCTGGATATTGAAGTTCCCGATACGATTGCATCGCATTTTGGGGATATCATTCATCCGTTTCTTGAAAAAAACAATTTAGAAATAAAGGATATTGATCACATGATATTTCATCCCGGCGGGAAAAAGATCGTTACCACAGTAGAATCACTTTTCTCCGGATTAGGAAAAAATATCGATGCTACTAAGGAAGTCCTCAAACAATACGGCAATATGTCGAGTGCAACCGTATTGTACGTTTTAGAGCAAATTATGGACGGAAATCCAAAACCGGGAGAAAAAGGATTAATGCTGAGTTTTGGTCCCGGATTTTCGGCGCAACGTGTTTTATTGCAATGGTAATTTATCCTATAAAACTGAACACGGATTTTACGGATTCGCTATGCGAAGACGCGGATCAGAACTGATTTAAAATAATTAAAAAAAATAAAATTTTGTACCTCTGTAAAATCTAAGAAACCAAAATGCGTTTTGATCTGCGTCTTTACGAAGTACATCCGTTTGATCCGCGTTCAATTAGACATCATCTATTAAACAAAACAAATCATGACCGTGAAAAATATTCTCGCACAATTACCGTACAGCAAACCCTTTCTATTTGTAGATGAATTGCTGCATGTCGATGAAAATAGTGCTATAGGAACTTATACTTTTAAGGAAGACCTTGATTTTTACAAAGGCCATTTTAAAGATAATCCGGTAACTCCCGGCGTGATCCTGACCGAAACGATGGCGCAGATTGGTATGGTTTGCCTGGGTATTTCTTTATTAGGTGATGCTTTTACTAAAGATACTGTAATCGCCTTTACCTCAGCCGATATGCAGTTTTTAAAACCTGTATATCCCAACGAAAAAGTAACAGTGACCTCTCAAAAATTATTTTTCAGATTTGGAAAACTAAAGTGTGATGTAGTGATGAAAAACGAAGCCGGGCAAGAAGTCTGCAAAGGCATTCTGGCCGGTATGATTACGAATAAATTATGAGTAAAAGAGTTGTCATAACAGGATTAGGCGTTGCAGCCCCTAACGGAGTTGGAATCCCGGCATTTAGCCACGCCATAAAAAACGGAATTTCAGGGATTCGGCATGATGCCCAATTACAGGAATTGCAGTTCTCCTGCCAGATCGCCGGAAAACCTGAAATAACTGAAGAATTAAAAGCTCAGTATTTTACAGAACTGGAACTACGCGGATTTAACAGCACCGGAATTTTATACGGCGTTATAGCGGGTATGGAAGCCTGGAAAAATGCAGGATTACCCATAGAACATAACGAAGAACCCGATTGGGACAGCGGAATTATTTTTGGTTCCGGCACATCCGGAATAGATAAATTTCGTGAAAGCATTTATAAAATAGACGAATTACAAGTTAGAAGATTAGGCAGCACTGTAGTCGCACAAACCATGAATAGTGGCATTAGCGCTTATCTGGGCGGAAAATTAGGGCCCGGTAATCAGGTTACAACCAATTCATCAGCCTGTGCCACAGGAACCGAAGCTATTTTGATGGCATACGATCGTATCCAATCCGGACAGGCAAAACGCATACTGGCGGGAAGCACGGGCGATAGCGGACCTTATATCTGGGGCGGCTTTGATGCGCTTCGGGTGTGCAGTTCAAAATATAATGATCATCCAGAACAAGGTTCACGGCCTATGAGTACTTCAGCCGCAGGATTTGTACCCGGAAGCGGTGCAGGCGCATTAGTCATCGAAGAGTTAGAAAGTGCCTTAGAACGGGGCGCTACCATTTATGCCGAAATATTAGGCGGCAATGTAAACTCCGGCGGACAACGCGGCAACGGAAGCATGACCGCACCAAATAGCACTGCAGTACAGCGTTGCATTACCCATGCACTTCATAATTCCGGTATTTCAGCTCCTGAGATTGATGCCATAAACGGACATTTAACAGCCACTACAAAAGACAGCCTTGAAATTGAAAACTGGACCAAAGCTTTAGATCGAAAAGGAAGTGATTTTCCTTATATCAATTCTTTAAAAAGCATGACCGGACATTGCTTAAGCGCCGCCGGAAGTATCGAAAGTATTGCAGCAGTATTACAGCTTCACGAAGGTTTTCTGTTTGGAAATACAAACTGCGACGATCTTCATCCCGAAATTACAGCCCTTATTGATCCGTCAAAAGTACCTTTAAAAACAATCAAAATGAATCCTGCCATAATTGCCAAAGCCAGCTTTGGTTTTGGCGATGTAAACGCCTGTATTATTTTTAAGAAATTTTTATTGTAAATTGTAACATCAATCCCTGTTCTTTCTGTCAAAACATAATTAAGAACTAACACCCCATAACAAATAACCCTTAACTCATAACAAATACCCCATAACCTATATGAACAAAGAAGAACTTATCGCCAGGCTAAAATTGATCATAAAGCCGTATACCACCAATACCGAAGCCTACGACAACCTTACAGAAGATACGGATTTCATTAACGATTTGAGTATCAACTCTGCTAATCTCGTAGATATTGTACTGGATATCGAAGAAGCTTTTGATATCGTAATTGACAACACCGATATGGAACGTATGCTCAACGTTAAAGCTTCAGTAGAAATCATCGAAACCAAACTGGCCGAAAAATGATTGGCAATGACGTCATAGCTATTTTACAATCACGTCAGGAAAGCAATTGGCAACGCAGGGGTTTTGTACAAAAACTATTTACCCCGGAAGAGCAATTGCTCATTTCCCGCGCACCAAATCCTGAAATGATGGTCTGGATGCTGTGGAGTATGAAAGAAGCAGCATATAAAATTTACAACCGGCAAACCCAAATAAGAGCCTTTATTCCTCAAAAACTGGCTTGTTGTGTAACATTGCAAGATCATAATTTAGTTACAGGAAATGTTATTTGTTCAGGAAATGTCTATTATACTAAAACAACCCTTTCTGAAGATTGTATTCATACGATTGCTGTAAATATGCCGGACAATCTAAATAATGTGATAGAAATCGAAAGAAAGTCAATTATAAAAGATAAAAATGGCATTCCGTATTTACTGACATCACAAAATAAAATTCAGGATGTTTCGATAAGTCATCATGGACCGTTTGAAAAAGTGGTGACTCTTAATAACACAAATTAAAAAGAGCAGCCCCAAATGGAACTGCCCTCTTACCAACAATTAACTAAATTTTTATAAAATTCCAATCACACCTAACCAGTTTTAAAAATGGTGTGATGCGATTGTCTTTTTTGAGAATACAAAGTCTATGTTTCTATCTGTTAAAAAGAATCACAAACGAATGAGCTCTTACTGATCTCCGCCATTCATAAAAGTCATCAAAAGGGTATAAGCATTCTTAATGACAATTTTTGAAGATGTATCAATAGCCGAAGATTTAATCTGACGAAACCCATCAGTCACAGTTCCCGGTTCTACTGCAACCATTTTGTATTGATTATCCCCGCTCACAGCAAAAACAAAAAATTTGCCCTGCCATCTTACCACAGCATCTTCCGGAACTGTCATGGCTTTTTCGTTTTCAAATTCTGCTTCAGCATTAATAAAAAGCCCCGGAATTAGTGTATTATCGTATTGATTTACTTTGCAAATAACTTCGGCCGCACGATCATCGTTAAGACTGCGATTGATGTACGCAATTTTTGCGGGGAATTTTTTTGAAGGATTAGCATTGGTAAAAGCACTTATCGTTTGCCCTGTCGAAAGCAAATGAACATCTTTTTCAAAAGCACTCATAACCAGTACAATATCGCTCATTTCCATCAATTCAAAAAGCATATCTGTTGGGGCAATATATTTCCCCACATTTACATTAATCTTAGATACGACACCATTGATTGGCGAAACGATCGCAACCGTTTTACTGATGTTGGAAGCCGAAAGTGTTTTTACATTGATCCCTAATAAAGATAATTTTTGTGCCAGCGAAGACATATAAATACGCTGCGTCTGCATTTCGGTAGCCGTTTGTTCATACAATTTATCACTGCTTGCCTTCTTGGCATTTAGTTCTTTTTGTCGGTCGTATTCGCTTTTAGCCAACTGAAATTTTTCTTTCGCCGTAAGATAATCCTGTTGCAGCTGGATGTATTGCATATCCTCAACAACGGCCAATAATTGCCCTTTTCGAACCTGCATTCCTGCCATTAAATCTGTTTTTTTAATATAGCCGCCAAGCGGAATACTAACCGAAACCACACTTTTTGGCGGCACCGTTACCGTTCCCTGAAGCTGTAATATTCCTTTAACCGTTCTTTCTTCAGGACTGCCCGTGACAAGCCCGGCATTCTGGACTTGCTGCGGACTTAACTGAATACTGTTTTCCTGGTTTTGTACTGCTGTTTTATTCTCGTTCTTTTTATCATTGTGGCACGAAACCAGCAATAAAAGACCAAAAATCGTGATGATATATGTTTTCATAATGTTATAAATTATTTAAGGTTTGCAGGTTAATGATTGCTTTGTTGTAATCGTTAATCCTGTCGAGATATTCATTTTTAATGGTAATCGCCTGATTCACGACCAAAACCCATTGCAAATAATCGATATCTCCGTTTTCCAGTTGACTATTGGCGGCATCAATGATAACAGTCGCATTTTTCAGCCCTTCGTTTTCGTAATAAGAAAGGCTTTCTTTATACTTTTCGGCTTCACTAACCGCATTGGCGATTTCTGTTGTCATTTCGACTTTTACCGTTTCGGCCATCATCTTGTAATTTTCATATTCGATTTTGGCAGCTTTATTGCGTGAGGACTGACTCGAAAAAAACAACGGAATCGACAATCCCAAATTCACATAACTGAACCTGTGGCTGCTGTCATAATACACTTCCTGCCCTGTAGAACTCGTTTGTGCACCAATAATGCTTAAATTATTATATCCAACCGTAATGTCCGGCATTAGTTTAGCCTGTTCTGCTTTCCATTTCCATTTTGCTGCTTCTGCTTCATGATTTGAAAGCCGGATCTGAGGAAGTTCGGCTGTATTTACTTTTTCGCTTAAAGGGATTGTAAAATCATGCTTGATGTTTGCCGAAGCCGGAACATACATTACACTATCCTGAAGCATTGTATTAAAAGATTTTAGTGTAATGGCAATATCTTTATTGACCATCGTGAGCTGATTGGTATAAAATTGTCGCGCCGATTGAGAAGCACTTTTCTCCAACACATTAGTTTCTCCTGCCTTATAACGCAAATCTGATTTCTGTTCCATTAACCTGTAAATAGAATCGGCGTACGCCAGTAACTCCTTTTTGCTGTTGAGCCAGATATAATAATAAAACAAGTTTCTCACATTCGATTTAATCTGTTGCGAAGTCAATTGAGAAGATACTTTGGCAACATTATAATTTTCCTGCAAAGCTTTCTTCTGATTGCTGTATACTGTAGGAAAAGCAAAAGTCTGACTCACGCCAAAACGGGAATCATTAACCCCACTGTTGAACTGCCCGTAATCAGCATCTAAAGCCAGTTTTGGAATATCATACGCTGATTTTTGCAATTGTTCCTTTGACTTTTCAGTAAGCCGGGCCGATTTAATTCTTCTGTTATTCTGAAGCGCAATCGACAAGGATTCGTCTAAAGAAACAGGCTTTTGTTGTGATTGCACCGAAGCTGTAACCAATAAAGCAAGAAGCAATAAAGTCAGTTTATCCATTTTATGTTTTTTGATTTTTTTCGAAAATACTTTCGTATGATATGTCATTAAATAAATTGCCGGAAGCACAAAAAGCGTCAATAAAGTAGCCGTTATCAATCCGCCAATCACTACTGTTGCCAGCGGACGCTGTACCTCTGCTCCTGCTCCGTTGCTCAAAGCCATTGGCAGAAACCCTAAAGAGGCCACCGCTGCGGTCATCAATACAGGACGTAACCTGTTTTTGGTTCCGGTAATAATAATCCGGAAGGGATCGGTAATTTCGCCGTGTTTCTGTATTCGGTTAAATTCGGATATTAATACAATTCCGTTTAATACAGCTACACCAAACAGCGCAATAAAACCAACTCCGGCCGAAATACTAAAAGGCATATCGCGCAAGGCAAGCCCAAACACACCGCCAATTGCCGATAAAGGGATGGCGGTAAAAATGATGATTCCCTCTTTAAACGATCTGAAAGCAAAATACAATAAAGCTAAAATCATAAACAAAGCTGCCGGAACAGCCACTCCCAAACGTGATTTTGCCTGTTGCAGGTTTTCGAAAGTACCGCCATAGGTAATGTAATATCCCGGATCAAATTTGATCTGACTATTGACTTTTTTCTGCAATTCTTCTACTATAGATTCAACATCGCGGCCTCTCACATTAAACCCGACAATAATTCTTCTTTTAGCATCTTCACGCTGAATCTGGTTAGGGCCTTCAACTTCTTTTACGGATGCTACCTGATAAAGCGGAATCTGCATTCCGGAACGGGTTGAGATCAAAAGGTTACGAACGTCCGAAATATCTTTTCTTCCGCTCGCTTCCACTCGCACGACCATATCAAAACGTTTTTCTCCTTCATATATACTTCCGGCTACGGCTCCGGCAAAAGCAGCATTTACAGTTTGATTGATATCCGAAACATAAATCCCGTATTTCGCCATTTCTGCCCAGTCATAATCAATCACGATTTGGGGCATTCCGGTCACTTTTTCGACATATAAATCTGTTGCGCCCTCAACCGTTTTACTGATTGCACCAAGTTTTTCGGCATATTCGGCCAGTTTGTTCAGATCTTCTCCGTAAATTTTACACACCAAATCCTGTTTGGCCCCGGTCATCAATTCGTTGAAACGCATTTGTACCGGAAACTGAAAACCTGTTGTAACCCCCGGAGCCACTTGTTTTACCGTTTCCGTCATTTTATCAGCAAGTTCCGGAAACGAAGAAGCACTTGTCCATTCTGATTTATCTTTTAGCACAATAATCATATCGCCACCCTCAATAGGCATGGGATCTGTCGGGATTTCAGCGCTGCCAATTCTCGAAACCACTTTTTCCACTTCAGGATATTGGCTTTTAAGCGCCGATGAAATTTTCTGAATCGTTTCTGTTGTGGTCGAAAGATTAGTTCCCAGCAACAAACGGGTTTCTACCGCAAAATCTCCTTCTTCAAGCTGCGGAATAAACTCTCCTCCCATCCGGCTAAACAACAACAGCGCAATCCCAAATAAAACAAAGGCCAAAATGATAATTCCTTTTCTAATTTGTAAAGCCTTAGACAGCCATTTTTCGTAATAGCCTTCCAGTTTCGTCATGATCCGGTCAGAAAGATTTGGTGTATGACTGACCTTTTTGCTGATAAATAAAGCGCTGACCATTGGAACATAAGTAAGCGACAGGATAAAAGCACCTAAAATGGCAAACGCAACAGTTTGTGCCATCGGTTTAAACATTTTACCTTCGATTCCTTCTAATGATAAGATCGGAAGATAGACAATCAGGATGATAATTTGTCCAAAAACCGCAGCATTCATCATTCTTCCCGCTGAACCCGTCACTTCTTTGTCCATTTCTTCCTGCGAAATGGTATCGATTCCTTTGTACTTTTTAGCACTGTGAATGTGGTGCAAAATTGCTTCGACAATAATGACGGCACCATCGACAATCAAACCAAAATCCAGCGCACCAAGGCTCATCAAATTTCCGCTTACGCCAAAAGTGTTCATCATAATAATAGCAAACAGCATTGCTAACGGAATCACAGAAGCGACTATAAATCCCGCTCGTAAATTGCCCAGAAAAAGCACCAGAACCAGAACGACAATCAAGGCGCCTTCGATCAGGTTTTTTTCTACGGTACCAATCGCGTTGTCTACCATTTTGGTACGGTCTAAAAAAGGTTCTATTTTTAAACCTTTGGGCAGAATCTTTTCGATTTCGGCAACACGTTTTTTGACATTGACGATCACATTATTGGCATTTTCACCTTTCAGCATCATTACGATTCCACCAACAGATTCGCCAATATCATCTGTGGTCAAAGCACCGTAACGTATCGCAGAAGACATTTTTACTTCGGCAATATCTTTAATCAGGATCGGTGTTCCTGCCTGTGTATTTTTGACAATGATATTCTGGATATCCTTAATATTTCGGGTCAGTCCCACACTTCGGATATACAATACCGTTGGCCCTTTCTCAATATAGGCGCCTCCGGTATTTTCGTTATTACTGCTCAATGCGGTAAAAACTTCTTTTATGGTCAGGTTCTGAGCCTTCAATCGCGACGGATTTACGGCAATTTCGTATTGTTTTAGCTTTCCCCCAAAAGTAGCCACATCAGCAATTCCGGGCGTTCCTAAAAGCTGTCTTCGAATCGTCCAGTCCTGTATGGTGCGCAAGTCTTCGAGAGAATATTGGCTTTCGTAACCGGGTTGCGGCTTTAAAACATATTGATAAATTTCGCCTAAACCTGTTGTTGCCGGAGCCATTTCGGGAATACTCGCATTCTCTGCAATTTCTACTTTTTGCAAACGCTCTGCTACCTGCTGACGCGCCCAATACACATCAGTATCATCGGCAAAAACAATAGTCACAAGCGAAAGTCCGAAACGGGAAATACTGCGGCTTTCTTTAAGCTGCGGAATATTACTGATTGCCTGTTCGATCGGAAAAGTGATGAGACGCTCTACATCTTCTGCCCCCAGAGACGGTGCAGTGGTAATAATCTGAACCTGATTGTTGGTGATGTCAGGAACGGCATCAATGGGTAAACGGGTGACTTCGAAAACGCCGTAGATGATCCACAGCAAGGTGAAAACCCCAATTACCAGTTTATTTTGAACGGAGAACTGAATGATCTTATTGAGCATAATTTGATTTAATTTTTTTGAAAATACTATCGTTATGGCCAAAGCATAAAAATGCCTTAACCACAATAAAAATCTTAGAAAATTAAATTATGCCAAAGGAGGCCTGAACACTGCAAACAAGGCAGGATTAGAATACAGGTTTGAAGTAAACGGAATTATGCCTGACTCTGAAAAATCGCCAGTAAAAGGAATATCAAATGTGTGTTTTTCTGTCGGAACAAATACCAGTTGAAAAGAAGCGCTCGAAATATGCTTAAAAGGAAGCTGCATATCACGGTCAGAATCATTATCGTTGATATCTTCTCCCCAATAATGCATCTCTAAAAAATCAATAAAGCTTACATTTTGCCTTTGCTGATGCTCATTGTAATGCTCAATCAATATTGGCAATTTATAAAACTGCTGAAAGAATCCAATATTGGATACAATTAGAAAGATGAATATGTAGCTAATGAATTTTCGCACTTCACAAATTTAAGTCATGTGGTAAAATTATCCATTATCTTAAGCAAGATCTAAGCAAGTTTTATGATTTTAGATAAATTCAGGAACAGAAATTTAATTTATGTCAGTATACTGTATAAAATGCTAAAGTATTTTCAATTTCGAAGTGTTTTTTTGTAGTCCTTATAACACATCCTCATCAATTCCCTGATTTAACCGCCCACACCCTAAATTAAATTCATAGAAAATCGCAGTATTCAGGATCTTCAATACCCCTCTAAAATAATTTATTTCTGATCCTAAAATTAGTTTTATATTAGCCAATACAAAATCAGCCGGGTCTTGCACTGCAAAGGAATATTTATCTTTATAATAAAATAAAATGACACCACAACCTATTGAAAACAGCATTTCTAAACACAAAAACATACTGGTTGTTTTACAGGAAAACAGTAACACATCAACAGAACTTCAATATTTAATCGATCATTTTTGTGGTCTGGTGGTATATGGTTTTGATGCGGTCCCAACTTATTCAGACAACAAAATGATGTATGTGTGCGGTGATCTCGATAAGCTTCAAAAGCAGCAGTATACTTTGTATGTTATTAAAGAACTTTCTGTTCATTACGAAGATTTAAATCAGGAGAACATTCATAGCATAGCATTGGGCCAGGTTCCTGTTCTTATTAGTAATGCCGGTGTTTATTTTAGGGATATGTTTGGTGATCAGGACTTTTTTAATACCATCAAAGCTGAACACCTGTTTCAAAATCTGACAGAGTCCATTAAGGAAAGCAAAGCTTTAAGAACCGGGATTTATCTTACCGAAGTTTCAAAAGAAGAAAACACCGAAGATGAAATATTACATTATCGCCTTTTAAGATGTTCCAGTAATTTTACAGGACCAACAGATAATTTTCGTGCTACGGATCATCATATCATCAACACATTAAATCAGGCCGTTCAATATACTTTTGAGCAAGAAACGAAAATAAACCATGTATTGGTCCAAATTTATGAGAATAAGATCAAAACAGCTGAAAACCCAAAAGAAGTAAAATCGAAAATAAAGGCACATTCTGACAAAACGAAAGATATGCCAAAAGACGGGCTTATTGTGTTTTGTACTTTCTATGACCAATCTAATTTTGATCAGCTAAAGCCATCCAAAAAAGACCGGTACGATTGGTGTTACAAAGAAACCAGCGGATTGACGAGACTGCATTTTAAATTAAAAAATACTGTTGAAGATCCTGCTTTAGACAAAGAATTCAGTGTGACCTTATATCCAAATTCGGCTTTTTTAATACCGCTTTCTACCAACAGATTGTACACGCATGAAATTAAACCTTCGGTACTAAATGCCCACCAGATTCCGGTTCGAATGGGTTATGTCGCCCGTTGTTCTAATCTGGAAGCGGTACACAAGAATGGTCAGACGTACATTAAAGAAAACGGCGAATTGATTAAGCTGGAGGAAATGACACCTGAAACAATGGTTGATTTACGCCATTCGTACTATGAAGAAAACAGGTCTGAAAAGAAAATCGAATACGGGAAAATTCATTTTAGTATGAACGCAGGCGACTATGAAAAACCTATATTTTAAACAGAATCCCTATAAAAAAGACCATGAATAACTCCGGTTTTTATAAAATTACGCTTCCACTCGAAAACGATTTGTTTAGCGAATTAGTGCATGCCATTGATTTTGAAAATGTGGCCAAAGGCAGAATGGGCAATCATTTGGTTCGGGTATGTGATGAAGGTGTTCCGATTGTGAGAACTACTACCCTGTACACGGTTCCGGCACATGATTTCTCTGCCATTCACCATAAGGTTGCAGCAGTGGTAAATGAGACAATCCGGAACAATGCCGTTGAAAGTCTGCCATTGCTGGATTTCAATAATGCTTTGATCGAAATATACGATTGTAATTATGCGACAATGGGGTACCATTCTGACCAAGGTATGGATTTAGAAGCCGATTCGTATATTGGGCTTTACACCTGCTATGAAAATCCGGAGAAACTAACAACCAAAAATCTAAGAAAACTAAAGCTGAAAGACAAAGTTACCAATGAAGAATCTGAGATTTTGTTAACCCACAATTCAATTGTTTTGTTTTCATTGGCGACCAATTCAAAGTTTCTTCATAAAATTATACTGGAATCACTTCCAAGCCTTAAAAAACAGGAAAAAGACCGTAAATGGCTTGGAATCACTTTTCGAAAATCGAAGACTTTTATACAATTTAAAGATAACAAGCCTTACTTCTCTACCGGAGAATTATTAGAAGTGGCTAACGAAGATCAAAAGAAAGAGTTTTATAGCCTGAGAAAAGAAGAAAACAGTGCCATGAACTATATTTACCCCCAATTATCATACACCCTGAGTGTAGCTGATACTATGATACCAAAGAAACTATGAGTACTAATTCTAAAATACTGGCCTTCGATACGTATTATTTTGACGGAAAAGCCAAAACCGTTTGTCTTGAATTTTTAAACTGGAATGAAAGTAAAGACTATAAAGTTCACACCGAAATCATCGAAAATGTAGAAGATTATATCCCGGGTGAATTTTACCGAAGAGAATTGCCCTGCATTCTAAGTTTACTGAACCAAATTGATTTAAAAACGATTAAAGCCATTATTGTAGACGGTTTTGTTTATCTGGATGACGATAAAAAATATGGCCTGGGCGGGCATTTATATGAAAAGCTAAACAGGGAAATTCCAATAATTGGCGTTGCCAAAACCAATTTTGCATCTATTGAAAAGGATAAAAAAGCTTTGGTCAGGGGCGATAGTAAAAAACCATTATACGTCACGGCCATTGGTATTGACCTGGAAGAGGCTTTCGAAAAAGTTGAAAGTATGGCAGGTGAATTTAGAATTCCAACTTTACTGAAAGAAATGGATCGACTGACAAAAGAAATCTAAAAAACATAGTTTTTTTTTAAAAAAAATTAAAAGAATCATTTCTTTAAAACTATGTTATGGTGTCTCTTTGAAGAATTAAAATAATACCGCCAATACCTAAACCTTTTTTATAATGGAAATTCAACAAATTCTGGATCAAATTTACACACTGCCTGAAGCATCAAGGCTTTTGCTTCAAAACTATATTCACGAAGTGAGCTTTTCAAAAGGACATAATGTGATTAGAGCCGAAAAAACTGAAACCAGTATTTATTTCATCAAAAAAGGAATTGCAAGAGCGTATGCCAACAGAGACAGTACTGAAGTCACTTTTTGGTTTGGCAAAGAAGGAGACACGCTTTTGTCTATGAAAAGTTATGTCGCCAATGAAAAAGGTTATGAAGATATCGAACTATTAGAAGATTGTGATTTGTACCAACTGAAAACCGAACAACTGCAGACGCTTTTTGAAAACGACATTCACATTGCCAATTGGGGCAGAAAGTTTGCTGAAAAAGAATTGCTAAAAACCGAAGAACGCCTGATATCCCGACAATTTCGAACCGCCACAGAACGTTACACTGAACTCCTGCAACACAATCCTGATTTGCTTTTACGCATACAACTGGGACATATTGCTTCGTATTTAGGCATTACCCAGGTAAGCTTAAGCCGCATAAGAGCTGAAATAAAATAATTTCATTTTTTAACATTTGTAAAATTTTCCCCGTACTCCATTTCCGAATTTTGCTTCAAAATATAAAAAGATGAATTGGATATTATTAGTGATTGCCGGATTATTTGAAGTAATCTTTGCTTTTTGCTTAGGAAAAGCAAAAGAAACCACAGGAAACGAAATGTATGTATGGTATGTGGCTTTTGCCATTTCTATTGCAGTGAGTATGGGACTTTTGATCAAAGTCATCCAGACTTTACCCATAGGAACCGTTTATGTGGTCTGGACAGGAATTGGTGCCGTTGGAACAGTATTACTGGGAATTCTTGTATTTAAGGAACCTATAACTTTTTTAAGAATACTTTTTCTAAGCACTTTAATTGGTTCTATTATCGGGCTAAAAGTAGTTTCGCACTAAACGAGAACCCCTAAAAGTATTGTAAACAAAAGAGGCGCAATTTAGTGGAAATAATACCACAAAATTGCGCCTCTTTTTACTTTTTGAAATTTCTAATCGGGGACCTGCTTAAAATTTAAACGTTATATTTCCTGTAATACGTGTCGGGTTTTGAGCTGCAAGCCGGTACGACCAGTATTTCTCGTTGGTCAGGTTATCGACTTTAATACCCAGTCTGTATTTTGGCTGATCATAAAAAAGAGAACAATCCAAAACAGTATAAGACGGGATCGTAAATTTAAAAGTAGACGTATTGGTCTGATAATATTCACTTCCGTAAATACCTCCAAAACCAATTCCTAATCCTCGTGCCGAACCATTTACAATACGGTAACTTGCCCATAAATTAGCGGTTCGCGGTGATCCGGACGTAGACGGACGCAATCCTTCTACACTGGCGTTACTTTTGGTATATTTACTGTCATTATATGTATAACCCGCCACAATATTTAATCCGGACACAGGGTTTGCAATTAACTCGGCTTCAAAACCTCTGCTGACCTGAGTACCATCCTGAATTGAAAAATTAGCATGATCCGGATCATCACGGGTAATATCGGTCACTTTAATATCATAATAACTAAGTGTGGCTGATATTTTGTTTAAATCAAATTTAAATCCTCCTTCTAACTGATTCGCCTGATTGGGTTTGAACGTGTTTCCGTTAAAATCAGAGCCGGACACATTACTAAAGCCATTCATATAATTTCCAAAAACAGCAATTTTATCTTTCATCAGCTGATAAACCAAACCAAATTTTGGCGATAATGCCGTTTGATTGTAATTACCGGCGATCGAATCACGACTTGGGTAATAGGTTCCTTTGTTTTCATAACGATCGACACGTAAACCTGCCATGGCAATCAGTCGGTCCGTTACATTCAAAACATCCGATGCATAAGCGCTGTACGTATTTTCATCATTAGACACAAAGTTGTTGAATTTTGCCGTTGCAAATAATGGCGCTACCCTTTCAATATTGAAATTATTGTACGCATCGCCCGGTTTTTTATAATCCATTGCCGGCATGTTTACGATGGCATCATTACGGGTAGCCCGAAGACTGTAAAAGTCGAAACCGGCCACTACCCTGTTTTTAAGGCGACCGATATTAAACTTTCCGATAAAATTTTGTTGAATATCCGTTCCGTAAAAAGGCGATTCCTGATAGGTTACCTGCTGTCTTATCGTCGTATTAGACATCATCTGCAATGCTACCACATACCCGTCAGAGGATGATCTTGTGCGTGATATAACGGTTTGCGAAGTCCACTCATCGGACATTTTGTATTTTAACTGGGCAAATATATTGTATTGCTGGCTGGTATAATTAATCGTATTGTTGGCAAAAGATAATTTATACGGAATCTGTAATTCTTCAATACTTGTTGCTGTTCCTTTTGTATATGGAGCCAGTCTCGTTGGCGAAGTCGCTTTGTAAGCGCTGAATTCAATATCAATTAAAAGACTTAACCTGTCGTTGATTTCATAGGAAAAACTTGGTGCGAACGAAAAATTCTTATTAAATCCGGCATCCTGAAAACTTCTTTCGCTGTGCATGGCCGTGTTAATCCTTAATAAAGCCGTTTTATCCTGGTTTAAAGGGGTATTGACATCGAATGTTAAACGGTTAAGATCCCAACTGGCGGCTGAATAGGAAACTTCGCCTTTAAAAGTATCAAAAGGTTTTTTAGTAACACGATTAAACAAACCGCCAAAGGACGATAATGTACTGCCAAAAAGCGTAGCCGAAGGGCCTTTAATGACCTCGATACGTTCTAAATTTGAAGGGTCAATTGTAGTATAGGTAAAACTTCCCACCCCGTTTCGAACCACTTGCGGCGTCGGGAAACCTCTTGACATTGATGTTGTACGGCCCTGGTTCCTAACTTCGGCAATACCGGCACCGGGAACATTTTTAAAGGCACTGTTGTAATCTGTTACCACTTGTTCCTTCATTAATTCCTTGCTTACAATAATATAAACCTGAGCGTTTTCGATGTTTTTTAATGGCATTTTAGCCACATCAATACTTTCTTTTTTAGCAAAACGGTTTCCACCGGAACGAACCACTACATCTTCGAGATTCTGAGAAGACGAATTCAGTTTAAGATCTGCCACTGCCAGTGGGGCCTGCTCTGTAATCTCTACACTTTCAACCGTTGGCGCATAACCATTCATGATTACTTCAACTGTATATTTTCCAAAGGGAAGCTTTTTAAATTCATAGTTTCCTGTCGAATTGGTGACGGCACTTTTATTGGTTTCACTCAATTTTACTACCACTCCTTGTCCCGCAGTACCATCATTTGTGATCACAACACCTGTAATCTGGCCTGTATATGATGTTTGAGCCTGAAGAAAATCAACATTCAGTAACAGAAAAAACGAAATGAAAAGAACGAAATGAAGTCGTAATGTTTCTGTTTTTTGAAATGAAGCTCCTATAAAAGACCAGACGGTTTGTATTGTTACTTTCATAATTATCCTTATTTAAACTTATTCTAAATTAAGGCGCAAATGAACAATATTTTTTTTAATATATCAACTCAAAACCAGCATTTTTTTTCGAAAAAAAAACAAGCCAAAAAGGGTAAAAAAGGCACTATTTTAAGAAGTGTTTAGCCAGATTTAACCTCTTTTAAAATCTTTAAAATAAGTATATATGGACAAATAAATTAAATATGTGCCTAAAAATGGATAAGCCCTTCATAACTCCATTTTATTTTTTAGGCTCTGCAAATTCTCAAAAAGTTCAACATTCGTTCTAATGCCATTTCAGCAGCTGTAAAAACTAAAAAGATAAGCCTTATTTATAGTTTTAACTTTTTTCTGAATTTAAAACCAATTAGTAGTATTGCCTTAAAAAGAGCCTTTAACCACTATAAAAAACTGTAAATCAAAACCATAATACTAAAAACAACCGTAAAAAGACCAATTTTAATGCGTAACTTAGTAAATATTCAAATTAATATAAGAACCTTATAAGGGCAATAAATGCCTTGTTTACCTGTTTATATAAAAGAATATTATTTATTAATTGCATTTAACTTACATATGAAAAGATTACACTTTTTACTTATTATAATTGGTATTACACTGAACGGATATGCACAAAAGGAAGTGAATGGCAAATACAAACCTATTCCTAAAAATTCAGAGATAAAAGAACCTTTACCGCCAACAGAAACTCCCCCGCCTCCGGAAACTCCACTTCCAAAAGAGCCAACAGTTTTAAAGATTAATCCCGAGGAACTTTATAAAAACAACAGCCTGTACAAACGGGAAGCCAATGTCGAAGGCATTTTTTACAGACGAAATGAATATTTAGGAGGTTTTGTAACCAATTCATCCGTTTCTACGGTACGTTACCGCGATGCCGCTTTTGTAGACGGCGACAAAATCAGGGTATATCTGAATGATAAGGTTATTGAACCTCAGGTTTTATTAAATGGCGATTTTCAGGGATTTAAAATTGATCTGGTAAAAGGAATTAATAAAATTGATTTCGAAGCTTTAAACGAAGGTTCTGCATCGCCCAATACTGCCGAATTTCAGGTATTTGATGACAAAGGTGCCGTTATTCAGGCAAGCCAATGGAATGTGGGTACCGGATATAAAGCTACTATAATCCTGTATAAAGAATAAAACATTTCTCTTTTAGACTTATAAAAAACAAAACTCCCGTTTATCACACAAACGGGAGTTTTTTATGGTTCTTTATTTTTACTTTTACTATTCGCAACCTCCTAATGCAACAGGAGCTTACTTTTTCCTTGCATAAAGCAAAAGCCTTTTAAAAAAATAAATCGCCGGAAGTTTCGGGATTACACCTTTGGCAATTTTCCGGAAATGAAAAAAAATAACACATAGAAACATAGATCTTATAGCCTAATTAGAGATCATTTTAAAAAATCATGATTTTAGTACATAGCTATGTGGTAATATGTAAAATGAAATGCCTTTTACACCATCCTAAAAACTAGGTCTCTATGTGTTTAAAAAACACCCACAGAGCAAAAGTTTAAAATGCTTTTTTAATCTGCAACATCTGCGAGAAAAAAAATAACACATAGAAACATAGATCTTATAGCCTAATTAGAGATCATTTTAAAAAATCATGATTTTAGCACATAGCTATGTGGTAATATGTAAAATGAAATGTCTTCTTACATCATCCCAAAAACTAGGTCTCTATGTGTTTAAAAAACACCCGCAGAGCAAAAGTTTAAAATGCTTTTTTAATCTGCAACATCTGAGTGAAAAAAAATTAACACATAGAAACATAGATCTTATAGCCTAATTAGAGATCATTTTAAAAAATCATGATTTTAGCACATAGCTATGTGGTAATATGTAAAATGAAATGTCTTCTTACATCATC